>NZ_BAAIYF010000001.1:0-669516 GCF_057546105.1 Paenibacillus sp. YAE3 | reverse complement strand
GTTGTAACGGGAATCATGCCTGACCACAACGTCACGATTACGTTTAACTATACGGAAATTGAAAAACCGACGGATAAATACGAGGTAACTATTGAGCATAAAGCAGGCGGCAAGACGCTTGCAACTCACACGGAATCTTATGCTCAAGGAGCCGAGGTAACGTTTGTAAGTCAGGAGTTCGAAGGCTATCAGTTTGCCGGAGCTACCGTAAGCCCAGACAGCGGTTTGACAGTTGACGGCGGGGTTGTAACGGGAATCATGCCTGACCACAACGTCACGATTACGTTTAACTATACGGAAATTGAAAAACCGACGGATAAATACGAGGTAACTATTGAGCATAAAGCAGGCGGCAAGACGCTTGCAACTCACACGGAATCTTATGCTCAAGGAGCCGAGGTAACGTTTGTAAGTCAGGAGTTCGAAGGCTATCAGTTTGCCGGAGCTACCGTAAGCCCAGACAGCGGTTTGACAGTTGACGGCGGGGTTGTAACGGGAATCATGCCTGACCACAACGTCACGATTACGTTTAACTACACCAAAAACTTGGTCCATTCCGTAACGGTGAAATACTTGGAAAAGGGCTCGAATAAGCAACTTGCTAATCCAAAGGTAGTTAAGGGAGAAGGTCCAACATTAACCCTTAAACCTGAGACGGTAGCGGGTTATACGTCTGAACTAGCCGAGTACAACTATCAGTTCACGACTAAAGATGATCAAGAATATGTTTTCTATTACACAGCCAACTCTGTGCCTAACCCGAATCCGGGTAGCGGAAGCGGCGATGGAAACGGCAACGGAGGCGGTGGTGGAGATAATTCAAATCCGCCAAGCAATCCGGGATCGTCTTCGGGCAATTCCGGCAGCGTAACACCGCTGCCACCGGCACCGCCTGTTGTGCCGCCGTTGCCGCCTGCGCCTCCGAAGCTGGATACGGCCAACCATTTCAACTACATCAACGGGTATCCGGACGGCATGGTCAAACCGGAAAACAACATCAGCCGCGAAGAGGTTGCGGCCATCTTCTACCGGCTGATGGATGACGCAACGCGCAGCGATTACATGAAGAGCACCAGCTCTTACAAAGACGTGGCTGCTACGCGTTGGTCCAGCAAAAACATCGCTACGATGGAAAATGCAGGCATCATTACCGGCTATCCGGACGGAACCTTCAAACCGGGCCGTGCGATCACGAGAGCCGAGTTTGCGGCAATTGCCTCCAGATTCGACGATTTGGATCAGCAGGAAAATACGATGTTCTCCGATATCAAAGGCCATTGGGCCGAGAAGTATATCGTATCTGCCGCCAACAAAGGCTGGATCAAGGGTTATCCGGACGGCACGTTTAAGCCGAATCAATACATTACCCGTGCGGAAGCAATGGCGTTCATCAACAGCGTATTGAACCGCAAGGTGAAAGTTGAAGGCATTCATAAGGATGCAAAAGCATGGCCGGATAATACGCTGAACAAATGGTATTACGCCGACGTGCTCGAAGCGACGAACAATCATGATTACAGCAGAAATGCCGATGGCGCTGAAACTTGGGAACAAGTTAAGCCCGATCGCGTATATCCTTAAGTTAGATCCAACGAGAAAGACCCCTCGCCTGAGGGGTCTTTCTTTTATTGGTTAAACAATTTGTCCAAATATTGATACGTTAACGGGGCATTTGCTTTGAGTTCGCTCCGCGTATTTTCGTTGTATACGTACAAGCTGGCCGCTTCCGCAAAGTATTCTTCGGTATAAGCCGAAAAGTAGCCGTCGTTGCCGAATTCGGAAGCAGCTTCTTGGTTAAAGATGCGTTTGAATTCAGCGCTTTGACTGGCATTGCCGAACACGAAACGGTCCACGGCATGTATGGTTTCATGAATTTCGAGATTAAACGAATTATGGCCTTCGCCTTTTTTGCTGTAGCCGATCCGGACGACGACGTTTTTCTCGCTGACGCCGGGCACGTCATCCCAAGTTAATCCCGTTCCTTCCCAGCCTCTTGGGGTTTTCCCTTTCAAATAGCTGAGCTCGGGTATGTTTGTGATGACGTCGTTTGTCAAAATGACTTTGACCCCTTTATCATTCAAAGCTTTAAGGACGGGAGCTGGAATTCTCTCCAGGCGGCCCATCATGGCTTTGGCTTCTTTTGCGTTATAATTGCCCGTCGGCAAGACCACTAACTGCTGGATGACCGATTCTTGCGCATGGGCCTCGGTTTTTGGAAACGCGCCGACCAACGTGAAAACAATAAGCAGAGCGAGTATTTGCTTTGTCCATTTCATCCCGATCATTCCTCCAAAGCCTGCTACAGGAGCGAGGCTTTCATATTGGTAGCTGGCTAGCGTGGCGACGATCATGCAATCGCGTTAGCTCCTATAGCTTTGCGCCCCCATTTTTCAATGGGTTTGCCTTTGTCAATAACAGAGTCGAACTTTGTAACCGCAGGGCGCCATCAAGCGCCAAAAAGCCCTTCTTACCGAAATAAGAAGGGCTATGCATCATAAATAACGCAGTCTTATGTCGGCAACTGGCTGGCATGGCGAAAAATCGCGTTAGCCCCTGTAGCTTTGCGTCCCCATTTTTCAATAGGTTTGCCTTTATCATTTTTTTAGGATGGAAAATAAATCTATAATCTACCATTATATTAAGTCTGCTCGATTTAATAGTCAAGAAAAAAGTCTAATTCGCTAGAACTATGGATCATTGTAGCGAGTAGACCCTTTTTCCCGGTATGCATGGCGAAATATGGCGGATATCGTGCCGTTGGACCGACGGATCGGCAACAAGCCTTTATCCGTCCGGGAACGCAGGTTATGGACGTTGCTGCTCGGCCTTGCCGATTGGAACTTCGTGCAGGGATGGGACGGGATCAAGTGGGTCGGCCTAAATAACTTCCAAAGGTCGCTTATTTTGTTCCCTACATTTCAATGACCGTCGCGGTCGTACGGCAGGCGTTGTTCCAGCCTTCCTACGGATCGATCAACGAGCTGCTGAAATCGATCGGCATCGCGCGGCCAGCGGGATGTTGCTGCTCGCAGGCCTGTCGGGGGAGACGGAGGCGCCCGTCTACCGGAAACCGGCGATACGGATGCTGGAGTCGCTCTACCGGAATTACGGCACATGGGACGATCCGGAGGAAGAAGGGTTGATTCTGCATGGCGCGGGCAACCTGCCGCAGGGGCAAAACATCGGCGTGCCGCTGATCTGCGGCCACTATTTTTGCGTGGAAGGCTTGGCGCGCCTTCGGAATAAGGGTCCACATTTTATTAGGAGTAAGGAGCATGGGGGAGCGGGCGAAAGTGCCTGCTCCCTTTCTTTAGGTTTCTTAAGTTTTCCTTTACCAACGTTTATTTTTCGTTTCAAAACGCTTAATTTCCCCTCCCTATAATAAAAACATCTTAAGCGGGCGGAACGGCGAAGGCCTGATGTCCGGAAGCGATGAACGGGGGAGAACTTGATGAAATTAACGCGGAAAACGACGGTCGCGGTATTATTCGGCGGCTGTTCGACGGAATATGGCGTATCGCTGCAGTCTGCGGCTTCGGTGATCGATCATTTGGACAGGGACAAGTACGACTTGGTGCTTGTGGGGATTACGCAAGAAGGCGTGTGGCTCCGGTACGGCGGCGGCACGGACGACATCCGGGAGGACCGCTGGCAGCAGCATTCCAGCTGCATTCCGGCATTTTTGCCGCCAAGCCGGGACATGGCCGGGCTGGTGGAGCTGGTCGGCACGGAATACCGTGTGACGCCGGTCGATGCCGTGTTTCCGGTGCTGCATGGCAAAAACGGCGAAGACGGCACGGTGCAGGGCTTGCTGGAGCTGTCGGGCATTCCGTTTGTCGGCTGCGATACGTTGTCTTCGGCGGTATGCATGGACAAGTCCATCGCAAGCAAGCTGGTGAAGCTGGCCGGCGTGGATACGGCGGAGTCGATCGTCGTTCATGCCGGGGATGATCTCTACGGCGCGGTCAAAAAGGCCGAGCCTCTGGGGTTCCCGCTGTACGTGAAGCCGGCCCGTTCCGGCTCCTCCTTCGGCATCGCCAAAGCTTACGACAAGCTGGAGCTGATGGAAGGCATAAGGTCCGCCTTGTTGCATGACGATAAGGTGGTCATCGAGCACAGCGTCTCCGGTTTCGAGGTCGGCTGCGCCGTGCTTGGGCATGCGGCCGATCCCTTGATTGCCGAAATCGACGAAATCGAGCTGCGCGGCGAATTTTTCGACTATGACGAGAAATATTCCCTTGCGACGTCCACGATCCATCTGCCTGCCCGAATTTCGGAGGATGCGGCGGCCAGCATCAAAGAGGCGGCCAAGCTTATTTACCGCACGTTGGGCTGCACGGGCCTGGCCCGGGTGGACATGTTTGTCTGCCCGGACGGCCGCATCGTGTTTAACGAAGTCAACACCATGCCGGGATTTACGGCGGCCAGCCGGTACCCGAACATGATGCGCGCAAGCGATATCGGCTACCCGGAGCTGATGGAACGTCTGATCCAGCTTGCGTTATCCAAGGAGGCAAGATCATGATGGTTAAGCGAGCGATACGTCTGCAACCGAAAATGGTCCATCGCGGACCTTTAGTGCTGGTGAACAGGGAACATCCGCTGCAGCATTCGATCCACTCCAGTTATTTGGCTTCCGTTGAGGGCATCGCCCGGGCAAGCACGGAAGAAGCCTGCATGCGCCTCGAGCGGACATGTCTGCGGCAGCTGAAGGCATTGCTTGCGGTCTGCGGCGGCGCAGAGGCCATTGGCATCGTCAGCGGTTACCGGACGCGGATGGAGCAGCAGCGCATTTATGACCGGTCTTACGCAGCCAACGGGCCGATTTTTACGGCCAGCTATGTCGCGCGGCCGGGCGAAAGCGAGCACCAGACCGGACTTGCCGTCGACGTCGGGGAAATGGATGCGGGCGTGGATTACATCTGCCCGTCGTTTCCGGAGGACGGCGTATTCGCGGAATTCCGCCGCAGAGCCGCGGAGTTTGGTTTTATCCAGCGATACCGGGAAGGGAAAGAGCATCTCACCCATATCGCCTGCGAGCCGTGGCATTTTCGCTACGTCGGCGTGCCTCATGCGATTATCATGGACCAATACGGGATGTGCCTTGAGGAGTATACCGAATATATGCGGCAGTTTAGGCCTGACGGACCGCATCTCTTCAAGAAGCACAAGGACCATTTGATCGAGATGTTCGCCGTGGAGGTCGGGGAGGAAGGAACCGAGATTGCCGTCCGCACGGAGCCGGGTGCGAAAGTGGAGATCTCAGGCAACAACGTCAATGGATGCGTCGTCACGATTTATCATGAATGCAAGGGGCCAGGAGGCGCGGCCGGTCCGGAACATGGAACAAGCCTGGGGTTCGGGAAGGAGCAAGCCGTCCGATGAAGACTTCGGCTCTTATGGACCGGCTGCTGATGCTGCTTTTTCCGATGGCGGGAAAAAAAGAAGCCCCAAGCCGCGGCGACCGCGCTTGGGCGGAGATCAACCTGACCCATCTGAGGCATAACGCGGCGGAGCTGAAGCGGGTGCTGCCGCCGCAATCCCGGATCATGGCCGTCGTCAAGGCGAATGCTTACGGGCATGGAAGCCTTGAGGCCGCGCGGGAGCTGAGCCGGGAAGGCATTGCCCACTTTGCCGTCGCCGAGATCGGGGAAGGGATCGCCCTGCGCAAACATGGCATACGCGGCGACATTCTCGTTTTGGGTTACACGTCTCCGGAGAGAGCCCCCGAGCTTGCCCGTTACCGCCTAACCCAAACGATGGTCAGCAGGGAATACGGCGAGGCGCTGAATGCGTATGGAGTGAAGCTGAACGTGCACGTCAAAATCGATACCGGCATGAACCGTTTGGGCGTGCCGTATCATGACCCGGATTCGATCATGGCATGTTACCGGTTTTCGCGCCTGAACGTAACGGGGACGTTCAGCCATCTGTCCATGTCGGACAGTTTGGGGCAGGCCGAGACCCGTTTTACGCAGCAGCAGCTGGACCGTTTTGAACTGGCGATCGGGCAACTGAGGGAGGCGGGAATCGATCCCGGACTTGCGCATATCCAGAGCAGCTACGGCATCCTGAATTACCCGGAGGTGAGCTGCGACCTGGTCCGTCCCGGCATCGCGCTGTACGGACTGCTGAGCCGCGAGGGAGACGAGGTGCGGACGAAGGCCGATTTGCGGCCCGTTCTTTCCTTAAGGTCGGTTGTGACTCAAGTGAAAGAGGTAAAAGCCGGCGATCCGGTGGGATACGGACGGAACTTTATTCCTTCCCGCGACCTTCGGATCGCGACCGTGTCTATCGGCTATGCCGACGGGATTCCGAGGTCGCTTTCCGAACATGGCGGGTACGTGCTCATTCGCGGGCAGCGGGCGCGCATCGTCGGCAGCATCTGCATGGATCAGCTGACCGTCAACGTGACCTCCATCGCCGGCGTCCGGCAGGGCGATCCGGTCACGCTCATCGGACAAGACGGGGCGGAGACGATCACGGCCGGCCAAATCGCCGCGCGGTGCGGCACCGTGGCGAACGAGATTCTAAGCCGCTTGGGGAGCCGGTTGGAGCGGGTCTATCGATACGATTAAGATGGGCCGACATGTTTCTTTTCTTTTTTAGTTAGGGTTCGATATGAAAACAAAAACGGATCTTTCCTTGTCGCATCCGGCAGGGGAAAGGTCCGTTTTGTTGTAATGTGTGCATATTTCGCCTTTTCATGAAGGGCTGGAGAATCCGCATCCTTTACGCCGGTGTTTTTGATCGCTCTTGCCATGGAACCTTTTTGTCTACCTTTAATTCCATGAAGTTCGGCCTAAACGTTGCCCTATGAAAGAAGACGAAAGATCGGTTAGAGGTTTTGCTGAATGAAAGATCGAAGTAATTAGCAATCGCTTGAATACAAGGGGTCATATAAATCGGTTTCTTGGAATGAAATGATTAGTGGTTTAATCGACCTAAAGAAAGGAGAGGGCTTAAGATTTTTAAGATCGGTACATTTTCTAAATTAAGCCGGGTATCTGTTAAAACATTGCGTTATTACGATCAGCGGGGATTGTTGCAACCGGATACGATCGACCCAAATTCCGGCTATCGATATTATTCAGCGGAACAACTGTTAGTCGTGCAAAGAATCATCGATTTAAAGAACCGGGGGTTTACGCTGGAAGAGATCAAGTCCCTATTGGCTGAAGATGTTTCGCCGGCGGAAGTGAAAAAATCTTTGACGGCCAAGCAGCTGGAACTGCAGCAATTCATCGAGGAGGCACAAAGTCGGTTGAAGGAGATCAATTCGGGGCTGGAGCGTATTCGAGATTTAGACGACCCTTCCCCGGCCGTCCCGATCGTCATTCGAAACGTAAAATCCCAGCTTGTCGCATCCATTCGCGATACGATCCCGCGCTCGCACTTATGTCTCCTTTTGGATGAAATTAAACAATATGTGCGTGAGCATCAGGAGGATGACAACCGCTCTTTAACCGTTCAATGGCATAACAACGACTACGAAGAGGATTTGATCGATGTGGAAGTCGCTTTGCCCGTTGCAAAGCCTATTCCGGGAAGTGACAGGGTGAACGTTCAATTTTGGCCGGAATTAAAACAAGCTGCCTCGTTGGTTCATTGGTGCGACCCGTATCATTCTTCCTGTTCGGCATTGGCTGAGCTTGCGACATGGATATCGTCCAACGGATATCGGCCAAGCGAAGCCAAACCGATCCGGGAAATATATTTGACGGCAGATCAAGATCTGTATGGGAAACTCCGGAGGGCTGAATTGCTCATTCCGATTGAAAAAATATAAAAAGACGAATCTTTCATTGTTCCGTGCAAAAGGAATGATGAAAGATTTTTTTTTGGACGTGTTGACTCTCCCCTATGGTGGAGGGTGTAGATTGTCATTAATCAAACAATAAGGAGTGGTACAAATGAAACGTTTGGAAGGAAAAGTTGCATTAGTCACCGGAGGAAGCCGGGGCATTGGCCGGGGCATCGCGCTGCGGCTGGCAGAAGATGGGGCTCTGGTTGCGGTCCATTACGGCAATCGCTTTGCTGCAGCGGAGGAAGTGGTTAGTACCATCGAAGCAAACGGGGGGCAAGCATTTGCTGTGGGCGCAAACCTGAACTCCGTTGCAGGCGTTCAAGAATTGCTTCAATCGCTGGATGAGCAGCTTGTAGAGCGAACAGGCAGTCATCATTTTGATATTTTGGTCAACAATGCCGGCATCGGTACTTCAAAAAATCTTGAAGAAACAACGGAAGAATCTTTTGACGAAGTATTTGCCGTTAACGTCAAAGCCCCGTTTTTTCTCGTACAGAAATCGTTGTCCCGTCTACGTGATGAAGGACGGATCATTAACATATCCTCCGGAGTGACTAAAATTGCTATGCCGGAATTGATGGCTTATAACCTGACTAAAGGAGCAATCAATACGTTCACTTTTCAACTGGCAAAGCTGCTTGGATCACGGGGCATCACAGTCAATGCGGTTCTTCCCGGTATCGTTGATACGGATGTTAACGCATCCTGGCTGTATACTCCGGAAGGACAACGGTATGCAACGGAAATATCTGCACTGGGGCGCATTGGGGAGCCCTCGGACATTGCCGACATTGTTGCGTTCCTTGCATCCGCCGACGGGCGATGGGTTACGGGCCAGATGATCGATGCTACGGGCGGATCCCATCTATGATCTAAATTTTGCTGAAGCCTATAATCCTTTTAAGTAAAAATAAATCCGATTCCTCCGTTGCCTTATGTGGAATCGGATTTTGCTTTTTTCGATGGCGGCTTCTTATGAAAAGCAATCTTTGCATCACTTGGGTGTCGGCATGGACGGCAGCGAAGGCCTCGCTATAAGTTTCAATACCCTCAGACAACTGTGTTGTCCGGAACATCTTATGTTACCACAGCTCCGGAAAACAACACGACGTTATCGCCGATCGTTAAGCCCGGATTAATGACGGCTCTTCCACCGATCCATACATTTTTGACAATTCCCACCGTCTTACCTTTTCTTAGCGCATTCATGCAAGGGTTAGCGCTGCGATCTTAATGTCGTCGAATGAGGAAAGAGCAGACTAGTTCATGGTTGAAGCCACAGGCCGCCAGCGGCCGCGGTATAGGTAAGCAACCGTTACAAATTAGGGTATTCCTTATGTTATATGCACTCAATTCATTGAAGCAGGATAGGAAGAAATTATAGCTTTACCGTCTTTGTATTCTAAAAAGTAGCTAACTTTTAAATTTGAATTATAGCAAATAAATTTACTTCCGGTTGCCCATTTCTGATCTTTCAGGATTGGCTCTCCAGTTGATGAAAACAATGACCAAGTTTGTTTAGCCAGATCCCCTATAAAAAGTTGACTATTGTTAAAAACGGTTACCCAACCCGATGTTTTATCTATATCCTCATTAAAGTATGATTCCAATGTTTTAATCTTATTATTTGTACTAACATTGATGATTCTATAGAATACTTGAGAATCTGCTGGTTTTGGTCGATTAGCACTAGCTAAAACTGGTTGATAGGTATAAGAATTGAAAACCGAAAGTTTGTTATCCAAGAATTTGAATTGGAAATCCGTATTGAAATCTTTGAAAAGAAATTCTTGCTTTGTATATAGATTTATAGTCCTGAGAAAATAGTCGTTTATACCGATCCCCTGCGCAACATATTTAATTGCCAAATTAGGATATTTTTCGAAATCCCAATCCATGACACTTACACTTTCATATCCCTTATCTACAACTTGGGCATTATAAGTAACAGTTGGTTTTTTCCAAGGGTATTCATACAAATGAAAAACATTTTTGGTTTGTACCATAATTCTCTCGTTTACTTTTCCTGTTGGGGCAACCCATTTTAATTTATCACCAGTATCTTTCAAAGGAATTTCAGTTTTTGAAAGTAAACTTCCCTTATAGGAGAATACACTTTTCGTGATTTTTGTAGGACCAGTTTTTCTTAAAAGAACAATTTTTTCCGGATTTTTAATAACTCCTAAATCTAAAATGGGATTTGAGTCATTTGATAAATTGATCGGACTATTTGTTTTAACGTCTACTAGATCAACTTTATTAGAAGCATGATCTAACAAAACTACTGTATTCTCATTGAGTACAAAGACATCGGTCGTATCCATTTGTGGCACCATGACATTTGAGTCAGCAAAAGATTGATTTGAAAATAAAACAATGCCCAATATCATCGAAATTAAAACAGCCATTTTTTTCATGAATTTAGTATCCTCCGCCTTTTAAAATTTATTTTATATACTATAAGCACAAAAACGATGACAATAGTTGCTGAATATGAAAAAAATCCTGCAACTATTTTGTTTGTCCGAGCAGAAAAGGAGCAGCTGTCGAGAGACAACTGCTCCTTTCTAATACTTACTTAATGGGCATATCCACTTCTACTTACAGCAGCTATACCGATTTTCGTCACTTTAGCTAATTAATATTGCCTCTCGTTGCTTGGTTTCGACGGTATTCAGTCCGCAATGACCAGGTTCGTCCCCGTCTTTTTGAATTTGGACAGGTAGCCGCGGTCCACATGCGCATCCGTCACGATCGTGTCGATCCGCTCCAGGGGCGCGATGGCAACCGTGACGTCCTTGCCGAATTTGGTGCTGTCGGCTGCGACGATGACCTCTTTGGAGAGCTCGATCATCTTTTTGCGCGTGACGGCTTCCTCCAGATTATAATCCGAAATGCCCCTTTCGATCGTAATGCCGCTGCAGCAGATAAAGGCTTTTCGCACGTTGAGCTCGTGAAAATTAAAAATGTAATCGAACGCGACGACGGACTGCTCTTCCTTCCGGATTTTGCCCCCGATGATGATCAGCTCGGCATCGGTGTCCATCAGCTCCTGGATGACCGGTATGGAGCAGGTAATGACCGTCAGGT
The DNA here is from genome assembly GCF_057546105.1 of Paenibacillus sp. YAE3. NCBI lineage: Bacteria > Bacillati > Bacillota > Bacilli > Caryophanales > Paenibacillaceae > Paenibacillus > Paenibacillus sp. YAE3. The sequence goes on along the minus strand of NZ_BAAIYF010000001.1, from coordinate 658,619 downwards.
TCTTTTTATCCTTGATGTATTTGGCAATTTGATAGGTCGTCGACCCGCTATCGATATAAATGCAGTCGCCGTCCTCAATCCACTCGCTGCATTTGCGGGCGATTTGCTCTTTTTCTTCCAAATGGTTGACCATCCGCTCGTCCATCGACGATTCCCCGAACCGGTCCGCAAGCTTGATGCCCCCGTAGATTTTTTCGATTTTCCCCCGGCCGGCAAGCAGGTTGATATCCCTCCGGAGCGTATCGACGGAAATGCCCAGCTCCTCGGTCAGCTCCGTTATTTTAAGCACTTTTTTGACGGTTAATAGGTCGAGAATTTTCTTTTGCCTCTCCAGTGGCAGCATCGCTTTCACCCGCTCATCTATGACGTTGGCGTTTCGAACCGAAACAATTCCAGTGTACGTTCAGCCTCCCGGGGATTCAATAGATTTTACATAGATCACCATGTTTTATCGTTAGAGTAGGGATAGAGTTAGTCAAGAGTTATGAAATAGTTATGCATAATTTACGCAAAATTTACACACTCGCGTATTCGGGTTGACATACGATTTTTATACTGGGGTTGTGTTTAAGGAGGTGGGCGGCTTGCTGAAGCTGCAGCATATTGGCAAACAATTCGACGCTAAAACCGTTTTGGACGACATCAGCTTCGAGATCGGCACGGGGGAAATCATGTCGCTCCTCGGCCCGAGCGGAAGCGGGAAAACGACGCTGCTTCACCTGATTCTCGGCTTGACCGGGGCGGACCGCGGCAGCATTCGTTTCGACGACGAGGATTTGACCCGCGTCCCGATGAAAAAGCGCGGCTTCAACATCGTGTTTCAGGATTACGCCCTGTTTCCGAACCTGAATGCCTACGACAACATCCTATACGGATTGCGCAATAAAAAAGGACGCGTGAACGCTGCGGAGGTTCAGGAATATATCGACTTTTTGGAGTTGACTCCGCATTTGAACAAAAATATCGGCGAGCTGTCCGGCGGGCAAAAACAGCGGGTGGCTCTGGCGAGAACGCTCGTCACGAAACCGAGGCTGCTGCTGCTCGACGAGCCGCTCAGCGCGCTGGACGGGGTGATCAAGGAATCGATCAAGCAGCGGATCCAATCGATCGCGAGGGAATTCAAGCTGACGACGGTAATCGTGACCCATGATCCTGAGGAAGCCTTAACGATGTCCGACAAGATCCTGATCATCAACCAGGGCCGAATCGCCCAGTTCGGCACGCCCCAGGACATCATCGATCGGCCGGCCGACGACTTCGTCGAGCAGTTCATCATTAAGCAGCTGAGCATCAAACGGCAAAACATTTTGAACCTGTTCGGTGAGATGTATGCATAAAGTCAAACCGGAAATGCGCGTCGTCTTTATGCTGCTGATGCTCTTTTTCGCCGGGCTTTTGTTCCTGCCGCTGCTCGTTTTGCTGATTCGTTCCCTGGAAACGGGCGAAGGTTTTTCGTTTGCGAACTACGCGGCGGTCTGGGAAGGAAGGAAGCTGATCGAGGCGGTCCTGAACAGCGTCAAGGTGTCGGCGGCCGCGGCCGTCATCGCCACGGTGCTCGGATTCATTTTAGCGTATTCCATTCACTGCACCCGGATCTTTCGCCCGATCAAAGGCATTCTGAAAACGGCCGTCCTCGTGCCGATGCTGCTGCCGACGATCACCTACGGATTCGCCATCATGTACTCGTTGGGCAACCAAGGGCTGATCACGAAGCTGATCGGGCGCAATCTGTTCGAAATATACGGCTTTAACGGCCTGCTGACGGGATATGTCATCTACACGCTGCCGCCGGCTTTTCTGCTGATCCATAACGCTTTCGGTTATATCGACAAAAAGTTCATCATCGTGTCCAAGCTGATGGGCGACGGGACGGCAAGAAGCTTTTTTCACGCGGTGCTGCGGCCGCTCGCGGGCGCGCTGGGCGGGGCGTTCGTGCTCGCTTTTATCCTCAGCTTCACGGATTTCGGCATTCCTGCTTCGGTGGGCGGAACGTATCCGGTCATCGCGGCGCAGCTGTACCAGGTGATGCTCGGCTCCATCCCGGATTTCAACCAGGGGGCGGTCATCGCCGTCGTGATGCTGGTTCCGGCCGCGTTCGGGATCTGGCTGCTGCGGTACCTGGACAAGCTCAATTTCCATTACGACAAAATCTCGGCCATTGAGCTGCCGAAGCACCGGGTCCGGGATACGGGACTGGGCGTTCTGTCGTCCGTGATCGTGACCGGCATGCTTTCCGTTTTTGCGGTCATGTTCGCGGCGCCGTTCATGAACGGCTTTCCTTACGATACGGCTTTTACGCTTAAGCAAGTCACCGGCGTATTCGCGTCCGGCGATTTGACGGGCGTATACAAAAATTCGCTTTGGGTCGCGCTGCTCACGTCGCTGCTGGGGACGCTGGCCGCATACGGAGCCGCGCTGCTGAACGTGCGCACCAAGCTTAAGGGGAAAGCCGCGACCGATGTCGTGTCGATGGTCACCAATACGGTGCCGGGAATGGTGCTCGGGATCGCGTACCTGCTTTTGTTTAACGGGAGCAGCCTGAAGGGGACGTTCGCCATCCTCGTGCTGTGCAACATCGTGCACCTGTTTACGACGCCGTATTTAATGGCCAAAAACGCCCTGTCCAAGATGAATCCGTCCTGGGAAACGACGGGCGAGCTGCTCGGGGACAGCTGGTTCAAGACGGTGTACCGGGTGGTGCTGCCGAACTCGGCGTCCGCGATCATCGAAATGTTCGCTTATTATTTCGTCAATTCGATGGTGACGATCAGCGGGATCATCTTCCTGGTGTCGGCGCAAACCTCGGTCGTGGCGAGCAAAATCAAGGAGCTGCAGCATTTCGCCAAGTTCAACGAGATTTTCGTGCTGTCGCTGCTGATCTTTTTCACCAATCTGGTGGTTAAGGTCGCGTGCGATTGGATGCAGCGGAGGAGGGCGGTGCGCTAATACTTTTCCGTACATGGAGCGACCGCTTCGCGTGGAGCCCTTTAAGTAGATACCCAAGCCAGGCAACCCGTAGCGGCCTTACTATCTCGTAGCGGTTTCCACCGCAACAACTATACCATTATTAAAAGCGAGGGATTTACGACATGTCCAAAACATTCAAAAGTATGCTGCTTACGCTATTCGCCATCGGCTTCGTGCTTGCCATGACGGGCTGCGGCAGCGGCAAAGCAGAAGAAGCAAAAAAGGTCGTCATTTACACGAACGCGGACGAAGAGGCCGTCGCCTCCATGGAAACCGCGCTGAAAAACGCCGGGTATGACGGCAAATACGTGCTGCAATCGCTCGGCACCTCGGAGCTCGGCGGCAAGCTGATGGCCGAAGGCGGAAAAATCGAAGCCGATCTGATCACGATGAGCTCCTATTTTATTGAAAGCTCGCAAAGCCAGTATTCTATGTACAAAGATCTGTCGTTTACGACGGATGCGCTGGAATCATACCCGTCCTATTATACGCCGATATTGGCCAACACCGGTTCGATTTTCGTCAATACCGAAGTGCTGAAGCAAAAAGGTTTGCCGATGCCGGCGTCGATCAAAGACCTGACGAAGCCCGAATTCAAAGGCCTTGTCTCGATCCCGAACATTATGGATTCCTCGACCGGCTGGCTGCTCGTTCAAGCGGTCATTAGCCAATACGGCCAGGAAGAAGGCAAAACGGTGCTCCATGACCTGATCGCAAACGTTGGCCCGCACCTGGAAAGCTCCGGCTCCGGTCCAATCAAAAAGGTGCAGGCGGGAGAAGTCGCGGCAGGCTTCGGCTTGCGCCACCAGGCCGTCAAAGCGAAAGCGTCCGGCGCGCCGATCGACTACTTGGACCCTGCTGAGGGCAACTTTTCGCTCACCGAATCCGTGGCGGTCGTGGACAAGAAAAATGCCGTGACGGACCTGGCGATGAAAATGGCGGAAACGATCATCAAAGACGCCCGGAAGGATCTGATCACCAATTATCCGGTGGCGCTGTACAAAGGCGAGACGGTGGAAAACGTCAACCAGCCTGCGCATCCGATGAAATTCGTCGAACCGCTGACCGTCGAGCTGCTCAAGAAACATCAGCAATTTTTTGAGGCAGCCCAATAGGCTGCAACCGATGCCTGAAATTCAAACCGAACAAGGGAGCCAAACAAAATGAACAATTACAAGCTGTTAACCCCGGGACCGCTCACCACGACCGCCGCGGTGAAGGAAGAGATGCTGTTTGACCGCTGCACGTGGGACGACGACTATAAATCGATTACGCAAAAAATCCGGTCGCAGCTGCTGTCGCTTGCGGGAGCAGGCCCGGACGAATATACCGCCGTGCTGATGCAGGGCAGCGGCACGTTTGCGGTAGAGTCCGTGATGACCTCGGCCGTGTCCGACGACGACAAGGTGCTGATCGTGACCAACGGGGCGTATGGCGAGCGGATCGTCCAGATGGCCGAATATATCGGCCTGAACTACACGCCGTACCGGGTCCGTTATGATGCGCAGCCGGAGGAAGCGGAGCTTCGGGCTGTGCTGGCGGCGGATCCGGACATCACGCATATCGCGATGGTCCACTGCGAAACGACGACGGGCATTTTGAACCCGCTGGAGACGGTGGCGAAGCTGTCCAAAGAATACGGAAAAACCCTTATTATCGACGCGATGAGCAGCTTCGGCGGCATCGGCATCGACGTGGCGGGGCTGGGCATCGACTATCTGATCAGCAGCGCCAACAAATGCATCCAAGGCGTGCCGGGCTTCGGATTCGTCATCGCCAAGCTGGATAAACTGAAAGGCTGCCAAGGCGTCGCGCGGAGTTTGTCCCTGGATTTATACGATCAATGGAAAGGGATGGACAAGGACGGCAAATGGCGGTTTACTTCCCCTACCCACGTCGTGGCGGCTTTTTCGAAAGCGCTGGATGAGCTTGTGGAAGAAGGCGGGGTTTCGGCGCGGGAGGCGCGTTATCGCGAAAATAACCGTTTGCTTCGCCAAAAGCTTGCGGAGATCGGCATTCCGGCCTATATTTCGGAAGAGAAGCAGTCGCCGATCATCACGACCTTTTTATTCCCGGACGAGGGCTTTAACTTCGAAGACTTTTATGCCTATGTAAAGGAACGGGGATACGTGATTTACCCGGGCAAACTGACGGACGCCGATACGTTCCGGATCGGCAATATCGGCGAGATTTATCCGGAAGACATCGAACGGTTATGCGGCATCATCAGCGAATATATGGGAGGAACGGGACGATGAACAACATCGAAGGCGTTATTTTGGACTGGGCCGGAACGGCGGTGGATTTCGGTTGTTTCGCGCCGGTGAACGTATTTGTGGATATTTTCAAGAAGGCGGGCATCGAAGTGACGATGGAAGAAGCGCGCGGCCCGATGGGAATGCTAAAAATCGACCATATCCGGGCCATGCTGTCCATGCCGAGGGTGTCGGCGCTGTGGGAAGAGGCTTACGGCAGGGCTTTTAACGAGGAAGATGTAAATCGGCTGTACGCCGAATTCGAACCTGCATTGATGGTGTCCTTATCCGAGTATACGAATCCGATTCCGGGCGTCATCGACACGGTGGAAGGGCTGCGCGCCCAAGGGCTGAAGATCGGTTCGACGACCGGCTACACAAGCTCCATGATGGAGGTGGTCGTCTCGGGCGCCCGCGAAAAAGGATACGGGCCGGATCACGTCGTGACGCCGGACGATACCGGGTCGTACGGAAGGCCGTACCCTTACATGATCTACCGCAATATGGAGCATCTCAAATTGTCCGCGGCTTGGAAGGTCGTCAAGGTAGGCGACACCACTTCCGATATCAAGGAAGGCGTGCAGGCCGGCGTATGGTCGGTCGGGGTGGCCGTCGGCAGCTCGGAAATGGGACTGAGCGAAGAGGAGTACCACGGCTTGGCGGACTCGGAAAAAGAAGCGGCGATCGAAAAAACGCAAAAGGTATTCATGCAGCATGGGGCGGATTTTACGATCCGTACGCTGGCTGAGCTGCCGGCATTGATTGAACGCATCAACGGGCTGCTCGCGGAAGGGAAAAGACCGGGCTGCATGATACCATAAATAACGGACAAAGCCCCGGCCTTCTAATGACGGTCAGGGCTTTGTCCATTATTTTTTTAGATCACATTCATTTATCAAACTTCTCCTTTTACTTATTGTTCTTAATAATAGAGCGCATCATTTTTTGATTGCATTCATTTTAAGGAGCTGAACATGAAATGAATGATAAAGGGAAGAACCGGATTCACGAAGGTCAGGCAACGGAGGATCCTGTATTTGCTCATCAAGCAGCGGAAGAGACGAGATATGTTGACGATCCATTGCTCCCCATGCAGCGGATCGAAGGCGGGGGCGGGCCGAAAAGGGTGCATCTCGACAGCATGCCTGCGCTTGTAAAGTATTTGGGGTACTTTTTCGTTTTTATCGTGCCTGTTTTATTCGTAATCCTGATCATCATCAGTTTTATCAAATAGGACCCTTCCGAAGCTCGCAGCTCCGCGAAAATACAGTGAACAACCCACCGTACGCCGGTGCCCGGCGCGGTGGGTTGTTATTTGCCTCGTTACATCTATTCGAGCATTAGAACGTGTAAGCCGGAACATATAGATCAATCATGCCGTCTCATTGGTTATTGCGAATTGGGCTTCGTATACAGCCCGATATGTTTTCCGTAATTGTTTTTCGCTTTCTTGTTCAGGCCGAGATTGGAGTATAAGGCTTCCATCGCCTGCGTTAAATCCTCTTTGTTCCAATACACGAACGGGCTTTTCCAGTCGCCTTCCACGTTTAGCATGCGGGTCGTGTCGGGCTTCATTTGTTTGAAATTGAAGAGCCACCGCTTCAGCTTTTCCTCCGGAATATCCGTTTTGACGTTATCGCCGATAATATCCAGCATGTCTCCCCACTGGCCGATGCCGTTCAGGGAAGTCAGTTTGTCCAGCATTTGGTTCAGGACCTGCTGCTGGCGTCTGTTGCGGTCAAAATCGGAAGAAGGCCCGGTGCCGTCATTGGATTTGCGGTATCTGACGAAGTCGAGCGTTTGCTGTCCGTCGAGATGCTGCAGCCCTTTGGTCAGGTTGATATGCGTCCCGTCCGCGTTATCGATATACCGCATATCCATGTCGACGTCGATCTCGAGTCCGCCAACGGCGTCCACCGCCTGACGGAACCCGTCAAAATTGATGAGCACCATATAATCGATCGGGATCTGCAGCAGCTCCCCGAATAATTGCTTGGTTTCGGCCATCGCGGTCGTTTTGTCCTGGATGTAGTGGTGGGCGTAAAAGTAGTTTGCTTTATGGCTTGTTTGTCCGGCAGGCGTAATTTTTAAGTCGCGCGGGATCGAGAGCAGGCTGGCCGATTTGGTCTTCGGGTTCAGCGTCGCGATCATCATGACGTCGGTGTTCATCGTTCCGCCGCTGCCCTCGCGGTTGTCGACGCCCGCAAGCAGGAACGTCACCGGCTTCATGTCTTCTTCGCCGATGCTTTCGATTTCGGCTTTGGGTACCTGATGCGAAACTTCCTGCTGCTGCGGGGCCTGGTATTCGGCGGCGGAAATTTTATGTAAGGCTGACATGGCTTTATGGTGCAATACCCCCGCATAAGCTCCGGCGATCACAATCAACAGTCCGATAACGCTGATACAGCTAAGTATGACAGTACGATAAATGCTTCTTTTTTTCTTGGAACGGGTCATAAATCCTCCAGAATATAGTTGTGGCATGAACGCCCCATCGCCTCCATGGCAGCGCCTAATTCACTCCTTTCGAAAAATGTTCGCTTGTCATATGTATACTACAAAATATACAATCGATCAAATTTAGGACCAAATCTCCAGCCAATGTATATTATCTCGAAGGATAACGCCCCTAAATTAAGCAGCCGCCTTCCTAGGGAAGACGGCCGTCGTCAAGTGTTCTGCCTAGTTCCACTTCAGCTTCGTCTGCACGGCCGAACTGCGGGTTCCGTCCGGGCTGACGGCGACCAGTTCGATCGTCGTTTCCGCTTCGCTGCCGATCCGTTCCAGCGATTTGACGTAATAAACTTCGTCCATGATCCGTCCGATCGCTTCCTTATTGCCGTCCGGCTTGATCCGGTAAAGATCGTAATACGCCACATGGTCCGGATTCCATGTCCAGGATACAAACACCTCCGCCTGATTGCCTTTCACGTAGGCCTCATCGATCTTCAAGTCTGCAGGAGCCGCAGGCTGTTCGGAAGCGCCTTTCGTTACGGCCATCCGTCCGATATTCATGCGGTAGTCGACCGTTTCGGCAGACGCGAAATGCAGCCCGATCGTCGCCAGAGTACGTCCGCTGTAAGCTCCGAGGCTCAATGTTTTGGTATTCCAACCTGCCGTATCGCTGCTGCCAATATCGATATATTCGAACCGGTCCGGCTGATCCTCGAACAGGAGCGCTGCTTTCATATGCGTCGGGTTGCCGGCGGCATCCGACTTATACGTGATGGACAGGTTCACGTCATTCGAGATCGCAAGCTTTGTTTTGAACAAACGGAGATCGGTCGGGTTGGCGGCACCCAGCTTACCGGACACCTTCAGAGACGAACCGCCGTCGTAGGCCGTCCCGTAATCGAAGGATGCAGCAAGCGGCGCGCCGGTTCCGGCGCTTTTCGCCCACCACTGCCAGCTCGGCAAAATGTCCTGGATGCCGGCGTTGTTCCATTCCTTCGCGCTGGATATTTCCCCATCCAGGAAAAAGGCGGTGCCGTGCCCCGTATTAAAGGAGCTCTGGAACGGATAGGAGCCGATCACCGACCGCTCCGGGATAAAATGGGCCACCCCGTCCCAGCAGCGGTATTCCGTCGGGTTGTTCGGAACCCCGCGATCCGGGTAGGGGCTGCAACCCGTCGTCAGCGTGCGGCCCGTGCGGGTAGGGTCCTGATTCGGCCCCGACCAGTAGACCCGTTCCCGCCGGAATACCTCCTCCTGCGCATTCGGGTCGAATTTGTTCGGGGCTCTGTTCCATACCATATCGGTTCCGAACAACGCCCATCCGCTTTTTGGCGCCTTGCCTGCCGGAAAAATCCACCGGGGGTCGTACGGCGGATTGTAGCCGTATTTATCGTTTTCCGTACCTGCAAACAGCACCTTGTACGGGTCCAAGCCCAGGCTTTGGGCATACGCATGCGCATTCGCCAACCTCGTTTCGTTCCAGGCATAGTTCATGAAGATGCTGTTGTTGACCGGCACCCCGTTATCCACGATCCAAGGCGCGTTGCTGCTGCTGAAGCCGTTCACGTAGCTGACCCTGCCGTCCACCGACAAGGAATCGTACCACTGCAGATGGAAGCCTTCCGGCGCTTTCGCGCGCAAATATTTGATCATCTCCATCAGCTTCTGGGCGTTTTCTTTGGAAATGCTTGCTTCCTGATTGATAAAATAGCCGTCAAATCCGAAATACTGCGCCATCTCGATCATTTTGTCCGCTACCGGAAACGATCCGTCCGGCTTTTTCTCGACCCAATCGGAGAAGTTTTGCCCCGCTCTGGGCCAGAACCATCCGCCCAAACTGAGCACGCCGTTTCGGTGCGCGGCATCCGTATACGCCGGATTCGGCAGGTTGATCACGCCAAACTCGGGATTCGTCACCGAAGAGCCGTCTACCGGGAGCCCGTGCCATGACCCGTAAAGGTCGGTGTACTGCCAAAAGTTCAGCAAATTCCGGGAGAAGGAGTCGTTGTAGCGGTACGCCTCGAAAAAAGCCTCCTTATCGTAGTCCGCGGATAGGTTCATGACCTGCGGTTCTGCGCTTAACGCCGGGTTGGCCTGGGTCGGGGCAAAGGCGGGAATGCGCTCGGCCAGGGGGATGCGGGACCTGAAGTATTTTGCGAAGCGGTCGGTTTCCGGGCTCCAGTTCTTGATTTGGTTTACGTTGTACCCGTGCATGTAAGGCTGGTGATCGGCTTTCGGCGTTTCGGCCGCAGCGGCCGCGGTTTGAAGGGCCATGGCTGCGACCCCGGCCGCAAGTAGGGCTGCTAACATTTTGGGAAGACGGCCTCCTTTTTTTCGAAAATGAAACAACAGAACACCCCGTTTCTTTCGAATGTAGATGTACTCTTTATTCATAAGCCTGCCGGAGCAAAGTATGACCTCAAGATCGAAGATGGCTCGGCAAAATAAAAAAACAGTTGCAATATACAGTCCGACTATATATAGTGAAACTATACAGTTCGACGATATAAAGCGAAGCTGAATAAAGGGGGGATCATCTTGAGCCGGGACAGACATTTGCCGCTGACGGAAACGGTTTATTATATATTGCTTGCTTTGCGGGAACCCGCCCATGGATATTTGATCATGCAAAAGGTGGAGGAGATGAGCGCCGGCCAGGTGCGGATGGCTGCCGGAACGCTGTACGGGGCGGTGGAAAACCTGCTGAAGCAGAAATGGATCCAGCCGGTCCAAAGCGAGGACAGCCGCCGCAAGGTATACGTCATTACCGACCAGGGGCTTGCCATTTTGCGCCAGGACTTTGAACGCATGAAACATATGATTGAAGTAACAAACGCGATCATGGGATCGTAAGACGGAGGAATCGCCATGAAAAAGATGAAATTTTTTACGAATTTTGACCGTGAAGAACAGTGGTTAAACGAGATGGCCCGTCAGGGGTACAGATTGGTCAATAAATCGATGACTTATGAATTCGAGCCTGCAAAACCGGAAGAGGCCAATTACCGCATCGATTACCGGACCTTTAAAACCCGCCAGGATTTTGAGGACTACAAGGCATTGTTCGATGACTGCGGCTGGACCCACGTTGCGGGGACGAAAACATCCGGAGCGCAATATTTTAAGCAAACGGGCGACTGGGGAGACGAAGACATTTTTTCCGACGTCAATTCGAAGGCGGCGCGGTACAAACGCATATCGGATATGTGGCTGTCGCTGGCTTGCAGCTTCATTCCGCTTTTTGCGGTTTTGATTTCGACGGGCGCGATTCATGTGACGGCTTTTGTGAAGCCCAAGCTGCTGTACTATACACCGGGATTATGGGAGATGAGCGGATCGCAATTTTGGAGGTCCTTCCTGTTTGAAACGCCGTTCGCCGTTATGAGAGGGTTTAGCTGGGCTGTCATTCCGATCATGATTCTCGTGTATGCCGCTTTTGCGTATAAAGCGAAAAAGGAGTATATGAAATCGCAGCAAGAGTAGGAAGAATGGGGTTAACTATAGATCAAAAGCTTCCAGAAATTCGGCGACGGCGGCCGGTTCTTTCGGAAGCTTTTTTTGATCTGTAAGAAAGTATCATTTCCGGGGTCACGAAAAGCGTATCTCAATCTGCCTTCGAAGCCAAAGCCCCACCTTGCGGAGTGATGTTGCGGCACTCTTTGTTAATCGAAAAACGGCAAGCACAGGCAGAACGCAATGACCCACAGCAGGGTCAGATTCGCCGTCGCATAAGCCCATTTGAAGGAAAAACGATGGTAAAAAAACCAGCATATAAACGAAAGCAGAGGGCCCAGCGGATAACTCAACAGGATCGCAACGTAAGTGTAGACAAACCCATTGTGGGCCGCGGCGGGGTCGTCGAACGAAAAGGCGACGATGATCAGCATGAAGGGGTAAAGCAGCAGCGTGAGTCCGTATAAAATATTTAAAATAAGCAAAATCGTAAACGCGGTCCGGTTCTTCAAACAGGGTCCCCCTTTTCGAAACCAATTTGCGATCAAAATGAATACTTACGCTATTATATGGGAATTCCCCGAAAATACCAATTCCCCCCAAGATGCGAAAAAGGACGGCAAAATGACAGAAGAAAAAATTTGGCGCCGATTGACGAGTAAGCGTTTTCATAATAAGATGAAATCAGTTTGATCTCAAGCATCAGGGTTTGACATACAAAATGAATAAAGGAGGTTTATTTGCGTTTGTGCAAACGTTTGCTCAATGAATGAAGCAGATTTTGATCATCACTTTTATCAAGGAGGCCTTATATGAGCTATCGCAGAAAAAAACCAATCCGCGCGTTGTCTTTGCTGTTGGCGATCATGATGACAATCGAACTGATTGCCGGCGTTTTCCGCCCGGTTTTGGCCGAGGCGGCGGAGGCGGAGCCGAAAAGCACGTACGCGGATGAAGGAAAAATTTATTTCCGGCTGCCGCAAACGCTGATTCAGGTCACGGCTTCAGGCGCATCCGCAGGATGGAATGAGGCGGCCGAACTCACCGATCCGGACAACGACGGTACATACACGGCTGAAGTCACCGGGCTGCAAGCCGGAGAGCAATACGCCTACGCGATTGCCGTCAACGGCGTGCTGCAAAGCGGGTCGCCCCTGACGGCTTCCGCCGATGATCAAGGCATTTTGCGCCTGTCTTATACCCCCGTGTTTAAGGTGACGGGAAGCTTTGACGCTTCCGGGGGAGCGGACCAACACCCGCTTGCGCTCGAAAGCGGCACGTATCAATACGCGACGGAGCCGCTTCCGGCCGGGGAGTATACGTATGCGTTTATCGCTTCCTCCGAAGGGACGGGAGACATCCGCTTTTCCGACCCGGGCAATCCTCCGGCGGACGGCCCCGACAGCAAAATCACGGTGGAGGCCGCAGCTTCGGAACAGCCGCCTGCAGAACCTGCGGCGAAGGCCGGACTCTCCGGGCCGGCGCCCGACCCGCTGGTTGATCAGCCGGGAGGCGCGTCCAAATGGGTGATCGCCGGCAGCTTCCAGGGCTGGAACAACAGCTCCGAAGAGACGAGAATGAAGCATTTAACGGGAGATTTTTATCAATATTCCGCGGTGCTGGATGCGGGCCATCATGAGTTCAAAATCGTTAAAAGCGGCACCTGGGACGGGTTTTCGAACAACGGCAACAATTTTGCGTTCGATTTGGATGCCCCCGCAAAGGTGAATATTTACGTCAACGAAAAGCTTGGCGAGGCGCGCATCAATTTGCCGAACGTGCAGGGCCTGCCGCAATATGCGCCCAAGCTGACCGAAGCCGAATGGCCGAGGCTGGTAGGCAATATCCAAAAGCTATTTGGCGAAAACGAGTGGGCTCCGGGCGAAGCGAAGCAGATGTTCGTCGATACCCGGTTTGACGGTTCGGTGTATGAGCTGCAGCGTTCGGTGCCTGCAGGCAAATACGAGATGAAGGTGGTGCTGGGGGACCGGTGGGATGGAATCCCGAATTACGGGGACGAAAACGGCAACAATTTTCTTTTGAACGTCCTGGATCCGTCCGACGTCATATTTTCCATTGACCTAAGCCAGCCGAAACCGGTGCTGACGACCAACTACATGCCTTCCGACGCCGCTTACGACGGCAAAATCAACAAAGGCAAGCTGTATTTCGATTCGCGTCAGATGACTTATAAAAAGCCTTTCGGAGCCGTCAAGGAGCAAACGGAAGACGTCACGCTGCGGATCGCCGCCGAGGCGGGGGACGTCCAGGTCGCGCGCGTGGAGCTGACGAATCCCGAGGGAATGTCTTCCGCTTACGATATGCATGTGGCGACTTCTTTTGGCGGGCTGGACTATTGGGAGGCCACGATTCCGAAGACGGCTTTTCAAGGCATCGGCGTATGGAATTACAAATTCATTCTCGTCGACGGGATGGCCAAAGTGGAGTACGGGGATGACAACAACCGCGGCGGAGCAGGCACGACGGCTGACGACGGGGTGCTCCCGTACGAGCTGACCGTGTACAAGAAGGATTTTAAAACGCCGGACTGGATGAAAAACGCGGTCGTGTATCAGATTTTTCCGGACCGGTTCCTCGACGGCAACCCGGACAACAACCGGGCGAAAATCGTGGACGGTTACCGCGGCGGCGCCATGCCGGGCGAAACGATGACGGAGAAAAACGGGCATAAGCTCCAATTTTTCGATGGCGGCGTCCCAGGCGACCCCGTGCCGGAGGATGTTGCAGGCTCGTGGAGCGACGTGCCGGAAAACCCGGACCGCGTGCTCCCGCAAAACAAGCCTTATTTCCCGGATGCCAAGTCGGACGGCGTGTGGACGAACGAATTTTACGGCGGGGATATCCAAGGTGTGGCGAAAAAGCTGGATTATTTAAAATCGCTTGGCGTTACCGTCATTTATTTTAATCCGGTCGCTTGGGCGGCTTCCAACCATAAGTACGACGCCACCGACTACAAGCATCTGGATCCGATGTTCGGCGAGCCGGTGTACAACAAGCCGGGCGACCCGACCTCGGGTTTGAACTACGAAGCGACAAGAACCGCATCCGACCGCGTCTTTGCCGAGTTTGCCAAACAGGCGCGCGCCAAAGGCATCCGGCTGATCGTGGACGGCGTGTTTAACCATGTCGGCGACGACTCCATTTATTTTGACCGTTATGAGAAATATCCGGAGATTGGGGCTTACGAATTTTGGTCGAAGGTTTACGACAAAATGAATGCGGATTCAAGCCTGACGTTGGAGAAGGCCAAGCAGCAGGTGGTTGATTCGTTTACGTCCCAAATCAATCCGGCGACGGGCAAGCATTACGCTTACCCCGAAGACTTTGACTTTACGACGTGGTTCAAGGTATCAAACGAAAAGGTCGACGGCCATTACAAATACGAAGGCTGGTGGGGTTTCGACTCCCTGCCCGTCATTGACGCGCCCGAACCGGCTGCCGGCGATGCGGACGGCCTGTCCGGCAACCACGAATGGAACGTTCAAGGATACCGGGACCAGGTGATCGGCCATGATTTGACGGGCCTATCAGATGACCAGGCGGCACAGCGGATGCAGGAGGCCAACTCCCAGCGCTGGGAATGGCTCGGCGCCCGCGGCTGGCGGCTGGATGTTGCGCCTGACGTGTCCTCGGGCACGTGGCAGCAGTTCCGCAAAGCCGTCAAATCGACGGAGGGAAGAACCGACGCCAACGGGGAGCCGATCGACGACCCGATCATTTTGGGCGAAGAGTGGGGCGTGGCGACCAAGTTTTTGCTTGGCGACCAGTTCGATTCGGTAATGAACTACCGCTTCCGCAGCGCTTTGCAAACGTTTGTCCTGAACGGGAACGCCGCCCAGTTCCATGAATCGCTGGAATCGATCCGCGAGGATTATCCGCAAGAGGCGTGGGAAGTCATGCTGAATTTGGTGGATTCGCACGACACCATCCGCTCGATCACCAAATACGACAAACCGTCCTGGGAAGAAGAGCATTTGCAGATCGCTCCAAGCCCGTCGGACCGGGCGCTTGGCATGCAGGCGCTGACGGCCGTTTTCCAGATGGGTTACCCGGGAGCGCCTACGATCTACTATGGCGATGAGGTAGGCCTGGAAGGCACGAAAGACCCCGACTCCCGCCGCACGTTCCCGTGGGAACGGGTAAGCGAATCCGGGGGCGGCTATGCAGGAACGGGAAAATACGCGGATCTGCTGGCAACCTACCAAAAGGCGGCTGAAATCCGAAACGACAACGAGGTATTCCGTACGGGCGATCTGAAAGTGGCCTATGACGAAGGCGACGTGATCGCTTATGCGCGCAAAACCGATGCCCAGGCGGGTCTCGTCATCATAAACCGCGGCGGCAGCGACGCGACGATCAACCTCGACACGGCTGGTTTCCTGCCATCCGATATCAGCCTCATCGACCGGCTGGGAAGCGGCACGACGGTTCAATTCAAGGACGGAAAAGCCAGTTTGACGGTCAAGGCGATGAGCGGCTTGATGATGACTTCGGATGCAAGCCTGAGGGCCGTGCCTAAAGTGAGCGGACTGCAGGCAATCGGAGGCAACGGCTCCGTCGCGCTGTCGTGGAATGCCGTTCCGGAAGCGGCGTCTTACCGCGTTTACCGCGCGCCGATCGAAGGCGGGACGCTTGAGCAAGCCGCAACGGTGAACGGAACGGACTGGACGGATACGAACGTACAGAACGGAACGAAATATTATTATGCCGTGACGGCGGTCACGCCGGATGGGGAGAGCGGTTTGAGCGATTACGCATCCGCTACGCCTTTTTATCCGGTGCAATCGGTGGAAATCACGGGCACCTCGACGCCCGTGACCTTGGGGGCAGGGCATAAGACTTCGCAAATCCAAGTCACGATCCACATACCGGGATTATCGGATCATCCTGCTTACGCCGGAAAAGAAATGCCGGGGGTTGCCGCCAAGCTGGCTTTTTACAAGGATGGCGATAACAAGGAGGATGCGGGCGAAACCAAGCTGCGTTATTTGGAAGATACGCCGGACGGGCGGAAGGTGTACTGGGCTGCGTTTGAACCGACCGAAGCCGGGACCTTCCATTATTTCGCCAAGGTGTCCACCGACAACGGACAGACATATATGGAATCTGCTTCCGCAAATGTCGATGTCTATGCCGACCCGGTGAATACGACGCCGCCGGAAGCACCGGTCCTGGCTTCGATTGGCACCGAATCGAGCCGCGCCCAGTTGGCATGGACCCACGCGGGCGGCGCGTTCAAATTCGAGGTTTACCGCAAGCAGGACGGGGGAAATTTCAAAAAGCTGGCCGTTCTCGATGCTTCGGCGCGGGGCTATACGGATTTTACGGTAACCAACGACACGACGTACACGTACCGGGTCGCAGCGATCGATGCGTTTTATAATCGGGCTTTCTCGGATGAGCAGACGGTGACGCCGAAGCTCGTCATGGTCGACGTCAAGCTCCGCTTGCATTTGCCGAGCTACACGCCGGTAGAGGACGATATTTACATCGCGGGGACGATCAACGGCTGGAACCAGGCCGGAGGGAAGCTGAACGTGCCAAGCGGGGCCACCACCCGGGACATCGTGGAATACGATTTCAAAATGATGGCCGGAAAACAGATCGAATACAAATATACGCGGGGAACCTGGGATACCGAAGCGCTGACCTCCCATTCCCGCGTGGCCGACGATCCTTCCGACATGAGCAACTATGCGTATTCCTCCGAGAATACGAACATGAAGCTGACCGTCAAAAACGAGGGCGGCAACAAGATGACCGTCAACGATTACGTCCTGCGCTGGGTGGATATGCCGATGATCGTTATGCTTCCGCGGACTTCCTACGGGGAGGCGATCGCCTACGAAACGACCGAAGACCGCTTTACGTTAAAAGCCAACGTTCCATACGGTTCGGCCGTAACCATCAACGGGCAGCCGATTCCGGCGGATGCGCTTGATGCCAAAGGGAACGTGGAGGTCCGGGACATTCCGTTGCTTCCGGGCATGAACCGCTTCTCCGTCCATACCGAGCCAAGCGCGGAAACGTTGAACTTGCCGTGGTATGAGGATAAAGGGCGGGCCGCAAAGGCAACCAAAACGATTGAGCTCGCCATTACACGCAAAGAGAAGGGAGGCGAACCGAATCCCGTTCGCGTGACCGGCGTGACGCTTGCTCCGAACGAGCTGCATTTGACGGAAGGCGGCCCTGTCGGAACGTTGACCGCCCGCGTTCAACCGGAGGATGCGGCCGACAAGGCGGTGTCGTTCGCTTCGAGCGACGAAACGGTCGCCAAAGTTGATGCCAACGGCACCGTAACGCCGCTGAAAGCAGGTACCGCAACGATAACCGTCACGACCCACGACGGCGGTTATCAGGCACAAAGCACCGTCACCGTGTCCAACAAAGGCGGGGACGGCGGCAATGGCGGCCAGGAAGGCGGAGGTTCGGGCGGATCAGGCGGCAGTGCGCCGGGCAGCTCTTCCGGCACCCCGTCAAGCCCGGGCAGCAGCCCTAGCGAAAAGGATGCCAAAACCGCCGTGTTCACCGTCGAACAGATCACAACGGCAGTGAACCATCGCGGCAATGGCAGCCCTGCCGAAATTGATGCGGGAAGCGCCGACCGCGTGCTGCTCCCGGTTCAAACGGGAAGCCTGCTGCAAGGCGCGGCGCTCCAAGTGAAACGCGGTGCCGATACGGTAACCGTTCCGGCCGCCGTTTTGGAGCAGCTTAAGGCCGCTGCCGACGGTGCAGCGCCAGGCTGGCAAATTTGCCTGCAGCTTGCAGCCGTCGACGCTTCGGCGGTGCAGCAGCTTCTGTCGAAGGCGGGCGCGAAGTCCGGGGCGCAGCTTGCGAAGCAATCGGAGTGGTATGATCTGAAGCTGCTGCTGATCGATGGAAGCGGAAAAACGATGAAAGAACTGTTGTCGTTTCATCCGGCCTTGCGTCTGAGCCTCAAAACTCAAGACCAGGCAAAACGGAACGTAACTGCGATGTACCGGGTATCGGACGACGGCGCCGTGGAATGGATCGGCGACGCCTCGAATGCCGGGGGAACCCTGACGGCAGACATTCGGAAGCCTGGCACGTATGCGGCTTTGGAATGGAGGAAGGGCTTTGCCGATCTTCCTGCAGGCCACTGGGCGTCTGACGCCGTTTCCTACCTCGCCGCGCGCCAAATCGCAACCGGAACAAGCTCAGACCGGTTCGAGCCGCAGCGCAGCGTGACGCGTGCGGAATTCGCCTCCCTGATCGCGCGCGCTTTGGGGCTGGAAGCGAAGCAGGCGGCGGCATTTGCCGACGTGCCTGGCGATGCTTGGTATGCGGCGTCCGTAGCCGCCGTGCATGAAGCGGGCATCGTGCAAGGACGTTCCGAAGCCGTCTTTGAACCAAACGCGGTGATCACCCGCGAGGAAATGGCCGTGATGCTTGTCAGAGCATACCATGCGAAGCACCCGGCAAATTCCGGCGTTTCCGGCGTAGATGCCGTATTTACGGACGCCGGCCGGATCAGCCCATGGGCCCGGGACGCCGTTCAGACAGCTGCAAAGTTAGGCTTGCTGGAAGGGAACGAAAACCGCCGATTCCTTCCGCAAGGCCAAGCGACCCGCGCCGAAAGCGCCCAAGTCATTTACCGGTTGCTCTCTGGAAAATAAGAAATACAAAGATGACCCTCGTAATAAAAACGGGGGTCATTCATTTTTGCCGACAAACGTTTCGATCGTGATTCGCGTTATGCCGCTCCCGGCAGGCTTGGCCCATTCGGGGGGATCAAGTTTTAACGGGCAATTCAATTCGGTCGCGCCGGCCTTGCATCAAAGTCATTATTCCAAAGAAAGCGACGTGTATATGAAAGCAATATAAGCGATGACCGGCAGGCTTAGTCCGATAAACAGCGACACGTAAAACCACGGGGATCGCAAGGCGTGAACGATGCCATGATCATGATCCAAATCCTGGCCCGGCTGCCGCTTCTTCTCGGCCCTTTGAACCTGCATGGAAAAACTGTTCAGCAATCGTTCCGCTTGTTCCTCCTGCAGCGCAGACAATGCCTGCCATAGCTCCGCATGTTTTTTCCGCAGCTCCTCTAGCCGCTTATTTTCCTTAACTTCCTCCGTCATGAGTCACACCGTCCTTTCCCGCTTGGGTTGAGGGATTCGTTTAATGTATATAACATAAAATGGCTCTCCAAAGTTACGACTGAAATTGATGAGCTGGGCCTGATTCTGATCCGTTTTCGATGGTTTCCTTTTATTTGCAAAGACATATTTGAAACTTTTTTGGTGTTTCCCCAGTCAAACGGGCATAAGCGGCATTCAAAGACCCGGGCCCGGGATGAGAACCGCGGGGCGAAACGCGCCTTTGAAGTCGTCAGGGGGGTGAATCAACTGAACAGCAAGAAGGGAGCATTCACGGAGCGGCAGTTTGGCGAGCGGATCGAAGCCTGCAAGGAAAAGCTCTACCGCTTTGCGTACTGCTACGTGAAAAATGAACAGGAAGCTTTGGAAATCGTCTCCGAAGCAACGTACAAAGCATATCTATCCTTCGGGAAATTGAAAAACCCGGAATATTTTGAAACCTGGATCAGCCGGATCGTCATCCACTGCGCGCTCGACCATATCAAAAGAAAGAAAAAATATACGTACACGGAAGACGGCGCGGCGGAATTTGCGGCGAAAGAAGACCCGGTTTCTTTGGAGGAGAAATGGGATCTGTATGACGCGCTGGATCAGCTGAAGCCGGAAGACAAGGCTTTTATCATATTGAAATATTTTGAGGATAAACGGTTCAAGGATATGGCGGAAGTGCTGTCCCTGCCCGAAAACACCGTCAAAACGAAGCTGTACCGGATTTTGGGCAAACTCAAAAAACATTTGATCAAGGAAGAGGTGGATGTACAATGACGGGGAAAGAACGCTATGACGACATCGAGATCCCATCCCGCCTTTCCGGGGTCATTCAGGACGCGATGAAGCGGGGACGCGCCCATAAACGGAACATGACATGGCTCCGCGGTTCGTCCGCTCTCGTGGCGGCCTGCGCCGCTTTCATCATTACGGTGAACGTGCCTGGCGTGGCCATGGCATTGTCGGATGTGCCGGTCATCGGGTCGATCGTCAAAGTGCTGCAGGTTGGAAGCGGGGGCGAGCGCACCGACGGGGTGTCCGTCACCACGACGGCGGAGGAAAATTCGCTGAACATCCATTTCACGATCGACGGTGAACGGACGGCGAGCGCGCCGGCGTATACGGTCGAACGTAAGGAAGCGCCAAACCGCTTGATCTTTACCTTTAACGGCGTCCGGAACCTGGATATGGAAAAGCTGAAGCAGGACATTCGCGGGCTCTCCAACGTCAAGGACGTGTACAGCAACGTGATTTTGGACGATTCCGCGGTCCGGTTTGTCGTCGAACTGGGTGACAATATCGATTATTCCGTGTCGGAATACCGGCAGCCCGGGTATATCCAGCTGAAGCTGTTTGGCGCAGCGAAACAGGAAAAAGCGCATGAGGTCTATGTTGTCCGCAGCCAGGAAATGGAGCAGGGTGAAACGCTGGCGATCCTTGAGGAGCAGTATGCCGGGGATGGCAGCAGCGTCATCAAAACCAAAAACGGCAAATTTGTCGTCGTCATGGGCGGTTTTGCTTCCCGCGGCGAAGCCGAGAAGCTGCTGCGCAAATTATCCGCCAGAGAGGACTATTTCGAGCCGCTCCAAGTCGACGGTTGGATGAGCAACGAAAATCCGGAGTGAGGCATGAAGCGGGACGGCAACCCGCAGTGAAGAACCTTCTTTCGGATAAGGGCCGTCCCGGACACGAACGGACCTGTTCTCCCGATGACGGCCCGTTCCCGAAATAGCGAAAAGGACAGCTGCGCGCTGTCCTTTTCAAGTTTCGAAGGCTGTCGGCAGGAAGGCCTTTTTTTTGCAGAGCTTCCTTTGCCGGCTTTCTTTTATTCATCTATTTCACTACATTAAGAGTCGTCCCTTTGACGAGCCCGGGCTTCCCCGCCCTTACGGCCGGCTTCCTCGCGGCTCATTTTGCCATCTTTCTCATCGCTGTCGCTTCTCGCTTCGCCGCCCTTACGGCCGATTTCCTGATAAAAATCGCGGTCATGGGAATCCGACGTCGCTTCGCCGCCCTTACGGCCGATTTCCTGATAGAAGTCACGGTCGTGGGAATCCGACGTTGCTTCGCCGCCTTTGCGGCCGATTTCCTGATAAAACTCACGGTCATGGGAATCCGCTGTCGCTTCGCCGCCTTTGCGGCCGATTTCCTCATAGAAATCGCGGCCATGGGATTCCGATGTTGCCTCTCCGCCTTTACGGCCGATTTCCTGATAAAATTCACGGTCATGCGTTTTGGCGGTCGTCTCGCCACCCTTGCGTCCAGCTTCTTCGAGTGTCATCTTACGGTCATCCTTATTGTTTGCCATTTCGAATCACTCCTTCTAGGGTATTGAGTTTTGCTTGCGCACTCTTTACTTACCCGTGCATCGGAATCTGAAACATCCGATGGATGCTGGAGCAGGGCGAGCGGATTCATGCTAAGCCAGCTTCGACCCAAGCGACTCCGCCTTTTCCAGCCAGCGCTTGCGCTTTTCCAGGGCCAGCATTTTTAACTTGCGTCCCCCACCAGTTCGGGTAGACCCACACCAGATGGTCCGCCTGCAAAATGGCCTCGTGCATAGTTTGTTCCCCCTGATCGAAACGGCGTCGTGTAAAATAGAATTGAACCCATCATAACGGGAACCAAGTGGCAAGCGACATGAGGAAACGCGCGGAAAGCTTGATCATTTGCGCCGGTCGGGAGGAGGCGGATTGAACACAATGGGTGTACCGGCCACGCTGCTGTGGCCGATCCGCAAATCGATGGCCGCAAGGGGGCTCGACTGGGAAACGTTTTGGGGCTTATGCCGGTGTAGATCACGGGCTGCTTGCACACGCGGAACTCGAACGGATCGTGCAATCGGCGGCCGGCAACAAGTTTGGGACCTATTTTATGGCGTTAACGGTTAAAGGGATGAATGAACCGTCGCTGACAGGAAGGGGAATGTTTTTTGCCTTATTTTACGATATTTGCATCCCGAAACGATATCGAGGATATCGGCGGGCTGGTTCATGAGGTTTTTGCGGACGGCTTTAAAGTAACGGGCGGGGCTCCGGGGGAAAAGGAGATGACGGTTCAGCCGAAGGGCTGGTTCAAAAACAACAAAATCACGATTCGCGTGGCCTCGGAGGATACCGATCCGGATTATTTCGCGAACAATATGCCGGGAATGATGGGATTTTACGACCGCATCCCGTTCCAGGACGACGATTTGAAACGCCGCGTGCTGATCCAAATCTCCGTGATTAACACGATGCTGGCGATCGAAACGGAAAAAGAATACGGCCAAGACGACCTGGACCGCTTCGTCAGGCTTGCCGCCAAGGTGGACGGCATCGGGTTTATCCCCGACGGGACGCTGCTCGACCGGGATGGGCGGGTCATCGTGTATCCCGACGGCAGCTCCGATGCCGCCGATTTCAGTCCGCGGGCATGCACGAGAAAAATCCGGGGCGAGGACCGTACGACGCCGGAGGGCGCGGAGCGAAAGCAAAGAAGTCTGGCGTATCTGACGGAAAAGCAAGTCCCGTTCGTGGAGCATTTGCCTGAACTGCCTCCGCTTAGCGAGCTGAAGGTCAGATCCAGGGAGGAGATCGCCCGCCGGGCCGCGGCGCTGTTGATCGTCATCCAATACGCGTGCGACGTCGCCCAAGAGGGGGACTTGGCCGAGTCGAAGGCTTTCGTGAACCGCCTGCTGGAGCAATTCGGGGTCAAGGATGCATTAACCGAAGCCGAAAAGGATTTGCTGGAGGAGGCGGAGCCCGGGTATCAGGACGCCGTCAATCTGGTCTGGCAGTACGAGGCTTATTGGGCGCTGCTCTGGGCGCTTGGGGTGCTGGATTCGCTTGATTTTCCGGATCATGCTTGCGACTCCCATGCCGCGATTGAGGCGGTATCGAGCTGCGGCGGTTTCGACGAGTTTTTGGAGCGGACGGCGCTTCGGCGCGCGGAAGACATATTGGACGAAGCGGACAAAATCTATCGCTTGCATTGGGCCTGCGTCAATGACCGGATTCATGGCAGGGAGCCTGCGGCCGGCCTGAACGAAAGCGTCGTGATGGAGCGGCGCCGGGCGTTATTTTGGATGATCGGCTTCCGGGACGAGGCATGGGACGATATCAGCATGGATACATAATGGAAGCCCGGAACGCAAAAGGGATGTCCTCAAGGTGCGAACCTTGGAGACATCCCTTTGTTTTGTTGTGCACAGTCCCGGGGGTCCGGCGGGATAACCCAGCGCTTTCCCGCCTTACTGGCTGCTCATCTTTTTATGATACGCTTCCGTCATTTCATCCGCCACCTGCTTCAAGGTCGGGTCGTTGCGCAGCTGCTCGATGAATTTGTCGTAGTTTTCGATGGTGTCTTTGCCGATGATGACCTTGGTGCGCATGTCGCTCACTTTTTTCGAAATTTCAGGATAGTATTTGTTGTAAGCCTCGGAGTACAGCTCGCTGCCGGGGTTCGGCGTTTTGATTTTTTTGCGTTCATTCACGATTTCGACGTTCCGGTTGTACACATCGTCCGGCATGCCGACCGCGCCGATGGACATGTCGTCGCTGATCAGGTGGATCAGGTTGTTCATGTTGCCGTCGCCCAGATGGTCCTTTTCGCTTTGCGGCGTCGGGATTTTCCGGCCGTTCTCCACCTTGTAGTGGACGCCTTCGATGCCGTAGGTCGCCAGCTCGTTGCCTTCCTTGCCGTAAGCATAGTCGAAAAATTCGAGGATTTTTTTCACTTTTGCCTCGGACACTTTTTTCGGAATCAGGTATACCCCGTAATACGGCGTGCCGGACGGCGTGTATTTTTCCCCGCCGGCGTTTTCCAGGTACGTGATCGGCATATAGTCGGCCGTCGGCACGACCTCGCGGATTTTGGAGCCCGTCACCCACGCATGGTTCATCGATTGGGACGTGCCGCCTGCATTGCCGCCGCGGATCAGGTCCACCGTCTGGGAATATTTCATGATGGCAAAATCTTTCGGGAACAGCCCCGCGTCAAATGCTTTTTTCAGCCACAAAACGGCATCGCGGGAAGCGTCTTCGGTGATGACGGGAACAAGTTTGTCGTCTTTCAGCTTCCATTGGCCTTGCGTTCCGTTAAACACGCCGTACACGAAGCCCATCGTATCGGGGTTGGCCGCATAAGGCACTTCGTCCGCCTGTCCGTTGCCGTTCGGATCCTTTTCCTTGAATGCCTTCAGCACCTCGAACAACTGGTCCATGTTCGTCGGCGTTTGCAGCCCGAGCTTATCCATCCAGTCCTTGCGGAGAATCGGGAAGGCACCCCCGCCATAGCTTGGATAGTAGCGCGGAATGACGTAGTTTTTGCCATCCACCTTGGAGGCGGTCCACATTTCGGCGAGATTC
The DNA here is from genome assembly GCF_057546105.1 of Paenibacillus sp. YAE3. Taxonomy (NCBI): domain Bacteria; kingdom Bacillati; phylum Bacillota; class Bacilli; order Caryophanales; family Paenibacillaceae; genus Paenibacillus; species Paenibacillus sp. YAE3. The sequence goes on along the minus strand of NZ_BAAIYF010000001.1, from coordinate 634,013 downwards.
GAAGCGCTCAGGTTTGGATAATCCTTGATGTGCGGCGTCAAATCCCAGAAGACCCCTTGCTTGATCATTTTTTGCAGCTGCGGGTTGATCAGCGACTCCACGAACGTCACTTCGGGCAGATCGCCGGAGGCGAGCATGACGTTGATTTTTTCCTCCGACGTGGACGGGGACAGCCAGGTGATGTCGAGCTTGGTGTTGGTGCGCTTTTCGAATTCCTTCCAGATCGGGTTGGTATTGTCGATAAATTCGGTGGCGTAATTCAGCGTCTGCATCTGGATCGGCGTCGGCCCGTCTCCCTCTTTCGATGCCCCTTTGGAGCCGCCGCATGCCGTCAGCAGCACGCTCGCTCCCAAGAGGATCAGCATGGATTTCATCAGCATCTTTTTCTGTACCTTTGTTCCGGATGGACTCATTTCATAACCTCCTTTGATTTGGCAAACCTGTATGTCTCATTCCTTCACGGAGCCGACCATGGCGCCTGTCGCAAAATGCTTCTGAAGGAACGGATACACGAGCATGATGGGAACGGTGGCGATGACGACCGCGGCCATTTTGAGCGTTTCCGTCGGCAGCTGCCGGTTCATTTGCAGGGACACGTTTTGTTCGCCGCCGCCCATGGTGGTCGGATCGACGAGCATGTTTTGCAGCAGCACCTGCAGCGGCCATTTCGCCTGCTGGTTGATGAACATGATGCCGTTAAAATACGTGTTCCAATAGCCGACCGCAAAAAACAGGCCGAAGGCGACGATGGCGGGCAGCGACAGCGGGATGATGATCCGCCAGAAGACGCTGATTTCGGTGCAACCGTCGATGCGTGCGGCTTCGTCCAGGCTGTCCGGGATGCCGTCGAAAAAACCTTTCATGAGCAGCACGTACCAGCCGCTGGTAAGCGAAGGCAATATCAGGGACCAGACGCTGTCGATCAGGCCCAGATTCCGCACGATCAAGTAGACCGGGACAAGCCCCGGCGTGAATAAAAAGGTCAGCAGGATCATGAACATCATCGTTTTGCGGAAGCGCAGGCGCCGGCAGGAGATGGCGTAAGCGAGCCCTCCCGTCACAAGCAGGCTGAGGGCGGTGCCGACCGTGGCCAGAAACACGCTGACCATCAACGAATTGACGAACAAGCCGTTGCCGAGCAAATATTTGTAGGCATCCAGCGACCATTGATGCGGCCACAGGATCAAATCCCGGGTATAATACTCCGTCGAATCGGTAAACGAAAGCACGAGGGTGTAATAGATCGGGAAAACCATGGCCAGGCTGAACAAAATCAGAAGGCCGCCGTTGGCGCAGGCAAACAGCCGGTCTTTCCAGGATGCATTGACTTCCATGATCATCGGCTAAACTCTCCTTTCGGTGGGGGCTTTTGCGTTAATACAGGCTTTCCTGGCCGAAGTGTTTTGCGGCCCTGTTCGCGCCGACGACCAAAATGACGCCCACGATCGATTTGAAGAGGCCGATGGCGGTGCTGTAGCTGAATTCCCCTTGCCGGATGCCGACTCGGTAGACGTACGTATCGAATACTTCGGCGACCTCGGTCACGGCGGCGTTCATCATCAGATAGACCTGCTCGAAACCCGTGTCCATGATCGTTCCGAGCCGCAAAATGAGCAAAATCATGATGACGTTCCGCATCGCGGGCAGCGTGATATGCCACATCCGCCGGAAACGCCCGGCTCCGTCGATGACGGCCGCTTCGTACTGCTGCGGGTCGACGCCGGCAATGGCGGCGAGGAAAATGATCGTGCCCCAGCCGACCTCTTTCCAGATGGACTGCGCCGTCAGCATGCCCCAAAACAGCTTCGGATTCGATAAAATATCGACCGTATCTTTGTCCAGCGCCGTCAGCAGCTTGTTGAACAGCCCTTCGGACTGGGAGAACATCAGATAGGTCAGGCCGTAAATCAGCACCCACGACAAAAAGTGCGGGATATAGATGAGCGACTGCACGGTCCGTTTCATCAGCTGATGGCGAACCTCGTTCAGCATCAGGGCGAGGATGATCGGCGCCGGGAAAAAGAAAACCAGATTCATCAAGCTGATCCCGAGCGTGTTGCGCAGCAGCATCCAGAAGTCCGGATTCGAGAAAAACCGGGTAAAATGTTCGAATCCGACCCATGGGCTCCCGGCGATCCCCAGATAAGGGGAATAGTCCTGAAAACCGATGACCAGGTTGGTGATCGGAATATATTTGAAAATAATGAAAAACAAAATGCCCGGCAGTGCCAGCACGTACAAATACCGGTCCCGTTTCAGATCCGGCCACAGCGGCCGTTTGGATTCCCGCAGCCTTGCAGCACCGGATTGGGTTGATCGTTTCCGCATCTGTTTACCTCGCTTTCTTTTGTCTATGGAAAATTTCGTCTTTCGCGAATTTGTCCTTTGCCCACAAAACTTGGTTTCGAACGGGCCTGGAAATCGCGCATGCCATAAGCACAATGTAGAGGCTCGCGGCATTTCCGGCAATTTGATTTTATTTTCGGGCAACGACGGCGGGGTTTTTTATGCCTTTGCGATCGGGCTTTCGTGGCTTCGGTTTGAGCCTGAAGGCGAGGCACTCCCCGTTATCCGTTTCATGGCGTTGCACTTTTTTTACCCGAAGGGATTGGCCCCCGGCATCCGGCGAAATGGCATGATTTTTCGCGTTGTAAGCCTTTTCATGTGGGCCTCGTTTCGTTATGATGGATGGTACAACACGCCGTTCGCGAGTTATGGCTTATTTCGAACAGTACCGTCAGGAGTGAGGGATTTGGGGAAGGAATGGACAAGGAAATTGGCTTCAAAAGGAATCATGTATTGGAAAACCATCGCGCTGGCCATCATGCTCACCTGCGTTCCCATTTCGATCGTAAGTTTTATCAACTGGCATGTCGGCAACCAGTACCTGATCCGGCAGCACCAACAGAACAACGAGCAGCTGCTGAAGGATACGGCGCGGCAAATCGATGAGCAATTTTCCCAGCTTGTCCAATATGCCGTACACATGATGTCGAACCCTATACTGAAACCGTCCCTGGCCGACACGAACTTCGTGGACCAGTTCGAAAAAACGCAGGAGCTCAGCGATACGCTTTATTTTATCGAAAACGGCGATCCGCTGGTTGACCAAGCTTATCTGTATGTGGCCAAGCAGGACAAGATCATGCAGCCTATGCTTGGTTTGCGCCACTTGGATGATCCGGCGGATGCGGCCGCCTGGAAAAAGATCATGTCGTCCGACCAAAGCATTTTTTGGACGAACGCGCTGCCCCGCCCGTACAATAAAGGGAAACCGACGCATGCCATCGTCATGAAGCTCCCCTTCAACAGCCAGCAATCCTACGGTGCGCTTGTGTTGTACGTCAACCCGGCCAAAGTGCACCTGAACGCCAATTCCGAGCAGGTCGCTTTTGTCCTCGACGGGGAGGATACGCTGGTCGGGCAATCCGACGCAAGCAAACAGCATCCGGAGGTCATGCCGCGCATTCTGGAGAAATTAAGCACCGTCAAACGTACCTACGACACGCAGATGCATTTTCAGCTCCCGGTAAAAAACGACAAGCTGCTTGTGAGCGTGTTATCCTTTGAAAAAATGGGCGGCATTTGGACCTTCGTCTCGGGTACGCCGTCTTCGGCCGTTACGGCGCCTACGGGACCGTACCGGCATGTTGTGGTCGTGTATTGGATCGGCTCCCTGTTCGTGGCGCTGGCCCTCAGCTGGTTCGCCTCCAACCGGATCTACAGGCCCATCCGCAAAATCGTCGATTTGTTCAAGGAAGGCAAGCCGGAGCCGGCTTTGTCGAACGACGAGCTGAAATACATCGAGGAAAAGTGGAAGCAGTACCGGTCCGTCAACGAGACGCTGCAGAGCAACCTGAACCAGTCCATTCCGAAGGTGCGGGAAGCGCTCATCAACCAGTTCGTGACGGGGCAGGCGGCCCATCTGACGGAAGCCGAAATCATCGAAAAGCTGCAGGCGCTGCAGCTGGATCTGACGGAACATCGCTTTTTTATCGTGGTATGCCGCCTTCATTCCCTGACGCTGGGACGCGGCCAGCTAACGGCGAAGGACGTGCAGCTGCTGACTTACGCCGCCATCAACCTGCTGCATGAAATGTCCGAGCGGACCGGCTCATACGTGCATACCCTCGATTTTATGGACGGCTCGTTTGCGGTCATTTCATGCGTGCCGGCCGCTGAGCCGGGGAATGATCTGAAGCCGACGCTGATGCAGCTCGGCAGCGACATGCTGGATACCCTTCGGAATGTGCTGAGCATGCCGGCCACGATCGTCGTGAACGGGCCAGCGGCGGCTTGGCGCGACGTGCCCTATTTGCTGGAACAGGCCAGAAGGGCGCTGAGCTACCGCACCTTTACGTCCGACAGCCAGCTGCTTGAAGCCGGGGCGGTGCTGGAGAAAGCCAACGTGGAGGTCGAATTTCCTTTCGAGCTGGAGCAGGAATTTACGCATACGCTGAACCTGGGACTGGAAAAAGAGGCGGAGGATATTTTGATCCGGTTCGTCGAAGCGCTGCAGAAGGACGGGGCGCCGGAATGGGTCGTGCATCAAGGCCTGATGCGGCTGAAAAACAGCCTGTTCCGTTCGATGCTGCAATCGAACCATAACCCTTACGCCATCTATGACGGGATCAAACTGCAGGAGGAGATGGAGGCGCTTCGGGATGCCAATGCCTGCATCCAGTGGTTCCGGGAAAACATGATCCGGCCCTACATCGAGGTGTTGAACCGGAGTTATCATCCGTTCATGAAGGGCATCGTGGACCAAATCATCGCGACGATCCATGAAAATTACATGGCCGAGCTTTCGCTGGAAACGTTCGCCATGGAGGCGGGGGTCAGCGTGTCCCAGCTCAGCAAGGCATTCCGGCAAATGACGGGATCGAACTACATCGACTATTTGACTTCCCTCAAAATGAACCACTGCAAAAAGCTGCTCGTTTCGACCGACATGAAAATCAGCGATATCGCCCGGGCGGTCGGCTATCAGCCGCCTTACTTCAACCGGATGTTCAAGAAGCTGGAGGGAATGACGCCGGGACAATACCGGGACCAGTTCAATCCTGCGATGCAGGATAAGAAGGAAGCGTGAAAACACTTTTGGAGGTGCGGTATGCGGGTTGGCATCATTGGAGGAGGTTTCGGCCTGAGGGTTCAGGCGCCATTGATCCGGCTTCATCCGGACATGGAGGTCGCAGCCGTCAGCACCTTGATAAGGCATGAGCTCCCGGACGAATGGGCGGGATGTAAACAAGCTCCGGTACATTATAAAGACTGGACGGAAATGCTGGATCGGGAGGAGCTCGAACTTCTGGTGGTCAGTTCCCTTCCTTCGGATCACTTCCGAATGGTAAAGCGAGCGATTGAGAAAGGGCTGCCCGTCATTTGCGAAAAACCTTTTGCGATGAACAGCCAAGAATCGGGGAAGCTGATGGAGATGGCGGCGAAAAGCCAGGCCAAGGTCGTCATTGACTTTGAATGGCGATATTTGCCTGTGCGGCAGAAGGTAAAGGAGCTAATCACGAACGGTGCCATTGGTCAGATCCTTCATTTCGAATACCACATATCGAGCCCGCAATATGCAAGGCTGCTGACTGCCCCAAGGGGCTGGATGGGGGAAAAAAGCAAGTTCGGAGGCATGCTCGGTGCCGTCGGCTCGCATATGATCGATTGCTTGCGGTGGCTTGCGCAGGATGAAATCGAGATCGTCCGCGGAACCGTGCATACTCATGTCCCCGAGGGGGCCGAAGAAATAAGGGACGCAGACGATGCTTTTTTCGTTCACGGCATGATGAGCAGCGGATTCACATTTTCGATTCAATTCTTGTCCGGGGTTCATCATGGTTTCGGGTCACAGCTAAAAATATTCGGAAACAAGGGTACGGTAACGTTAACGGATGATCGGGTTCTTCGTTTCGGGGAAGCGGGGGGCCAGCTTACCGAAATCGCCCCGCCGTCCCCAAAGGTGGCGCCTTCTTGCATTTCGGCGGAGGCTCAAGCCTATTTTCCGGCATTCTATCCGTTTTTAGACAAGGTATATCGTTATATCAAGTTCGGCCAACCCGATGCGGATCTGCCTCTAATCGAAGACGGGCACCGGAACCAAGCCGTGCTGGACCGAATCTTAGGTTCGTAACCCGATCCGGTTTATCCCTTTCCGTTCCTTTGTTATAATAAAATGAATAAAAAATGCAAACAGTCGTTGCTAGCGGGGGGAGTTATACGTTGAAAAGGGTTACGATGCAGCAGATTGCCGACCATCTGGGCGTTTCGAAGTTTGTCGTCTCCAAGGCGCTTTCGGGAAAAGGCGGCGTCAATGAACATACGAAATCGCGGGTCATTCAAGCCGCTTCCCAGCTCGGATATTTTGCCCAGAAAAATGCCTACATGAAAAATAAAGAAGGGGAACCCAGCGTCATTTCGGCATCCGGCAAGCAGTCTGTCATCGTTTTGATGCCTAACATTCGCTTTCAGACCAAGGATTCCTTATATTGGGGGAAAATTATGGAGGGCATTTCGCGGGAGCTCGAACGGAAGGGCCTCGGCATGGTCATCGTCACGGAGTCCCGGGTGGATTCGTTCGTCCATGTGCTGAATCCAAGCGGGATTTTCGGCATGATCGGGGTCGGCAAAATCGATTCCGAGCTGCTGCTGGAGACGCACCGCCTTGGCATTCCCATGGTCCTCGTCGATCATGAAGACGACCTAATTCCGACGGATACGGTTTTCGTCAACAATACGGACGCGATTGCCCGGCTTTGCAACCATTTGATCGGCCTTGGCCATACGCGTTTTCAATTTGTCGGGGACGTTCGTTTTTCCCGCAGCTTTCAGGACCGATGGATCGGATATCGCAAAGCGCTTGAACAGAACGACCTGGAGGCACCCAAACCCATTGATCCGATGCTGACGCTGGATGGGGTGGACAGCGGCGAGTTCGCCGGGGAATTCGAGAAATGGCTGACCAAGATGAAAGAAAAGGGGCAGCTGCCGACGGCGCTGGTCTGCGCCAACGATTCGATCGCGTTCGGGGTAATCGCCGCATTGCGGAGACACGGCATCCGGGTACCGGAGGATATTTCCGTCACCGGCTTTGACAACATCGATGCCGCCGACCGGTCCCAGCCTGCACTGACGACCGTGCATGTGCCGAAGGAGGCCATGGGCGAACGGGCGGTCAAAAAGCTGCTTGAAAGGATCCGGTATCCGGAGCTTCCCGTCGAGAAAATCCTGGTATCCGCGGACATCGTGCACCGGGACTCCACGTCGGAGCCCAGGGAGCCGTAAAAAGGCCGGCGGCGAAAAGCGCATCGGGGGAAGCGGCCGCCTCCGGCCGCGGATCGCTGCGGCTCCGTTGGCCGGCCCGAAACCGCACCGTCATAAAAAAAGGGGATCCATCAGCCGATAAACGGCAGAAGATCCCCTTTTGATCTTTCAGGATTTTGCAAACCCCGATTCCAGCTGCTCCCTGGTCCCATATATAGGTGAACGAAACCGTTCCGCTCTATAAATTGCTGATTGAAAGCGGCTCTTCGGATTTTTGCCGAATCTTTATTTAAATGCGGGCCTTGAGCAATTCCAGATTACGGTCGATCAGTTGGATGCGTTGTTCCACGCATGCATAGGAGCGCAAGGCGTCCTCCGGCGTGTGCAGCACGTAATCCAGCAGCTGGTCTACCGTGGTGGTAGCCACATGTACCCGGGTATCGGAGGAGGCGTAATAAATGTATACGTTTCCGTCGTCGGTGGCGATCACTCCGTTGCAGAAGACGACATTGGAAACGTCGCCCACCCGTTCTTCGCCTTCCGGCGCAATGAAATGTCCGCCTGGACGGTGCGTCACCTGGTAAGGACGGTCCAAATCGGACAGGAAAGCGTATAGAACGTATCTGAGGCCGGCAGCCGTATTGCGGACGCCGTGCGCGATATGGAGCCAGCCGCGGTCGGTTTTGATCGGCGCGGGGCCTTGTCCGTTTTTGACTTCCTTGATGGTGTGGTATTGGCGTTCGTCGATGACGATCTCCTGGTCGATGACGGCATGTTCGATGGAATCGGATAATCCCCAGCCGATCCCTCCGCCGGAACCCGCATCGATGAATCCGTCCTGCGGCCGGGTGTAGAAGGCATATTTGCCGTCGACGAATTCGGGATGCAGCACGACGTTCCGCTGCTGCGGCGATCCGGTCTTCAGATCGTCCAGGCGCTCCCATGTGACAAGGTCTTTCGTGCGGGCGATTCCGCACTGAGCGATCGCGCTCGACAAATCGCCCCGGGGAGCGTCCGGATCTTTCCTCTCGGTGCAGAACAAGCCGTATATCCAGCCGTCTTCGTGCTGCACCAGCCGCATGTCATAGACGTTCGTATCCGGAACGTCGGTTTCGGGCATGACGATCGGATGATCCCAGAAGCGGAAGCCGTCGATCCCGTTGTCGCTTTCGGCGACCGCGAAAAAAGACTTGCGGTCCACGCCTTCGACGCGGGCGACCAAATAAAATTTGCCGTTCAAATGAATGGCTCCGGGATTAAAAACGCCGTTCACGCCAAGCCGTTCCGAAAAATACGGGTTCGTTTCGGGATTAAAATCGTATCTCCAGATCAGGGGCGCATGGTCTGCCGTGAGCACCGGGTAGCGGTAGCGGTCGTAAACGCCGTTGCCCGGCTGCATTTTTTCGTTTTTCCGGTTGATTAACGTTTCATAATTTTCGGTCAGCTGCCGTTTTCTTTGCTCGAACAAGCTCATTATATCCCCTCCGATAATCGTGAATCGGCTTTCCGGCCGTTCGTTTCTTTTTGAAGGCGGGACAGCATTTCAAGGCAGGCCCTGCCGTTATGGTACGGGCATTTCCATGCGCTGATTTTCGGGCCGCCAGGCAGCGGCACGCCGTTCGGGCCGACGCCCCAATGCCATTCCCCGTGCTCGCGGTCAACGATGTATTGCTGAATGAATTTCCAGGAGTCCGAGGCTGCAGCCCTGAATTTGGGATCCCCCGTCAATTCATAGGCATTGTAGAAGCCGACCATGGCTTCGGCTTGCGGCCACCAATCCTTGTCGGCATCGGTCACTCCGTCAGGATCGGCTTCGTTCCAGATCCCGCCGTCCCGGTCGACGCCGTTTGCGATGACGGCTTCCGCCATTTGGACGGCAACGGCTCTTACGCGTTCCAGCAGCGGCTGATCCTGAAGAACTTCGGCGGCTTCCAGCAGCAGCCAGCTGCCTTCGATATCGTGGCCGTAGGAAATATGCGAGCCTTTTGCGTTCCATTCCTCGTCAAAAAACAGCCGGAAATGCCCCGTGGCAGGGTCAACGATCTTTTCGATCGTCACCTCGATTAACCGCGCCAGGCTTGAAGCCAGCGCCGGCGATTTCCATGCCCGGTACAGGTTCGTATAAGCCTCCAGGACATGGAGATGGGTGTTCATCGATTTTTTCTCATTCAGGTCCTTGTTGCTGAGGCTGAAGCTGCTCGTAGGCGTCCAGTCGCGTCCCAAAGCTTCGATATAACCTTGATGGATCGGGTCGCGGCTATGCCGTTCAATTAGCTCATACAGCTCGATGGAGGCATCCAAAGCCTCCTGGTGTCCATCGGCAAGATAGAATTCGGATAATGCGTAAATCGCAAAGGATTGCCCGTAAATCTGCTTCTTATCCTGGGACGGATGGCCGTCGGCATCCACCATCCAATACAACCCTCCGAAGGTCCGATCCAGAAAATGCTCGACCAAGTAATGATAAGCTCTGCTTGCGATCTTCAGGTATTGCTCTTCTTTGTAGCGGCGGTAAGCGGCCGAAAACGTCCATAAGATGCGGGCGTTCAGCACCAGCCCTTTGTCGGCCCGTTCATTCACGCGGAGCTGCCGGTCGATTTCGCCGTAAAAGCCGCCGCGCGCGTCGTCCACGCTTTTGTCCATCCAAAACCGCAAAATATTGTTTTTCAGCTCGTCCTCAAGCTCCTGCATCCACGGCAAGGCGTCCATCATGTCAGCATCCTCCTTGCGCATGCGCCCCGTGTTTCAGACGAAGGTCGTAATGTTCCCTGATGACGTCTTCGGCCTCTTTGCCGTATACGCAATAACCGTCATCCGCGGACGCTTCATCCCGGCGGTACAGCTCGGCCGGCCAATCCCACAGCATAAACCCTTGCACCCAATCCCGCCCGCTGCACTTGCCGAACATGGTGCGGTAAAAATCGGCCTGCTCGGTTTCGTTCGCCGCGCCTTGAAACGTCCAGTCGTTGGGAATCGAAGCCGAACCGGTTCTGCTCGGACATCCGGCCTCCATAAAAATGAACGGCTTGTTGAACTTCCGGACGACGGCTTCAATCCGGTCCAATTGGTTGTCCCAATCCTGAATCGGATAATATCCGCTGGAGCTGATCACGTCGAGGTCGTCCCACCAAACAACGTTATCCTCCTGATATTTATCGCAATTATACGTGAGAATTCCGCTGTAAACGTCCCTGACTTTAGATATCAGCTCGCGCCATTCCCGTTCCCGGCGGTCCGTTTGCACCATTTCGCAGCCGATGCACAGCATCTCGCACCCGGTTTCCTCGGCGATCTTCGCAAAATGAAGGATATAGCGGTCATAGGAAGCAAACCAATCGCTCCACTTCGGTTCGCAGGGCACGTCCTTGTCGAAAAAGTTGATGTGGGCCCGCCACGTCCCGTCGGCGCAGTTGACAATCGGCTTCAGGCACACCTTGAGCCCCAACGATTTGGCTTTGGCAATGGCCCATTTGACCTCGTCATCCGTCACGGTCGGCTCTTCCCAGTAAGGGATCTCCGTGGAGAAGGGAGTCGCTTGGTAAGCCGAAAAGGCGATGGCGGTCCAATTGATGCCGGTCGTTTCGGACATCGCTTCCATGGAAGCGGAGGCTTTTTCGGTAGCCCATGTTCCTCTGACTCCCATGAATCCCCATGTCATGCCCGCGATAAATGGTTCTGTTAGTTTCAATTCGTTCACCTCATGTCGTTTAAATAACAGGCTTATTCGTTAGAACCAAACAACTTGTTATGATTTGTTATCATAAATAATAACAAAATAAATACCATATGCTAAATATATACCGGAACCTCGGACGATATCAATACCTAAAAAGCAAATGAGTGCTAACGGAGGCATGAAAAATCGAAGCGGTTATGATGAAAAACAAACAGCCGCTTGGGTAAGCGGCATTCGTGTCAATCTTTATCGTCGATCGATGTTTGGCGATGAAATGGGGCAGTTGATCACAATCTTTTTTTATATTCGTTCGGCGTTACGCCGACCATCTTTTTAAACAATTTATTGAAATAGGCGGGGTCCGGATAACCCACCTCGGCGCCGATTTGGTGTACCTTCATGCCCGGTTCGGTCCGAAGGAGGCGTTTGGCGTTTTTCATCCTGACCTCGGCGATGTACTCCGTCACTGTGAGGCCCGTTTCGTGTTTGAAGAGCTTGCTCAAATAACTTGGGGTCAGGAAGACGAGATTGGCCAGCGTATTCAGCTCGACATGCCCGCTGTAGTTTTCGGCGATCCAGCGTTTGACCGTCTCGACGGCCTTGCTGCCCATTTCCTTGCGGGCTTCCTGCACTTCCGCCAACGCGCCCATGAAAAAGGACAAAAACAGCTGCTTCATTTCCGTAAAGGACAGGCAGGCGAGCAGATGCTCCTTCCACCCGGCATGGGCCGGCGACTCGAAAACGTCCTTCAGCTCCCGGATTTCCGCGGCCGCCGTTTCTTCGATCTGGCAGCATGTCTCCAGGATGGCTTCGGGAGAGGCCGATGCCGACCTGAGATGCTCGAACCGCCGCTGAATCCACTCCTGCAGGGATGCCCCGTGAAGGAGATGGAGCTGCTCGGTAAAAAACTCCCACTCCGCGGCGGTTATCTCCTGCACCCGTGGCGGCGTTTGGAGGCCGCGGGCGCCGCCGCAGGGGACGTAATAGCGGGGGGCATGCGCATAAATTCCCGTATCGCAGGCGAGCTTGGCCTCCAGGTAGGACGCCCTGAGCATTTTGACATCATTGTAGACATGGCTGGAACCGGCATGGACCCGGCCGTCGGCCCCGCCATGGAACGCGTCGCCCGTCAGGAACTTGCCGATCCGGGTGACGTCTTCCGCTCCGGGAGCTTCGGCGAAATAAAAAATATAGGCTTGCAGCCGCCATGGAAGGGCGAACCGATCGAATAACCATTCGGGATCAAGCCCCTCCGAACCCCGGCAGCATTCCTGCGCTTGCTCCGGTTCCCCGAAGTCCGCTTTTTGGACGAACGCCACAAAATAAGGCCGGGGAAGCGTCAGCTCTTCCCAAACAAAGTCTGCCACGGCCTCGCTATGAAGGCAGGTGTGGATCAGCCTTTGGCGGTGGACCGCCTCTTTTTCCCTGGCGGACTCGCGTTCGTCGTTTAACCGGTAAAGCAGCTCAAACAGCTGTTCCTTGTTGATCGGCTTGAGCAGGTAATCGACGGCGGAAGCCCGGATGGCTTCCCTGGCATATTCGAATTCCGTAAATCCGCTCATGAGGATGGAACGGATATGGGGATGGGTCGCCCTTAAGCTTTTGATCAGCTCAAGGCCGTCGATGACAGGCATCCGGATGTCCGTAATGACCACGTCGACTTCGAGTCCCGGAAGATGCCGAAGCACATCCTCCCCGTCCGGAAATTGGCCGACGACCTGGAAGCAAGGACTTTCCTTGCCGATGATCTTCGCCAGTCCTTCGCGAATCAGCATTTCATCGTCCACGATGATGATGTTAAGCAAGCGGCTTCGCCCTCCTTTCTTCTCGAAACGCCGGAATCATTCCCCGTCATCGGGCAGTTTTTCCTTGATTTTGATCAAAACGCTCGTCCCGGCCCCCGGTTCGCTGTGAACCTGCAGGCCGCATCCGTGGCCGTAATGCAGACGGATCCGTTCGTTGACGTTGTGGATGCCGATGCCGAACGATCCGCCGGCATCCGTCTCTCTCAAGCTGGCGTTCAGCGCCAGCAATTTGTGCCCGTCCATTCCGACGCCGTCGTCTTGAACCCGGAAAATGACGTGCTCGCGTTCCTTCCAGGCGGCAATCGAAACCGTGCCCGTGCCCGGCTTGCGCTCCAGCCCGTGAAACACGGCGTTTTCGACGATGGGCTGGAAAATCAGCTTCAATACCGGAAGCCCGCGAAACGCTTCGGGGACATCGATCGTCAGCTTGAATTTTCCCGGGAACCGGATGGACAGAAGATCGAAATAATGTTGGACGTGATCAAGCTCCTGGGCTATGGTCACCGTTTCTTCGCCACGGACGATGCTGTACCGCAGCTGGGTCCCGAGCAGGTAAGTCAGCTTGGCCACCTGCGGATCATCGTTGATTTCCGCCAGCATGCGGATCGACTCCAGGGTATTGTAGATGAAATGAGGATTGATCTGGCTTTGCAGCGCCCGCATGTCGGCCAATTGCTTCCGCTTTTCCGTGGCCTTGATTTCGTTCAGCAGTTCCTTGACCCGCAAAATCATCCGGTTAAAATGGCTTCCGAGCATGCCGATTTCGTCCTCGTACCGGGTGGTGATCCAAACGTTCAGGTTCCCGTGCTGCACCTGCTTCATATAACGCACCATCGACTTCAGCGGCTTGGTCAGCGCATGGGAGAAGAAGGTGGCGGCAATCAGCGCAATGCTGAGCAGCAGCAGCGTCGTAACGATCAGCGTGGTGCTGTTTTGCTTGACCTTATACAAAATTTTGGCGAGCGGAATCGAAACCGACGTGGTCCAGCCCGTCTGCTCCGACACCACATAAACGGTCAAATAGCTTTTTCCGTCGATTTCCGATTCGAAATAGCCGGTTTGCCGGCTTTGCCTCATCGACATCAGTTCCGACTGCCGCGCGCTGACGGTCCCGGGATCCCCGCTGGCATAGACCAGCTTGCCCTGTTCATCCAGGATTAAGGAGGAGCCTTGGGTGACCCGGTCCATCGGCTCCGCGATGTCCTGAAACAGCCCGATGTCGATGTCGAATACGATAATCCCGATATCCTGAAGCGTACTCGCCGATTTCACCGTGCGCAGCACGCTGAATACGGCCTTTTCCTTGTTGCCGTTCACCCGGATCGAATGCCTTCCCATCAGAATGGGGTGCGCCCCGGACTGCTGGTCAACGAGCCTTTTCCAGGTGCCCAGCTGCTCTTTCGTGGACAGCTCCGTAATATCCGGCCTTTTGTCGAAAAAGATATGCTCGTAACGGTCGACCAGATAAACGGCGGCGATCTCCTTTTTGGTGTGGCTCAAATAGCTGAGGAACATCCCCATGGCAACGTTTTTTCCCCAGTCGGTCGTCTCCTGCTCCAAATAATATTGGACGTCGGAATTGTAAAGGGGAAGGGCGGTCGAACGCTTCAGGTCCGCAACGTACCTGTCGGTCGTGTTCGACGCGTTGACGGCCATTTGGATCGCATTGTTCGTGGCGTTTTGCAAAACCGAATCGAAGGTGGAGCGCGCCGAAAGATAGCTGACGTAGGTGATGGGCAGCGACAGCAGAAAAACGAAAATAAGAATCAGCTTTTTCTCCAGTGAAAGGTTGGCAAGAAACACCCATCCCTTGCGTATCATCCGGCCGATCCGACGAATCATGCGAGTTCTCCCCCTGATGCTTTGATTTATTTCACCGCTCCGCTGGTGACTCCTTCAAAGATATACCGCTGAAGGAAAATGTACAATATGACCGTCGGCAGCAAAATAAGCAAGATGGCGGCGCAGATCAAATTCCAGTCGGCCGTGTTGACACCCTGGAACCGCATGAGGACGGTTGTCACGACGCCCAGGCTTTGCTTCGGCATGTAGAGGTACGGAATGTACATGTCGTTATAGATGCTGATGGTCTTCAAGATGACCAGCGTGGCGGTTGCCGGCGTCAGGAGCGGAAAAATGATGGACCGGTAAATTTTGAACAGGGAGGCTCCTTCCACCATGGCGCTTTCGTCCAAGTCGTACGGGATGTTTCGGATGAACTGCAGATACAAGATGATCTGAATCACGTCCGCCCCGATGTACAGCACAATGGGCGCGGCCAGCGTGTTGTACAGTCCCATGCCTTTGATGATGCCGAAGGTGGCGACCTGGGTCGTAATGCTCGGAATGATGGTGGCGATCAGGTACGCGCCGAACACGACGGGCTTCAGCTTGAAGGAGAAGCGGCCGAGAGCGTAGGCGACCATGGTGCCGAACAAAATATTCAGGGCAAGGGAAACGACGATGATGACGAGGATGTTGCCGAAGCCGCTGAGCAGGCCGCCGCGTTCAAACACGATGTTGAAATTTTCGAAATTGAAAAAGCTGTGCGGCAGCGAAATGGAGCTGCTGGCGTTGAACTCGTCCTTCGATTTGAATGCATTGACGATGACGACGTAGGGCGGAAAAAAAACGACAAAAACGCCGATCAGAAGCGTGATGTATTTAATCAGGTCCTGCACGCGAAAACGGGATGGTTTCATCACTTATTGCCTCCTCTGCTGAGAACGAACTGTTGTACGGCAAGCACGATCACCACAAACCCGAGCAGGACGACGCTCATGGCTGATGCAAGCCCATAATTGTTGTAGGCGAAGGCCGTATCGACGACCCGCTGCACGTAAGTTTCGCTGGCGCCTGCCGGGCCGCCTTTGGTCAGCACGAACGGCAGATCGAACACTTCCAGCGCCCCCGTGACGGTGAGGAACAAATTCAGCTGGATCACGGGTTTCATGTTCGGGAGCGTGATTTTCCATAACGTCTGCCACGAATTGGCCCCGTCGATTTTCGCCGCCTCGTACAGATCCCGCGGGATCGCCTGCAGCGAAGCGATATAGATGACCATGTTATATCCCATAAAACGCCATAATCCGGTCGAAGCCAGCGAATAGTTGACCAGCCCATCGGTACCGAGCCAGCTCGTCTCTCCGAGACCGGTCAATCCGAGGCTGTTCAGGAACAGGTTCAGCGAACCGTTGGTCGTGTCGAACACGTAACCGAACATAAAGGCAACCGCAACGCCGTTCATGATGTAGGGCAGGAACAGGAGAATCCGAAACAGGTTGCGGCCGCGAAGCTTGCTGTTCAAGACCACGGCAAAATAAATGGCGATGATGTTTTGAATAATCCCCATGACAAAATAAGCGAAGTTATGTTCAAAAACCTTGAAGATGTCCGGATTGGAAAACACCTCTTTATAATTGTCCAGTCCGACCCAAGGTTTTTCCGGGCTGTACCCGTCCCAATTGGTGAAGCTGTAATAAATGAGCTTTACTGCCGGATAATACGTGAACGTCGCCAGAAGGATCAACGGAATGAGCAGGAAAGAGACGATCACGATCGTTTTTTGTTTGTTGTACGAAAGCGATGAAAACATCTTACATACCTTCTTTCTGCAAAAAGCTTTTGCTGTGGCCGCGCCGAAAAAGGGAAACAAAATGGATTATCGCCGTGACGGATAATCCATTTTGCTTCGAACCGTTATTTAAAGCGGGCAGGGTTGATATTGGCGAATGCTTATTTGCCGAGGTCCTTTTTGGCTTTGGCCCAGGCTCTGTTCCATTTGTCGAGCACGCTTTGCGGATCTTTGGCAAGCACGAATTCCTGGGCGAGGGCCGGCAAATCGAGTTGGGCTTTGTTGGAAATGTTGGCGACGTCCATGTTGTCCGGAGTGCCTTCCTGAAGCTCGACGCCGGTGGCCTTGAATTCTTTCAATTGGGCCAGCGTGGATTCCTTATCCTTCAGCGGCGGAATGAATCCGGCGAAATCCGCGTATCCGGAGTCTTCCAGCATCCATTTTACGAAGGCTTTGGCCGCTTCCGGGGACTTGCTGTTTTTCGAGACCGCGTAGAAGAAATCCGGGCTCAGGGCCGCTCTCACCGTTCCGGAATTATCGTAAGGGAGAGGGAAAAATCCGACGTTGTCGGCCGTCGTTCCGGCTCCAATCACCTGGTTGATGACCCAGTTTCCGAGGAAATACATCGCGAACTTGCCTGAAGCGACGTCCTTTTTGGACTGCTCCCAGTTGGTGGAGTTGATGTCTTTTTCAAGATATCCTTTTTCATTCAGCTCGCGGATCAGGCTGAGCGCCTTGCCGTAACCGTTATCCATCGTAAACGGCGTATCGGTGTTCAGCTTGGCGTTCGGGAAATCCGGATTGTTTTCGATCACCCGGGGCAGGTCGTAAACCCAGTTGTTAAGCGGCCATTTGTCTTTGAAGTTCGAAGCGAGCGGCACGATGCCTTTTTGCTTCAGCTTCTCGCAAGCGGCGAGGAATTCGTCCCAGGTTTTTGGAATTTCGGTGATTCCCGCATCGGCAAAAGCTTTTTTGTTGTATACGATGCCCGAAGTGGAGTTGCCGCTGGAGAGGCCGTACACCTTTCCGTCGAAGGCTTTGAAATCTTTGAACGTCATGTTGTCGTTCAAGCCCAAATCGTCGAGCGGCAAAAAGTATTTCGGAAGATCGGAGTTCGGAATGTTAGGGATAAACATCACGTCGGGCAGTTCGTCGCCGGCCATGCGGACTTTAGCCTGCTGGTTGTAGTCCGTCTGGGAAGCTTCGAATTCGACTTTGATGTTCGGATATTTTTCGTTGAAGCGTTTCAAGTATTCGTCATATTCTTTGCCGATCATGTCGGTACGGTTGGTCAGGAACGTTATGCTTCCGCTGATATCGGTTCCGTCCCCTGTTTTCGCTTCGCCTCCGGTTTTGGTTCCCTCTGTCGGGGTGGAGGATCCGCCTGCGGTTTCAGAGGTTTTGCCATCGCCGCCGGAACCGCAGGCGGATAGGATCGTAGACAGGATAATAACAAAAGCTAACAAGTAATAGGATCTTTTTTTCATCCTTGTTCTCCCCATTTCTTTGTTTGATAGCGTTTACAGGCTTATTTTAACGTTTGTTCGCCGCATTTGAAATGTACTCGTTTGTTATTTATTGTCTATTTTTGTGCAAAATGAAATCGTTGACATGCAACTTGAACTAACAAAATAATAACAGAGTACGATAAAAAAGCAGTTCATAACCATAAAGATGATCATTCAACCATGATATGTTGGGCGGGACCGCCTGGCAAGGGGAAGACCCGGCGCCGTCCGCAAGCCGCAAACGGCAAACAGCCCCCGGCACGCCTGGAGCGCACGGGGGCTGTCGTAAGTTCGCCGGTTCGGGGAACTTATTGAAGTATGTTCTTAATAATCGGACCAGTCCCGGTCGCCCGACAGGAATTTTTCCGTCAGGATCGACAGGAGCTGGATTCCGACCTCGTTTTGTCCGCCTTCGGGGATGATCAGGTCGGCGTATTTTTTGGAAGGTTCGATAAAGGCTTCGTGCATCGGCTTCACCGTCGTCAAATACTGCTGGTGCACCGACTGGATGGAGCGGCCGCGCTCCTCGATGTCGCGCACGACGCGGCGCAAAATGCGGACGTCCGGATCGGTGTCGACGAACACCTTGATATCCAGCATTTCTCGGAGCTTTTCGTCGGACAATACATGAAGGCCTTCGATGATGACGATGTTGTTCGGCTTAAGCTCAACCGTTTCCGTCTCCGAACGGGCATGGACGGTAAAGTCGTACACCGGAGCATACGCCGGTTGGCCGTCGCGGAGAAGGGTAAGATGCTCTATCAAAAGCTCGTTGTCGAAAGCGAACGGATGGTCATAGTTGATATGCGCCCGTTCCTCGAGCGTGAGATGCTTGTGGTCTTTATAATAATTATCCTGGGATATGAACGTCACTTTGCCCGTACCTAGACGGTCGATGACGGAGCGGGCTACTGTCGTTTTGCCGGACCCTGTTCCGCCGGCGATACCTATAATGAGCATGGCTTGAATATAAACCTCCCTGATCGATTTGCCGTCCAGTATTGTAGCATAGCCCGGCCCTTTTTTCACCCTGAAATCGCATTTGCGGCGCCTTGCGCCGAAAATCGCGACATCAATTCGACGAATGCATTAAACGCGCTGGTGCGGAACAAATCGCGCCGGAACACGAAGCTGACCACGGAGCGCCGGTATTTTTCCGGAATGGGGAGGACGCTGATTTTGCCCGCCTCTTCCCAGGTTTTAACGGAGGAACGGGTGACCAGCGATACGCCCAGCCCGGCCGACACGCCCCCCCAAAATCGCCTCCAGCGTCCCGAACTCCATGCTGTTCAGCGACTGCTGATGCTCTTCCTGCAGCCATCGTTCCAATGTTTTGCGGTGATAACAGCCTTTGCCGAAAAACAGCTGCGGTTTGGCAAGCGCCGATTGCAGCGATGTTTCGCCGGGTTCCGCGATCAGGACCATCTCTTCCTCGAACGTATACAGCTCCTCCAGATCGGGATGATGTTGCGGCCCGTTCACGAAAGCGGCGTCAAGCTCATACTCCAGCACGCTTTTGACCAGGTCCGAGGTATGCCCGGTGGACAGCGATAACTGGACGTCGGGGTAACTCCGGTGATACTCCAGCATCATCACGGGAAGCTGGACCGCGGCGGTCGTTTCAAGCGATCCGATGCGCAGCGTGCCGCTCGGCGTCTCCGAGTTCCGGGTGGACTTGACCGCCTCATCCAGCAAATACACGATTTTGTCGGCATATTTCAGCAAATTTTCGCCGGCCGGCGTGAGCGATACGCCGCGGCTTTGCCGGTACAGCAGCGAGGTGTTCAGCTCCGCCTCGAGCTGCCTGATGCGGGCCGTGACGTTGGACTGCACGTATCCGAGCCGGGCCGCCGCTTTCGTGATGCTGCCTTCCCTTGCTACGGCTTGGAATATTTTCAAATCGGCGCTTTCCATGCGTTAGCCACCTTCCTTCCACAGTGTCAACATTCAAAGCAGGGTTGTTTATCTTATCATCATTTCCAGTGATGAAATGCATCGGTTTTAATCATTTTACATGATAACATGCCCTGAAATACACTGTACATAATCCTTAAAGAAAAGAAGGTGGCATACGAATGCGAAACTTGCGCATCATGCTGTTGACCGTGTTTGCGATGCTGGTTTCCGGCCTCAATTTTCCCGTCGGCAAAATGGCTTTGGCTTTCGGTTCCCCGTTCGTGCTGCTGGCGATCCGGTTCATTGCCGCGGGCCTGCTGATGCTGCCGTTTATTGCGAAGCGTCCGCATCCCCGCAGGGCGGCCGACTGGCTTAAAATCGCCGTCATCGGCCTTCTGCAGTCTGCGCTGGTGATGGCCGGCATCTATTTGAGCATGAAGACGATCTCTTCGGGAAGCTCCTCGATTTTATCTTCCACGAATCCGATCTGGTTTATTATTTTCAGCTTCCTGTTGTACCGTGTTCGTTACCGGGCCGTGCAATGGGCGGGCGTGCTCATCGGTTTCGCCGGCGTTGCCGTCGCGCAGGGTTTTACCGTGCAGCTGGAAAGCGGCTTCTGGTATGCGATCGGGGCGGGCATGGCTTGGGGGCTGGCAACGCTCCTTACTTCCCGCTGGGGCAAGGCATACGACACGTGGGTGATGGCCGCGTATCAAATGCTGATCGGGGGAGTGCTTTTGCTGGCTGTCGGTCCGTTATTGGAGCAGCCGCATTTTATCTGGGATCCGGATCATCTCGTTAAAGAGCTGTTCGTTCTTGGGTGGATGATTCTGATGAGCTCGATCGCCCAATTCGTGGCCTGGTATTACGTCCTGATGAACAGCGACCCGGGGAAAGCGAACGTGTATCTGTTCCTGATTCCGCTGTTTGGCTTATGTTCCGGATGGCTCTTGCTCGGCGAGCCCCTTCATGCGTACGTGCTGGCCGGAGCCGTTTGCACGGGGATCGGCATTTTTCTCGTCAACAAGCCAAGGCCCGCAAAAGCGGTTCAAGCGGCGGCGGAAGGCAGCGGAACGGGAGCGGGAAAACGGCAATGCCCTGCCGGGTAAAAAACAGCTTTTCCTTGCCATTCCCATGGAAGTTGCTCTTTTCATGCCCGTAGGCTATCGTTGGAATAGGAAATGATTTCAAGTACCGAAGGGATGGACTTTGGATGAAAAATAAAGTGATTTTTCTGACGACCGACAGCCTGGGCAACGGGGAACGCGAGCTGGGATCGCAAATTTTGGAGACTTTCTTCACGCTTCTGAAGCAGCGGGAGCAGCTGCCTGCAGCCGTTTTTTGCGCCAACCGGGGCGTGCTGGCCTTAACCGAACAATCGCTGGCCTCCGTTCATTTGAAGGAGCTTGCGGACCGGGGGGTTCCGGTGCTGGCCTGCGCCACCTGCGTCGACTATTACGGCGTGCGTGAACAGCTTATGGCCGGGGAGATTTCCAGCATGGGACATTTTATGGAACTGGCGGAAGCCTTCGAAGTGATGACCCTGGCTTAAGCAAACGAAAAGCTCTGTGCCGGCGTTGGCGCAGAGCTTTTTTTCATCGCGTAGGTTCGGTTATATCGTTAATTTGCGCTTGTTCGATGTTGTAATCGCTGTCAAATCCGCTGCAAGAAACATGCCGATCGCTACAACCACTTTTCGGCCCATTTCTCTACCGCCTGCAGCGCTCTCCCCAGTTCGGTTCCTTTTCTCGTCAAGGAATACTCAATCCGCACGGGTCGGTCCGAAATGACGTTGCGAATGACGATCCCGTTGTCCTCCAGTTCCTTGATCCGTTCGTTAAGCATGCGTTTGCTGAGGTCCGGAATATAGGCGTGAATTTCGCTGAAACGCTTGGGCTCTTCCATTAACGTATGAACAATAAGATTAACCCACTTTTTCCCCGTGATTTGGTGCGCCATTTCGATTTTTTGGCATAAAGTTTCGTATTTTTCATCGTTCATCCTCCGCTCACTCCTTCGCCCCATAGATCAAAACCATGGTTACTAAATATTATCAGGTTACACATTTTGCAGGGATATGACAAACGTCACAGCGTGCTGCACATACGATGGCGACTTGACAATTAACACCATCATATCACGGAAAGCGCTGTCATTAAAGGGGGAAGGATGCCGTTCATAATTTCGACAAAAAAAGTTTGACAGTTCGACAAAATAGGTTTAATATGGGCGATGTTAAAGTAAACGGGTTATTAAAAGTAACCATACTGTACTATGCACGGAGAAAAAAGAGAGAGCTGCTGGTAACAAAGTATTTGGGTGGAATGGAGGAATCGAATAATGGACAATATGACATTTGTCTTGTTTGGCGGGACGGGAGATTTAGCGAAGCGTAAAATCTATCCGGCCTTATTTAATTTGTATATAGATAAAAAAATGCCAGAAACGTTTTCGATCATCGCGTTGGGCAGAAAAGAGACGACCCATGCCGAGTTTCAACAAGTCGTGGCGAAATCGCTGGAGACTTTTTCGAGAAGAACGGCAAGCGACGAGGCGCAGTTGAATGCTTTTCTTGAAACCGTCCGTTATGCGGCGCTGGATGCCGGCAACCTGGAGGATTTCAACAAGCTGCGTACCCTCGTGGAACAGCGCGAGCAAGAATTGAACATTCCGGACAACCGTTTGTTCTATCTGTCGGTAGCGCCCGAGTTTTTCGAAACGATCGCCTTTAACATCAAGGACAGCGGACTGGGCTCCACCACCGGCTGGAAGCGACTGGTCATCGAAAAACCGTTCGGACGGGATCTGCAATCGGCGCGTCATCTGAACGCGCAGCTCAGCAAAGCTTTCGACGAAAGCGAAGTTTATCGCATCGACCACTACCTCGGCAAACCGATGGTCCAAAATCTCGAAATCCTCGAATCTTCGAACCCGATTCTCAAGGCGCTTTGGTCCAATCACCATATCGCCAACGTCCAAATTACGGCCAGCGAAACCGTCGGCGTTGAAGAAAGAGCAGGGTATTACGATCATTCCGGAGCGATCCGCGACATGGTGCAAAACCATATGCTTCAGCTGCTGATGATGATTAGCATGCGCCTTCCGCGCAAAGGAGATGCAAGCGAAGTCCGCATGAAGAAAAGAAACGTCATGGAATCGCTGCGTCCGCTTAATAAGGAAACCATCGCCCAAAACGTCGTGCGCGGCCAGTATGCAGCCGGGGAAATCAACGGCAAACCCGTTCCGGCCTACATCGACGAACCCGGCGTTCCGGCCGGATCGAAAAACGATACCTTCATCGCGCTCCGCTTGTGGATCGACAACTATTTCTGGAGCGAAGTTCCGTTCTACATCCGTACGGGCAAACGCATGAAGGAAAAATCTACGCGCATCGTCATTGAATTTAAAGAGCCGCTAAAAGGACAGAATACCAACAATGATCCTAATCTGCTGGTAATCGAAATTAATCCGAACGAAGGCATCTTTATTCAATTGAACAAAAAAGATCCGCTGGACAACGAAAAGCTGGAACCGATGCGGATCAACTTCTACGAATGCGGCAACGACTTGCCGGAAGCTTACGAAAACTTGATCCACGATGCGGTTCGCGGGGATTCCACGTTCTTTGCGCATTGGGACGAAGTGGAGCTGTCCTGGCAGTACGTGCAGCCGATTTTGGACGCGTTCGAGCAAGACTTGATTCCTCTGTCTTATTATCCTGCGGGCTCCAACGGACCGGAAGCATCCGATCAGTTGGTTGCGGCGGACGGATTCAAATGGTGGCTGGATAAACCCGTCGAAGGCGAAAAAGCCGAAGAAAAAGAACTGGCGGTTCAGCGCTGATTTTTTTAGAAATCATACTGTAAAAGGCAAAAAACAAAAAAGGCTCGGGATAAATTAGTGATTGATATGAAGCAGGGGCAGCGAAGGGGACGGAATCGATTCTTTCGAAGCGACAGCGATCGGAGGAACGATCCGTAACCGCAGCGGCTAACATGCGCATGATCAAGGGCTGGTTTCATCATGAGCCCAAACCAATAGAAAATATGGTGTGGAGGGAATACAAATGAAAGTCGGATTAATCGGATTAGGTAAAATGGGATTGAACTTGGGACAAAACTTGATGGATCACAACCACAGCGTCGTTGCATTCGATTTGAACACAGCCGCTGTTGAAGACATGAAGAGCAAGGGCGCCGAAGGCGCTGCAAGCATCAAAGAGCTTGTGTCCAAGCTGGAAACACCAAGAATCGTGTGGATCATGGTGCCTCACTCCGTTGTAGACTCGGTTCTTGACGAGCTGAAACCACTGTTGTCCAAAGGCGACATCGTGATCGAAGCCGGCAACTCGCACTACAAAGAGTCGATTGCAAGATACAATCAAATGAAAGAATTCGGCGTGAGCTTCCTTGATGTGGGCACGTCCGGCGGCATGGAAGGCGCACGCAACGGCGCTTGCTACATGATCGGCGGCGACCAAGAAGCTTGGAACCATGTCGAGCCGATCTTCAAAGACACGGCGGTTGAAAATGGATACCTGTATGCAGGCAAAGCCGGCAGCGGCCACTTCCTGAAAATGGTCCACAACGGCGTAGAATACGGCTTTATGGCTGCCATCGGCGAAGGATTCGAAGTGCTTGAGAAGAGCGATTTCGATTTTGACTACGAAAAAGTGGCCCGCGTATGGAACAACGGTTCCGTTATCCGTTCCTGGCTGATGGAATTGACGGAAAAAGCATTTGCCAAAGACGCAAAATTGGATGAAATTAAAGGAATTATGCAATCTTCCGGCGAAGGTAAATGGACAGTGGAAACGGCTCTGGATCTTCAGGCTGCCACTCCGGTTATCGCTATGTCCCTGCTGATGCGTTACCGTTCCCTGGAAAACGACACGTTTACGGGTAAAGTCGTTGCAGCGCTTCGCAATGAATTTGGCGGCCACGCTGTAGTGAAGAACTAATTCCAGATCCAAAACAATACACATATATGGAGGTTATGCATCATGAAATTTTTTATCGATACTGCCAATCTTGAGGACATCAAAAAAGCTTACAAAATCGGCGTGCTTTCCGGCGTCACGACCAACCCTTCCCTGGTAGCCAAAGAAGGCGTGAAGTTCGAAGACCGCATCGAAGAAATTTTGAAGGCTGTTCCTGAAGTGGAATCCGTATCCGCCGAGGTCACTCCGGATGCCGAAACCGCTGAAGACATGATTGCGCAAGCCGAAGAGCTCATCAAGATCAACGGCGGAGACAAAAATATCACGATCAAGCTTCCAATGACGCTGGCTGGTCTTGAAGCTTGCCGTTACCTCACCAAAAAAGGCGTAAAAACGAACGTTACCCTGATCTTCACCGTGAACCAAGCGCTCCTCGCTGCACGCGCAGGCGCAACTTACGTATCCCCGTTCCTGGGCCGCTTGGACGACATTTCTGAAGACGGCGTGCTGCTCGTATCCAAAATCGCCGAGCTGTTCCGCGTCCACAACCTGGATACGCAAATCATCGCGGCATCGGTTCGCCATCCGGACCATGTTACCCGCGTAGCTATGGCCGGCGCTCACATTGCGACCGTTCCGTTCAGCGTCATCGCGCAGCTTGCGAAGCACCCTCTGACGGATCAAGGCATCGAGAAGTTTGCTGCTGACTGGAAAAACGCAACAAAATAAGCTAGTTATATTATAAGTAAGGATTTCGCGAATCCTAAAATAAAAGGCTTCCCTCGAGTCGAATGGCATCGGCTTGAGGGAGGCCTTTTTTGCGGGCGCAGGGGGTTTATCGGGCAGTCTGAGGCTTCATTTTCGCCCCGGGCTTTCCGCTGCTTTTTTCGGACGAAAAACCGGCTGTAAAGATAATTTGCGTTTAAAGAAAATTTTCCCTTTATTGGAATCGGTAAAGAGTGTATTATAATTCGTACCTAAAACAAATGAAATCCACATTAATCCAAAAAGTCGGAGGGCAAATGGATAAGCTTCCAGAAGAAATCGGAAAGGTTCTGCAGCGGCATGGCGCCGATCCGGAAGGCGTTTTGTGCTGGATGCTGTGCGACCGGACGCTGGACGGAGGATTCTCGGATACGTACGTGCTGCTTACCCGCGAGCATGTATGGATCCTGGCCAGCTTGGAGGAGCCTTTGCAGGAGAAGACGTACGGCGGTTATGCCGCGGGTACGCGTGCAAAACAGCCTCCCGCCCCGCGGGAGCGGAGGTGGACGTTCGAGCGGCTGCCGATCGGGGACGTCGAGTCCCTGACCATCGTCAACCTGGTCGCGTCCGGCATGGTGGTGTTGAAGGCGCCGGAGGAACGGGCGATCGCCGCTTTTACGAACGGCCACATGAGGGCGGCAGCGCGGCTGGCGGGGATGTTTGCCAAGGTGAAGAAAAACGAGGAGCCGGAGGAACAGGAGACGGAGGACGGCGACGAGCGCGCCGCGTGCCCGAAATGCGGCATGATCTACCCCGAGGAAGGGCGCAAGGTTTGCCCCAAATGCATGAAAAAACATGCGGTATTCGGGAGGCTGCTGTCATTTGCGGGCAGGTACAAGGCTTCGATGTTTTGGATCGTGCTTTTGATGCTGCTCGGTTCCGGAACGGGGCTCGTCATTCCTTATTTGCAGGGGACGTTGCTGTTCGACCAGGCGCTTGGCGGAGAAGGGGCTTTTGCGGGCAAAATCGGGCTCGTCATCTTGCTGATCATCGTGTTTCGGACGTTGTCGCTGCTGTTCGGTGTACTCTACGGGGTGATTAACGCGAAGATGGCCGCGAACATCGCCTTTGATTTGAAATCGAGCGTGTTTCAGGCGATGCAGCGGCTTTCCTTGAGCTTTTTCGAGAAAAAGCAGACGGGGCAGCTCATGACGCGGGTGAACAATGACGCAACCGAGCTGCAGTATTTTTTCGTGGACGGCATTTCTTATTTCGTCGTAAACGCGATGAACATCGTCGGGATCGTCACGGTGCTGCTCATCATGGATTGGAAGCTGACGGTGTTGTGCCTGCTGCCGCTTCCGCTCGTGTTTTGGCTTGTTCGGAAAGCGTTTCCCAAGCTGTGGCGCCTGTCCATCCGCAGGCATAAGCGGGTCGCGGCGATGAATGCCATCATCAGCGATACGATCCGCGGGACGCGCGTCGTCAAGGCTTTCGGGAAGGAGCAGATGGAGAATGCCCGTTTTGGCCGGGCCAGCGGCGCCTTCTCCGAGGCGGAACAGTCGTTTAACAAAATGGGCGTCACGTTGTTTCCGGTATTAAACATATTAACGCAGGTCGGCGGCATCGTGATTTGGGCTTTTGGCGGCTGGAAGGTGATGCAGGGCGACTTTACGTTCGGGAAAGTGATGACCTTTATTAACTACATGCTGCTATTGTACGGTCCGATCCAGTTCATGAACAACATCGTCAACTGGTGGTCGTATTGCATGTCCGCTGCCCAGCGGATTTTCGAGATTCACGACGCGGTGCCGGACGTTGCGGAAAAGCCGGATGCCGTCCAGCTTTCGGAAATGAAGGGCGAAATCGAGATCAAAAACGTCACCTTCGGCTACGAGCCGAACAAGGCTATTTTGAAGGGAGTTTCCCTGCACGCGCGTCCCGGCCAGATGATCGGGGTCGTCGGACACTCGGGGGCGGGCAAATCGACGCTCGTCAACCTCATCCCAAGGCTTTACGACGTTAATGAGGGAGAGATCCGGATCGACGGCATCCGCATCAAGGATCTGTCCATGGCTTCGCTGCGCAAGCATATCGGCATCGTATCCCAGGACGTGTACGTCATGTCGGGCAGCATCGCCGAAAACATCGCCTACGCCGACCCGGACTGCACGCTGGCGGACTTGGTCCATGCCGCCAAAATCGCCGGAGCGCATGATTTCATCGAAAAGCTGCCGGAAGGCTACGACACGATCGTCGGCACGGGCGGGCATAACCTGTCGGGCGGTGAAAAGCAGCGGCTCAGCATCGCGCGGGCGATTTTGCATAATCCGAAAATTTTGATATTGGACGAAGCGACCGCTTCCCTCGATACGAAAACGGAGCTGCAAATCCAGGAGGCGCTGGACACCCTCATTCGGGGCCGTACGACGATTGCGATCGCCCACCGCCTCTCGACGCTGCGAAACGCCGACTACTTGGTCGTGCTTGAGCAGGGAACCATCGTGGAGGAAGGAACCCACGAGCAGTTAATGAAAAAAGAAGGGGCGTATTACGGCCTGGTGCAAAAACATGACGAAGCGCTGAAAATGAAAGAGGTGATCACGGCATGACCCAAAACGAAACGGGAGCGGCACGAAGCCCGGGGAAAAGCAGCGCCGGCTTGGCGGACGCGGCCCAAATCCGTTATCTGTCGCCGGCGGATGCGACGTTCACCCGGACGGAAGGGCGGATGTTAAACGTGACCGTCGGGGGTCAGGCGCATGCGGGCGTGTATATCCATTGCTCTTTTCCCCATACGAACAGACGGATCTATTTATCGGTCCGGACCGCGGAAAACGAAGAAATCGGCATGATCCGCTCGCTGGATGAGTTCCCGAAGGAAACGCAGGAGCTGCTGGAGGAGCAGGTGCAGCTGCGGTATTTTGCCCCGGAAATCACGAAGGTGCTGTCGGTGAAGGAGGAATTCGGCTATTCCTATTGGGAAGCGGAAACCTCGTCGGGGCTGTGCCGGTTTACGGTCCGGAGCGGCGGCGGGAACGTCAAGCTGATGACGCCGAACCGCCTGCTCGTCGTCGACGTGGACGGCAACCGGTTCATCATTCCCGAACTGGACCGTTTAAGCGATAAGGAATACCGGATGATCGAAGTATGCATGTAGGCTTTGAAAAGCCTGCAAGCAACCGAGTGCGAGGACGGAGGTATCCATGAACCTTAATTTTACGCTGCCCGAGGAGCAGCTGTTTGCCGCGAGGCAGGCCGTCGGGGAGTCCATCCTATATTGCGTCCCGGCCGATCTGACGTATGGCGGAAGGCGGACGGAAAACTATTTTGTCGTCGGCGAACACCGCTGGGCGCTGCTGGAGGACGGGGTTGTCATCGAAAGCCGGGCGATATCCGACGCCGAAGAGTATAAGGTGGTTCCGCTGATCGGCAGTGCCGTATTGGAAGGGGACGAAGCCGGGACCAAGTTCATCCTGACCCGGCTGTCGATGAAACATGCGGCCCGATACGGATATATCGCGCAAATTTTGAACGACATATCCCGCAAACGCAAGGTCCGGATATACAACGATGAGGATGAGCCGATCTGCGCGACCTGCGGCGGGCCGCTCGTTCCCGGAACGAGGGTATGCCCGAAATGCATGAACAAAGCCGCCGCCCTCAAGCGGCTGCTGTCCGTTTCACTGGCCCATTCCAAAACGTTCGCGATCGGGCTGGCGGTCATTGTCGCGGCTTCAGCGATATCGATGGCCGGGCCTTATTTTCAAAAGCTGCTGGTCAATTCTGCGCTGCAGCCGCCAGCGGGGCAGTCGCCAAGCGTTCCGATGTTCCTTCTGGGCATCGCGGGCCTGCTGCTCGTGCTTGTCGGCGGCGAAGGGCTCGGGATCGTCAAAGGCCGGATTATGGCGCGGGTCAGCTCGGAAATCGCCGCGGATCTGCGCAAGCTGGTGTATGAGCGGATTCAGAGCCTGTCGCTCGGGTTTTTGACGTCGCAGCGGGCCGGAGATATCATGAACCGGATTACGTCGGATACGGAGCGGATCCGCAATCTCGTGCAGGAGCTCGCCACGACGGCGATCTTTCAGCTGATCATCCTCGTCTCCGCGAGCGTGCTGCTGTTTTCCGCCGATTGGCGGCTTGCCTTCGTGGTGCTGCTGCCGGCTCCGCTGGTCGCCTATTTGCAGCGTTACATATGGAAAGGCGTGCTGTGGAAGCTGTTCCGCAAGCAGTGGCGGGTCTATGACAAGGCCAATTCCTTCCTGCATGACGTGCTGAGCGGCATCCGCGTGGTGAAGGCTTTCGGCAAGGAGGAGCGGGAGGTCAAACGTTTCCGGCAGTATAACGGCGAGTTTGCTGCGGCAACGATCCAGACCGAAAAGGTATTCAGCATTTTGGCGCCGATTTCGAACTATTTGATCCAGATGGGGCAGTATCTCGTGCTCCTGATCGGCTGCGGAATGATTTTGAATAAAGACATGACCTTGGGCGAGCTCGTGCAGTTCAGCGGTTATGCCGCCATGATCTACGGGCCGATCACCTGGCTGATGTTCATGCCGAGATGGGTGTCGAACGCGATCATTTCGATTGACCGGATTTTTTCGGTGATCGACGAGCAGCCGGAGGTGATCGATTCGGAGAGCTCCGTCAAACATTCGATCCGGGGGACGATTACGTTCCGCGGCGTTTATTTCGGGTACAAATCGTATGAGCCGGTATTGAAGGACGTAAACTTCGAGGTGAAACCCGGGGAAATGATCGGCCTTGTCGGGCATTCGGGTTCGGGCAAATCGACGCTGATCAACCTGGTTTCCCGTTTTTACGACGTAAACGAAGGGGAGATTCTGATCGACGGCGTGAACATCCGCCGGATCGAGCAGGCCCACCTGCGATCGCAAATCGGCGTCGTCCTGCAGGAGACGTTCCTGTTCAGCGGCACCATCCTGGACAATATCCGTTATTCCAAGCCGGATGCGACGTACGAAGAGGTGCTGGAGGCGGCGAAGATCGCCAATGCGCATGACTTTATTCTTCGTTTGCCGGACGGATACGACACGCGGCTGGAGGAAAACGGCAGCAACCTCTCCGGCGGGGAGCGGCAGCGGCTGGCGATTGCCCGGGCGGTGCTGAACGATCCGCGGATTCTCATTCTGGACGAAGCGACGGCATCGCTGGACATCGACACGGAGACGGCGATCCAGGAAGCCTTGCAGCGCGTCACCCGCAACCGCACGACGCTGGCCATCGCGCACCGGCTGTCGACCCTGCGCCACGCCGACAGGCTTATCGTGCTCGACAAAGGCAGAATCGCCGAAATCGGCACCCATGCCGAGCTCGTGGCACGAAAAGGCATTTATTATAACCTCATTACCGCGCAGCGCAACATGGCGAAGGCGAAAACGGAGGCGGCCGTGGAGTCGGTGGTGTAGATGGGGGGAGCAGGACAATAACCACGTACAGACAGCGTTGAAGATCTTTTTTAAATTAGGTCTTGAATGTCTTCTGCCATCAGGTAAACTGGAAGTCATTAGAGCGCGGATTTTGCATGATTCCCCCAAGAGTCTCAAGCAGCCTGAATTGCGAAATCCCGGAAAACAAGGGAGGAAGGATTGTATGACGCAAAAGCTTGAAACCCGCATTCTCCATTCTTTAGTAAAAGTGTTTCCCGATGAGGAGCTGCAGGCGGCTCCAGGCAAGACACAGGGCGCTGCGCTCCTGAACGAAGTGTTTTCGTATCAGGTGGCCTATCGCTCGCCGCATCTGATCCCAGCCGTGAAGGTCAAGGCCGAATCGGAGCTTGGAGATCTGGTGACCCTGCGCAGCGTCGGCTTGGTACCGTCCGAACTGCCTATTTACTCCGACCACGACGACAATGTGCTTCGGTCCACGCCGGGTTTATATCCCGATCCCTTGTTACCGCTTACAAGCGGGGAGCTGAGAGCTTATCCCGGGCAATGGCGTTCGGTATGGGTTACGGTCGATCCGAAAGGACAGGCGAAACCGGGATTGTACCCGATCACGGTTCGTTTTGAGACGACATCCGGGGAAACGCTTGGGGAAGAACGATTCGAGCTGGAGATCATCGGAGCGGAGCTGCCGAAGCAGCAGCTTTTGCATACGCAGTGGTTTCACGCGGATTGCCTGGCGACCCAATACGGCGTGGAAGCGTTCAGCGAACGGCATTGGGAACTACTCGAGCAGTACATAAGAACCGCTGCCGATCATGGCATCAACATGCTGCTGACGCCGCTTTTCACCCCGCCGCTCGATACCGAAGTAGGGGGAGAACGGCCGACGGTGCAGCTGGTCGACGTTGAGGTAACGGGCGAAGGCCAATACCGCTTCGGTTTTGACCGGTTGAAGCGCTGGGTGGATCTGTGCCAAAAGTGCGGCATCGAATACTTCGAATTTTCGCATCTGTTCACGCAGTGGGGAGCCAAACATGCGCCGAAAATCATGGCTGTCGTGAACGGCGAGACCAAACGCATTTTCGGCTGGGAAACCGATGCTTCCGGCGAAGAATATCATACGTTCCTGAAACAGCTGCTGCCGCAGCTGAAAAAGTGGATCCAGGATCACGGCATCGAAGACCGCAGCTACTTCCATATTTCCGACGAGCCGAGCTTGGAGCATATCGATTATTATGCCAGCGCCAAACAGATGGTCAACGAGCTGTTGTCCGGGTTCCCGGTGATCGATGCGCTTTCCGACTATGACTTTTACGAAAAAGGCCTGGTGCAGACGCCGATTCCGGCGAGCAACCATATCGAACCATTCCTTGAAAATAACGTGACGCCGCTGTGGACATACTATTGCTGTTCGCAGTACAAAAACGTCGCCAACCGGTTTTTCTGCATGCCTTCGGCCCGCAACCGGATTCTCGGATACCAGCTGTACAAATTCGACAACGCCGGATTTTTGCAGTGGGGGTATAACTTCTGGTATACGCAATATTCGAAAAAAGTCATCGACCCGTTCCGCGTAACCGATGCCGGCGGCGGCTTCCCTTCGGGCGATGCTTTCCTCGTGTATCCGGGCGAGGATGGGCCGATCGAGTCCATTCGCATGGAGGTCATGCAGGAAGCGCTTCAAGACCTGCGCCTGCTGCGCCAGCTGGAGGAATGGATGGGCCGCGATGCCGTTCTTGCCGCGCTGGAAGAGGGCCTTGAGGAACCGATGACCTTCAGCAGCTATCCGAAGGACGCCGAATGGATTTTGTCCAAGCGCGAATGGATGAACGAAAAGATCAAGGAGCATATCGGCAAAAGCGCGGTCATTTCTTAATGCGCAGCATGGGAACTTTCGATTAAAAAATCGCAGCCTGATTCAGGTTTTGGAAAAAATGCACCGCTTTAAGCCGATTGTTTGGGCTTAAGCGGTGCTTCTTCGCGTTTGTTGCGCACCCTTCAATTCGCGGTAACGTTTTTGGCGGCCGGATTTACCGCATCGGAATTTTAGGGTTAAGCCGGGCAAGTTCCCGTATCCGTCATTGGGTTTGAAGCTCGTAAGCAAGGGAAGGGTCGGCCGCTTCCCCGCCGGCCATGTCCGCGACGGCCCGGTATAAATGCGGCGGATATTCGGCGATCCGGTGACAAAGGTACAAAAACCACTCTTGTCCATAGGTGATGTAGATGCGCACGGGGAAGCCGGCCGCCCTCAGCTTCGCGGCCAAATCCGGGCGGAAGCCGTAAAGCATATCGAATTCGGCGTTTCCGGCGTCGAGCCATCCGCGGCGGATCGCCTCGTTGATGATTTGCTCGTCATGGGTCGCAATGGATACG
This sequence comes from Paenibacillus sp. YAE3, assembly GCF_057546105.1. Classification (NCBI taxonomy): domain Bacteria; kingdom Bacillati; phylum Bacillota; class Bacilli; order Caryophanales; family Paenibacillaceae; genus Paenibacillus; species Paenibacillus sp. YAE3. The sequence goes on along the minus strand of NZ_BAAIYF010000001.1, from coordinate 600,863 downwards.
TGATGGCCTTGTCGGATCGCGTCGTGAACCAGCTCCAGATAACGATCATTCAGTGCAGCCGAGCGGGGCAGAGCTTGTCCTTCCGGCTCCCGGAAGGCTCCCTTGACGATCCGTATGCGGCGAGGCGAATGGCTTAGGTCCGCCAAGTCCTGCCGGGTGCGGTGCAAATGCGCTTGCAGCGTGATGCCGATGTTCGGGTAGCGGGAGGCGGCCTGCCGGTAGACGTCCAAAATGCGATCCGTTTTGGCAGACTCCTCCATGCTGATCAACAGCTCCGCCTCGACCCTCTTGGCTTCTTCGGCCAATTCGGTCAACAGACGATAAGCCAGATCCGTATCCACCGACAGACCGATATGGGACAGGTCGAAGCAAACCCGATCGCCCGCTCCGTTCAACTCCCGGATCATCGTTTTCAGCTCTTCGGCAGCCGCCTGGCATGCCGCTCGATCCATCGTATTTTCGCCGATGTATTCCAGGGAAGTCCTGTACCCCATGTCCGCAAGTTTGCCGGCGGCATCCAGGCCGTCCCGGCGCTCCTCGCCGGCGACGTACTGCCTCGCTGCGCGCCGCAGCAGCTGATAGAGCCAAGGCGTTTGCTCAACAAATGATTTCACGTCCGGGCGTCTTGCCACCGATTTTAAGGCGTCCGCAAGACGCCGCTCCCAGTCGGGTTCATGGTTCATATCGCAAGCCTCCTTTTCTTTATGCCTTTAAAGTATACAAAGGCTAGGTAGGCTCGTATTGTAAATTATTGCTCTATGGCATCCGCATGGAGACGTACCGCTGGGGCGTCACGCCGACGATTTTGAAAAAAGCCTTCGAAAAATGGCTCTGGTCGTAATATCCGGTCTCAGCAGCAATATCCGCGATCGGCCGCCTTTTCAAAAGTTCGCCCTTCGCATGGTTGATTCTCAGCAGGTTTTGGTAGGCGTGAGGCGGCATGTGGGTGCCTTTCTTGAAAAGGCGTATGAGATGGAATTTGCTGACCCCCACCGCTTCCTCCAGCCTTTGGAGCGTAATCCGCTCATGATAGTGGGCATGAAGGTATTCCTGAATCCGGCGGATGTATGGCTGATCGTACCCGGATCCTGATGGATGCTCCAGGTCGAGCGTATTTCGGCTGGCGAGCGCATAAATCAGTTCAACGGCAGCGGATTCGGCGGCCAACGGTTCGTCCGCCCCGGCGAGAGCGTCCGCCACCCGGTTGATCAGGCGGCGGCAGTATTGATTTTTGTGTCCTTCCAATAAAAACGGGATGCGAAGCGGTTCCGCCATGGCCGGCTCCAGTTGGTCCAGCCACTGCGGCTTGATGAACAACATTTTATATTTCCATGACTCGAGGGAGGCGGGGCGGCAGGCATGCAGCATGCCTGGCGGAAAACTGATCGCCCTGCCCGTCTCTACCCGATACGCGTGTCCGTCGCACCAGGCTTCCGTTTCGCCTTCGTCGATCAAGCCGATCGAATACTCTTCATGAAAATGCTTCTGATAGGCCAGATCGCTTCGCGTGCAACGTTTGGCCTCCAGGAAAGGCAAATGTTCGTTTCTATAAAAGATTACATTCGTCATAGAATTCTCTCCATCTGGTGTCCAACCAAAAAATTACAAACGAGATGACTCCGTGAGCGTAAGGGCTAATGGAACGGATGATTCCTCCTTTACATAATTAGACAACGATGATATGCGCACCTGCAAGCTCGGGCAATCGGCCGGCCGCTGTCGCTGCGTACAAGCCGATCGTCAGGGACAACCATCCCGGGCGGCTTGAGGAGAAACGAAGATGCCGCAGGCTTTCTTGTGAAAAAATGAACAAATTATGAACTTCGTGCATGAACCTATTGATTTGTGAAAAAAATCACAGTATACTGTAAATGTGAAATAAATCACAACTAAAACATTACAATTCGAAGGTTGAAATGTAGCAGCTTCAAGACAGGCATGAACTTTTAAATTTCTTTAGATGAAGAACCATCGGATTTACCGATTATATTCGAGGAGGAATTACGATGAGAATTGCAGTGATTGGATGTACCCATGCCGGAACGGCAGCGGTGGGGAATGCCGCCAAGCTTTACCCTGATGCCCAAATTACCGTTTATGAACGCAACGACAACATCTCGTTTTTATCCTGCGGCATTGCTTTGTATGTAGGCGGCGTCGTGAAGGATCCGGAAGGCTTGTTTTATTCGTCGCCGCAGCAGCTGGCGGATTTGGGCGTCGTGACCCATATGCGCCATGAGGTGCTTGCGGTCGATACCGATGCTAAAACGATGCAGGTGCGTAACCTGCTGACCGGAGAGGTATTCAAAGACTGCTACGATAAATTGATCGTCACGACAGGCTCTTGGCCGGTCATTCCGAAGCTTCCGGGCATGGAGCTCGGCAACATTCTACTCTGCAAAAACTACGAACATTCCAACAACATCATCGAAAAAGCGAAACATGCGAACCACATTACGGTGGTCGGCGCGGGTTACATCGGCGTTGAGCTGGTGGAGGCGTTCGAGCAAAGCGGGAAGCGGGTGACTTTGATCGACAGCGCGGACCGGATTTTGAACCGGTATTTGGACGGCGAGTTCAGCAGCCGGATCGAAGACGCGTTCCGCGGTCATGGCATCGAGCTGGCGCTGGGGCAAACGGTGAAAGCTTTTGAAGGCAAAGATGGGCTTGTCAGCCGCGTCATCACCGACAAGGGCGAAATCGAAACGGATATGGTCATTCTTTGCATCGGTTTCCGTCCGAATACCGAACTGCTGAAAGGCCAGGTGGATATGCTGCCAGGCGGCGCCATCATCGTCGACCAATATATGCAAACGAGCAAAAAGGACGTGTTTGCGGCCGGCGACAGCTGCGCCGTGCATTACAATCCGACCGGGAAGGCGGCTTACATTCCGCTGGCTACGAATGCGGTGCGGATGGGGCTGCTGGCGGCACGCAACCTGATGGGGCCAACGACGAAATATTTGGGCACGCAGGGCACGTCGGGCCTCAAAATCTACGATCTCAACCTGGCTTCGACGGGACTGACGGAAGGCGCCGCAGCCGACGAGAAGATCAATGCCGAAGCGGTGACCGTCAATGACGCTTACCGTCCGGAATTTATGCCTACGGCCGAGACGGTGATGCTGAAAGTCGTATATGACAAAGAGAACCGCCGTCTGCTGGGGGCGCAGATCATGTCCAAGGTCGATTTGACGCAAGCGATGAACACGTTGTCGGTATGCATTCAGAACGGGATGACGATCGACGAGCTGGCTTTCGTCGACTTCTTCTTCCAGCCTCACTTCAACAAGCCTTGGAACTTCTTGAATACGGCCGGCATCGCCGCGCTGCCGAAGCTCGCAGCGGGCGAACTGCAGCACGCTTGACCTGACCGCACGAAAAAGGTCATCGGGTCATCTTTAGGGATGACGCCGATGGCCTTTTTTACGCCGTTTTGAAGGAGTAAGCGAACGCAAACATCTGCGGACGATAAAGCGAAAGCCTTAATCCTCCGAATGTTGTTTTTTCTCTTTGCCTCCCACCTGGAAGCCGACCTGGCCGTCATGGCTGCCGACGTTGCCGCCGACCTTGAAGCTTACGCCTTGGCCCCCGCCTACTTGGGCACCCGCGTGGGCGCCAAGGCCGTGATCGCCGCCGATCTGCGCTCCCGTGCTGAAGGCTGCGCCTTGACCGCCGCCGAGCTGGCCTTTCACATGGGCGCCGAGGCCGTGATCGCCCCCGATCTGGGCTTCGGTGCTCAGTCCGATCCCTTGCTTCAGTCCGGCATGGCCCTCAGCTTGCACCTGAATGCCGTATTTGCCGCCGAGATTGCTTTCGGTTTCGAATTGGAAGCCTTTTGTTTTGTTATCCAGGTTCGCCCCTCCCTGGACGTTCAGACCGTATTCCTCCGCGCCGACGTGGCTGCTGACCTGGTTGCTTACGCCATGTTTGTCGACCTGGGTTTCTGCCTGGAAGCCGGCGCCGTGTTTGCCGCCAACTTCGATGCCGGTGTTCATTTTCACGCCTGTGTGGCTTTTTTCCGGTTTGGCCTTTTCGGGCTCAACCTGTTCCGCCTGGACGTTTTCCGCTTTTACTTCGGCGGGTTTCGTCTCGGTCTCCGGCTGGAGTTTAATCTGAAAGCCTTTGGGAGTCGGTTCGACCCGGGTAGGGTCGATCGCCGAATAAGGCGCGTCATAAGGGATGCCGGGGTACGGAGCGGCCGGGAACGGCGCGTAAGCCGGGTAGGCTGGATACCCCGTATAGGCCGGATACCCGGTGAACCCGCCTCCGTAAGGAACTACCCGTTCCGGCATGGGCCAGAAATAAGGCGATGGAGCAAACGGGCCGCGGAATGTATAGGCAAACGGATAATAGGCGAATGGAACCGGATGTATGTGCTGGAAGCCGGGCCCGAAGGGATAGCTGCTTGTCGTCATGAGATAGAACCTCCAGATCAAATTTGATGATATAGCCTATTCAATGGGGCGAGAAATGACACATATATTATGTTTTGCTTTTGGGGGAATCGGGAGCGCTGCAACCGGCACCGGGCAAAAGAGAGGACGAAAGGCGGGGGCCGGATCGCATCTGGAAAAAAAGGGTTGTCAACGGGAGTGCGAATCTGCTTAAATCAAATAAAAAAGGGTGATGACGAATGCCGCTAGTGGATATGCCCCTATCGGAGCTGAAAAAATACCAAGGGATCAATCCCAGACCGCATGATTTCGACGCTTATTGGGAGAAGGCGCTTGAGGAGATGCGCGCCGTAGACCCGCAGGTCGAGCTTGTCCCGGCTGAATTCCAGCTTCCGTTCGCGGAATGCTTCCATTTATATTTCACGGGTGTAAGCGGTGCCAGAGTGCATGCGAAATACGTTCGGCCTAAAGGGAGCGCCGAACCGCATCCGGCCGTGCTGCATTTTCACGGGTACACCGGACATAGCGGCGATTGGATGGACAAAATGGTGTATCCTGCGCTCGGCTTTTCCATCGCGGCGCTGGACGTTCGCGGGCAAGGAGGTCTGTCTGAGGATACCGGCGGCGTATCGGGCAACACGCATCACGGCCATATCATCCGCGGACTCGATAACGAGGATCCGCACCGTTTGCTGTTCCGGGACATTTTCCTCGATACGGCGCAGCTTGCTTCGATCGTCATGAACATGCCGGAGGTCGACGCGGACCGCGTCGGGGCGACGGGTTGGTCGCAGGGCGGTGCGCTTACGATTGCTTGCGCTGCGCTTGAACCGCGCATCAAAAAAGCGGCGCCGGTTTATCCGTTCCTGAGCGATTACCGCAGAACCTGGGAAATGGATTTGTGCAAACACGCGTACGAAGAGCTAGGCAAATACTTCCGCATGTTCGATCCGCAGCATCAGCGCGAGGACGAAATTTTCACGAAGCTGGGATACATCGATATTCAAAACCTGGCTCCGCGCATCAAAGCCGAGTGCCTGGTCGGGGTCGGCCTGATGGACACCATTTGCCCGCCTTCCACGCAGTTCGCCGCCATCAACAAAATCCCCGGGCCCGTGCAGCTTGAGATTTTCCCGGATTTCGGCCATGAAGGCTTGCCGGGGCTGAACGATAAGATCATTCAATTCATGAAGGATCTCTAATACGGATTTAAACTAGAACAGATCAGAAAGGGAGCCGTTCCCCCCAATAACCTGGGGTCGGAAGCGGCTCCCTTTTGTTGCACATGATTACGGATTCGACGCCTGGTCCCAAAGCTCTTGCATCGGCCTCAAATCGCGCGTCGCATCGTACGGATAACGATTAAGCGCCTGCAGGAGAAGCTTGCGCAGCTTTCCGTTGTTCGTCTGCTGCAAAAGCTCATCCATCTGCACAATCAGCTGCTTGTATTCCTGAATATGATCCGGGCCGTACACCTCGAATTCGAAGAAGGAGTTTCCGAATACGGTGGCGCGTTTGATGCCCTGGAATTTAACGTAACGCGCCTCCTGCGGATCGAAGGCAATGATGTCCAGGGTGCCTTTGGAGGCTATAGTTCCATCCCCGCCGGAAACGTTCGTCCAATGCTCCTTATCCGTCGATACGAACAATTGGTATTTCTCCGCGTAGGCTCCCTGCCACTTGATGACGACCTTGCTGACGTCTTTCGGTTCGCCGAGATCGACGATAAACCAAGCGTCATCCACGTAAGCGCTCGACCATCTGGAGAGCGGGGACAGGTCCCCGTCCACGGCTTTGTCGGGCGAGTAATACGGGAATTCGGTTTCGGACGATTCCGCGGCTTGATGAAGGGCCAAATTGTCGCTGCTAAGCAGATCGATCGGCTTGTTGTAGATCATGACGTTGTCCAGCATGCCCTTAAACGCGTTCGTATCGCTTCCGATCCGGAGCGTCGGCAGCACGAGCGTATGCAATTTGGGGGCTTGTTCCTCTAACCTTTCCACATATTCGTCCAAGTTAACGAACAGCGTCACGCCTTTTTTGTCGCCCTTCAGCGTGATATGCGTCCACTGGCCTTCCGGAACCGCATAGTTGAACGTGCTGTCGTAATGCTCTTTCGTAAACCCGAGCTTTCCGGAAGCGCCCTGTCTCAGCTTGAGCGTACCGGCAGGGGATTCCATCAGCACGGCATTGTCCGGGTTACCCGGGTCGGGTTTGATCCACATCGATACCGTCCAACCGAAACCTAAGGACTCGATCGGCGTTTGAATGTAGCTTTTCCCGCCGTTCAGGCGGACGCCTTTGCCGTATTTCCCGTCGGCCGTGTCGACGTTGACGCCCTTGCCGTCGAAGCGGTTGCCGGATTCATCCTTGAACCGGTTTTCGAAAAGGTATTGAACGACGCTGTTTTCGTCGTTATCTACGGTGATCTTATGGGACAGGTCAGCGTTCGGCGCATCGGCTATCGCTTTCGCCCGCTGCTCGAATTTCTGAAAGGATCGGTCCTCCCGCGTTCCGGTCCACATTTTTTCCGATACGGCTTGAATGCCGGGAAGCAGCCGCTCATGCGAATCGTCCATCGATAAGCCGTTGGCGTCGGACACGTCGTTCCATAAGCAGAACATGCCTCCTTTGACGCGCGGATGCCCGTAAGGGAGCGTGGTCGTTTCCCATTTGACCGGCTCCCACTCGTTATAGATGAATTGGGAATTCAAATAGTCGCCGTATAACGTAGGAACAATGTACATGTATACGTTTTGGGCATTGACGACGTCGTAGCCGAGATCGACCGCCTGCTGCGCCGAACCGTAAGGCTCATGCCAAATATCCATCGTCGCGTCGGTGCTGATCGGGGTCACGCCGTTGTATTGGGTGAGCCCGCCCCACAGATGCGGACGTTTGCCTTTGCTGTTGATATGCTTGATCAGCGTATCCATGTACCCCCGGAAAACCTCGACATCCGGTCCGTGGTATTCGTCCGTGCCGATGTTGACGTCCGGGCCGATGAACGTCGGGTTGCTTCCGTCCAAATATTCATCGAATAACGATTTCACGAACCGGACGGTTTCCGGTTTGGAAATATCGAGGTTGCGGCTCTCTCCGAGCGCCGGATTGTAGGAAATGAACGCGCCGGAATGCCCCGGCGTATCGATCTCCGGAATGACGTTGACGCCGTATTCCATGCCAAGCCGCTGCAGGTCTTTGAACTCCTGCTTCGTATAATGGCCGTTTGGACTCGCAAGTCCCGGATAGGTGGTGCTTTCCAAACGGAAGGCGGCGTTCGTTCCGTCCGCGAACGGCGTGCCGACATCATCGTTCAAATGAATTTGGAACGTGTTCATTTTGTACCAGGACAGCAATTTGACGTAGCTCCGGAGAAAATCGATCGTGTAAAATTTGCGCGCGACGTCGATCATCAATCCGCGCTGCGCATATTTCGGATAATCTCTCGCTTCCCCCTTCGGGATGGTGCGGTCCGGATGCTGCTTGAGAATCTGCAGCGCGGTCCGGGTGCCGTAAAACGCCCCTTTGGCGGAAACGGAGGAGATCGAAACGTAGTCCCCGACCCGGAACAGGTTGCCTTCTTCGCCGAGCCACGCGAGGGACGGATCGATGGACAAATACAAATCGCCGGTTTTCGGTTTGCCGGCCACGACTTTGAGATCGTATCCGGTCACGTCGAGCACATCCTCGCGGGTAAGCTCGGCCGCGTTCCGCAAAGCCGCTTCGTCCTGCGGATTCACGACGATGCGGGACGATTTTTTGAGCGCATACCGGCCGCTGTCCCCGTACCATTCCTGCAGGGACGGGATGACGTCGGGCTCGGCGTTCCGGTCCGGGGTTTGCTTATGCAGTCCCGGCACCACGACCGGTATGTTCCCCGAGAGCAGCTTCCGGTCCGGGTCTTTCCCGTCTTCCACCTGCACGATCAAATGGACTTTGGCATCCACCAGCGGCGTGCGGATTTGGCCGTCCATGCCGATCACCGGCAGGCGGTCGCTTCCGTACAAGCTGACCCTGTACCCTTCCGGCACGCCAGCCGCCGACCAGTCCAGCTGCGTTTGCCCGGGCCGGACGGTTAACGCGGCGGCGACGTTGTCGATGATCGATTGCAGGTCGCGCAGCTGATAAACCTCGAATTCATAGAAGGAATACCCGTACAGCGTGCCTTCCACAGGCGCCCGTTTGACGCCTTGGAATTTGACGTAGCGCGCTTCGCGCAAAGCGAAGTCGATCGTTTCGACGCCGCCTTTGCAGGAGATGATGCCGTCGTTGGCCCGGACGTTCTCCCAGTTTTCGCCGTCGACCGATACGAGGATTTTGTAAGAGTCGGCAGGGGTTTGCCAACGGATCACGACGCGGTCGATTTCCTGGGGTTCGCCGAGATCGACGTAAAACCATTGATCATCCCGCAAGGCGGAGGACCATCTTGTGTTTCCTTTTCCGTCCACGGCCAGCTCCGGATTCAGATAATCGACTTCGTTGCCGGAAGCGAAAACGGGTTGGTGAAGCGCCAAATTGGTTCCGCCGAATGCGGATGCCGCGGCGAATCCGGTTTCGTCTGCCTGCGGCCCGTTTGCAGATGCGCCGGGCTCCTGTCCGTATACATCGTCGGTGACGCCGGCAGGTTTTTCGGTATCGTGTTCTCCGGCAGCCGGGGGCGGCAAGTCCTTTGAGGCGACGGCGGACATGTCCTGAACTTCAGGTTTCGCGAGCGCCGCCGCCGGGTGGACGGCAGGCATCAGCAGGATGGCGGCCAACAACAATGAAAAGGCTCTCATTTTTGTTTTCTTCATTTGTCCCTCCATAATGGTTTTGTTTGATGGAAAAGCCATACACAGCAAAACTTGCAGGGAATTTGCCTTTCATGATGAGAAATTGGATGATAAATCCGCCTTTATAATATAACGCGGTTGATTTTACCGGCAATATACAGTTGATGACATTGGCAAGGAAGGTAATATTCCCCGGCCGTTGAATAAGATAAAACAAGTTATTTTACGGTATGGGGGGAATCGCGCATGCAGCGCAAATGGGTCAATTCGCCGTACATCTTCGCCCTCGGCATGTTTGCCATGATGGTGCCGAGCCAGGCGTTCAGCTCATATTACAGCTTTTTTTACGTGGAGAAGTTGGGTCTCGGCATCGGACTGGCGACGCTGGCCCGCACTATTTTTCTCGTCTGGGATGCGGTCAACAACCCGCTGTTCGGGCACTGGTCGGACCGGACCCACACCCGCCTCGGAAGGCGGCGGCCTTGGGTGTTCGGCGCCATGCCGCTGTTTATGCTTACGTTCATCATGGTGTTTTCCCCGCCGGGAGGGCTGTCGCAGAACGGCTTGTTCGCCTGGTTCCTGACGGCCTTGGTTTTGTTCGAAGCCGTTTCGACGGTGCTGTGGGTCAATTACGGGGCGTTGTTCCCCGAGCTGTACCACGGCGACCGGCTGCGCGCCAAAGCCTCCGCGATCCAGCAGAGCTATCAAGTCGTCGCGCTGTTGATCGGTTCGGCGCTCACGCCAATCGTTTTTAATGCGCTCAATTTTACCAGTATGTCGATCATTTACGCCTTCGTGTTCGGCATTGCGATGCTGGTCTGCATGCTCGGGGTCCGGGAGCGCGAGGAATACAGCGCCGGCGAACCGCTGAAGCTGGTGGCCGCGTTTCGGGAAACGCTCGGCAACAAAAAGTTTTGGCTGTTTAACATTTCGAATTCATTTGCCCAGACGGTGAACGGCTTGATCAGCTCGATCATCCCTTTTTACGCAAAATACGTGCTGAAAATCAGCGACCCGCAGGTGACGCTCATCATGGCTGCCGTATTCGTGTCAGTCATCCCGCTCGTGTTCGTCTGGTATTGGATATGCCGCAAGCTGGACGGGGTGACGGTATGGAGGCTGTCGCTCGCCGTTTATGCCGTTTCCGTGCTGCCGCTTTGGTTCGGTTTTAACCTGGTCAGCGGATTGCTGGCGGGCATCGCCGTCGGCTTCGGCCTGGCCGGTTTTTTGGTGACTCCGGCGATGGTGAGCGGGCGGATCATCGACGAAGACGCGGCAAAAACGGGGCTGCGCCGGGAAGGTATCTATACCGCCGTCGCCGGATTCATTACGCGTTCCAGCGGGTTGATATCGGCGCTTGCGTTTTTGGTCGTGGGTCTGGTGTTCGGGTATGAAAGCGGCGACAAACCGGGCCCGAATCCGGAAATGACGTTCCGCGTGCTGATCAGCGCGGTGCCGTTCTGTTTGCTGCTGATCTCGATCGCGATATCGCTGCTGACCCGGTTTGAATTTACGACGCATCGGAGAGGGGATGTAACGCATGGGGAAGAAAAAACTCATCCTCAATTGTGACGATTTCGGGCAAAGCCCGGCCTTGAATCAAGCGATCATGGCGCTGCTGGAGGAAGGGAAGGTATCGTCTGCGACGATCATGACGGTGGCTCCCGGGTTCGAAGAAGCGGCCGCCTGGACCGCCAAACGGCGCCAGCCCAATGTCGGACTGCATCTGACGATGACAAGCGAATTCGAGGCGCTCCGCTGGCGCAGCCTGACGGGCGACCCGTCGCTGCATGACGACAGCGGATATCAATACCGCACCGTAAAAGAGTTCGAGCAGGGCGCGGCTACGAGGGCGGTCATGAAAGAAATCGACGCGCAGTACGGGCTGGCGCGGAAGGCCGGCATTGCGGTCAGCCATGTCGACAATCACATGGGGAGCCTGTACGGCATGGAAACCGGGCGCAGCCTGCTTCCCCAGACGTTGTGGAAGGTATCGCGCTGGAAGCTGCCGATGCGCTTTTTTCGCCACATTTACAAGGAGGATCCGCTGCTTGGTTCCTTGGAGGGCATCGAACGGCCGGTGGCCCAAGTCGCGGCGCTGGCCGACGCCTTCGGCGTGCCGATTCCCGATTACTTGCTGTCGCATCCTTTTGCGATCGAGGACGGGGAAACGTACGACAGCTTCAAGCAGTCGATCATCGCCAAGTTATACCGGTTGCCCGACGGCGTCTGCGAAACGTACATTCATCCCGGCGTTCCCGATCCCTGGATGGAGGAGCATATCCCGAATTACGAAAAAAGAGTGTGGGAATACCGCCTGCCTTTTGATGACGACTTTGCTTACGCCCTGCGCGACGCCGATGTCGAGTTGACCGATTACCGGTACGTGCAGGAGCATTTAAAGCGGCCGCGGCTGCGTTCCGGGCTGAGGCTTGTGAAGCTGCTGCGATAAGGGGCGGAAAATACCGGATTGTGCAAGCGGCATATCCCGGAAACGGGAGAAATTCGGCTCCCCGACCGTCTTATTTCACGATATAGAGCCAAGCGACCGCTGATCCGCTGAGGTGGCTCTTGAATATACCCATAAATAAAAGGAGGATGCCGATGCATCCTCCAATCGATTTCCAGCTACCCGGCTCCCGGAAACTGCAGCGAAATTACCGCGCCGCCGCCGCGGGCGTTGCCTGCGCGGATCAAGCCGCCGCACCGCTCGACGATTGCGCGGGAGATGGCGAGGCCCAGGCCGGATTCGCCGTCTTTGCCTTTCACGAAACGGTGGAACAGATAGGGCAGCAGGTCCTCCGGAATACCCGGCCCGTCGTCGCTGACGCGGATCACGATTCGCCCGTCGCGGGTTTCGGCATGAATGTAAATATGCTGCCGCGCATAACGCACCGCATTGGAGACCACGTTCAGCATGGCTTGCAGCAGCTTGTCGCGGTCTGCGCGCAGCGTGCCCTCATGAAGCTTTCCGCACTCCGTATGCAGGATGATGCCCTTTTTGACGAGCAGCGGATTCAGCCGCTCCACCGTCTCCGTCAGCAGCTCCCGAACGCAAATCTCCTCGTCTTTGAACACGTCCTCTTCGCTGTCCAGCTTGGCCAGCAGCGTCATTTCGGTCACGAGCTTTTTGAGCCGCGCGCTTTCGTTCATGATGATATCAAGCCCTTTCCGCACGTTGTCCCCTTCAAACACGCCGTCGCGAATGCCCTCCGCGTACCCGGAGATGGACATGAGCGGCGTTTTTAGTTCATGGGACGCGTTTTGGAAAAACTGCTTTTGGACATGGTTGAAGCGGTTCAGCTCCTTGGCCATGTCGTAGACCGATGCGGCGACCGAGCCGATTTCGCCTCCGGCTTTGATGAAGGTAACGTCCGCGAAACGGCGTTCTTTGACCTTGGCGAGCTCATCGCGAAGCCGGATCAACGGCCGGATGAGTTTTCTCGTAATAAATAAGCTGAAGAGAAGCATCGCGAGTCCCGCCGTTCCGAAAATGATCAGCAGCCGCTTCAGCAAAGCCTGTTCGATCATGCGGATTTTGCTCATCGGCGTATACAGCGTCAGTTTCCCCTGAGGGGTCAGCTGATCGACCGTAATGTAGTTTTTATCGAAGCCGTCGAGGATTTTTTGCGCGCTCTGCGCTTCCGTACTGCTTACGGCCGCCGCCAAAGGCTGCATGCCTTTCATTTCAAGGGGGGATGGGGACATTGCGATGATGCTGCCCGTCTTGTCGGTCAAAATGGCGCTGATGCCGGCCTTCGAAGGGGTGACGGGCATTGCCATCGTTCCTTGTTTGGCGGCACGGCTCTCCAGGGGGAGAATTTCCATCTTCAGCGAGGTCGTCATTTCGACGCTCATCGCTTTCAAATCCTCCTTTTGCGCGCCAATCAGATGGTCGAGCAGCACGTAATGCAGGACGAATCCGGCCACGACCAGCACCAGAACCAGCGCGATGCCGAACGCGAGATTGATTTGGTGAACGAGTTTCATAGGGATTGATCGCCTCCATCATGTCTCATCCGGTAACCATGCCCCCATACCGCTTCGATGGGAAGCCGGCTTATTTTTTTGCGCATCCGTTTGATCAAATGGTCCACCGCCCGGTCGCTGCCAAAATAATCTTCGCCCCATACATAGGTCAGCAGCTCGTCCCTCGTAAAGGCGCGATTCGGGTTCTCCGCAAAAACCTGCAGCATCGCGAACTCTTTGCTGGTCAGATCCACTTCCTCTCCGTCCCAAAAGACGCGGCGCTCTTCCGGCAGCAGCTGCAGGCGGCCAAGCCCGACCCGGACGGGGGAAGATGACGGCTGTCCTTCCGGACCGTTCAGTTTGTACCAGCGCTGCAGCTGTCTTTTGATGCGGGCGACCAGCTCGCGCGGGCTGAAGGGCTTGACCATATAATCGTCGCTGCCGAGTTCGAGGCCCAGGATTTTATCGACTTCATTGTCCTTGGCGGAAATCATGATGATCGGCACTTCCGCTTCGCTGCGGATTCGTCTGCAGAATTCATACCCGTCCATTCCGGGAAGCATGATATCGAGCACCCACAGATCCGGCGGACTGCTCCGCCACAGCTCCCATGCTTCTTCCGCGCTAGCCAGCCCGACGGTGCGGTAGTTTTCCTTTTGTAAAAAGGCTTCGACCAAAAGGCGTATATTCGTATCGTCATCCACGACGGCGATGGTATATTGGTTATTCATGTTCAAATCCTCCCGTTTCTCTTCCTACAGTATACCAACGGGCGGGCCTCCAATGGAAAATGCCATCGTTTTTCCATAAATCCGCAGGCGGCCTGACAATCGCATGACACAAACCCTCCCTATACTTGGACATGCAGGCACCGGCCGACGGTTCGGGCGATGCCGTCAAAGGCGGCCAGAGGCTGCCGCAAAAGGAGGAAAAACGATGGACGAAGAATTTCGCGATCCGGAGGCCCGGTTTCGGGCAGCCCTCAAAAAGACATGCCGGATAACGGGTTTGGTGCTGTTTTGCTGGTGCGTCCTTTTTGCCTGTTCGGAGGCTGCCGTGCTGGCATTCGACATCATTGCCGAGACGTTGGCGGAATGGCTTTGAAGCTGAAGGAATTTCATCTTGCCCGCCGGCCGGGCTTTCGGGTGCCATCGTTTTTCCATCGATCAAGCCATGCTTTGCCATCCTTTTTAAGTACACTGGGACGTGCAAACCAATAAAAGGAGTGTTGAACCATGAAGATGCAAAACATACTTAAAAAGACGGCCTTGTCGGCCGCCATGTTGTCCGCGGTTGCCGCGCCGGCGATCACCCATGCCGACAGCGCGCCAAAGCCCGAGGCCCCGGCCGCAAAAATCCAGGCCACGGCGGCCGTGATCGGCGAAACCGGCAAGCCGCAAAACATCGTCATTTCCAGATTGACCGACCCGCTTGAGCTTGCAAAACAATACGCGCCCGAAACGGTGGAGGACTGGCGGAAAACGTTGGAGCAATTCGGAAAAACGGCGCTTCCGCTCAGCGACAAGGATATCCGCATCGACAAGCTGTCCGTGGCGGTGAAAGTCGCCGAGGCGGAAGCTGGAGCAAAATCCGGCAATGCCGAGCCGTCCGCCCCGTTTGCGAAGGCGGTTCCTGCGGTGAAAATGATCAAAGTCGCCGAAAAGGAGGCCGAGGGCGGAAAGGTTACCTTTGAAACAGTCATTCCCGCAATCCAGTTGGACGCATCGTCCAAAGATCCGAAGCCGGTTGCGGAGGATCAGGCGGAACGCGGGGCCCTTACGGTTACGATGATAGCCGCTGAAGCGAAGGAAGCGGACGCCGCTTTCCCGAAAGCATGGGCTGCGCTGGCCAAGGCTGAGGAATCCAAAGATGCGGATGCCATCCGGGCTGCGCTGTCCGCCCTGCTGCAGCAGTTCAAGCAGGCCATCGCGGAGCAGGAAGCGGCGGCGAAATAAGAATCGGGAAAATCCTCTCTTAAACAACTCCATAGATAAAACATGCTGTAACATACTCAAGGAGATCGTAAAAAACCCCTGCTTTGCCTCGATGGCAAAGCCAGGGGTTTTTGCGCCGAATGCGCCTACATTGTTGCCATCCGGGCGCAGACATTCGAAACGGCATGGCTTTGAGCGTCAGTTAACGGGCTGTCGATCTTCGGCAGCGTTAGAGCAAACCGAGTCCAGTTCCCGCCCGTATCCAGCACAAGATTGCCTCCGTGCTTCGCTGCCACGTGCTTTGCAATCGTCAGCCCCAAGCCCGTTCCGCCATCGCTTTTTCTCGCGGCGTCGCCGCGGACGAACGCGTCGAATACGCTGTCCCGCAATGCGTCCGGAATGCCGATGCCATTGTCGGACACTTCGATAAGCACTGTCTTGTGTCCGTCGAGGAGTACCAGCTGCACATGCGTTCCCGGCGGATTGTATTTCAGCGCGTTGGCGAGCAGGTTGGAGACGGCTCGGTACAGAAGCTTATCGTTAAAAGGCACGATCACCTCCCCCGGCGGAATATCGCACTCGAAGAGCAGCTGCTTCTCTTCGAACGGATCGTAGTAGTCCACCGCCATCTCGCGAAGAAATTCCGCCAGATCGAGCGCTTCCTTGACGACCGGGTAGTCCGGACTTTCCAGCTTGAAAAGCTCGAACATATCTTCAAGGAGTTCGGCCACAAGCTCCGCTTTGTGGTGGATTCGGTGGACCGTCCGAAGCTTTTTCGCCTCATCCTCGACCATGCCGAGCTGAAGGGCCTCGGCGTAGCCCTGGATCGCCGTGATCGGCGTTTTCAAATCATGCGAAATATGCATGAGCATCTGCTGCCTGCTTTCCTCCAGCAGGCGTTTATCCGACTCGGATTGTTCCAGCTTTTCGGCCATCGCGTTAAAGCTTTCCTGAATCTGCACCAGCTCAAAGTTTGCCTTAAATCGGAGCCTTTTGTGGTACCGCCCGCCTGCCACGCTGCGTATGCCCGCCGCGATGGCGCTTAACGGATTCGTCAGCCGAACAGCGGTCAACCGGCTATATACCAAAACGTTAAACCCGAACAGGATCAGGAACAGGAGTCCTGCCTCCGCCGAAGCCTTCCAGAAAATCGCCTGGTTCTCCGTTGTTTCCGCCAGAGGGGCCATCTCTATTTTTACGTTGTTTTTCGGCAGCCTGACCAAAGCGTAACGAAGTTGTCCGTCATCGTTGCGGAACGGGGCAATCGACGTATAATACGGATTTTGCTTTTCGTCGTGAAATAATCGGTTTAGTTTCTCTTCCGTGTAGGAAGAGGGTACGCCTGCTCTGCTGCCTTTTATTTCGATCACGCGCAGCCCTTCATCGAGAATCTCCACCCAACCATGGAGCGCTAAAACAGCCTCAATCGGCATATCATCCGTATGGGGCCGAACGATTTCTCCGGCTAGCAGCGGAGATGCCCCTTGCGAAGGCATCGGCTCGTTCGTACGCTCGACGAAAAAAAGCAGAACCAGCAAAACGCTGGCCCCAACCGTCAGCGAAAAGAAAATGTAGTTCCGGAGCAGCATCGCGGACAACGTCGATTTACCTCGCATGGAGCTCCTCCCGTTTAGCAAACCGGTACCCGAGTCCCCGAACCGTTTTCAGATAAAAGGGCTCGCGCGGGGATTCCTCGATCTTTTCGCGGAGCCTGCTGATCTGGACCATGATCGTATTGTCGTCGGCGATATACGGGTCTTCCCATACGTTTTCGAAAATTTGTTTTTTCGTATAGATTCGGCCCGGCCTGCCCATAAACAGCTTCAACAGCTTATATTCGATGGCGCTGAGCGCTATCGGCTCGCCCCGTTTGTACAGCATGCACGCCTCATGATCCAATACCAGCTCGCCGAACCGCGTTTCGGCCGGCTCGTCTTCAGCCGGCGCGGGAGCCGGAGCCGAATCGTTAAATTCATACGTTCTCCGCAGCTGCGCCTGAATGCGCGCCACAACCTCCAGCGGGCTGAACGGTTTCGTAATAAAATCGTCGGCGCCGAGACTGAGCCCCGCAATTTTATCCGTGTCCTCGCTTTTGGCCGACAATACGATCACCGGCAGTTTGGAATGCCGGCGTATCCATTGCAGCAGCTGGTAGCCGTCAAGGTGCGGCATCATGATATCGACCACGGCCAAATCGACCGCGGCCCGCGAGAACAGTTCCATCGCTTCGTGTCCGTCTTTGGCTTCGAGAACGTCAAAATGTTTTTCAAGAAAAAGCTTTAACATATCCGCAATATCCGGATCGTCGTCGACAAGCAAAATCGTCTTGCGCACCATCCCACCTCCCTGTACCCGTACTGTTCGAAGCCTTTCAGCCGATTTCCTGCATTGTAAGGTTATTTTAAGAAAAGGGAAAGCCGTCGGAAAGAAACTGTGCTTACAATTAGGCGATGCCAAACATTTTGGCAATCGAATTGATTAGGAAGAGAGGTCGTCATATGGCGAATACGGAGCTTGAATCCCCTAAACGGACGGTGAAAGGGTTGGCGTGGTTTGCCCAATTCATGAACCGGAACAAGCATTTTGCGCCGCTTGCCCCGGGCTGGAAAGGGGCAATGATGGCGCTGGCCGCCCTTGTTTGCCCGATTTTTTTCATGCAGGGATATTTTCTCATCGGGGAGCGTGGTTTGGGCGATTACTTGACCGGCGTCGTCTTGTTTATGCTCGCGGTCGCCCTGATCACCGGTGTGGCGGCAGGGCTGCTGCACTGGGCGAAGCGGATGCCGACACGTTATGTTTGGCTCGCGCTGGCTTCATTCTGCCTGTTGTTTGTCAGCTTCATCGGCCCGGTGCAGCTCATGTTGGCCACGGCTTTGTCGATGATTGCCGCCTTCTCCTTGTTGGGAGCGATTCTGTTTCGATGGATCACGGGAGCTTACCGCAAGGCCAAAACGATCGCGAAAGTGACGGCCGTATCCGCTGCGCTCGCCGCGCTTGCTTTCATCGCCGTCGGCGGATGCTGGCTGGCAAGCGGCGGGAACGCCGAGTTGGCAAAACCGTACAGGCTGAAAACGATGAAACCGGCGGACCGTTACCCAGCAGCGATGGAAAATCCGGCGAACCCCGGCCCTTTTGCAGTCAAAACATTGACATACGGCAGCGCAAACAGCTATCGGAAGGAATTCAACGCCAAGGATTCGCTCGTAACCCGGCAGGTGGACGGTTCGGCCTTCGTGAAAAATTGGTCTTCGATCCGAACGCATACGTTCGGGTTCGGGCCCGAGGCGATGCCTCTGAACGGGCATGTCTGGTATCCCGACGGCGCCGGGCCATTCCCCTTGGTCGTGATCGCGCATGGCAATCATTTGGCGACCGAGTATTCGGATGTCGGATACGCATATCTTGGGAAGCTGCTGGCAAGCCGCGGATTCATCGCCGTGTCCATCGACGAAAACTTCCTGAACACGTCCCCGTACGACGACTTGTTTATGCTGAATGTGCTGGAGAAGGAAAATCCGGCCCGGGGCTGGCTTATGCTGCAGCATTTGAAGGTATGGGACGGATGGAATAAAGCGAAGGGCAACCCGTTTTATGGCAAGGCGGACATGAGCCGGATCGCGTTGATCGGCCATTCCCGGGGCGGAGAGGCAGTATCGGTCGCTGCGGCTTATAACAGGCTGTCCGCCTATCCTGAGAATGCCAACATCAAGTTCAGCTACAACTTCGGTATACGTTCGGTCATATCGATTGCGGGCACGGACGGACAATACAAGCCTGCGGGGCAACCGACTGTCCTGAAAGACGTCAATTACCTGGCTTTGCAGGGCTCGCATGACATGGATGTCAGCTCATTCGACGGGGCGAGCCAGTTCAGCCGGATTCGCTACACGGGAAGCGGCGATTATTTCAAGTCGTCGGTTTACATGCACGGAGCAAATCATGGGCAATTCAACACGGTATGGGGGCGGACCGATGGCGCGGGACTCGGCAACAAGCTGTACAATATCGCGCAGCTTATCCCCCAGGAGGAACAGCTTCAGGCAGCCAAAGTGCTGATCTCCTCGTTCCTTGAAGCGACGTTGCATGAAAAGAAAGAATACAGCGCCGTCTTTCGGGATCTGGGCCATGCCCGGGAATGGCTGCCTGATACGATGTATATCAGTAATTACTGGGATTCGAAAACGGCCCTTGTCGCAAGTTTCGACGAAGACGCCGATCCCGGCACGACGACGCTGCATGGCGGACGGCTGGTTGGCGAGGGATTGAAGGAATGGAAGGAGGAGAAGGTCGAGATGAAGTTTGCTCCCGCGGAGTACGGTGCCGTAAGTCTTAGCTGGGAACGTGCGCCGGGCGCCAGACTCCCCTCCTACACAGTCGTTCTGCCTGGCGGCGAGTCCGGCATTCGGCCGAACGGCGCCATCGTCTTTTCGATGGCGGACCGGGATGACAAGAAAAAAGCTTCCGGCAAAAACTCGCTTGTCGATTTAACCATCAGGGTCGAGGACAAAAACGGCAGCCGGGCGGAATTGCCGCTGAGCAGCGCCGGCAGCCTGCTGCCGATGTTCGAAGGCAAAATCGTAAAGTGGCCGTTTGCTTCCGCTCTGCCGATCAAGGAGCCCGTGTTTCAAAACTTCGCCTTCGGGCTGGCCGATTTCAAGAAAATCAATCCGAGTTTTCAGCCGGAGCAATTGCAAAAAATCGTCTTTGCGTTCGATAAGACGGATCAAGGGGCGGTGCTGATCCGGGATATTGGTATCCGGAGCGGCTCCGAATGACGATACGCGAGTTGATTTATGCATGCGGACTTAGCCGCAAGCGAAGTTTTACGGTAAACTAGTAGATAGCTACGTATCAACCGGCATTGGGCGTCGATGCGAACGAATAGGAACCGTCGGCGGGTTGATAGATTTAGCGGAGAGAGATTGCGGGGACCAACGCCAGGCTGGCGGAGCAAGGTTATAAAAAGACATGTCGGCCGTAAAACGACGATGGTGCACGCTATACCGGGGAGATGATCGTATGAGCGGCGGTAAAACATTGATAGCAGCATTCGAGCAGGCGGCCTATCCGCTGGGCGGCCACGGGCCGCGTGATGTTCAGGTGCTCCGGCAAGCTTTTGAAGAGGTTCCGGGCTCCATGAGCAGCGATATGTACGGCAAGGGGAATGTAATCGAGGATTTTCAGGATAAAATGGCGTCCTATCTCGGCAAGGAGGCTGCGGTATTTTTTCCGAGCGGGACGATGGCCCAGCAAATCGCGCTTCGCATCTGGTGCGACGGAAAAGGGCTCAAACGCGTGGCCTACCATCCGCTTTGCCATTTGGAAATCCACGAACAGGACGGAATGAAGGAGCTGCATCATATTGAGGCGGTTCTGCTTGCGGATAAAGAACGGTTGATCACGCTGGACGACGTGCGGCAGATGGAAGGCGAGATATCCTGCCTGCTCCTGGAGCTGCCGCAGCGCGAAATCGGCGGCCAGCTGCCGCCGTACGGGGAGCTTGAGGCGATCTCCGCCTATTGCCGGGAAAAAGGAATCCGGCTGCATTTGGACGGGGCGAGATTGTTCGAGATTACCCCTTATTACAATAAATCGGCTGCGGAAATTTGCGCGCTGTTCGACAGCGTGTACGTATCCTTTTATAAAGGAATCGGCGGGATCGCGGGAGCGATTTTGGCGGGAGACGCCTCGTTTACGGAGCAATCGAAAATTTGGAAAAGGCGCCACGGCGGCGATCTGATCAGCCTGTATCCGTATATCGTCAGCTCGGAATACTATTTCGACCGGCGGATCGGCAGCATGGCTCGGTATTACGGGGAAGCCAGGGAGCTTGCGGCGCTGTTCAACGCCTGCCAAGGCGTGTCCACCCGGCCGGAAGTGCCGGTATCGAACATGTTCCATGTGCATTTCAGGCTCCCGGAGGAGAAGGTCGCCCCGATCCTGGCGAATATCGCCGAAACGACGGGCGTCGGGTTATCCTCGTGGCTGCGTGAAAAGGAAGCGGGGGCGTGCTTTTTTGAGATCAGCATCGGGGATCGGTATGCAAACGTGCCGAAGGAGAAAATCGAAGAAGCTTTCCGGTTGTTGGGAGAGCAGCTGGAAGAAGCGATGAAGTAGTCTGGTACCCACTGCAACAATATCCTTGACTGTACGGCTTGGGAGGTATGCGACTTGGACGATCATCATTACATCGAAACCGCCACGCTTGCCATGGGCTGCTTCTGGGGGCCGGAGGCGCTTTTCGGCGCCTTGCCCGGCGTAGTGAGCACCAGAACAGGTTATGCCGGGGGAACGGCGAGCGAACCGACATATCGCCATATGGGCGACCATACCGAGACCATCGAGGTAGATTTCGACCCGGCGTTTTTGGCGTACGACGACATATTGCGCGTATTCTGGAACGGCCACCGCCCGGAAAATATCAACGGTTATAAAGGAAGACAATACCAATCGATGCTGCTGTACCGGAGTCCGGAACAAAAGGACGCGATTGACCGGGTGCTGGAAGAACGGCGCGTTTCGGGCAAGGGGGAGCCGGCGACGGAAATACGCCCGTTTTCCGTTTTTTATGCAGCGGAAGAGAGGCACCAGAAATATTATTTGAAGCGGTACCCGCATGCGGTGGAACGACTGTTGACGCTGTATGGCTCCATCGCCGAGATGGACCGCTCCACGCTGGCGGCTAGGCTCAACGGCCTGGCCAAAGGTTATGCCAACCGATCCGGGGTGCTGGAGGAAATCAGCCGCTGGCCGTTGCCGGAGGAGGAACGGGAACGCATCGCGGCCTGCGTCGGAAGCATTCGCTGGTAGCCGCGTTTACAGCACTTCCCGCAGCAGCGTTTGCAGCCCCCGTTCGATTTCCTTTTCCGTTAAGCCGGCGAAACCCAGCAGGAGCTGAACGCGGCCATCGTTTTTGGGCGTTTCATAGAACATGGAGGCTTTGTACACTTTCAAGCGGCGGTCGGCCGCTTTTTTGATGAGCTCGTCTTCCGTTAGGTCCGTTTGGATCGTCAGAATGACATGCAGCCCCATGGTCGTGTCGTTGACTTGGACGAAAGGGGGAGCGTAATTCCGCACGGCTTCCCTGATCTTCGCCATCTTGCTTTTGTAGATGCTGCGCATTTTTTTGATGTGGGCTCCGAAATGACCTTCCTCCATAAAATAATGCAGCGTCCGCTGGTGGATGCCCGAAGCGCAAGGCTCGAACAGCAGCTTTTTTTTCTCATAATGCGGCAAAAGCGCGTTCGGCAAAATCAGGTACCCGATCCGAACCGACGGCAGCAGCGCTTTGGAGAAGGTTCCCACGTAAATCACCCGCTCGTTGTCGTTCAAGCTGAACATGGCCGGAATCGGCTTTTGTTTATAGCGAAATTCGCTGTCATAATCGTCTTCGATCAGATAGCCGTCTTTCTCCTCGGCCCAATTCAGGAGCGCCAGCCGATGTTGGATCGGCATAATCATCCCCAGCGGAAACTGGTGCGAAGGCGTGACGTACAACAGCCTGCTCCCGACCTGACGGAGACTTTCGAGATGCACGCCGTTCGGGCCGACGGGGACGGACTCGATCCGGTAAGACAGCTCGCGAAACACGTCTTTCGCTCCCGCGTACCCCGGCTCTTCGAAGCCGACGGAATCAAAGGTTCCGCCCAAAATCGCGCCCAGCAAATACATCAGCTGCTGCGTGCTGCTGCCGACGATGATTTGCTCGGGGGTCGCCCGGACGCCGCGGGATTGAAACAGATAGGCTGCAATGGATTGCCTGAGCAGAAGATCCCCCTGACGGTCCCCGTAAGTGTAGATGGAGGAATCTTTTAACGCGCGGTTGGACAGGAGCCGCCATTTTTCGATGGGGAAATGTTCCGGATCCACGGCCCCGAGGCGAAAATCGATCCAATCCGCCGGAGCTTCCTCCTCCGTCTGCGAGCGGACTTGTCGAAAGTCGGGCGGCAGGGCTTGGCTTAGCGGCAGCGGCTCCACGTAATAGCCCTTTTTGTTTTCGCTGCGGACATAACCTTCGGCAAGGAGCTGCTCGTAAGCAAGCTGCGTCGTGTTGCGGCTCAGGTTTAGCGAAGCGGCCAGATTCCGGATGGAAGGCAGCCGGGCGTCGGGAAGCAGCCGGCCCTGCATGATTTCGTTTTTCAAATGCCGATATACCTGGACGTACCGGGGAACCGGGCTGTCGGGGTCGATGTGGAAAATCAGCTCTTGCATGCAACGTTGCACCTCATCTGTCATTTTTGAAAAGTATAAACTATCCCTTTTTGAAATGACAATTGTCGGGTATGGTAGGTCTATACTTGAACAATGAACGAGGGGTGCATGGAACTGCTGTGGTGGAGTAGCGTCATGTTGGGCCTGTCGGTAGCGATTCCGGTTGGACCCATCACGATCGAGATGATTCGGCAAGGATTAAAAAAGGGCTTTTTCCATGGCTGGAGCGTGGGACTCGGCGGGATGACGGTGGATGTGCTTTTGATGATCCTCCTTTATTGCGGCGCATCGGCGTTTTTGACGACTCCGGTCATTCAGCAAGCGATGTGGATCGTCGGGGCGGTCTTTTTGTTTGTTGTCGGATACGGCAGCATCAAGGAAGCATCGGCTTTTCATGCCGGCGGAGAAGGAGCGGCCCCTGACAAAACCTGGTTATCTTCCTACGGGAACGGTTTTATGGTCGCCGTATCGCCGGGGAACATCGTGTTCTGGCTGAGCGTATTCGGCACGCTGCTGGCCGACAGGCTGGGAAGCACGGGGCAAGCCCATTTCTGGACCATGGCCGCGGGCGTCATTTGCGGCATTGCGATCCATGACGTGGTTTTGATGCTGCTTGTGACGCATGCGCGGAGGCTGATCGACGGGAAGTGGATGAAGCGGGTTTCGATTGGCGCCGGCCTGGCGTTGATGTATTTCGGGGGCATGTTCGTTTGGCGGTTTGTGCAGTCCCTGCAGCTGTAAGTTTGAACAAGAGGCTTCCCGCCCCAAGAGGGGAGGAGCCTTTTTGCGTTTCGCAGGGATGCCCCGCGCCATTCGCCGCCGGACCGCAGCAATCGGCTGCATGAACGAAGCGAACGCCAAGCTGCAGATGATTATGATACAATTCAACGAAATCAGATACATATTCCGGATACCGATTTTCAACTTCGGAACGGAATGGTATGATGATTATGCCAATTTTTACCTACGACATTAAAAATCCTCACGAGCCCTTGAGCTCGATCATACCGTTTTTTTGCTCCCGATGTGACATTTTTCTGCTTGCAGCAATGCTCTCCCAACGTTCTTCTACTGAATCTCAGCAACGTTTGAATCTACAGCAACGTTTCCGATCTCTCCACCACAATTGAAAACGCTAACATGTAGGAGAGACAAGCTTGGTTTTCCCGACTTTTTAACGGATTTACATTCCAGCCCGCAAACGGAATCGGCGTTTCTTCCTTCGTTTATGCAGGTCAGGCCGGGTTTTTCCGTGGTT
The DNA here is from genome assembly GCF_057546105.1 of Paenibacillus sp. YAE3. NCBI lineage: Bacteria > Bacillati > Bacillota > Bacilli > Caryophanales > Paenibacillaceae > Paenibacillus > Paenibacillus sp. YAE3. Next base: position 576,319 of record NZ_BAAIYF010000001.1, on the reverse strand, counting down.
TTGCCGTGCCGACATGGTTACTTACATCCCTTTGACATAAAGCCAGGAGTTTAAGGAAAAGGAGGTGGCCGGAGCAAATTCAGGACGGTTCGACCGGAAGCATGAGAAGCAGAAGTTAAACAAATGAAGGAGGCGTATCGATGAGAAATGCATGTTCCCCGAAAAGCAAGCTGATTCGCAAATTTTTGCCGCTGCTGCTGATGATGGTGCTCGTCGTCGGATTGGCGCCGTCCATCGCCGCAGCGGCCGACCGCGGGGCTTGGGCGCCCAATGTCGCTTATGCGGTTAATGATACGGTGACGTATAGCGGAAGCACGTACAAAGCTATCCAGCCGCATACTTCCTTGGTCGGCTGGGAACCGCCGAACGTGCCGGCGCTGTGGCAGCTTGTCGCTGGAGGCGGGGGAGGCGGCACGACGGATACCCAGGCGCCGACGATGCCGACGAACCTTGCCGTCACGGGCACGACATCCTCAAGCGTGTCCCTATCCTGGACGGCCTCGACCGATAATGTCGGCGTCACGGGCTACGATGTTTATCAGGGCACGTCGAAGGTCATGACGGTTGCAGGCACGACGGCGACGGTTACCGGCTTGTCGGCAAGCACGGCTTATACGTTCCGGGTTGCCGCCAAAGACGCCGCCGGCAACGTATCCCCGCAAAGCGCCGCGGTGACGGCAACGACGCAAAGCGGCAGCGGCGGCGGAGGAGGCGGAGGCGGTCAGCTTCCGAAGCATGTGCTTACCGGTTATTGGCATAATTTCATCAACGGATCTTCCAATTTGAAGCTGAGCGACGTGCCGGACCAATACGATATCATCGTGCTGGCTTTTGCCGATATGGACCCTTCCAAGCCCGGGGGCGTTACGTTTAACGTCGATTCTTCGCTGTCGAACGCCCTCGGCGGATATACCAAGGCCGACCTGATCAACGACATCCAGGCGAAACACGCGAAAGGCAAAAAGGTCATCATCTCCATCGGCGGGGAAAAAGGAAACGTCAATCTCGGCAGCGCATCGCCGAACATCGCCAACTTCGTCGACAGCATGTCCAACATCATCACGACGTACGGCCTTGACGGGATCGATATCGATTTGGAGAACGGCATGAACGTGGCCAACCTGACCACGGCCGTCAAGCAGCTGCAGCAGCGGTTCGGCTCCGGTTTTATTTTGACGATGGCCCCGCAGACGATCGATATGCAGAGCCCGAATACGACTTATATGCAGCTGTATAACAACTTGAAGGACATCACGACCGTCATTAACGTTCAGTATTACAATTCGGGCTGCATGCTAGGCCGGGACGGCAAATGTTATTCCCAGGGCACGGTCGATTTCCTGACGGCGCTCTCCGATCTGTCCCTCCAGTGGGTGGCCCCGTCGCAGCTCGGCATCGGGGTGCCCGCCGTTCCGGCTGCCGCGGGCGGCGGCTATGTATCCCCGTCCGTCGTCAACAATGCGCTTAACTGTCTGGCGACCGGCACGGGCTGCGGAAGCTACAAACCCGTCGCAAAATACCCCGACATCCGCGGCGCCATGACGTGGTCGATCAACTGGGATAAAACGAGCAATTACAACTTCGCGGGCACGGTGAAGCCATTCCTCGTTTCCATGCCTTAGTTCCTTTTCCGACAACCCTCGGCCGCACAGGCCGGGGGTTGCGGCATGAGGAAGATACAAATCAACGAAATAAGATACTTATCCCGAAACCGATTTTCGCGCTGGAACCGGGGTGGTATGATGAGGCTGCAACGATCTTCATTCGCGATCCGCAGAACTTCCCCGGAGAACAGCTTATACGCCGCGTAATGCTGCGCCGCCTGCCATAAGACGGCCGATCCCGTTTTTCCTTGACAAATCTTTATGGCGGCTTTGCATATTTCCTAACGGGCAATCACCATTGCCGAAGTGACTTCAACGAAAAATCTCAAAACTTTTTGCTTGCTGCAGCTTTCCCGTCGGGCCGGCCCGATAGGGAACATACCGTTTGCGATTAAGTCCGGTCCAACGGCCGGGTTTAATACTCATGCCATACGCCCCCCGTTCCGAAGCCGAAGGAGGTGGAATATGCGTTTGACGAAGGAGGGGAGAAAGGGCGCGTGGCCAAAAAAGGATAGATAGGGGTGTATTATGAAAGCGCTTCATAACAGGATGGAATGGAAGTGGTTTATTTGCTTCGTCTGCGCAGCCGTCATCGTATCTTCATTCGCTTTTGCGGGACGGGCTGCAGCCGCCTCGTCCGACGTCAAGGGCCATTGGGCGGAACAGCTTCTTGCCGGATGGCAGGATCAAGGCCTGCTTAAAGGGTATCCCGACGGCTCCATGAAGCCGGATCGGGCGCTGACCCGAATCGAGCTGATGGCCATGATCAACCGGTATTTTCATTTGACGGCCGAGAAAGCGGCCTCCTTCCCCGATTTGAAACCCGGGCAGTGGCAGTATGCGGAAGCCGCAAAAGCTTTGGAGGCGGGCTATGTCTCCGGTTACGCCGACGGTTCCGTCCGCCCGGATCAGCCGGTTACACGGGAAGAGGCGGCCGTGATGCTGTTTAAGGTTTTGAAGGCCGAAGCGGACAGCGATCCGGGCGTCCTTAAAGCGTTCAAGGATGCCGGTAACATTGCCGATTGGAGCCGACAGGCGCTCGCTTATCTGGTTCTGAAGGGCAAGCTTGGCGGATACCCCGACGGCACGATTCGCCCTCAATCGGCGCTGACCCGGGCCGAAGGGGCGGTGCTGATCAGCCGTATGCAGGTGAGCGTGCCTAAGACGCTGCAAACCTATAACAAAGCCGGCACCTACGGTCCCGCATCGGGAACCGAAACGGTTGGCGGGGATGCCGCCATATCCGCCTCCGGCATTACCCTGCAAAATATGGTCATCCGCGGGAACCTTACCCTCGAAAAGGGAGCCGGCCCCGGCACCGTAACGCTGAAAAACGTGAAGGTGGAAGGGAAATTGGTCATTTTGGCAGAGGGAGTGGAGCTGGTCATCCAGGGAAGCCGGCTGGATTCCGTCGTCGTGGACGGACAAGGCAATACGCTGCAGCTCGGCAGCGATGCGGGCATCGCCCATTTGGTGCTGAATGCGAAGGCCAAGGTTCTTGGCTCCGGCAAAATCCAAAAAGCAACCCTTAACGAAGGGGCTAAAGGTTCCTCCTTCCAAACCGCTCCGCAAAGCGTCGACGGTCCGCAGGCCGGATCTATCCAAACGGGTGTACCCGGCAGCAGCACCCCCGGCGGCAGCTCCGGAGGAAGTTCCGGCGGCTCCGGCGGGGGATCGGGCAGCGGCGGCGGAAGCGGGGGCAGCCCCGGCGGCGATTCGACCGTTCCGCAGGCGCCCGTCGTCACCGGAGTCGCCAATGGCGAGATCTATACTTCGGGCGTGCTTCCGAACTGGACCGACGCCGCGGATACGACCAGCAGCGCCACGCTGAACGGAGCGGCCTACGTCAAAGGCACCGGCATTATCGAGGCGGGTCAATACACGCTGGTCGTCACCGCCGTCCACAAGAACAGCGGCAAAAAAGCAAGCACGACGGTCGACTTCACCATGAAGCCGGAGGTTAAGCTGATCGGCTACGTGGCGGGCTGGAAGGATTGGTCATCGGCGCAGCCGGTGGACGCCGCCAAGCTGACGCACATCAATTATGCTTTTACGCATATCAAAGACAATAAAATCATTCCGATCGAAGGCCAAAACGATGACGCGAACTATGCGTACCTGCAAAGCCTGAAAGCCCAAAACCCGAACCTCAAAATTTTGAACTCGGTCGGCGGCTGGGGGGCGGACGGATTTTCGGATGCGGCCATGACCGAAACTTCGCGGAACGCCTTTGCGGACAGCATCATCGAATACGTCAAAAAATACGGCCTGGACGGCATTGACCTCGACTGGGAGTATCCGACCCAAGATGCAGGCGGGATCGTGACGGGAAGGCCTGAAGACAAAGAGAACTTTACGCTCGTGCTCAAGCTGATCCGCGAGAAGCTGAACGTGCTGGGGCTGGAGAACAACAAGTATTACGAGCTGACCATCGCGGCCGGAGCGGGCTGGGGGTATTTGAACGGCGTCGAGATCGGCAAAATCACTCCGCTGCTCGACAACATCAACGTGATGACGTATGACTTCGCCGGAGGCTGGGTGCAAAATACGGCCCATCATACGCATCTGTACGGAACGAACATCAGCACGGATTTATCCGTCGACGTTTTGCTGAAAAACGGAGTGCCTGCCCATAAGATCGTGATTGGCGGCGCTTTTTACAGCCACAAGTGGACGGACGTGACCGGCGACGGGCCGATGGTGGGACGCAGCGCCAAAGGCAGCGAAGACACGCCGTCGTACAGCGCAACGATTGCGGCCTATAACGGGGAAACCGGATTTACCCGGTACTGGGACGAAAACGCCAAGGCGCCTTACCTGTTCGACGGCAGCACGTTCCTGTCCTATGACGATCCGGAATCCTTGGCGGAAAAGGCAAAATACGTGCTGGACCGCGGACTGGCAGGAGCGATGTTCTGGGAATACAGCCAGGATACGACGGGCGTGCTGCTTACAGCTTTGGCGGACGGCTTAAAGGGCAAACCTTACGAAAAAGACACGACCTCCGTTCCGGATGCACCGGCCATTCGCCCCATTACGGAAGGCGGGGAGTATGATCCGGGCGTCGCGGCAGACTGGAACGATGCGCCCGGAACTGCTAGCGCAGCTTTCCTGAATGAAGCCGTCTACGAAAAAGGAACCCCGATCACGAAAGCCGGAAGCTACACGCTGACCGTGATTGCGGCGCATGGCAAAAGTATGAAAACCGCAAAAACAACCGTTCATTTTACAGTCAAAAGCAAAGAACAGCCGCCTGCCGGGCCGAAGCTGATCGCCTACGTGCCGGGCTGGGTCGCCTGGTCCGAGGCCAACCCGATCGATGCAGGCAAGCTGACTCATATCAATTATGCCTTCACCCATATCCGGGATAACCAAATCGTGCCGATGGCGGGATCTTTCGACGAGGAGAACTATGCTTATCTTCAGCGTTTGAGAGCGGAACATCCGCATCTTAAAATTTTGAACTCGGTCGGCGGTTGGGGAGCGGACGGTTTTTCGGACGCCGTACTGACGGAAGAGAGCCGGGAGATTTTCGCTTCCAGCATAATAGACTATATCAAACGTTACGATTTGGACGGCATCGACCTGGATTGGGAGTATCCGACCCAAAGCGCGGACGGCGTCATGAAGGCAAGGCCCGAAGACAAACAAAATTTCACGCTGATCCTCAAGCTGCTGCGGGAGAAGCTGAACCAATTGGGTGCCGAAAACGGAAGGTATTACGAGCTGACGATCGCCGCCGGGGCGGGCCCATCTTATCTTAACGGCGTCGAGATCGGGGAAGTGGCTAAATACGTGGACAATATCAACGTGATGACGTTCGATTTTGCCGGAGGCTGGAGCCCGTCCACGGAACACCATACGAATCTGTACGGCGGGAATTTTAGCGTGGATGCGTCCATTCAGCTGTATTTGAACAGCGGTATTCCGGCGAATAAGCTTGTGATCGCGGCCGCATTTTACGGGCATGTTTGGACCGACGTCGAAAACGCCGGTTCCGGCGGCCTGGGCCAACAGGCGAAAGGTTCGCCCGACACGCCGACTTATACGGACATTTTGGCCAAATACAACGCGCAAACCGGGTATACGCGCTATTGGGATGAGACTGCCCATGCACCTTATCTGTTTGACGGCAGCACCTTTATTTCCTATGACGACCCCCAGTCTATCGCGGCGAAGGCGAAATACGTTCTCGACCGCGGACTCGCAGGGGCGATGTTCTGGGAATACAGCCAAGATGCGTCGGGAAGTTTGCTGGCCGCGCTTTCGAACGGGCTCAAAGACATTCCTTATGAAACGGATGCAGCTGCGGTTCCCGTCGAGCCGGTTATAGACGAACCCTAAGCTAAATAATTCAGCAAGTCCCCCGTAAAGCAGTGTGAAATGGCATGATGGTCATGCCCGCTTTGCGGGGTTTTTTCATTGGAACGCGTTGCGGTACAGTAGGGGCAGGTTGAAGCTTTATAGTTTCATGACGTACATAAAGTCGCTTCAGGCATTCTTTTATACTCCATATACAGACAAATCGATCCGGCCGCCGATCCCGACTTCGACCCCTTCGTCTTCCAGCAGGGCCTGCTGCAAAAAGCGGGACTCGTCGTCGCGCAAGGCGATCTCGCCTTTGGCATTGACCACCCTGTGCCACGGAAGATCGTATTTGGCGCTCATGGAATGCAATATTCGGACGACCTGCCGGGCGGCGCGCGGACTGCCCGCAGCGGCGGCGACGCCGCCGTAAGTCATGACTTTGCCCGGCGGTATGGATTGGATCTGCTCGATCACGGCCTTTGTAAATGGCTGCATCGTTCCTCCTTTGTAGCCGGACTCCGGCCCGTCTTCCAAAAATATAACATGCTTATGACAACATCAAAAAACCTCTAGTGAAGGATTCATTTTGAATGGTATGATATAGGGGTGGGCAAATAATTCTTACTATAATAAATGATCCGCTTCCAAACGATCCAATCACTAGGTAAAGTATATAACAAAATGAGGTGTGCTGCATGGGCGAGCCCTTATATCAATTGAATGATGCACACGCCATCGAGGTGTCCAAACAATATTGCATACATACGGGACTTGATCCGAGTGAGCCTCCGAGGTTCAATCAGAGATACAGTCCAGCGGAGCTGGCCGCCAAGCTGGTAAAGTACAAGGAGTACATCGAAGTCATTCATTTTTTCATAGGCAAATTTTTATCTTCCATTTCAGGCAGTCCCATCACGATCACCGTAACGGACGATCAGGGATATGTGCTGGAGTTTGCCGGGGATGAGACGATTATTAAAACGGTTAAACAATTAGGGATCGAGGAAGGCGTCCGGTTCAGCAAAGATGCGGGCACCAATTCCATTGATCTGTGCCTGACCCATGGCCGGCCGTTTCAGCTGCTGGGACAGGATCATTACCATACCATATTGCACAAGCTGGCTTGTTACTCCACGGGATTCCGCAGCGAAGACGGCCGCATTGTCGGGACGATCTCGCTGATGACGGAACTCGGGTTCGCCCATCCGCATTTACTCGCGCTTCTCTGCACGATGGCCGATTCCGTGGAGCGCGAGCTTTTGCTGCGAAGGCAAAACACCCAGCTGCAAATGCTGAACCAGTTTTTGCTGGATACGAATTTTTACGGTGTCGTCATTACGAACCATCTGGGCCATATCCTTGAAATGAATGAACGCTGCCGCTCGATGCTGCTTTTGGACGGGCAAACCGATTATGCAGGGACGTCGGTATTTAACATCGATTTGATCAGCCCATATTTTCAAAGAGCGATCAGGCGTCATGAGGAAACCATCGGGGTAGAGCTGAGCCTGGCGGTAAAGGACGACGAACACCGTTACATGCTGGACGTGCTTCCGGTGTACGACACGGACCGGACGATCATCCGTGTGGTCGGCAGCATCCGCGACATCACCGAAATGAAGAAAACGGAGGAAATCCTCCGCAATACCGAAAAACTTGTATTCGCCGGTCAGATCGCGGTGGGCATCGCCCATGAAATCCGCAACCCGCTGACCACGGTCAAAGGCATGCTGCAGCTCCTCGGCAAGGACAACTGCCTGCGCCATTATAACCTGATCATGTCGGAGCTGGAGCGGATGAACATGATCGTGAGCGAATTTTTGATTCTGGGCAAACCTCAAGCGGTGCTGTTCCGGAAGGATCGTTGCTTCCCGGTTCTTCAGGAAGTGCTCAACCTGTTTGAAATTCAGGCCGCTTTGAACTGCATCACGGTCGACTGCGTCGTTCACGCCGATCATCCCATCCGCTGCGACCGAAATCAGATCAAGCAGGTATTCATGAACATCGTAAAAAATGCGATCGAGGCTCTGCCTCACGCTGGGAAAATACATATACTTCTTGAAACCCGCGAGGGATACCAACGGATACGTTTCGCCGACAACGGCGTCGGCATGAGTGAAGAGATGCTGCAGCGGATCGGCGAGCCCTTCCATACCACCAAATCGGAAGGCAACGGCCTGGGCATGATGATCGTCAAAAAAATTATCGATGCCCACCATGGACGGATGGACATTGTCAGCGAAGCGGGGAAAGGGACGATCGTGGATATTTACTTGCCGCTGAGCGAGGACTAATGCAGAAAGTCGAATAGGGGCTTCCCACGGGCAACCCAGCCCTTTAAAACAGGAGGAAGAACATGCGTATGGAAAACGGACTGAAAAGCAATTTCGGAAAATACGCCGTCCCCAAAGCGCTGCAAGTTCTGGCCGAAATCGATCAAGGCTTAAAGGCGAAGGGCGGCAATTTGTATGACGGGTTGTCTTTTTATCTCGTGCATGAGGAGAATTTCCGTTACTTTAACACGCCATGCGATGTCGTGGTGTTCGGAAACATCGGCGCGGACGGAATCCATTACGGGCTGTTGACGGATTTCGGAACGGCGGCGGTGCTGGATGAAGCGCCTGTTGTTTGCGTCTCGCCCATGAGTTTTGATCATCCGGTTCACATCGTCGCCGAGAACCTGGAGCATTTTTTGAGCTTGAACATGAACGATTCGGGGCTTTTTTACAATCATTTTCGTTCCGAGGAGGACTATGCCCGGTTTTTGGGGGAACAGGATGATTCGCCTTATCGTCCAAGCGAGGAGGAAGAGGAGCGGGCTGAGCACATTCGGCAGCAGGTTCGGGATCGGCTTCATCTTCCGCGGATCGATCACCCCTACCGATATGTCCGGGAGCTGCAGGCAAAGCGGGACCGCGATGCCTGGATTCGTGTTCGAGGCGGGCTGCATGTGCTTCGGCCCCCGGGACAGCATGCCTCGTTTTCAGGGAAACGGTTTCACGTCGATCCTGAGGGAAGGTTCGAGACTGAGGAAATTTTCCGTTTTCTGGACGATGCCGAACCTCCGGCCGTGATGGCGCTCGTGCGGGATTTGCAGCTGCATGCGCTGAACGGCATGACGGACTTGCAACACAGGCTGTGGCATGCGCTGACCGACATCGGCCTTCATGACGAAGCAGAACGGTTGCGGATCAGCATGGAATGAAGGCGTATCTGGAACTTTACGGCCGCTTACGATGCTCAGGGGGGAAAGGCAGGATGAAACGGATACCGCAACTTTCGCTATACATACGGTAGAAACGGGTTGACGAGCATAATAAAATGCTGTATTTTTATCCTTGACTGACTTGATCAATCTAAAATTATTGCCTATGAAGCTGTAAGGGGGCGGGTGCGGCGTGGCACCATTAAATGAGGAACAACTGATTCAGATTCGGGATGAGCGCCGGGAACAGATTTTGGCAGCTGCCTTAAGGGTTTTTTCCAGACGGGGCGTTGTCGGGACCAAAATGAGCATGATCGTGAAGGAAGCAGGCATCAGCCATGGCCTGGTGTACCATTATTTTAAATCCAAGGAAGAGCTTTTTGTTACGCTTGTCAAAGGCGCCATCGATGGTGCGCAGGAAGCCCTTTCGTTCTTCACATCGCTCCCGGGAACCGCTTACGATAAAATCAGAAGATTTGTTGAAGAAATGATAGACGAGAAAGGGGCCCCGTACTTTCGATTGATTTATCAGGCGAGAACGTCCGACGGCGTGCCCGAAGAGGCAAAACGGCTGTTGGATCAATACACGTTGGATGATTACATCGAAGTTTTGAAACCCTTGTTCGAAGAAGGACAAAGAGACGGGACGATTGCACCGGGGGACCCGGGGGAATTAATTGCCGGTTTCCTAACGGTACTGACCGGCGTTACGGTGGTGGGATCGGTGGATGAACGCCAGTTTCGTATGCCGAATATCGAAATGTTGATGAAGATGATCAGCAAATAAAGCACCTATCGCCGTTTTGTGGCGGCAGGTGCTTTATTTTTAAAAGCGTCTATCGGTGTCTCTTATTGCGGTACGATCTGATCCAGCACCTCTTCAAGCGGCAGACGATGCTGCTCCAATAGTTCGTCGAGTATTGCTTTTCCTTCGTCCGATGCTTCGAGCACCGTTCGGATCATTTGCGGATTGAACAGCTCGCCGAGCGGTACGGCTAACGTGTTGATACCCCAATACATGCCGTAAAGCTGAAAGTTCTGGTTAGCCGTCCCCTCTTTAAGGAGTAAATCCATCACCTTCCGGCAGAAATCAATCCCTTCGAGCGGCTCCGCCCCGGCTTCGTATTCGACGCCTTCCCATTGCAAATCCGCTGCGCAGTTCAACCACCAGGCAGGCGTAATGGCTTCGCGCTGCATCCGTTTAAGCACCCGCTGCTCAAACTGCGGCTTCGGATCGCCAAGCTGCTCCCGCAAGGAGGATTGCAATATTTCCGCTTCGATGGCCGCGACCGTCATCCCCTGACCGAAAATCGGATCGTAGATGCAGTAAGCATCGCCGAGGACGAGCAGGCCGGCAGGCCAATTCTCAATCTTTTCATAATGGCGGCGGTACAATTCCGCTACGCGAAAGCCCCGTGGCTTGCCGACAGGCTCCAAGCCCCGGACGATTTCGGCGATCAGGGGAGACGGCAGCCCGGCCGCCGTTTGTTCGAACGCCTCCGCATCCGTAGGAGGAAACTGCCCCCCGGGACGGTACAGCAGCAGTTCGGCGACTTGATTTTCGATGAATGAGAAGACGCCCGTAAAAGTGTTGTTCTCCGGTTGGCCCATAATGTTGACGACGTCCCATTCTTCGGCCAGGTGACGCTTAGCGGGCGGCAATGTATAGCGGCGGGTGCTGTACCCGATCGACGCCTTCATCAAATCGGGCTTTGGCAATTCGTATCCCATGCCCTCCAGCCATTGCGGCAGCCGGGAGGTTCGGCCGCCGGCATCGACGACCAGGTCGGCCATCCGTACGCTTTCCGTTCCGGCAGTTTTCCTTTCCCGGATTCGAACCCCGGTAATGGCCGAGAGGTCTGGAGCCGCAATAAGCTCTAGCACGTCGTATCCTTGGAGAAACCTTACGTTCGGATTGGCGCTCACGCGACCGCGAATAACCCATTCAAGCGTAGCGCGGCTAAATTTAATATCATTCCGCATATAAGGACCGCTAACGACTCCATACTGATTCATAATATGCGCCGTTTTACTGAACGAGGAAGGCGAACCTAGCGCGGTCAACTCTTCTTCATAGCCTGGGAACAGGCTTTCCGTAATCATTTTGCCGCGATTCGTGAACCGGTGAGGATGGAAGCCGTGAGGTACGCCGGCCCGGTCGGTTGGCTGCGCCGGAAAATGATCTTTATCAATGATAAGCACCTCTGCGTAATAATCCGCCAATACTCGGGCAGTCATCAAACCCGCCATGCCGCCACCGATGACGATTGCCTTTTCCATGCCTGCACTGTTTACCATAAATGATCGCTCCTTTTTTGATTGATTAAATCAGTCAATAATTGAACGTACATATTCTTATGATTTTGGGATTAGATTCGTTGTTCATTGTTTTAGATTGACTAAATCAGTCAACAAAAGAATAAACTATGAATCGCCTTATGTCAACCAATTAATGTCATTTGAATATGGCTGATATCTTCCGGGAAATCGAAAAGGGATGGTTCAGAAGAAATCATCGAAAAATCGGCAAGTGATGTATCCGCGGTGGCTAAGGGAGCTATCAAAATACGATTTTTCGATTTTGGGAAAAAGGACACAGGGGCCCGCAGGCGCTCTGAAGCCCCGTGTTCAAACCCAACGTTACTGTTCCTGCAACCACCTCCGGTATTCCTCCGGCGTGCAGCCGACGACCGCTTTAAAGTCTTTAATGAAATGGGGCTGGTCATGGTATCCAAGCTCCGCGGCGAGCCGGGACAAATCAACGGGAAGGCTTCGGTCCATCGCTTCGGCGGCGTTTTGCAGGCGATAAAGGCGGATGACCCATTTCGGACTGATGCCGACGTATTGGTCGAACAGCCGCTGCAGCTTGCGGATATGAATCTGAAAATGTTCGCATACCTGGTCTACCTTGGAAATTTCCCGTTCGTCCGCGATAAAGTCGATGATGCGGTTGATCCGCAGCACCTCGTCGTCCAGCGGAGGAAGTTTGGGCAGCAGCAGCTTTTCCATGGCACGGACCATATCCTGGTCGTAGTCCATGGATAGGATCGTTTTTTCGAGTTCGGTTCCGTCCGCGCCCAAAATGCCGCGTACCCCAAGCGGCTGATCCAGCAGGTTGGACACGGGCCGCCGCAGGAAAGGGTAAAAACCGCCGGGCTTGAATTTGATGCCAAAAACAACGCCCTTTCCGTGGATCGGGTAAGAAAATTTGCCGGGAGACGGGGCATAAATAAGCGTCTTACCGGGCTCGACGACCAGATTGACGCAGGGATTCGGGACGACATGCTGCATGTACGGCTCCTCGTCCCGGCAATCCCAGCGGATGATCCAGTAATGTTTAACGAAAAAGCCCAGCGCTTCCGAAGCGGCGTGGCGGGACAACGCAAACCTTTTTTCGCCGCCCTGCGGGTTCAGAATTCCCATGCTTGGTTTGATTGCACCGGAAGACATGTCGATCAGCTCCTGAAAATATTTATGGAACAGGCGTTCTTGTCGCGTTTTTACAATACGTGGCATTCTATCAAAGGTATCATGAGTTTAGCATACAATTTCCGTTTGGGGAATTTTGCGGCAAATGAATAAACGAATACGAATTCCAAGGGAGCGTGAACGCATGAACAGCCTGAAATATGAATTTTATATCGGAGCCGAGCCGGAAAAGGTGTGGGATCTGCTCGTGGCGCCGGAAGGAACGAAAAAAACGTTTTTTAACTGCGTGCTTCAGTCCAGCTTTAAAGCCGGGGAGCCTTTTGCTTACGTCGGACCGGGCAATGACGGCGATGAAACGGTGCACGTGTACGGGGATATTTTGGCGTATGAGCCGAACCAAACGTTGAGTTATCTTGAGCATCCGGGGCCGTCTTATCATGCCAATCATGAGGAGCTGACTTCGCGTGTGACCTTTACGCTGGACACGGTGGGCAAATGCACGAAGTTAACGCTCGTGAACGATCAGTGGTCGGACAACCATCCCGCTTTTCAAAACGCCGAAGGCCATTGGTGGATGATTCTGAGCAACATCAAAACGGTGGCCGAAACGGGAAATACGCTTGATTTTGGCTGGTAAAAGGGAATAGCGAATCGGACAAGGGCGGCTGCGGATGGCAGCCGCTTTTTTTTTTATCTATAAACATGTCCCGCTTCCGGTGATATTTTGCATTTTTATGCATAGCAACCAGGCCCTTGATCATATAAGGTGTAGAGAAAGCTCTAAGGATTTTAGTAAAATAATCCAAAAAATGGGTACAAACCTAGAAAACTTGCAAGTTGAAGCAAAACCGTGCATAAAATAGCAGAACTAAGGACGCCTTCTGATATGTCAGCCAATTTTCACATCTCGTTATCACAAATCAGCTTCTCATTACATATTAGAATGGTATATGGGGGAATCCAATCATGCATTGGACTGATTTCGCGGTGATCATAGCGTCAGGTTCATTCGGCGGTCTTTTGTCAAGTTTGTATATCCACGACGGATCCCTTATACTGCCCAAAATCATCGAACTGGAACTCAGCGACGGATCCAGAAGGAAAAATTATCATATCGGCTTTCTTTCGGATATCATTTTGGGGGCTGGCGCAGGCTTGATTTCGGCACTTCCGCTTGGACTCGAGTTCCCGAAATATATTTACGTGGCGATGATCGCCGGCTTCGGCGGCGGCAGCTTTATCGCGAAACAAGCCAAGCTGACGGCCGAAGAAAAAATATCCTCCCAGGATAAGCTGCCGACGATCATTGCGTCCAGCGCTCCTGATACGGACGGTTCCGATGAAATGACGTTTGAACTTGCTATCCCAGACCGTAAAGGAGAGAAGTTGACATGACCCTTGGTAAGATCACGTTAACGAACGACGAAATCAACGAGTACAACAGGCTGAAGAAAAAAATCAGGGATGCCAGAACAAGGCTGGAAGTCTCGTTGTACACGAAGCAGGCAGAGCAAATCCTTGAGAGAGGGCGTCTTCGTTACGTCAGCAAGCTCGAGCAGAATAAGCCGCAAATCAAAGGCATCCAGGAAAAAAGCAAACCTCAGGTAAAAAACCAACCCCAAGAAAAGAAAGCGAAGCTTTCGGCGTACATGGCGGCAAATCAGAGTTATGCCCTTCCGCAAAGCATCAAACGTACCGCGTTTATGGGGAAATTGGCGAAATCGAATTCGGGCCGGTAAGGCTCTTTTTATTTTGAAAAATGAACCGGGGAAGTCCGCGTTACAGCCGCGTTTCCCGGTACTGCCGCGGGGAGGCGCCGGTGACCTTCTTGAACATTTTGGAAAACAAAAACGGATCGATATACCCGACGGAACGCGAGACGTCGCTGACGGAAAGCTCGGGATTGCGCAGCAGGACTGCGGCCCGCTTCATCCGGTATTCCAGCAAAAAAGCCTGAAGTGACACGCCGTACTGTTCCTTGAATAATCCGGACAGATACGTGCGGTCGAGGCCGACCGAACGGGCGATGTCAAGCACGGACATTTTTTGGCTGTAGCTGCTTTCTATATATTCAATTGCCTTTCGGATATAGCCTTCACGCGAATGCCGCGGCTTCTGCTCGTCGGTCGGCTCGGGAGAGCAGCGGATCAGATCGGCAAGGACCCGGTAGAGAATGCTATGGCCGACGACATCGCTGCCCCGTTCGCCTTCCGCTGCCTTTAGGTCATGATAGAAGCTGCCGAGACTGTTTTCGGAAAGCTCGGTAAACACCGGATGCCCGGCGTGAATTTGCGCACGCTGCAGCAGCGATTTCGCGTTCAGTCCGGCGAACCCGATCCAAGAGTACGTCCAGGGGTCCGCTTCGTCTGCGCTGTAATGGACAAGCATTTCCGGGAAAATGACGAAACCCTGCCCCGCCTCCAGCTCATATGCCTTCTCGGTTGTGCGGAAGACGCCGCAGCCGCTGTGGACGTAATGCAAAATATACGAATCGCGGAGCCCCGGACCCCATGTATGCCCAGGCAAACATTCCTCAAAGCCAAAAAAAAGCAGATTTAGATCCATTTGTCCCTGGATCGCGGGTACGGTAAGGTATTCGTCAACGCGGGCCATAAAACGGCATCCCCTCCTTTTTCATAAGGAACTTACTCTATATTATAACAGGTGAATCGTCATATTTCCCTATTGTAAACGGATACGAAAATGGGATTATGACATGTTTTGCTTTGTTTGCTCCATGTCGCTTCCGCGGGCGGAGAGGTATAGTTAAAACCAAGTTGAAGCGAATCGCGAAAGGGAGGAATCATTCCATGTCCAAAATTACGTTCATCGGTGCGGGCAGTACCGTTTTCGTCAAAAACGTGCTTGGCGACGTCATGACGACGCCGGCGCTTCAGGGCTTCGAGCTCGCCTTGTTCGATATCGATCCGGAGCGTCTCCAGGATTCCGAGCGCCTGCTGAACAGCATCAAAGCCACGCTTGGCAGCACCTGCGTCATCAAAGCCTACTCCGACCGCAAAGCCGCGCTGAAGGGCGCCAAATACGTCATCAACGCCATCCAGGTCGGCGGCTATGATCCATGTACGATCACGGATTTCGAGATTCCGAAAAAATACGGCCTGCGCCAAACGATTGCCGACACGGTCGGAATCGGCGGCATTTTCCGCAACCTGCGTACGATCCCGGTCATGCTCGATTTTGCGAAGGACATGCAGGAAGTGTGCCCGGACGCGCTGTTCCTGAACTATACGAATCCGATGGCGGTGCTCACCAACGTCATGAACACGGTGGGCGGCATCCAAACCGTCGGCCTCTGCCACAGCGTGCAGGTGTGCGTGCCTCACCTGTTCGAATCGCTTGGCATGGACCCGACCGGGGTGAAGGCGAAAATCGCCGGGATCAACCATATGGCATGGCTGCTCGAGGTGTCGAAGGACGGGGTCGACCTGTATCCGGAAATCAAACGCCGCGCCGCCGAGAAGCAAAAGGAAAAACATCACGACATGGTGCGTTTCGAACTCATGAACCGTTTCGGCTACTACGTGACGGAATCCTCCGAGCATAACGCCGAATACCATCCGTATTTCATCAAAAAGGCATATCCCGAATTGATCGAAAAATACAACATTCCGCTCGACGAATACCCGCGCCGCTGCGTCAACCAGATCAACGGCTGGAAAGAGATGCGCGAGAAAATTTTCGCCAGCGAAAACATCGAGCACAAACGTTCCAAAGAGTATGCGTCCTACATCATGGAAGCGATCGAAACCGACGTGCCGTTCAAAATCGGCGGCAACGTCATGAACACCGGGCTGATCACGAACCTGCCGAAGGAAGCCTGCGTCGAAGTGCCGTGCCTTGTCGACCGTTCCGGCATCACTCCGACGTACGTCGGGGATTTGCCGCCGCAGCTCGCCGCGCTGAACCGTACCAACATCAATACGCAGCTGCTCACGATCGAAGCGGCCGTAACCGGCAAAAAGGAGCATATCTACCATGCCGCGATGCTGGATCCGCACACCTCCGCCGAGCTGTCGCTGGACGATATCGTGGCGTTGTGCGACGATCTGATCGAAGCTCACGGCAGCTGGTTGCCGGAGTTTAAATAAGGAACGGCCGACCATTCGCGAGGCCGGTTGATATTGAAGACACGCTTTGCCCCTTGATTTCAAGGGGCTTTTTTATTTGGCGAAAAAGCAGGGGACTTCGAAATCGTCATTACCGATGCCGGGAAAAATGCGTCTAACAAGGAAAGGGCCGTTGTGGGCAATTCTCTTTTATACAAAGGAGGAGTTAAGGTGGGCATTCGGAGGATTTTTGGCCTGTTTTTTATTGTACTGATTGTTAAAAATATTCATTTATCGTCTCGCCCCGTTTTTTTCCTGTGCTTGTAAAGTATGATCCGATAAAACAAGAAGCGGCTGGGTATGGAAGGTTTCAGCACCGTAAACTTGAATAACATAATACAAGGTTAAGCGGGGGGCTTATATGGTTTGCCTTGAATACGAATTCGGAAAGCCCGGCAAGGTGCCGGGCTAATTTGCGTTTCATAAAAAAACACAAGCCGTACGCAACCCTCGCCATGGAGGAGAAGTGCTGCCGGTAGTAGCATGGAGGAAAGACGGATAAACGGGAAAGGGGAGGTTGTTTTGTGAAAGCGCTTTTAGTGGGGATGGGCGAAGCCGGAAGCGGCTGGTACCGAAGAGTGCGGAGCATGCACGGAGAACTGGAGCTGGCTGTTTCGGACCCGGACGAAAGCAGGCGGGAGCAGCTGCAGGCGGACGGGGTTCCTTTTTATATGGATGCGAAGGAAGCGATCGAGCGGGAAAAACCCGACTTCGTCATTAATGTGACGCCGCGCCATGTGCATACGGCCATCAACCATTTGGCTTTCGATTATAAGCTGCCGGTGCTTTGCGAAAAGCCGATCGCCGAAAACTACGAGAAAGCCCTCGAAATCGTAAAAAGAGCGGAGGAGGAGCGGATTCCGTTCATGATCGCGGAGAATTACCGCACCTTCGCGCCGCTGCGGAAGCTGAAGCGGCTGATCGAGGCAGGCGCGGTCGGGGAGCTGCAGTCGCTGGAATGCGAGTTTTTCCGGAAGCGCCAAAAGGTGGCGCTCGAGCCGAACGACGAACTGGAGGAAGTGATCATTCACCATTTCGATTTGCTGCGCCATTTGTCGGGACGGGAGGTCGGCAAGCTGTATGCCGTCAAACGCCACGTGTTTCATATCGTGATGGATTTGCAGGCAGGCATCCAGGCCTCCTTTCGCTGTTCGCTGCACAGCGCGGGGCGCGAAACCCAGTGGCCGGGCGATTGGCGGATCGAAGGGACAAAAGGCAGCCTGATCTTCAAGGATGGCGGGATCGAGCTGACGACGCCGGAAGGCATGCAGCGCTGGGACGACTTCAGCGATGTTTCGGCCCCGACCGCTTTGCAGGAATTTCTGGCTGCGCTGGCGGAGAAACGTCGCGGCGAAACCGATGCGAAGGAATATTTAAAAAACCAGGCGCTTGCCCATTATACGCGCTTGTCACTCCAGCAGGGGGAGCAGGTGGATACGTCGGCAAGCTGGGGATACGGCCCGGCGGACATCCGCAATTTTTTGCGGGCTGAACGGAAGCCGTCCCAAAGCCACGGGGGCCGGGGGATGGTGGAAGGCGCCCGGCTGTTCGGCGAAGGGGATTTCGAGACGCCGCTTAAGTTTTTGTATTATTCGGTGCTGCCTCCGGGCACATCGATTGGGTACCACGGGCATCGCGAGGATGAAGAGGTTTATATCATCCTGGAAGGCACCGGCCTGATGACGGTGAACGGGACCGAAATCCGGGTAGGTCCGGGGGATATCGTCGTCAACAAGCCATGGTGGAAGCACGGCCTGCTGAATGACGGCAGCGAGCCGATCCGGGCGATCGTGTTCGAGGTGGGCAAAGGCAGTTGATGCGGGAGCCGAAAGGACGTTGGCTTTGGAAGGGAGGATTTCGGGAAAGTGAGAGCGGCAAACGAGCGGGAATGGAAGGATGGGCCGGAGGCAAAAGAGGGAGCTCAAGCAAAATTTGACGGAGGAAACGGAATTGGAGCCAAAAGCAATACCGCCAGGCACGGCCGCCCGCTGCGGCTGTGGTATGCCGCGCCGGCGGCTAAGTGGGAAGAAGCGCTGCCGATCGGCAACGGGCGTCTCGGCGCGATGGTGTACGGCTCGACGGGGCTCGAAACGATCCGCCTGAACGAAGATTCACTGTGGTATGGCGGGCCCGGGCGGGCGGCTAACCCGGATGCCCGGCCGTATCTGGATGAAATCCGCGGACTGCTGCGTGATGGCAGGCAGGCGGAAGCGGAGCATCTTGCCCGCATGGCGATGACCGCCTCTCCCAAATACGAGCAGCCTTATCAGCCGCTTGGCGATTTGATGCTGAAGCCTTTGAATGGCGCCACTCAGGTTGAAGACTATGAGCGGGAACTGGACCTGGAGCGTGCCGTCGTCAACGTATCCTACCATGCGGACGGCGTCAATTACCGCCGGCAGTATTTCGTCAGCGACCCGGACGGGGTGCTGGTCATCCGCCTGACGGCAGATCGCCCCGGCGCGCTGACCTTTGCCGTCAATTTGATGCGCCGTCCCTTCGACGGCGGCTGCCGGGCCCTTGCAGACGGCACAGGCACGGTCGTCATGAACGGGGAATGCGGCGCGGACGGCGTTCGTCTCAGCGCCGCGTTCCGCGCCGTCCATGAAGGGGGAGTGGTGCGGAACATCGGGGATTTTGTATCCGTGGAAGGCGCGTCTTCGGTGACGCTGCTGCTGGCCGCGCAGACGTCCTTCCGCGCGGACGATCCGGAGGCAGCCAGCCTTGAGCAGCTTAAGCGGGCGTCGGAACGGCCATTCGACGAGCTGTTCCAGCGCCATGTCACGGAATACCGGCAAAGGTTCGACCGGTTCCAGCTGTCGCTGACGCCGGGCGGCGATCCACTGGCATGCCTGCCGACCGATCAGCGGCTGCTTCGGCTGAAAGAGGCGGAGAAGGCCTCGGGCAGCGAGCCGCCGGAACAAGCGAAAGCATCCGCCGATCCCGGCTTCATAGCCCTCTACGTGCAGTATGGCCGCTACCTCCTGCTATCCTGTTCGCGACCAGGTTCTTTGGCCGCAAACCTGCAGGGCATTTGGAACGACAGCTTTACTCCGCCCTGGGAGTCGAAATATACGATCAACATCAATACGCAGATGAATTATTGGCCCGCCGAAAGTTTAAACCTTCAGGAATGCCATGAGCCGCTGTTCGACCTGATTGAACGGATGCTGCCCAACGGGAAAGCCACCGCCCGCGACATGTACGGGTGCCGCGGGTTCGTCGCCCATCACAATACCAACCTATGGGGCGAAACCCGGCCCGAGGGCATCCTGATGACCTGCACCGTCTGGCCGATGGGCGCCGCTTGGCTCAGCCTCCATCTGTGGGAGCATTACCGCTACGGAATGGACGTTTCGTTTTTGAAGCGGCGCGCTTTTCCGGTCATGAAGGAAGCAGCCCTTTTCTTGCTCGATTACATGACGGAAGACGAGGACGGCATGCTCGTCACCGGCCCGTCGGTATCGCCGGAGAACCGCTTTTTGCTCCCGAACGGCCAAACCGGCAGCTTATGCCTGGGGCCGTCCATGGATTCGCAAATCGCGCTGACCCTGTTTGAAGCTTGCCGGGAGGCGGCGAAAACGATCGGCCGGGCCGAACGGACGGCTTCCGGTGCGGAGTTTGGCGGCGGCTATGTACCGCAAGGGGAAGCTGAGTTCGTGGCGGAACTGGAGCGGGCCATCAAGCGAATACCGAAACCGTCGGCCGGGCGTTACGGGCAAATCATGGAGTGGCGCATCGACCACGAAGAAGCCGATCCCGGGCACCGCCATATCTCGCAGCTGTTTGCGCTGCATCCGGGCGAGCTGATCGACGCGCTTGAAACCCCGGAGCTGGCGGAAGCGGCCCGGACGACGCTGGCCCGCAGGCTGGCGTCCGGGGGCGGACATACGGGCTGGAGCCGCGCCTGGATCGTCAACTTTTATGCGCGGCTGATGATGGGCGGCGAAGCGCATGGCCATTTGGAGAAGCTGCTGTCGCATTCCACGTACCCGAATATGCTGGACTGTCATCCGCCGTTTCAAATTGACGGCAATTTCGGCGGCGCTGCCGGGGTGGCGGAAATGCTGCTGCAATCCCATGCCGGCGAGCTGCGGCTGCTGCCGGCGCTGCCGCCGCAGTGGCCCGCGGGACAGGTGCGCGGATTGCGTGCCAGAGGCGGCTGCAGCGTCGATCTGAGCTGGAAGGACAGCATGATCGTGGAAGCCGTCATCCATCCGCAGCGCAGCGGAACCTGCCGGGTGTGGTCCTCCGTGCCGCTCCATGTGCAGGACCCGCACACCGATTGGCGCGAAGCAAGCGGCGGCGCCGAAACGCCGGGATACCGCTATCTCATCGAGGCTGCCGAAGGGCAAAGCATTATGCTCGTAGCCAAAAAGGACCGGCGGTAACATTCATGCTTCGGCCGAAAGAAAATAATAAAACACAAGCCAGCCGACAAATCCCCATTCCGGCGCAAGGACCGCGAACGTTAAGATAATCACGAAGGCAAGGGATCGTTCCGAACGTGGGCCGGCCCGACCGAACCGATTGAACGGGAGAACGGCAAGTTTCGGCCGATCGGTTTGGATAACGCTTTCTTTTCCAGAATACATTCCTGAACCGGTCTTACCAAGCGAGCCATCCGGCTTTCCAAACCGGTTCAAAAGCGAAAAAGGAGCGATGGACATGTCAGGACAGGCGCCGACGGCCCCCCGGGCAAGCCTCAAAACACCCAGCCGGTTCGCCAGGCAAATGAGCAATTTCCGCAAATACAAAGCGCTCTATTTGATAACGATTCCGGGCATTCTTTATTTTATCGTGTTTAAATATTTGCCGCTGATGGGCTCGGTCATGGCTTTTCAAAATTACAACATTTTCAAAGGATTCACCGGCAGCCCGTGGGTGGGTCTGGACCAGTTCAGGCGGATGTTCACCTACACGGAATTTCTGCGCATTTTGGAAAATACGGTGCTGATCGGCTTGTACGACATCCTGTTTGCGTTTCCGGTGCCGATCATCCTCGCGCTGCTGCTCAACGAGCTGCGAAAGGTGCTGTACAAGCGCATTTTGCAGACGGTCGTTTATTTGCCCCATTTCCTGTCCTGGGTCATCATCGGCGGGATCATGATCGGCATTTTGTCGCCGACGACGGGGATCGTCAATCAGGTGCTGAACTTTTTCGGCTTCCAGTCGGTTTATTTTCTCGGGGAGGATTCCTACATCCGCAGCATTCTGGTGGGCACGGGGATTTGGAAGGACAGCGGCTGGGGGACGATCGTGTATCTGGCTGCGCTCGCCAGCGTGAACCCCGAGCTGTACGAGGCGGCGCGGATGGACGGGGCGAACCGCTGGAGGCAGACGTTATCCATCACCATCCCGGCGATTTTGCCGACGGTGACGATCATGTTCCTGCTGCATATCGGCAACTTCCTGGATTTTGGCTTCGAACGGGTTTTCGTCTTCGTCAATTCGCTGAACGAGCAAAAGGGCGACATTCTCGATACGTACATTTACCGGGTCGGCCTGATCGACCAGCAGTACAGCTATACGACGGCGATCGGCCTGTTCAAGTCGCTTGTCGGCCTGATGCTGATCATGATCGGCAACGCCCTCAGCAAGAAGGCAAGCGGAGAAGGACTTTATTAGGGAAAGGAGCATGCGACAATGAACATCAAAGGACGCTGGTTCGACTGGTTCAACTCGATATTTTTGGCGCTCGTCGGCTGCCTCATGGTTTTTCCGCTGCTCCATGTGCTTGCCAAGTCGTTCAGCAGCAGCAAAGCGATCAACGCCGGCCTCGTGAAGCTGTTTCCGGTGGATTGGACCTTGGTCAATTATCAGGTCATTTTGTCGGACAGTTCGATCTGGAGGGCGTTCCTGGTCAGCGTCATCATCACCGTCGGCGGCACGGCCATCAACTTGATCCTCACGGCATCGCTGGCCTACCCGCTGTCCCGTCCGGAGTACACGATGCGAAAAATGGTGCTGATCTTCATCCTGGTCACGATGATTTTCCAGGCCCCGCTGATCCCGAACTATCTCATCATCAAAAATTTGCATCTGCTGAACACGTTATGGGCGCTCATTATCCCGTCGGCGATCAGCGCGTATAACCTGTTCATCATGAGGTCCTTTTTCGTCGGGCTTCCGTCCGAGCTGATCGACAGCGCCAGAATCGACGGGGCCGGCGAGCTGCGGACGATGTGGAGCGTCATTTTGCCCCTGTCCAAGCCGGTGATGGCGACGATGGGATTGTTTTACGCCGTATCGCACTGGAACTCGTATTCCACGGCCCTGTATTACATCAATAACCGCGCCCTGTACCCGCTGCAAATGCGCCTGCGCGAAATCGTGCTGAGCAACGATCTTGGCCAGGCCGGCAGCCTGCTGGAAGGCTTCAACGAAGTGTCTCCGGCGGGGGTGCAGATGGCGGTGATCATCGTTTCGGTGCTGCCGATCATCATCGTCTATCCGTTCCTGCAAAAGTATTTCATTAAAGGGATGCTGATCGGGTCGATCAAAACCTAGAACGCGGTACGTCCTGCCATTGAATGCGATTTCATAGTTGCGAAATTATGATAATATAGAGGTGTTCCGCACCAACGCGAAAAAGCGCCCGTCACGTCCTGCAGCGATACTCCGGAAGAAGAAAGTGGGGGAGGCCATGAAAAAATGGTGGTATGCGATCCTGACCATGATTGTGACGCTTGCAGGCTGTTCTTTTCCGGGAATGACCCATTCGCCGGGCACCTCCGAATCCTCCCCTGGGCAGGCGGCCGGCAGCGGCGCGTCTCCGGGGGCTTTATCGTTTTCCATCGCTCTGTCCACCGGTTCCAATCCATATGCGGCCAAGTCGCCCGACATTCAGCAGGATAAATGGGTCAAACAATTGGAAGCGCTGACAAACACCGATCTGCAAATTACGATGCTTCCGCTGAAGGATATCGACAAACGCCTGCCGGTGCTGCTGACCGGGGACGATTTTCCGGACGTCATCCAGACCATCGGCGGGGCAAGCTCCGCGGCCATGGCCGGAACCGTGGAGGCCGGATTGTTTATGCCTTTGGACGACTTGCTCCATCAGTATGCGCCCCGCCTGCTTGCCCGAATTCCGCAGGAAGCGTGGCAGGAAACGAGCTACCAGGGAAAAATCTACGGCATTCCGGCCTGGCTGGATAATCCGTCGCGGCGGGGCACGTACATCCGTACCGATTTGCTGAAAAAAACGGGGCTTCCGGCGCCGAAAACGGTGGACGATTTTCTGAACGTGCTGCGCGCCTTCAAGAAGCTGGGCGTGGAAAATCCATACCAGATGCGCGAAAATTTCAAATACGCGGATATCGTTTTTGGCGCGTATGACGTGCTGGGATACCAGTTCGAGCTTCAAAACGGCGAGGTCGTTCCGAAGTTTTTCGACGAAAAACGCATGATGCAGGCGCTCTCCGTCTATAAGACGATGCTTGACGAAGGCCTGATCGCGAAAAATTTCGCCACGGTCAGCATCAGCGAATACAGCCGCAACATCAATAGCGGCAAGTCCGGCATATGGACGGCGAATGCCGCAGGACTGCTCGAATTCCGGACGAAAGTAAAGGAATCGGTGCCCGAGGCCGAGGTGGATATCATTCCGTCTCCCATGGGGCCCGAAGGTTCGAAAGGTTACGGGCTTTACAGCTCGGTGATCAACTCCTATTTCATCAATAAGCATGTTTCGAAAGAAAAGGCCGTCGGCATCGTGCGGTTTTTCGACTGGATGTTGACCGACGAGGCCGAACGTTATTTTTCCTTTGGCATCCCGGGCGACACCTACACCATCGAAAACGGAAACATCAAATACCGGTTCCCGCAAAACCGGGAGCAGCAGGATGAACAAGGCTTCCGCGAGCTGCTGTGGCTGACCCATGATTTGACGATCAACCGCCAGCGGATGAAGCTGCTTCCCGGCGGCGGCGACGTGATTCATGCGATCGATTCGACGCTTGCGAAAGAGGGGCTCGGCAACATCGTTTTCGTTCCCGAGCTGGAATCGTTCGGCATTTATCCCGAGCTTGCGCCGAACAATCCGAACCAGCCGCCGCCGCTGATCGTCGACCATATGGTCCGGATGATTTACGGCAAAGAGCCGATATCGGACTGGCCCAAGGTGATTCGGGAATACAGGGACCGCGGAGGGGATGCCATTATCCGCGAGGCGACGCAGCGCTATCATGCCCGGGAGGGCGTTCTGGTTTTGCCTAGCCGCTAAAGTCGTGAAACAGACAGGCGCATAGCGCCGCAGCTTTCTTTTCAAATCCGGCGAGAAAAGGGGTTATGGATCCATGCGTGTGCTGATTGTGGAAGATGAACCTGTCATTCAAAAAGGGCTTGTCAAAATGGTGCAGCGGTATCCCGCGTCGTTTTCGGCCATATATACGGCAGACGACGGGGAGTCCGCCCTGGAAATGATCCAAAGCGTGGAGCCGCATCTGGTGTTGACCGATCTCAGGATGAAGCGGATGGACGGCCTGGAGCTGTGCGAGCGGATCCACCGGGAATTCGCGCATGTGCAGGTCGCGGTCATTTCCGGCTACAACGATTTCGGGTACGCCCAGCGGGCAATCGAATACGGCGTCAAACGGTACCTGCTCAAGCCGGTGACCCAGCAGGACGTGCATAACGCACTCCGCGAAATCATCG
The DNA here is from genome assembly GCF_057546105.1 of Paenibacillus sp. YAE3. NCBI lineage: Bacteria > Bacillati > Bacillota > Bacilli > Caryophanales > Paenibacillaceae > Paenibacillus > Paenibacillus sp. YAE3. The sequence goes on along the minus strand of NZ_BAAIYF010000001.1, from coordinate 550,988 downwards.
CCGGCATGAACGAAAACATCGTTCCCCTGCAAAAATACGTGGAATGGTCGGAAAAACTGGAGCAGAGCATCTGGATGCTGCAAAAAAGCGACATGGTCCGGCTGCTCGAAGAAGGCGAGCGGGAGGGATTGTTTGCGGGGCTGCATGTGCCCGGCATGAAATCCGTGCTGGAAGACTGCCTGCGCATGATCGCGGGAAAGCTCTCCCAGCGGGGATGGCAGCCGCAAATCGGCCTGGACATCCGCGGCACGGACATCAGCAAAAAGGAAACGCTCGCAGCATTCGGGGCGGTGCTTGAGCAAATGTATGCCCAGCTGCAGCTGACGCGCAAAGGCAAATTCAAGGATCCGATCGAGGAGGCGAAGGCGTTCATCGACCTGCATCTTTCGGAAGAGGTGACGCTGGAGGAGGTCGCCAAGCGGGTGGGCCTGACGCGGACCTATTTCAGCGCATTGTTCAAAAAGATGACCGGCGAAACCTTCGTGCATTACCGCATCAAAAAACGGATCGAGGAAGCGCGCAAGCTGCTTGCCGTCCCGACGCTGACCATCACGGACATCGCGGTTCAGGTCGGTTACGAGGATTATCCCCATTTTACGAAGACGTTCAAAAATTTCGTCGGCATGTCGCCTTCGGAATATCGGTCGTCTTTTGGCATCGAGTGATGCGGATGATGAAGCTTCGCCTGCGCGTTAAGCTGTTGATCGGATTTTTGGTCGTCATTTTGCTGTCGCTTTCGACCGTCGGGATCGCCTTTTACACGATATCGTCGAGGCAGCTGTCCCAAAGCGCGGAAAATCAGATGACGCAGATCGTCAATAACGCCGTCCATCATACCAACCTGTATTTATCTTCCTACCAGCGCTCGATGGTGGCCCTGCTTTCCAACCTGAACGTCAAAAAGTACATCGATCTGCCGTCCGACCGCGAGGAATACGAAAACTACCGCTACCTGACCGACATCCGCGATTCGATCGTGGAGCCGGTCTGGATCCGCAATCCGGAGATCAGCGCGCTGTACATCCTCGGCTACAACGGCAATGCGCTGTATTATTTCAACGGGGGCACCGAACCGTTCCTCGGCCCGGAAGATACGGCCAAACAAATCGATTACTTCAAGAAACATACGGACCCGTCCGGGCGCCTGACCATCGTCAATCACAGCATCCAGGGGGAGGGGGCGCCGATGCTGACCTTGATCCGCCGCATCCGCGGGCTGCGTTCCCCGGAGATGAAAGGTTTTGTCGGCATCGAGGTCAAGTCCGAGGAGCTGTCGACGCTGTGGAAAGGGATCGATCTCGGGAAGGACAGCTATTTTTTTATCGTCGATAATGAGGGACGGATTCAATACCATGCCGATCCCGGGATGACCGGAAAGGTGCTTCCCGCCAGTTTGGCCAACCAGATTTCCGGGGCGGGAGCTTCGATGTTCCACAGCTCGGCGGAGGGCGAGAAACGGGCGTACATCAGCCGCAAGGCCGACTACTCGGACTGGAACCTGGTCGTGTCCATCCCCGACAGCCAGCTTACGAAGCCGCTCGAAACGACGCGGACGCTGATTTTCATCGTAGCGGGAATCACGTTCCTTTGCGCGCTGTTCCTGGCGAACCGCTTCGGCGGGGCGATCACGAATCCGATCCGCAGGCTGATGAAAGGGATGAGCCAGACCGAAAAAGGGAACTGGGAATTCATCCCCCTCCCGAAACGGCACGACGAAATTACGGAGCTGATCATCCGCTACAATTTGATGGTCAATCGGCTGTCGGAGCTGGTGGACATCGTCTACCAGTCCGAGCTGAAAAACAAGGAGATGCAGGCCGAGCGGCAGAAGGCGGAATTCCAGTCGCTGCAGCTGCAGATCAATCCGCATTTTTTGTACAACACGCTGGAAACGGTCGTCTGTTATGCCGTCATTCAGGACTCGGAGGAAATTTCCGAAATCGTCGGGGCGCTTTCCTATATGCTGCATTATTCGGTGCGGACCCATTTGGAGGAAATTACGGTCGCCAACGAGCTGAAGCACGTCATGTATTTTATGGTGATCATCAACCACCGCATCGGACGGACGTTCGAGATCGATTTGCGGGTCGCGCCCGAGCTTTTGCTGCGGAAAATGGTCCGATTGACGCTGCAGCCGCTCGTGGAAAACGTGTTTCAGCATGCGTTCCGCGGCGGAATCGAGGATCATCATGCGATTGCGATCGATGCGGGCGAAGAGGAGGACTGCTTCTGGGTCAGCGTCGAGGACAACGGCTGCGGCATGGCGCCGGAGCGTCTCGAGGAGCTGCGCGCCAAGCTGCGCGAAAATCGGCTGGCCGACGGCGGCGGGGAAGGGCAAATTCACGGCGGCATCGGCATCGCCAACGTGCACCGGCGCATTCAGCTCGTGTTCGGGGAGGATTATGGGCTGAGCGTGGAAAGCAGCCCGGGGCGCGGCACGAAAATGATCATGCGCATGCCGCGCACGGCGGCGGCTCACGAAAAGGAAGCGGCAGACGGAGCCGGAACATGGCTACCTTCCGTCCGGTCCGATGGGGACGCGTGGCGGGCGGGGTGACCTTCTGAACGATAGAAATGGAACAGCCGGGAGACCGGTTGTTTTTTTGTTTGCCGTCCATTGCCTTCAGCTGCGGCCGTCACATCCTAAAAAAACACACCACCAGCATAATCCGCCCCATGGGTGCGCCCCGGGCTTTCGTTTTATCATGAGATCAGCAAGGAATGAATGCCTGTCTCTACAGTAACGGAAAGGGGAAAAGCCAATGAAGAAATGGATTAGCCTGGTTTTGGCATCGGCGCTTCTGACGGTTGGCGTCGCAGGATGCGGCAAAGGCAGCGGCTCCGAAGCGGCAGACGCTTCCGACGAGTCCAAGCCGCTCAAATTTTCGATCTCCCTGACAACAAGCGGAAACAGTTACGCAGAAAGCGCAAAGGATATCAACAACGACAAGTGGGTCAAAGAATTTGAAAAGAGGGCGAACATCGACGTAGACATCCGGATGATTCCGCTTAAGGATTTCGACTCCAAGATGTCGATCATGTTTGCGGGCGGGGAGATTCCTGACGTGGTGCAAAACGTCGGCGGCGCGACGGACAAATCGATGTCGGGATCCATTGAAGCCGGCGTTTTTATGCCGCTCGACGACCTGCTCAAGGAGTATGCGCCGAATATTATGAAAGCGGTTCCGAAGGAAGCCTGGGCCGAAGTGAGCTATAAAGGAAAAATCTACGGCGTGCCGACATGGCTGAGCAACCCTTCCCGCCGCGCAACGTTTATCCGGACCGACCTGCTCGAAAAAACGGGGCTTCCGGTGCCGAAAACGATGGACGATCTTCTGAACGTGCTGCGCGCATTCAAAAAGCTGGGCGTGCCTGCGCCGTACCAAGCCCGCGAGAACTTTAAATATGCGGACATCGGCTTCGGGGCCTACGACGCGCTCGGATACCAGTTCATGGAGAAGGACGGCGAAGTCGTTCCGAAATTCTTCAATGCCGGGAACATGGAAAAAGCGCTCAACTTCTATAAAACGATGTATGAAGAGGGCCTGATCCAGAAGGACTTTGCCACCATTCAGGCGCCGCAGTACACCGAGAACATCCAGGCGGGGAACGCGGGCATTTGGACGGCGAACGCCGCCGGCCTGCTCGATTTCCGCACCAAAATCCAGGAGGCCGTGCCGGATGCGAAGGTCGATATCATCCCGTCTCCCGAAGGAGACAACGGCTTGAAAGGCTACGGACTGTACAGCTCGGTCAACACCTCCCTGTATATCAACAGCAAGGTCAGCAAGGAAAAAGCGATCCGCATCATCAAGCTGTTCGACTGGATGCAGACGCCGGAGGCCGTGAAGTTCTTCAGCTTCGGCATCGAGGGGGAAAATTACACCGAAAAAGACGGCAAGATCGATTATAAGTTCCCGACGGACAAACAAGGCAATGACGAACAAGGCTTCCGTTCCTTGCTCAGATGGGTGGGCGACGCAACGATCAACCGCGAGCGCACCGAGCTGCTTCCGGGCGGTACGGACGTGCTGAAGGCGCTGGACGAAACGCTGGCCCATGAAGGCATCGGCGGCATCGGTTTCGTGCCGGACCTGGAAACCTTCAGCCAATTCCCGGATTTGGCGTCCAAACGTCCCGACCAGGCGCCGAAGCTGATCATCGACCACATGGTGAAAATGATTTACGGCAAAGAGCCGATATCGGATTGGCCGAAGGTCATCGAGGAGTATAAGCAAAAAGGCGGCAATGAAATTGTCAAAGAGGCGACCGAACGCTTCAAAAACAACGACGGCATTCTGAATCAATCGAGCCGCAACCAATAACATCCGCGGCAAGCGGGGAAAGAGGTGTACAGCATGGATACGGGTTCCGCGGAAGCATGGAGGCTGAAGCTCCTTACCCCGTCTTCCTGGTGGGGCGCTAGGTGGCGCGAAGCGCTTCCGGCCGGAAACGGCCGTCTCGGAGCGGCGGTGTACGGAGGCGTTCATCACGAGACCATCATGCTGACGCACGGCGATTTATGGTGGCAGAGCCGCACGCCCGAGCTGCCCGACGTCAGCGAACGGCTTGCGGAAATGCGCCGGCTGATGCTGGCGGGCCGGGAGGCCGAGGCCGAGCCGATGCTGATTCAGGAGCTTCAGGACCTTGGATACGATCCGGTGATGGCCGTTCCGCTTCCGCTGGGCGATCTGACGATCCGTTGCGAAGTAGGCGAAGGATTCAAACACTATTCCCGCGAGCTGGATATGCAGACCGGCGAAATCATCGTTCGCTGGCAGGACAGGGGGGCCGCTTTCGAGCGGGCCCTGTTCGTATCCCGCCCCGATGACATGGTCGTGATGGAGCTGCGCGCGGAAGAGCCTTCGGCCGTAAGGGTCGGTTTATCGCTGGGGCTCCATGACCCTGCCGATGTTAAACGGCCGCCGGGCCGGCCTGAAGCGCCGCTGCCGACGGACGCGGAGTCGGGGGCGGACGGCGCTTATGTATGGTACGCGGCCCGCAGCGACGACGGCAGCGAATTCGGAGCGGTAGCCCGGATCGTTCCGGCGGACGGCAGTTTGACCGCCGACGGGGCGGAAACGGTGGTCGAAGGCGCCGGGAAGGTGCTCGTTTTGCTCCGCATGTTCGTTTCCGGCAGCAGGGAAGCGGAGTGGGCGAGACTGAAAGCTGAACTGGCGGCGGAGCAAAGAGGCTACCGCGAACTGCTGGCCGCGCATGTCCGCGAGCATCGCGGGCTGTTTGACCGGGTATCGCTGGATCTCTCCGCGGGCGGGCGGGATCGTTCCAATGAGGAGCTGCTGCTCGAAGCCTATCAAGGCGAAGCGCCGCTGACACTGGTGGAGAAAATGTGGGCGTACGGCAGGTACCTGCTCATTTCAAGCTCCCGCGAAGGCGGCAACCCCTGTCATCTTTACGGATTATGGTGCGGCGAGTACCGGGGCTTTTGGGCGTTCAACATGGCCAATGAAAACCTGCAGATGATGTATTGGCAGGCGCTGAGCGGCCGGATGCCGGAGCTGCTCCTGACGGTGTTCGATTATATGGAGCGGCTGCTGGACGATTTCCGCTTGAATGCCCGGCATCTTTTTGGCTGCAGGGGAATTTTCATCCCGGCGCCGACGGCTCCGGATTCGGGGCTCGTCAAAACGCTCGCGCCGCATATCGTCCACTGGACGGGAGCGGCGGGCTGGATCGCCCAGCATTATTACGATTATTACCTTTATACCGGCGACCGGGAGTTTCTTAGAAACCGGGCGCTCCCGTTTTTAAGGGAGGTTGCTTTGTTTTATGAAGATTTTTTTGTCGTCGGGGAAGACGGCAGGCTGCTTAGCTGCCCGTCCAATTCGCCGGAGAACAAACCCGGCAACGGGGCGGGCGGACCGAAAGGGACGACGGTCAACGCGACGATGGATTTTGCCATCGCGAAGGAGGTGCTGAGCCGCCTGGTGGCGGGGGCCGGGGCGGAAGGCATGTACCCGGGCGAAATTCCCGTCTGGAAGGAGCTGCTGCGGCGCATCCCGGATTACCAGGTGAATGAAGACGGCGCGATCCGGGAATGGATGCATCCTTCATACGACGACGAATACCACCACCGCCATCAGTCGCATCTTTATCCGGTGTTTCCGGGCAAGGAGATGACGAAGGAGAAGGACCCTGCTTTGTTCGAGGCGTTTTGGACGGCGGTCCGGAAAAGGCTGGTCGTCGGGATCAAAGAGCAGACCGGCTGGTCGCTTGCCCATATGGCGAATTTGTACGCCCGCCTGGGCGAGGGGGATTTGGCGCTGGAATGCCTGGATTTGCTAAGCCGCTCGTCGGTGATCAACAACTTTTATACGCTCCATAACGACTGGCGGCAGATGGGGATCGGCCTCGCCATGGACTGGGCACCGGTGCAGCTGGATGCGAACATGGGCTGGACGGCGGCGGTGCAGGAAATGCTGCTGTATTCCGAGCCGGGGCTGCTGAAGATTCTTCCGGCGCTGCCTTCGAAGTGGCGAAGGGGGCGCGTGCAGGGGCTGTCGGCCTGCGGCGGCATCGAAGTGGACATCGGTTGGGATGGGGAACAAGGGCGGCTGGAGGTAAAGCTGGCATCGTCAACGGCCGATCAGCGCGTCTTGGTGAAGCTGCCTGAGGGGGCCGAAACGGTTGAGGGGAGTTGTACGCTCCGGAATACTGCCGGACAGAGGGCTTTGGCTGCCAAGCAGAGGATGGAGATTCCGTTGCGGCTTCATGCCGGCGAGGCGACGGTTCTGACAGCAACATTCAGGCCGTCGGCGAAGCGGAGTTGAGCCGGTTATCCGCCTATTTTCAGGCCGTATCATCGGGTTCCGGGCCGGCAAAAGTGATGTGCTTCGGGCGCGGCCCGGCGATGGGCGAAGGATGAACCGAAATGAAAACAATACAAACGCAAGCTGCAACCGAAGGAGGGTTCCGGATGAAAGAGGCATCTTTGCTGGACGACATCATGGCGATGGACGTCATCGATACGCATACCCATCTGGCGGGCGACCATCTGTGCGCGGAAGACTTTTGGGAAATCGCCGACTATTTCTGGCTGAACCGCGAGCTTCAGAGCGCAGGGTATCCGCCCGGGGCAGGATCTTTGCCGGAGGAAAAGCGGATCGAAGCTTTCCTGAACGCCTACCATGTTTCGCGCAACACGCTGATGAACATCGCGTTCACCACGATCTTGAAGGACTTGTACGGGGTGAAGCTGACGGACGCGGCATCGGTCCGGGAAGCGGATGCGCGGATCAAGGCACATCGTAAAGATCCCGGCTGGGCGCAGAACGTTGCGGACCGGCTGCATGTACGCCGTTTTGCCGTCAATCATCCGCAGCATGCCTCATTCGAAGGCATGGCGCACGATGCGCTGCTGTTTCCGCGGATCGACGGCTGGCTGCCGAAGCTGGTCGGACAAATATTGCAGTCGGATCGGCGGGAAGAAGCGTTTGAACTGGCCAAGGAACAAGTTCGCAAACAGTTGGGCGAATATCAGGAAATGGGCTGCCCCGGCATCATGACCACGCTCCCGGAGTTTGAGGCGTCGGCGCATGAAACGTACCGGATCGGCAGGGACAGCCGGTCCGACGAGGTGCTGTTCATGCTTTTGCACGAAGCGTGCGCGGAGCTGGAGCGCCGCGGCATGTTTCTGCAGCTGTTTCTCGGCGTGGAGCGCAGATGGGGCATCGCTTCCGCGGCGCCGGTCAATGACCCGCTCCGGGTCGTCCGGCTGTACGGATTTTTTGAAAAATACTCCATCCCGTTTGAACTGGTCACCGCCGCGGAGCTGAGCAATCTGGACGTCGTGCAGGCGGCATGGAATTTCCCGAATGTTCACGTCGGCGGGATGTGGTGGTACAACTTCCGGGCAAGCACGTATACGCAAAGCATGCAGTATCGGCTCGAAGCGCTGGCCCCCGCCAAAAGCTCGCTGATCGTATCCGATGCCCGCTGCATCGAATGGACGTACGGCAAGATTCATGTCGTGAAGCGGCTGCTGGCGGGATTTTTGGATGAACAGGTAGCCAAGGGATGGATGGACCGCGAATTTGCGCTTTACTGCGGGGTGCAATGGCTGTATGGGAGTGCGGCCGGGCGGTACGGACTGAAGGGGCGGGAGGGAGCATGATGGATTTTTCGCTGATGGATCGGATGCTGCCTGCGCCGGTCAACGGCGGCTTTCGGATGGATGGCTGGTGGGTATGGTGCGGCTCGGTCGTACGCGGCGAGGACGGGCGATATCATATGTTTGCTTCCCGTTGGCCCGACTGGCTGCCGATGCATCCGGGCTGGCTTCTCCGCTCGGAGATCGTCAGAGCCGTTTCCGACACGCCCGAGGGACCTTATGAATACGCGGAGACGGTTCTTCCGGCCCGGGGGGCGGAGTATTGGGACGGGCGCAGCACGCATAATCCTCATATTGTCCGGCACGGCGGCAAATATGTTCTCTACTATATGGGCTCCACGCATCCGTTTGCGGAGGCGAAGCCCGGGGAAGAGCTTGGGCTGGACGACTGCCGCGCGATCGCGGCGAGGGCGAACAAACGGGTAGGCCTGGCCGTATCGGACAGCGTGTTCGGACCGTGGGAGCGGAGGGATTCCCCGATTTTGCCTGTGCGCCCCGGCAAGTTCGACAGCTACCTGACTTCGAACCCGGCGCCTTGCGTCAGGGAGGACGGATCGGTGCTCCTGATCTATAAGGCGCGGAAATATGAAGGACACGCGTACGGCAACATGACGCTTGGCGCGGCGGCGGCGGATGGACCGGAGGGACCTTACCGCGTCATCCGCGAGGAGCCGTTGTTTCCGCCCGACGTGCATGTGGAGGACCCGTTCATTTGGCGGACCGATAACGGATATGCCATGATCGCCAAAGATATGGAAGGCCATCTTTGCGGCGAGAAGCACGGCGGCATTTTGGCTTTATCGGACAACGGGACGGATTGGCGGTTAGCCGATGCGCCTAAAGCTTATTCGCGGGAAATTTTATGGGATGACGGACGGAAGCGGGTGATGGGCAGCTTCGAGCGGCCTTTCCTTTTGTTCCAGGACGGCCGGCCGACGCATCTGTTTGCGGCGACCGCCGACGGTCCGGGAGGTTTCCGTCATGCGCGGCAGACATGGAATATGGTGATTCCGCTCGCGGCAGACCCGCCGGGCGGCCTGTAGGAGGGAGAGCTATGCTGCATACGGATTGGATTCAAGCGGCGCCGGGCGTATGGAAGACGACCCTCGGCAGCCCGGAGGGGCTGACGCCGCTCACCTGCATGAACCGGAAGCCGAAAACGAAAGCGTTGGCCGGAATGCCGGATATTCCGCTTCCGCTAAAATGGGAGGAAATCGCATTCACCGAGCTGAAAACAGGCGGGAGCCTGCTGTCGTTTCCGCTCGACCAAAGCGAGGAGATGTACGGCGCCGGCCTGCAGTTCATGCGGATGAATCAGCGCGGCCGAACCCGGTACCTGCGGGTAAACAGCGATCCCCGGCAGGATACGGGGGAGACGCATGCGCCCGTCCCTTTTCTGGTGAGCGGGCGCGGGTACGGCGTGCTGGTGGATACCGCGCGGGCCGTCACGATGTACTGCGGGTCGACGCTGCGGCAGCATGAAGGCGCCGCGGCAATGGCCCGCGACCGCAACACGGACCGCGGCTGGAAAGCGACGCCGGCGTCGGACCGACTGGAAATCCGGCTTCCGCCGGAAGGGGCGGCGGTATACCTGTTTGCCGGTCCCGGCATGATGGATGCGGTGCGCCGCTACAACCTGTTCTGCGGCGGGGGAGTTTTGCCCCCGCGCTGGGGGCTGGGCTTCTGGCACCGCGTCCCGACGCTGTACCGGGATGAAGAGGTCGAGCAGGAGGCGATGGAGTTCCGCGCAAGGGACATTCCTTGCGACGTCATCGGGCTGGAGCCGGGCTGGCATTCGGCGAGCTATCCTTGCACCTATGAATGGGATGCGGAACGTTTCCCCGATCCGGCCGGATTCGTTTCCCGCATGCGGCAGGCCGGGTTCCGGCTCAATCTGTGGGAGCATCCCTACATATCGCCGCGGTCGGAATTGTACGGCGAGATGCAGGCGCTGTCCGGCGATTACTCCGTATGGGGCGGCCTCGCCCCCGACTTTGCGCTGGAGAAGGCGAGGGAGCTGTATGCCGCCCAGCATGAGCGGGAGCATGTCAGCCTCGGCATAGCCGGCTACAAGCTGGACGAATGCGACGGCAGCGAGCTGACGCGCAATTCATGGATGTTCCCGGCGCATGCGGCCTTTCCGTCCGGACATGACGGGGAGCAAATGCGGCAGCTGTACGGGTTGCTGCTGCAGGACATCACAAGCGGCCTCTATCGCCGGAAAAACCAGCGGACTTACGGGCTGGTCCGTGCCTCCAACGCGGGCGCGTCGCCGCTTCCGTACGTGCTGTACTCGGATTTGTACGACCACAGGCAATTTGTAAGGGCGCTGTGCAATGCATCGTTTTGCGGGCTGCTTTGGAGCCCGGAGGTGCGCCGGACCGAAAGCACCGAAGACTGGGTGCGGCGGATGCAGACGGTATGCTTCTCGCCGCTGGCGATGCTGAACGCCTGGGGGGACGGCGTGAAGCCGTGGAGCGATCCCGCAGCGGAGGCGGCGATCCGCCATTATATCCGTTTGCGGATGCGCCTGCTGCCTTATTTGTATACCGTATTCGCCGAATACGAGGCGAACGGGACGCCTCCGTTTCCGGCCATGCCGCTCGTGCTGGACGAAGCAAAGCGCACGAAGCAGCGCGCCGCATCCGCCGCCGGAGAAAATCCGGACGCTGCAGCCTTGAACGGCGCCTCCCCTGGAAGACCGGTCCAGGCCTTCGATGTGCTTGATACTTCGGAGGGAGCCTACGGAACCCGGCTTGGGCGCGAATGGGATGACCAGTTTTGCATCGGGCGCGATCTGCTAGTCGCGCCGATGTTTGCGGGCGAAACCGGAAGGGATGTGCTGCTGCCGGAGGGCGTCTGGTATGAAGCCGAAACCGGCGTGCGCCGCGAGGGGGGGCGCGTCATCCGCGTGGAGTGCCCGCTGGAACGCCTCCCGCTTTTCGTTCGCGAGGGTGCCGTCATTCCGATGATACCTGCCCTAAGCCATGTGCCCGAAGGAGACATTTCGATCGAGCTGGTCCATTTTGGATCCGCACCGGGCGAAAGCCTGCTGTATGACGATGACGGAGAAACCTTTGATTACGAACAGACCGGCGGATGCTGGCGTAAAGTGACGGTGGCCAAAACCGCGGACGGGAGCTTTTCCGGCACCGTGGAACCGGGAGGAGCGGGAAGCCGATACCGCGTCGCGGGCTGGCGTTTCGGGCAGACCAGCTTGCCGCCGGAAGCATCTGAACCTGCGAATAGAGGAGGAATATGCAATGAGTGAACAGATTTTACAACAAGCCGACGCCAAACCGCTGCAACCGGCAGAGATCCCTGCTTCCGTCCAAGTTTGGGCGGACGGCGCGTGGGACCGGATTCGCCACAAAATCGGGCGGACCAGCCGCCGCATCGGCGTCAGCTGCCCGCATGCCTCCGTGAACGGCGTATACGACGATATGCGCGTGTCCTGGTGGACGGCCGGCTTCTGGCCGGGCATTTTATGGCAGCTGTCCGCAGACGGCGGACAACCCGAATTCAGGGACATCGCGGAGCGGTGCGAAGAACGGCTCGATGAACCGCTGCATGCGCTGGCGGTGCACCATGATTCGGGGTTTATTTGGCTGCTTTCCGCCGTGGCCAACTACCGCATCACGGGCAATGAACGCTCCCGGCAGCGGGGGCTGATGGCGGCATCGCAGCTGGCGAGCCGTTTTAACCTGAAGGGACGGTATATCCGGGCTTGGCATGATGGGGAGAACATCAACCGTGCCGGCTGGTCGATCATCGATACGATGATGAACCTGCCGCTTTTGTATTGGGCTTCGGAAACGACGAACGACCCGCGCTTCCGGCATATCGCCGCCGCGCATGCGGAAACGGTCCTTGAGCATTTCATGCGCTCGGACGGATCGAGCTATCACATTTTGCGCTTTGACGCCGAAACCGGGGAACTGTTGGGCGCGGATGCCGGGCAGGGTTATGCGGAGGATTCGGCCTGGGCGAGGGGCAGCGCCTGGACGTTGTACGGGATGGCGCTTTCCTATAAATATACCGGAAACGAAGCGTTTTTGACCGCCGCCAAGCGGGCCGCGCATTTCTTTTTGGCCCATCTGCCGGAGGATTACGTGCCTCATTGGGACTTCCGGGCGCCCCGGAACGACGACACGCCGCGCGACACCTCGGCCGGCGCCTGCGCCGCCTGCGGGCTGATCGAGCTTGCGGCCCATGTTCCCGCAGGGGAAGGCCAAACGTATTTGGACGCCGCCGGAAGGCTTGTCCGTGCCCTGGATGAGCAATACGGCGCGTGGGACCGGGAGGACGAGGAAGGGTTGATTTTGTCGGGCACCTCCAATCTGCCGGGCGGGGTGCATATCGATACGCCGCTTATTTACGGAGACTACTTCTTCGTGGAAGCCGTCTCGAGGCTGCGCGGTTCCAAGCTCGGTTTTTGGTAACGGATGTCCGAAATAGGCTATTGAACAGGACACGGGACAAGGAAAGGGGATCGGGAGAAGCATGGGGAATCGGAAGGGGCATCAGACGGACATCGACCTAACGGGACGCGAGCATTCATCGGCCGTCCGCGGGGAAAATCTGCTGGATGATCCTCTGCAGGCCGTAAACGACGGTCCGGAGGCCGGGGACGAAGCCCATGAGCGAAGGATCGCCTGGTGGCGCGAAGCAAGGCTCGGCCTGTTCATTCACTGGGGGCCTTACGCGCTTCCGGCCGGCGAGTGGAACGGGGAGGAAGTCAAAGCCTCTTACAGCGAGCATATTATGCTGCGCGCCCGCATCCCGGTGCAGGCTTACGAGGAAATGGCCGAGCGTTTCAACCCCACCGCCTTCGATGCCGGCAGATGGGTGCGGACCGCCAAGCGGGCCGGGCTGAAATATATTATTTTTACCGCCAAACATCATGACGGATTTGCGATGTACGACTCGAAAATATCCGACTACTCCATCGTGCGGCATACGCCGTTCGGGCGGGACCCGTTGAAGGAATTGGCGGAAGCGTGCCGCGAGGAAGGGCTGGTATTCGGCATTTATTATTCGCACGCCATGGATTGGCATGACCCGGACTCGCAGGGCAACACCTGGGATTATCCCGGCAATATCGGCACCTACGACGAGGTGGAGAGCTGGATTCACGATGAAGACAAACGTTCCCGGTTCGACCGCTACCTCCGCCGCAAATCGCTGCCGCAGGTGCGCGAGCTGCTGACCGAATACGGCAAAGTGGGGCTGATGTGGTTCGACTGCGGGGGCAAGCTGACCCGGGAGCAGGGGGAAGCGTTTCTGACCACCGTTCACGCCCTGCAGCAGGACTGTCTGGTGAACAGCCGCGTCTGGAAAAGCCCGCTCGGGGATTACGCCAACACCTCCGACAACCAGCTTGAAACCCGGGCCGTCCGCAGGGACTGGGAAAATATCATCACGCTGAACGACTCCTGGGGCTATAAAAAATCGGATGCCAACTGGAAGCGGCCGGATGCGATCATTCGCCAGATCATCGACGTGGTCAGCAAAAACGGCAACCTCGTCATCAACGTCGGGCCGACGGCCACGGGCGAGTGGGATCCCGTCTCCGAATCGATCCTGCTGGAGGTCGGCGAGTGGCTGCAGGCGAACGGGGAAAGCATTTACGGCGCGGGAGCGTCGCCGACCGCCAAACCGTCTTGGGGAAGATGTACGTTAAAAGGCCGTACGCTGTACCTGCACATATACGACCGGCCTGCGGACGGACAGCTGGTGGTGCCGGGGCTGCTAAGTCGGGTCGAGCGGATCTATCCCCTGGCAGGCGGGGAGGATTTGGCGTTCCGGCGGCAGGGCGCACAGGATATTGTCGTATTCCTGGACGATGGGCTGCAGATTCCGGACGGAAAACCGGTCGTGCTGGCGGTCTTATGCGCCGAAGCAGTCCAAGGAAACCCCGTCCGGTTGCTGATGGATGGCCCGGGGTCGCCGCCGATGTACGAGCTGGGGGTTTTTGAAAGCGAAATTTCCGGCGCCGCGCTGCGCTACGACACAGGCAAAAAGAACCGCGACAACCTGCTCGATTGGTCCGACCCTGGGGATTTTGCGTTCTGGAACATACGCACTTCAGGTCCCTGCACGTTTACGGCAAGCCTGGTTTACGGATGCGGCGGGGACGGGGGAGGTTCCTACCGCTTGGAGGCTTCCGCTCCCGGTCAAACGCTTCGTCAAAAGGTCGAGCCGACCGGAGGTCCATATGAATTCCGCGAATTCGAAGCCGGCATCCTTCATTTTCCGGATGCGGGCGAATATCGGATCGAGCTGCATGCCGAATGGATCGAAGGCGCGTATTTGATGCAGCCGCGTCAACTGAGGTTAACGCCGGCGGCCAAATCCTTTATATAGGAAGAACAGCCCGCTGCCGGCTTTCCGGTCCGGGTTGTTCTTTTTTCTCGGGTTGACATGTGATGGCTCTATGAGTAGTATTTATAAATAATACTATGAAATTTGAAAAGGGGGTGAGTCCATGATCGAGGAATTGCGAAGCATCGGCTTGTCCGATTTGGAGGCGAGAATTTACCTTGCCCTGCTGGAAGAGCCGGAGATTTCGGGGTATGAAGTGGCAAAAAGGGTATCCGTATCCCGAACCAACGTTTATGCTGCTTTGCGCGCGCTTACGGACAAAGGGGTGTGCCGCACGATTGAGGCCGAACCCGTTTTGTACGATGCCGTTCCGATCGCGGAGCTGATCCGCACGATGAAAACGCGTTTCGACCAAACCTCCAGGCTGCTGCTGCAGGAGCTGGATGCGCCTCCGAAAAAAGCGGCGTCCTTTTATTCCTGGAAAGGAGAGCAAGCGCTGCGGCAGGCGATGGATCGGGTGATCGCCAACAGCGAGCGCAGCATTATCGTCGATGTATGGTCCGAAGATTTTCAAGCGATGGAAGAAGCGCTGCTGGATGCCGAAGGGCGGGGCGTTCGCGTCATCGTCATGACGATCGGCAAGGTTCATACGCCGCTGAAGGAAGTCATCACCCACCTAAGGAGTGCGGACTGGGAAGGGCATATATCCAGGAAATTTTCCGTTTTAGCCGACGGCAAGGCCGCATTGATCGGAAGCTTTGGCAAAACCGTCAAATTGTCCGCGCTGGAGACGGACCATCCGTCGATCATCGAGCTTTTGAAAAACGGATTTTACCATGATCTGGTCGGCGAGCGGATCGAACGGGATTTTGGCGCTGCATTGGCGGAGAACTACGGCAAGGATTATGAAAAGATCATTGCCTCTTACCGGGAGCTGCTCACCTAGGGCTGGCTCCGCCTTTTTTGCGGATTTTATAGTAGTATTTATAAATACTATTAAAATATCGAAGGAGATGCATTTTGTATGATCCAAGTGAAAGTCGATGAAATTCGGGACGTTTTAACCCGCACCGGGCAGCTGCTTTTGCAAAAATATAACCGCGAACAGCCGCCGCAAACCCGGGAGCTTCTGATCGAACGTTTCAACGATGCCAACGGCTGGGCCGAACGGGAGATTCGAAAGGCTTTGGAGTCCCGTTACCCCGGCGTGCGCTGGTCGGGAGCCGAGCTGGATGCCGGCAAACAGGCCGCTCCCGAATTCGGCGGGGGCTATTGGGTGCTCGATCCGATCGACGGCGCGGTGCATCTGCACCAAGGGTTTGCGTTCTGGTCGACCTCTTTGTGCTTGATCGAAGATGGCGTTCCCGTCTTTGCCGCGGTATATGATGCGAACCAGGATGAGTTTTTTCATGCTCTTCGGGGTCAGGGGGCCTTTCTGAACGGAAAACGGATCGGGGTGGCGCGGAAAACGAACCTGAAGGATGCGCTGCTGCTGACGGCACCGCCGAACAAAGTCGACGTCGAACCGGAAAACGTCCGCTGTACCTCCTGGAGCCTCGGCAAGCTGCTCCCCGAATCGACGGCCGTGCGCATGCTGGGTTCCGTTGCGCTCCAAATGGCGTACGTCGCCTGCGGCCGGATGGATGCTTACTGGGAATACGGGCGCGAAATCTACGACTGGATGGCCGGTGCCCTGCTGATCGAAGAAGCGGGGGGAAGCGTGTCGGACGTGGACGGCAAGCCGTTTGCCTGGGGAACTTCAGGCGTTATCGCCGGATATGAGCCATTGCGGTTCAGCATTCAAAACGTATTGGCGGAGTAACAAAGCATCAAAATTTTTTTCCAGAGGGCAGAATCCGTTGGGGATGTGAACAGCGACGGTGGATGCAGAGGCGTTTTTTCGTATGAGGGCAGAGGACCGGGGCGTTAGCCCCGGGTTTTTTTATATAAACTACAGAGCCATTGCTTCCTGATATTGCATGAAAAACTACCTTTAAACGCTGTATGTCTTCCGTGAAAGCACGTCGATAGACGATTTTCATATTTTCAAGTTATACGTTTGGGCGGTTGAGATCATCGATTAGTTGCTTCTATCTTCAGGAAAAAAAAGAAAAACATGTCGAATCAGGACTTTCGATGCAATCTTTTCTGGAACTATTTACAAATATTAGCATGGCATCTAAAATGGATATAGGCGCTAAAATTAAAGCGCTTTAATTTAAAGGAGGTGTTTGCAGAGGCTTTTTTGATTTAACCGTTATTACTTTCCAACAAGATGCTGCCTAATGTCATCCGGCATAAAGGTTATGTCACGGATCCAAAAATC
This sequence comes from Paenibacillus sp. YAE3, assembly GCF_057546105.1. NCBI lineage: Bacteria > Bacillati > Bacillota > Bacilli > Caryophanales > Paenibacillaceae > Paenibacillus > Paenibacillus sp. YAE3. The sequence continues at coordinate 534,207 of NZ_BAAIYF010000001.1, read as the reverse complement.
GACTTTAAAGGAGAGTAAGGAAAATGAGAAAAAACAGAAAGTTTTCGCTTCGCGGCAAAGCTGTTATGATGAGTTGTCTCGCTTTTCTCTTGATTCCCGCAAGTTTCGCTTTCGCATCTCCTAACAAGCCGTTTCCGCAGCATACGACATATACATCCGGTACGATCAAACCGAGCAACGTCACGCAAAGCGCGATGGACAGCGCGGTCCAGTCGAAATGGAACAGCTGGAAGGCGGCTTATTTGAAGCCGGCCGGCACCGGAAAATATTACGTGAAATACCAGTCGAACGGCGATACGGTGTCCGAAGCCCATGGCTACGGCATGCTGGCAACCGTTCTGATGGCCGGGTACGACAGCAACGCGCAGACCTATTTTGACGGACTTTATAAATATTACAAGGAACATCCAAGCGACAACAATCCGTACCTGATGGCGTGGAAACAAAACAGCAGCTTCCAGAACATCGAAGGCGCAGATTCAGCCACCGACGGCGACATGGATATCGCTTATTCGCTGCTCCTCGCGGACAAGCAGTGGGGAAGCAGCGGCAGCATCAACTATCTCCAAGCGGCCAAAAATATCATTGGCGCCATCATGGAAAGCGACGTGAACCAGACCCAATGGACGTTGCGTCTCGGCGATTGGGCGACGGACAGCAAATATAAAGACGCGACGCGCCCTTCGGACTTCATGCTGAACCATATGAAGGCTTTCCAGGCCGCAACCGGGGATTCGAGATGGAACAACGTCATCGACAAAACCTACACGATCATCAACTCGATTTACAACAACTACAGCTCGTCGACGGGCCTGCTCCCGGATTTCGTGGTGTTGTCGGGCGGGGTGTACAAGCCTGCTCCGGCCGATTTTCTGGAAGGCGCCAATGACGGGAACTACGAATACAATTCCTGCCGCACGCCATGGCGGATTACGACCGACTACCTGATCTCCGGGGATAACCGCGCGCTTAATCAGCTGAACCAAATGAACGCCTGGATCAAAAACAAAGTAAACGGCAACCCCGGCAGCATCAAAGACGGCTACAAGCTCAGCGGCAGCGTCGTCGGCTCCTACAACAGCGGCGCGTTTTACGCTCCGTTCGGCGTCAGCGCCATGACGTCCTCGGCCAACCAAAGCTGGCTGAACTCCATATGGTCCAAAACGGCCGGCAGCTCGAACGAAGGCTACTATGAAGACAGCATCAAGCTGTTTTCGATGATCGTGATGTCCGGCAACTGGTGGACGTATTAAGGGAAAGACCGGTTGAAGCCGGTAGTCTGCATAAAAAGACCCGATTCGCTTGTATTTCACAGCGGATCGGGTCTTTGTCATGTTTTGAATCCGAAAATAAGCCGGTTTAATGCATGAGATATTTCCAGATCAACCAGCAGATCAGCACCGACATCCACGAAACGAAACCAAAAATCATCACGATTTTGTTTTCGCTCCATCCGTATTTTAGCCTGAAATGGAAGTGGATCGGGGTCATCCGGAACAGCCGCAGCTTCGTGCGTTTATAGTACCACACCTGCAAAATGACCGACAGCTGCTCCGCCAAATAGATGATAAACAACATCGGGATCAAAATCTCGACCTTCTCGATCACGGCCAGCACGGAAAGGGAACCGCCGATCGCCATCGACCCCGTATCGCCCATGAACGCCCTTGCCGGATAAATGTTGTAAAGGAAAAGTCCGAGCAGGCAGCCGATCATGACGAGCGAAAAGGTCTGCACTTCAGGTTTGTCCGAAATCATGAAAAAGAAAAAATACGTCGGAACGGACACGTTGATGAGCAGGCCATCCAGCCCGTCCGTAAAATTGATGGCATTCGCGGAGCCGACCACAAACAGCAGGATGACCGCCACATACACGAATACCGGCAGGTGCAGCTCGTACCCTTGAAATAAAGCGATGTCGCTCGTGAGGCCGAAGAAGCGGAGAAGCAGGTACAGGATCGCCCCGGTAAAAAGAAATTGAAGCACCAGCTTCGTGCGGCCGGAGATGCCGGAAGGGTCCTGCCAGAAGGCTTTTTTGAAGTCGTCCAGGAAGCCGACCGAGCTGAACAGCAAAAACGTCGCGCACAGCAGCAGCATCAGCGGCACGGGGTGGAACTGCAGCGAAGTCGCTACCCCGATGAGCAGGATGAGCCCCGCCATCAGCGGCGTGCCCCGTTTGGCCTGATGATCCGCCGGAAGCTCGGCGCGAATCGGCTGCGTCAGCCGCAGTCTGCGCAGCGTCCAGATCAACAGCGGCGTCAGCGCCGCCACCAGCAGGAAGGACAGGCCGGAAACAGCCATAATTCCGTACATAAGATAAACTCCCTCATTTGAAAAATATGGTATCCCTATCATATAAATAATTCGGCAAGTAGACAAACATTCCTTTTATCGGGGCGCTGATCCGTTTTCAGGTCATTTTCCGTGTTCCGCGACGGGATATTCGTCCGCAGACGGATAATCCTGCATTGCGTGCCAGCGTCGAAAGTGGATTCCTAACCATGTTTGTTTGTAGTCCAAAAAACCCCGATTTACATCTTGCTCGATTTAAGCTAAGTTGAACGTAAATAAGTCATCTGATGTCGAAATACGCGATACGCGAAGTTCCCATATGGATGGGGGAGGTGCACGAAGGTGAATATTTTGATTATCGAAGACGATGCCAGCATCCAGATGCTGCTGAAGCTCAGCCTGGAGGTGGAGGGGTACCGGCCGTCCGTTGCCGGCAGCGTCGCCGAAGGCTTGGACATTCTTGCGGAAGGACAAACGGATCTTGTTTTGCTCGATTTGATGCTGCCGGACCGTTCGGGTTTTGAATTGCTCCAGCAGCTGCAGCGTCAATACCGTAACATTCCCGTCATCGTGCTGACGGCCAAAAACGAAATGAACGATAAAATCCTTGGGTTCCAGCTCGGGGCCGACGATTATTTGACGAAACCGTTCGAAACCCGGGAGCTGGTGGAGCGGATCAAAGCCGTCATGCGCCGAATGCGGGCCTCGCAGCCCCCGTCCGAGACGGTCGCGATCGGCTCCATCGAAATCGACCGGAGGGAGCGGTCCTGCCGGATCGCGGGCAAGCCGCTGAAAACGACGAGCAAGGAGTTCGACTTCCTGTGGCTGCTGTGCACGAATCCGAAAAAGGTTTTTACGCGGGAGGAATTGCTTGACCAGGTTTGGGGTTACGAATATTACGGCCATACCCGTTCCGTCGACATGATGGTGAACCGCCTCAGGGAAAAAATGAAGCCGCATGACCACCTGGTGGCAACCGTCCACGGTACAGGCTACAAGCTGGAGGTATAGGGATGGGGCTGCGCAATAAAATGTTTCTGCAACACGCCGTCACGATCGTAATGCTGCTGGCGGCGATGTATTTCGTCGTCAATTACACGCTGAACAAAAGCATGATCGAACGCGATACGCAAACCTTGAGCCAGTATTTTGCCCTGCACCGCATCGAGGCGCTTAAAATCGTCAGCGACAAAAAAATAAGGATGGACCAGCTGTTTTCCGGCACCTACGCGCCGTTTATCGCTTCCCACCTGGCCGCCAACAGCAATTTTCAGGTGCAGCTGTTTGCACCGGACGAAACGATCGTCGGGAGCAGCAGCGACAAGGACAACCTGCTTAAACGGGGCGACATCGCGGCAGCACTTCAGGGGCAAAACGCGACGGTCATCACGGAAAAGGAAGGCATGCGGACGCTCATTTATTCCGCTCCGTTTTGGTATGAGGGAAAAATCGTGGGCGGTTTTCGTTATTTGCTCGATTTAAGCCCGAACGCGGAGACGCTCCGGCAGATGCGCATCTGGTTTATCGGCGCGGCCGCCGGATGCCTGGCGCTGTCTTTGCTTGCAAGCTATTCCTTCGCTTCGTTTTTGATGAAACCTCTGTATGCGCTGCAGCGGGCGTTAAGGCGCGTTTCGGTCGGAGATTTCAGCAGCAAAATCGAAGCAAAAACCCGCGACGAGGTCGGCGACTTGGCCAAAAGCTTTAATGAGATGTCGCATGCGCTTCAGCATCACATCGAGCTGCTGCATTACGAGCAGGGGAAGCAGAAGGCTTTTTACGACAACATTACGCATGAATTCAAAACGCCGCTGACTTCGGTGATCGGGTTCTCCGAGCTCATCTCCAAAATGCAGCGGATGGAGGATATTCAGGAATGCAACCAGTACATCCGCAAAGAAAGCACGAAGCTGCTGAACATGGTGGAGGAGCTCCTGCAAACGTCGCTGAAGGGCGACGAGGCATGGCGCATCCGGCCGGAGAAAGCGGACCTCGGGGCCTTGATCGCGGACAGTCTCCGCATTTTGAAGCCGACGCTGGAAAAATCGATGATTTCGACGACGGTGAAGGGTTCGCATTTCGAGGTGTTCCTGGACCCGAAACGGACGCAGCAGGTGCTGTTCAACCTGATCGACAACGCCATCCGGCACAGCGAATGCAAACATCTGCATATCGAGCTGAAAGAGCAGGGAGGCCGCGGGTACGTCAGCATCATCGATAACGGCAAAGGGATATCCGAGCAGGATCAAGCCGCCTTGTTCCTTCCGCCGCAGGAAAAAATGGGCCGCGTCATTTCCAGGGATTCGCACGGCCTCGGTTTGCCGCTCTGCAAACAGCTGATGGAGCTCCAGGGCGGGGAATTGACGCTGAAAAGCCGCCCGGGCAAGGGGACGGAAGTGCAGCTTGGTTTCAGCAAAGAGATGCCCGGCATCGGGTTGTTACAAAACTGATACAAAGTTTCAATTTTTTTAAGAAAAAAGGAGGTTAAAGTGAATGCCAGAGGGAAAGAAAGGGCTTTCATGGTTTCGCCTCATTCTCGTCCAGGCCGTTATCGGCTGCGTTCTGATCGGCATTTGCTCCTATACCTTCCGGATTCCGCTGGATGTAGTCCGGACGATTCCGCCCCAGCAGGACCAATCGGACCGGTTTGCAGGCATCCCGATGCGGATCGATCTGAACTATCCGGGTCTCGGCCAAGTCGTTCTGGACGATCCGAAGGAGCTGCTTGCCCTGAAGTCGGCGTTTTCGGCTTTGCTGACGGCCGGCCGCGAGGAACGCTCCGTCAAAAATGCGCGCCTGCTGCTCAGCGGCAGCATCGCGTATTTGGATCAGGAGGATGTCCCGTTTCAGGTGCAGACGAGCGCATTCCGATTCGGGGACGTATCCGTCAATTCGTTAAATGTAAGCGCAAACATCCGCAAGCTGCAAAGCACGCTGATCGACAAGGTGTTTACGTCGTCATTGATCGGCGCGGCGGTCGAAAATTCCGGAAACGAAGTGTACGCGCTGAAGAGCGGCGTCATGACGCCGCTGTCCAAGGCGGAGCGCTCGGCGCTGACGGTGCAAATCCGCACTGCCGCCCGGGTGATCGACTTCAGCCGTTTCGAGGAGCTATCGAGGCAGCCGGACCGGCATTTTGTTATCTCGCTGCAGGCTTCCGAACAGGGGAAAAAGCATTGGCTGCACATCGACCGGTTTAACGGCGCTTACATGGTGGTGTACGATTTGCTGGACGAGACGAACCAAAGAGCCTATTTCAAACTAAACGTTGCCTCAGGAACATAAGTGAAGGGATGGTTTGAAGCATGGCTTCCAGAAGGAAAAGCAACAGCTCGCTTATTATCGTGATGTTGGCGATCGTCGTTTTGGTCGGGGGATTTTTCTTATACAAAGCAGGGGTGTTCGGCGGCAAAAGCAAAGAGAAAATTACCGTATACTCCATCTTCCAGGAGGAAGAAGCGCGAAAGATTTTGGATAAGTTCAAGGAAGAAACGGGCATCGATTACGACATTTTGCGCCTGCCGAGCGGCGAGGCCGTCTCCCGCGTGCAGAACGAAATGCTGAATCCGCAGGCGGACTTCCTGATGGGCGGACCTGCCGATTCGCATGAGGTGCTGAGAAAAGCCGGAGCGCTGGAGGCTTACGTTTCGCCGAACGCATCCGACGTGCCGGACAACATGAAGGACAAAGACGGCTACTGGACCGGATTTTACCTGAATCCCGTCGCGATCGGCATCAACGAGGAACGCTGGAAAGAGAAATACGGCAGCGATCCGTATCCGGAAACGTTCAAGGATCTGCTTGATCCGAAATTCAAAGGCGAAATCGGCATGTCCGACCCTGCCACTTCCGGCACGGCGTACACGGCGGTCGCATCGCTGGCCCAGGTATGGGGAGAAGACGAAATGCTGAACTACATGAAGGAGCTTCTGCCGAACCTGAAGGAAAGACCTAAATCCGGGATCGAGCCGATCCAAAAGGCCGCCAAAGGAGAGTACACCATCGGCATCACCTTCCTTGGCGACCAGCTGAAAATCAAAAACCAGGGCAATCCGATCCACAGCATCGTGCCGGAAGCAGCCGGATACGAGGTAGGCGGCCTGTCGATCGTGAAGGGCGGACCGAATACGAAAGCCGCGAAAAAGCTGATGGACTTCATGCTCACGAACGAGCCGGGCGAGCTGTACACCAAGTCGGCCTACGCCGTATCCGTGAAACCTTCCGTGCCTATTCCGCAGGGCGGCATCGACATCAAAACGACCAAGTACAATACGGCATACGATCTTTGGAAAGCGGCCGAGCAGCGCAAAGATCTGCAGAGTGCCTTAAAAAGCTTGAGATAATCGGACAGCCGCCGGGGGCATGCGGCACCCATCACGGGTGATGCGCTGCCCCTTCATGGATAGACAGAAGAAAGGTGGGAGCCCTACCCCATGAAAGAGAAAAAAGGCACCCGGGAGTCGCTGAGCCGGCTTCTGAAAGATCCGTCCTCCCTGGTTTTGGTGTTGACCAGCTTTATCGTGTTGATTCTGTTCGTCATTTATCCGCTGATCGTCGTCGTGTTCACCTCGGGTTTTGACAATTGGGGCACGTTTTTCAGCAAACCCCGCTACGGCCGGGCGCTGCTCAATACGGTCGTCAGCTCCTCGTTGTCCGCGGTGACGGCGACGGTCATCGGTTTCGTGTACGCTTATGCGATCCACTACAGCAACATCGCGGGCAAAAAGTTTTTCCGCATCATCGCGTTTATCCCGCTGCTGGCCCCGTCGGTCATGAGCGGCCTGGCGTTTCTGCTGCTGTTCGGCCGCGGCGGCATGATATCGCAGTGGATGAATTCTGTATTTCATATCGAGCTTGATTTGTACGGCCTGCCGGGGCTGTGGATCGTGCAGACGATCTCCTATTTCCCGCTGGCTTACATGACGATTACGGGCGTGCTGCGTTCCATCTCGCCGAATCTCGAAATCGCCGCCCAAAACCTGGGCGCCAGAGGGTTCCGGCTGTTCCGGACGATTACGTTCAAGCTGGCGCTGCCGGGCGTCATCAACGCTTTTTTGCTGGTGGCGATCAACTGCTTTGCCGACTTCGGGAATCCGAAGCTGATCGGCGGCAACTATTCGCTGCTTGCGGTCGAGATTTACGGGGAAATCATCAACAATGAGCCGGGCCTGGCTTCGGTAATGGGGATCATTCTCGTCATTCCGGCGCTGCTCGTGTTTTGGCTGCAGAACAAAGTGCTGTCCAAGGGTTCCTATTCGACGGTGACGGGCAAGCCGGTTTCCGGGCTGAAACGGATTACGACCTCCCGGAGCACCGACGTGCTGCTGTTCATTTTTAACGCTTTGATTTCGGTTTTCATCATTTCGATGTTCGCCATTACGGTGTTGTTTGCCTTCACGAAAAACTTCGGGCGCGACAACACGTTTACGCTGGATCATTTGATGAAGGTCGTGTTCAGTTCCTCCAGCCCGGCGGTCATGAACAGCTTGGTGTTATCGCTGGTGAGCGCCATCTTGGCGGTAGCGTTTGCGCTGGTCCTGGCGTATATCGTCGTCCGCAAGCCGTTTCCCGGCAAAAAGCTGCTCGATTTCAGCGCGGTGCTGCCGATTGCGCTGCCGGGCACGTTTGTCGGCCTGGCCCTCATCGTTACCTTCAGCAAAGGCCCGGTCGTGCTGCAGGGCTCTGCCGTGCTGATCGTCATGGCGATGCTGCTGAAGCAAATGCCCGTCGGCTACCGCGGGTTGACCGCTTCCTTCAAGCAGGTGGACAAATCGATCGAGGAGGCGGCGACCAACCTCGGGGCGAACAGCCGCAAGACGCTGACGACGATCGTGTTCCCGATGCTGCAAAAAACGATCGTCGCCAATTTCGTGTACGCCTTCATGAAAAACATGAACACGCTCAGCACGATCATTTTCCTGATTACCCCCAAATGGGTGGTTGCGGCCGTGTCGATCTTCAATTACGCGGAGACGGGAACCTACTATTGGGCGGCAGCCGTTGCCGTCGGCCTCATGGGCGCCACGCTCGGCACGCTGGGCATCATCAAGCTCATTTTCCGCTCGAAGGTGAAAATATTCGATTTCTAAGCTGCATGAGCCCCGCGGCAAAACTGGAAAAACAGGGAGTGGACAAAAGTGGAATCACAGGTACTGCTGGATTTGAAAGACGTCAACAAGGTATTCGGGCAAAATCACGTCCTTAAACATATCAATCTGCAAATCGAACGCGGCAAATTCATCACCTTTCTCGGCCCGAGCGGCTGCGGCAAAACGACGCTGCTGCGTTCGATCGCCGGGTTTTACACGGTCGACCAAGGGGAAATATGGATCGACGGCAAAATGGTGAACGACCTGCCGCCATACAAAAGGGGAACGCCGATGGTGTTCCAGGAATACGCCCTGTTCCCGCATATGACGGTTTTCGACAACGTGGCGTATGGGCTGGACATGCAGAAACGCCCGGAGGCGGAGGTGCAGCAGCGGGTGCAGGCGGCTTTGGCTCAGGTGAAGCTGACGGGTCTGGAGCAACGTTATCCGCATGAAATGTCGGGCGGCCAGCAGCAGCGCGTGGCAATGGCGCGGGCGCTGGTCATGAATTCGCCGATCATCCTGCTCGACGAGCCGCTCAGCAACCTCGATGCCAAACTGCGCGAGGAGGTTCGCGTCGAGCTGCGCAACATCCAGCAGGAGCTGGGCCTGACCGTCATTTACGTGACGCATGACCAGCTGGAGGCGTTGTCGATGTCCGATTATATCGTCGTGTTCAACAAGGGGAAAATCGATCAATACGGCACGCCGCATGAAATCTACTATAAGCCGCGCACCCGGTACGTCGCGGATTTTATCGGCACGACGAACTTCATCGAAGCGGTCGTCGAACGCCAGGAAGGGGATCAAGCTGCCGTCGCTTACGGCCAAGGGCGCCGGGCAGTCTTGAAAACGGACGAATCGTGGGCCGCGAATCAGCGCGTGATCCTCAGCATCCGGCCGGAATCTTTGCGCCTGAACCCGCCTGAAGGGTATGCGTTTCAGATGAAAGGTAAGGTGAAATCGTCCATGTTCCTCGGCGAAAAGGAGCGGTATTTCATTTTGGATGATGAAGGAAAAGAGTGGATCGTCGATGCCTACGACGTCGGGCAAACGACTTACGACGGCGAAGTTGCTTTTGGGGCGGCGGCCGACAAAATTCATATCATTCCTGACGATGGGGATCAAGCTTAGTTTGAACTCCATGTAGAGTTCGATTCGTTTCGACCTTGTTATGGATAAAAAAGGAAAACAATGTTGTTTTCCTTTTTGGCGTTTCAAGTTGTTTCAGGAGCTAAGGGCATGAGGGGGAGTTGTGGGGATGAAAAAAGGGAGCATGTTTTTGGTTCTGGCCGCCATTCTTGTTTTGGCAGCGGGATGGATGTATAAGGGCTACCCGGGGAAAACCGCGAAGCCGCCCCTGAAGGTGTACGTCATTTTCCAGGAGGACGAAGGCCGGATGCTGCTCGAAAAATTCAAAAAAGAAACGGGCCAGGCTTACGAGGTGATCCGGATGTCCAGCGGGGAAGCCAGCTATCATCTGCTGACGATGAACAAAACGGGGATCGACGTGGTGCTTGGGGGACCGGCGGATTTGCATGAGCAGTTGAAAAGCAGCGGCAAACTGCTACGGTATTCGCCCCGGATGAGCGACAAAATCCCGGCCGCCTACAAAGACAAGGAGGGATATTGGACCGGCATGTACATGGGGGCGCTGGCCATCGGCGTCAATGAGCAGGCGTGGAAGGCGGATCCGAAGCTTGCGCGGCTTCCTTACCCCGAGCGTTATGAGGATTTGCTCCGTCCGGAGCTGAAGGGGAAAATCGAAATCCCCGATCCGGAAACGTCCGGCACCGGCTATACGCTTCTCGCTTCGCTGGCGCAGCAGCTGGGGACGGACGAGGCGCTGAAGCTGATGCATGCGCTAAAGTCGCAAAGCTCCACGACCACCTTTTCGGGCATCTCTTCGGCGCAGCGTTTGGCGGTCGGGGACGTCGCGGCCGGCGTCAGCTTTTTGGGCGACCAGCTGCGCTTCGTCAGCTCCGGTTACGCGATCCGTACCGCCATTCCGCCCCAGGCGGGATGGGAGGTCGGGGCGGTATCGATCCTGAAAAACGGGGACAACAAAGCCGCGGCGAAAAAGCTGGCCGATTTCGTGCTTTCCAAAAGCGCGCAAACGGCATACATGAACGCGGCGTACTCCCTGCCCGTCATCCCCGGCATCCAGCCCAATCCGCTGCTGGCCGGCGTCAAATCCGAGGAGCTGCTTACCAGCTACCGGTTCGACGTGGCGGCAACGGCCCGGTCCGAGCTGCTGGCGCGGTGGAAGGAAGCAGGGCAAGGGAGCCGGTAGCTTGGAGTCCGGGGAGATTTTGAAGGTCATGGGCGCGGTGCCCCTGACGTTTCGTAAGCCGGCCGCGACCCGGGCTAAAGTCTCGGGCATTCCGGCTGGTTCCCGGAAAAGATACGACCCTTTGCCTATAAAATCCGCCGCTACGAAATGGGACTATGGCTCGCCGAAAATAGGGACGGGTTCCCTTCTGCAATCGGGCATCGCGGCTTATGATAAAGAGGGGATTTCCGCCCCGCCTTTCGCGGAAGCATCATTCTCCCGCGGATGGAATAAATATCGTTTTAGCCATTATGAAATGCAGGAGGTGCAGTTTATGTCGCTGCTTCGCAAGCTTACGACGATCGTGTGCGCCGTGTTGATTGCCGGCGCGTCGCTGTTTGGCGCAAATCCCGGCCAGGCATCCGCCGCTTCGGACCCGTTCCCGGCGTATCACAAGGTGTTCAAGAAGGGACCGAAGATCCCGAATCTCGATACGAATTACGTGCCGCAAGGGTTGACCTATTATCCGGCCAAAAACTGGATCCTGATCTCGTATTATTACCATAAGAAAAACAGCAGTGCCGTAAAAGACAGCCTGATCGCCGTCGTGGACGCCACAACCGGAAAATTCGTCAAAAACGTGTATCTCGCCGACGAGAAAAAGTCGGGAGGCATTTACCACAGCGGCCACGTCGGAGGCATGGGCGTATCCAAAACGTATCTGTGGATCGCTTCCTCCGCGAAGTCTTCGGATACGAAATACAACATGCTCCGCTACAAGCTGAGCGATCTCGCCGCTGCCAAAAACAACAGCCATCTGAAACTGAACAAAGGCTTTAAGCTCAAGGCATCCTCCTACGCGACCGTTGCGGACGGAGACCTGTACGTCGGCAAATTCGACGAGAAAAACAGCTCCTCCCTGTACCGGTACAACCTGAACGGTTCGGAGAATCCGTCGTCGAGTCCGATCGCGACCTATAAAACGCCGGCCAAGGTGCAGGGCGTTGCCGTTACCGGCAGCCATTTGATTTTTTCGACCTCGTACGGCCGGAACAATCCGGGATACCTTCGCATTTACACGAAGGCGGCTTCCCCCAAGCTGAAGAAAACGATGAAAATCCCGAACATGTCCGAGGATCTGGCGATCATCAAGGGCAATCTGTACATCAACTTCGAGTCGGGAGCCAAATATTACAGCGATTCGAGTTACATCAAAAAGACGTTGTCCTATGCCAAGCTGAGCTCTGTCATTTAAGGCGATTTAACCAAGAACGATCCGCAACAAAATAAAAAGACTCCGGTCGGAGTCTTTGGGTGCCGGGAAGGTCTGCAGGACTTTCCCGGCTTTTTATGTTTTATGTCGCCTTTACCAGGCTTTCGTCGGCTTCCTCGGTTTCCGAGGCCTCGCCCTGCCACAGCAGCTGCATCTCGGAGCAGGTCGCAAGAAGCTCGGTCAAGGTGCCTTCCGCTTCGATGCGTCCGTCCTTCATGACGATGATGTGATCGGCTTCGGCCAGCGCCGCTTTGCGGTGGGAGACGGCGATGCAAGTCGCGTCTTGTTCCTCGAAGAGCCGCCCCCACAGCTGTTTTTCGGTTTCGACGTCAAGCGCGCTCGACAGGTCGTCGAAGATAAGCAGGTCGGAGTCCGTCATCATCATCCGCGCGGTGGCCGCCCGTTGGATCTGGCCGCCGGAGAGCATGACGCCGCGCGGACCGACGAACGTATCAAGGCCTTTTTCCAGGTCGCCGATATCCTTTTCCATCACCGCCAGCCGTACCGCCCGCGCGAGGCGATCCTCGCCGCCCGGGCTGCCCTGGATGATGTTTTCGCGAAGCGTGTCGCTGAACAGCCGCGGCACCTGAGGCGTATAAGCTGCTTTCGGCGGGATGAGGAACTTCGCCGGGTCGATTTTTGTGCCGTTCCAAAGCACGGAGCCTTCCGATGCGGGCAGCAGGCCGAGCAACGCGCGCACGAGCGTGGATTTGCCCGAACCGATGCGGCCGGTAACGACCACGAATTTTCCGCGTTCCAGCGAGAAGCTGATGTCGCGGATGCCGTTTTCCGAACCTGGGTACGTATAGGATAACCCTTTGACTTCCAGCTTTTGCAGCCGTTCTTGCGGGTTTTTGCGTATCGCCGGCAGCTCGGGCGGTTCCTCGTAAAGATAGGTTTCGCTGAATTCCATGATCCGCTCCTGTTCGCCCGGACGGAACAACACGCTCATCCGATCGAGCGACACTTTTAACCGTTTATGCTGGAATACCATGAACCCGAACAGCGAGATGCTGAATGCAATGTTCGTCAAATAGGAGGTGAAAAGCGCAAAGTCGCCGACGGTAAACCGTCCGGCCTTCATCGCCGATGCGCACATCAGCAGAATGATGCCGGTGCAAATGCTGAGCACGTGCTGGTTCAGCGAGCGCATCCATTCCTTGAACAAATTATCCTTCAGCGCCGCCTGCCGGCGGGATTCGTTCAGCTGAACGAAGCGACGGTGAACGTGTTCTTCCGCCTGCCCCAGCTTCAGCGCTTGCACCGCCCCGAAGGATTCCGCAATAAAACTGGTAATGCGCCCGGTGGCTTCCCGGTTCATTTGGCCGTAACGTCTCGCCCGATTGCCCGACAGGTTGTTCAGCAGCGTCACCGCAAGCAGAGGAAGGAGGGCAACGAGCGTAATCTGCCAGTTGATCCGGGCCATGATGACCAGGGAGATGACCGCAAAAGCCAGCCTGCCCCAAAAATCGACCCAGGATTCGACGTATTCGACCACTTCGTCGACGTCCTCCCGGAACCGGCTGACCGCTTCCCCCGGAGATGCCGGGAGGTTGCGCCCGGGCCAGCGCATAATGCCTTTCAGCATATTGGTGCGCAAAATCGCCTGGACGTCGTAAATGTAAGTTACCCATTTCCAGAACGCCCAGAAAAAGACGCCTACCCGCGAGACTCTCACGAGCGCGATGAAAATGAGCGGGACGGCAAGCCACAGATAGTTATGGGACTGGCTGGTCGCCCGGTCGAAAAACCATTGCATGCCGAGCCCGATGAATAGCGGGATGGAATGAAATAATCCCCAAAGCAGCCCGTTGACGATAAAAAGCGAAATATTATAGGTAAACAAACGTTGGATAAAGCGGGTTACGGTCATGCCAAATCCTCCTCTCGGCCCGTAATCAGGAGCTGGGCGTAATGCGAGGCGGGATCTTGGGCGAGTTTTTCCCTCTCGCCGAATTCAAGGATGCGCCCATCCCCCAGCACCATTATGTGATCCACCTGCTCCAGCGTGGAGAGCCGGTGCGCGATCACGATGCCCGTGCAGTTCTTCATGAGCTGGTCCACCGCGGTTTGCAGCATCGCTTCGGTTGCCGCGTCGAGGCGCGAGGACGGTTCATCCAGAATGACGAGGCTCGGCTGGGTCAGGAATACCCGCGTCAGCGCGAACAACTGCGCTTCTCCGGCCGACAGGGATGAACCTCCCGCCTTCAGATGCGTGTCGAGGCCTTCCGGCTGCGAATCGATCCACTGCTTCAGCCCGAGGCGTTCCGTCGTTTCGAGAATGTAGCCGTCGGAGATGCTGCCGTCAAACAGCGTCAGGTTGTCGCGCAGCGTGCCGTCGAAGAGCTGGACGTCCTGCGTCACCATCCCGACGCGGCGGTACAGCGCCGAGAGGCTCAAGTCCCGGATGTCCACGCCTCCGACCCGGATCGTGCCGCTGCCGATGTTGTACAGTCGAAGCAGGACGCGGCTCAGGCTGGACTTGCCGCTGCCGGTGCGGCCGATGATCCCTAAGCGTTCGCCGGGGCGCACCGCAAACGTAATGTCATGCAGCACCGGCTTATCCGGGCTGTAGCTGAAATGGACATGCTCGAATTCGAGGCCGAGGGCGCCTTCCGGCAGCGCGGTCTTGCCGCCCTCCACGATTTCGCTGCGGCTTTCCAGCAGCTCCTGGGAGCGCATCATGCCCGACTTGGCCTTCTGGAACTCCTGCACCTGATCGCCGAGCTGCTCGATCGGATCATTCAGCATTTGCGTGTATTGGTAAATCAGGAACAGCGTGCCGAGGGAGATGTTTCCGATCAAATAATAATGCACGCCCAGCAGCAGGACCACCGTCACGGCAAGGGCAAACAGCACCACCGTCGTGTTCCAGGGAACGACGCGCAGCATCCACGCTTTGCGGCCCTTCAGAAAAACATTGCGCATCGCGCGGTAAAACCGGTTCATGACGTACGGCACGTTCCCGTTGGCCTGCACGTCTTCGATCCCTGCGATCCGCTCCTCGATAAAGCCGAACAGGGCCGCGCTTGCCCCGCGTTCGTCCTTGGACGATTTGACGCCCATGTCGCGGACGAATACCATGGCCCCGATGGAGGCGAGCGTGAAGAGGGTCATAACCGCCGCAATCGGCCAATTGATCGTAAACATAAAGCCGAGAATGCCGGCGAGCAGCACGAAGCTGCCGATGACCTTGATGATAAACATGGAAAAAAAGTTCGACATATGGGTGACGTCCCCGTCGATGCGCTCGATCATTTCCCCGGGCGTTTTCAAATTGTGAAACCGCATGTCGAGCCGGAGGCAATGCTTCAGCAAGTCCCCGCGCAGCAGGTTGGTGGAGCGCCAGGAGACGTCGTTGCCCAGGTAGCTGACGGCCACTGTCAGCACCTGGTTCAAGGCGGCGAGCACGAGATAAATGCCGGCCAGCGTAAGCAGGCTCGACACGATGCCGTTGTCGGCGGCCGTATCGATAAAACGTTGCACGATCTGCGGATTGACGAGCTGCACGCCGGTCGAAGCCAGCAGAAGCAGCAGCAGGATCGCAAGGCGCCCCGCAACCGGGCGAAGGTACCGGAGCAGCCATGTCATGGATTGCCGTTTAGGTTGCATGTTTAAAACCCCCAATTCCGAAAACAAAACCGTATGCATTGCATGTGATGGTCGCCTGGAACGTTACGGCCCAGACGCAAATAATACCCATCATACAATAATTTGGAAACGATTCAAGATAAAGTTTGACTAAAATAAAATCTTTCCCGGCGCCCCCTCCAAGAAAAAACGAGACATCCGGTTCATGTTCGGTTCTTGCCCAGTTCATATTGAGTTCATGAAACGGGGTTATACTGGATACCGTTCGCAAGGCAGGCAAAATGATCATGCCGAAAGCGCAGAGGGAAACGACGTGATGTTACGATTGTCGGGGACGCCGATGTTTACGAGATCGGAGCGAAATCGGTAAAATGCACTTAGACATGGGTGTGAACGCATAAATTTTGGACGATTATGTTTCCAAGTAGAAAGGAGCGGAGGCTGCAATGGCCCATATCCTAGTTGTCGATGACGACCCCCATATCCGGGAGCTGGTCAGTCATCTGCTGAAAAATGAAGGTTTTACGGTAACGGAGGCCTCCAACGGTCTGGAGGCGCTCAGCGCGATGGAATCGGCCAAGGCCGATCTCGTCATTCTCGACATCATGATGCCGGGCATGGACGGCTGGGAGCTGTGCCGGGAGCTGAGCAGGGATTACGACATTCCGCTGCTCATGCTTACGGCCAAAGGGGAAACATCGCAAAAAGTGAAAGGATTTGAGCTTGGGACCGACGATTATCTGGTCAAACCGTTTGATCCGCTGGAGCTCATCGTCCGGGTCAAAGCCCTGCTGAAGCGGTACCGGATATCGGCTTCCCAGGAAATCCAGTTCGGCGACTTGCGCCTGAACCGGAAAACGTACGAATGTTATGTCGGGTCCGATCCGCTGACTCTGCCGCTGAAGGAATTCGAGCTGTTGTTCCTGCTGGGCAGCTATCCGGGCAAAACGTTTTCCCGCGACCAGATCATCGAACAGATTTGGGGATACGACTATGAAGGCGACGAACGAACCGTCGACGTGCATATCAAACGTCTGCGGGAACGGTTCGCGGATCAGCAGGACCAATTTTGCATCCGGACGATCCGCGGGCTCGGATATCGGCTGGAGGTGCTCTCATGAGCAACCGGGAGCGCAGGCAGCGGCGGCGCGAGCTGCTGGAGCGGGATCGCGAGCAGAACAAGGCTTGGCGGCGGATGAAGCGGCAGGAAATCGCGGCAGCACGGCTCGAAAAAGCGGAAAAGAAACGGAAAGCGCGCGAAGAGAGATGGTATCAAGAAAAGGACGACCCTGCTTTCAGCTTTTGGCTTCGCGTCAGAATCGTATTGTTTATGCTGCTCATTTTGTGCTCGCTTGCCATATGCTGGATTGGAGCATACTATATTACCCATTCCTTAAGATGGAACATGCAGCCGCTCGTCGGACAGCTCGTAAATTCGGTGCTCGGATTTGTTATTTTCGGAACGATCATTTCGATTGTTTCCAGATTCGGGAGAGGGAAGCAGCGGGAATATTGGCAGATGGTCATCGATGCGCTGAAGCGGATTTCGAAAGGGGATTTTAAAGTCAGCCTGCCTGTGCACTTTGGCGGTGGCGGTGACAAAGGTTGGGGAGAAGTCGTCCAGAGCATTAACAACATGGCCGCCGATCTAGACAAAATGGAGCATATGCGTCAGGAATTCATTTCGAATGTGTCCCATGAGATCCAGTCCCCGCTCACTTCGATCACCGGCTTTGCGCGGGTTCTTCGGGAAGAGCAATTAACACCGGACCAGCGGAACTATTATTTGAACATCATCGAACAGGAAAGCGTACGATTGTCGCGTTTGTCCGAAAACATGCTTAAGCTTGCGTCGCTCGATTCGGAGAAACATCCGTTCCGTGCGGCTCCCTTAAGGCTGGACAAACAGCTCCAGACGCTCATTCTCGCCTGCGAACCCCAGTGGCAGGGCAAAAACCTGGAGATGTCGGTCGATCTGAAGCCGGTTACCATCGAAGCCGACAATGACCTGCTGAGCCAGGTGTGGGTGAATTTGCTGCATAACGCCATCAAATTCACGCCCGAGGGAGGTTCGATCCATGTCACGCTGGAAACGGACGGGCGCGAGGCCGTCGTTTCCGTCGAGGATACGGGGATCGGCATCTCGGCCGAGGACCAGGCGCATATTTTTGAAAGGTTTTTCAAAGCGGACAAATCAAGAACCCGCTCCGGCGGAGGCAGCGGGCTGGGCCTGTCCATTATTCAGAAAATCGTGCAGATGCATGGCGGAAGCGTTTCGGTGGACAGTACGCTTGGCGAAGGCACGCGCATGACCGTGAGGCTGCCGGCGGCCGCGGCCCGTGCCGGTCAAAAGCAAGCGCCTGCAAAGGATGTCCCCGATCGGGATGCTTTTTCGTAGGGATTCTTAATGAAAAAACGGCCGGTGTAGATGATTCTACAACAGCCGTGTTGTTGGCGGTTATGGCAGATGAATCGATTTGATATGGTCGCAGTGAAGGAAAACGGTTTTTCCTCCGGCCTCGATCAGTTCGATGATCCGGTTATCCACCTTTTTCAGCAGTCCTGCCTTTAAGGGGGATTCTCCCAAATCAAAGATGACGAGCTCGTTTTGAAATTTCTCCAATTGCTGCTCTAATGTACGGGAGAGGGGGATAGCCGGCTGCTGCAGATGGAAAGGATGCTGGCTGAGATAGAATGGCGTCATGTTGGGCGGAAGCGGGCAGATATATTTGACGTGATGAAGCGAAACATAAATCGAGTGGTACAGCGGCGAATAAAAAATAAAGTAATCGTTCATGATGCTTGTCACATAACCGTAAACGGGATGAGGGCCTCCCAGGCCGATTTCCGTAAAAATGCCCCTGGAATTCATCAGCATTTTCCGATAGGAAATGTGCACATGGTCCACGAGCGGTTCCCGGTCGGCCGGCGAGAAATCCTCGTCGTCATCGGAAAGTTTCAAATGCTGCAAATGGTGCACCGGCGCATACACATACCGGGAGTCGGAGAACACGACGACAATGTCGCTGCCAAGATCGATGAGCTCTCCGGTGATGGGGATTTTGCAGCCGGATAGTTTGAGTTCGATTTTTTTGCCGAGGAGAGAACGGATCGACTCCATAATCTACCTCCTTTCGCATTACGATCAGGGGGAAGCTGCATCCTATGGACAAGCCGTGTCGAAGCGGATTCGAAGATCATGAACGATACGGCTTGCATATACTCCTTTTAACGGTCTGCTAAACGGTAAGCCGCGGAAATAAGGACAGCTCCTGCGGAGTTAAGAATCTGCGGCGCGAGGAATGTAGATTCGTTGACTCCGCAGGGAGCGTCTATATTTTTTACGGCCCGATGACTAGATTAGGATAGAAGGTTCCAAGGCGAACCGGCTGCGGTTATTTGCGTCCGCCACTGCGTCCGCCGCTACGTCCGCCGCTGCGTCCACCGCTGCGTCCGCGGCTGCGTCTGCTGGCGCTGCGTCCGCCATAGCTGCGTCCGCCATAGCTGCGGCTTCCGTAACTCCGGCTTCCACCGCTCCGGCTGCCTCCGTAGCTGCGATTGCCGCCGCTGCGATTGCCGCCGCTGCGGTTACCGCTGCTGCGATTACCGCCCGATTGGCTGCCTCCGGATTTGTTGTTGTTGTTTTGGTTGTTGTTATTGCTGTTGTTATTGTTGTTGTTGTTATTTTTGTTGTTCGAATTGCTGCTTACGACCGCGACCGATTTGATATGGTAGATCGGGATGCGGACGACTTCCTCTCCTTTTACGGCGAGCATGAGGTAGTTTTGGTTGGCGTCGGCGACGATCCCCTCGAGCTTTTCAGGGCCTCCGCGGTTCACCTGCACATAGCGGTAACGGAGCGCCTGCAGAAGCGAGCCGAAGCTGTAAGCCCGAATCGGACTCGTCATGGTCGTTCCCGTCATGGATTGATCTCCCGATTGGCCCGTCGAAGAGATGCTTTTGATGTGTTGGGTGTTCACGTACACGACATTGCTGTCATTTGTCCAAACAGCCATGTAGTTGTTCTGTACGCTTTGCAGAACACCTTCAACCGAATCATGTCCGCCACGGTTGATCTTCACGCTTTGGCCGACCAAGTTCATTAAATCATAACCGGCTAAAGACATTTCACATTCCCCTTCCTTGGAGTGATTAGGTAGACGAGAGAGGCGTCGATTCGTCCTTCAAGTCTATCTATGCAATATTTATATGTGTCCTCGTGTTAGAAGGGACTAGCCGAATATACTAGATTATCAAAATTGAGTGAATATCCCTCTGCCCGGTTGCTAGAATGTTGCCAAGACAAGTTTAGGCATTTTCCCGGAACACCAAGGCATCCGCCCTGACGGCATCCGCCCCTTCGGCATAATATGGTGAAAAGCCCGCATCATAGGCTATTCTTCGTGTTGGAAAGGCGGTTGCTGCATGGGTCTGCCCGTATACCGGATCGCAATCAAGGATAAGGATTTGAAACAGATGGAGAACCACATATGGTCTGACCGTTTTTTTCCGGCGACGTTGTCGAACGGGAACGGGTCGCCTCAAGCCATCCGGATTCGGTACCGGGGCGGCCATACGCGCGAATATCCGAAAAAATCCTATGAAATTCGCACATCACGCGCAACGTATCACTTTAATGCCGAGTATGACGATCCTTCCTTGATTCGCAATGCGCTTTCATTTCATTTCTTTAATATGATCGGCGTTCCAAGTCCCTCGACGCAGCACTGCGTCCTGCAATTAAACGGCGTGAACCAAGGCGTGTATTTGCGGATCGAGGCGGTAAATCAAACCTTTTTCCGCGTGCGCAAGCTTCCCGTCCGAAGCATCATTTATGCCGTCAACGACAATGCCACCTTCGATTTGAACAACGTCAGCACGAATACCCCGAAAACTTCGCTGTTTTCCGGATACAGGCTGATCAAAGGCCGCGGGGAAGACCGTCTGAGGCTGATGCGCTTCATTCGGAACATCCACGCCAAACGGGGGAAAACGCTGGAAAAATATTTGAACCAGCGCCTGTATATGGACAATTTTTTGACATGGCTGAGCGGGGCGGTGCTAACAGGCAACTACGACGGATTTCGGCATAACTATACGATTATCGAATACAGGAAGCGGAAGGCATACGGTTTTCTGCCATGGGATTATGAGGGAACCTGGGGACGGAACTGCTACGGGAAGGAGGTCGCTTCGAATCTGGTCAGCATTAAAGGGCATAACAAGCTGACGGGAAAGGTGCTGGCCTACAGCGCCAATCGGCAGCGATACAAGGAGATTCTCGAGGAAATTCTCGCCTCCTCCTTTACCGCTCATCAATTGATGCCGGTGGTCCGGAACATGCTGCGCCAAATCGAAGACGACGTATACCGGGATCCGAAATACAAGTGGCCTCTCGGCATGTTTTTGAACGAACACAACGTGATTTACGCATACATCGAAAACCGCCGCCGGGATATCCGGCGCGAATTGCAGACGCTGTGAAGGCCGGAAATCCCAAAAAAGACATCTGGAGCCGTTCGCCAAACGAACGGGCAGATGTCTTTTGTTTAATATAATGAGAATTTATGCGTTACAAGATTTTTTGGTATAAATGGCTTAAATAACGCCAGCGGGTCACCAAGAAATAGACGACCTGAATGCCGAGAAACGTTGCGAATACGGCCAGCGTATGGGAGACGACGGAAAAGTCGACCAGGCCTTGGAGCGCGGCAAACGCCACGCTGCTGTGCACGATCGCCACGAGAAGCGGCAGGAAAAACATGAGGACAAGCTGGCGGGTGACGGTTGTGGCAAGTTCCTTGCGGCTCAGCCCCACTTTTGAAATCATCCGGTACTGCTCCTCGTCCCTCGATAAATCGGCATAAAGCCTGAAATAGATGAAGCTGGCGGCAAACGTGAAAAAGACGATTCCGACCAGCCCGCTGACGATGAGCAGCAAGCCGTTTAACTGCTTCGAATGCATCCAATCCAGTACAAGCGCAGAAAAGTTATAGGCGTATTGTTGCTCGTTTGCTGAATCCGCATCCAGGGCTTTCCTTATTTCTTCGGCAACCGTACGCGTATGATGCCACTCCGGGACGACGAACACGACAACTCGGGTCTTATATTCATCGCCCTTCGCCAGCCGCTCGTAATCCGAATCTGTAATAATCCAAACATTGCCGTAATCCGGAATGACGATATGGGGCAGCGCCTTGACGATGGGCAGCGTCATGGTATGTTCGCCTTTCGTGATCGTAAGCCGATCCGTTTGAAGGCCTTCGAGCCTGTACTTGTCATTTTGCGTCACCGACGACGGAGAGGCCATGGTTTCCCCGCTGCGCAGCGTTTCCTGGGGATAACCGAGGACAGCGGCCAGCCCGTTATAGTCGCTCAGACGGATCAAGGTTTTCCCGTCATCGGAGTAGGCCGGAACGAACGAGGCCGTGCGGTAGGCAAAACCTCCTTTTTTCAGCGTTTGCTCGATCAAATGGATATGCTTCTGCTCAAATGAAACGTCATCACCAGGTTCCGGAAAGGAGGTGTGCGTAAAAGCGTACGGGTTTTTCATCGCCGCAAGTCCCGGATCGCCGATGGCAAGGGCCGTTCCGATGCCGGTAAAAGCGATCGCCGAAATGATCGCGACCATAAAAAACATGACCGCGTTATCTTTCATCCGGTAGACGAGCTCCGATACCGTCAGCAGATTCGTCCGTTTGAACACGAAGCGGGGCCTGTTTTTCAAGGCGCGGATGACGTACACGCTGAGCTGGGTGAAAAGAAAATAGGTTCCGATAATGACCAGCACCACGCCGCCAAACAGCAGGCCGAACGAATAGATGCGGCGCAGCACGAACAGGAAGACGCAGGCATAACCCAGCCCGATCAGCAGCACAGCCAGGATGGAAAGCGGGACGGATGCCTTGGGTTCCGGTTTCGGTTTATCCTCGGATTTGATGAGGTCCGCCAGCGTCCCTTTTTTGGTCATAAGCGACGTGAAGGCCGCAACGGCCATGAACAGAACCAGATAACCGCCCGCGGTCAGCCCAATCGCTTTGGCCGGCAGATAAAACGGAAGCCCGCGTTCGATCACCAGCATGGATGCGCAGATGAGCAGGATCAGCTTGGAGAAAACGATGCCGACGAGAATGCCCGTCACGATCGCAGCCAAGCCGATCAAGACGTTTTCGATAAAAAGCATGCGGTTCAGCTGTTTGCGGGACATGCCCAGCAAAAGCAGGATGCCGAACTCCCTTTTGCGGACCTTGATGAAGGAACCGACGGAATAAAGCAGGAACAGGAATGAAAACACGAAGATGACGACTTGCGAAATATGCATTCCCATCGTTGCGAGGATGCTGAGCGTGATGCTGTCGGCCATGATTTGCCCCTTGAGGTCGGGGTGAAACGCCAGCATGGCGTACGTAAAAAAGATCATGACCGAAAACGCGCTGCTCAGGAAATGGGCGACATAGGTCCGTTTGTTCCGGAAGACGTTGTTAAACGCGAACTGGCGGAAATTCATGCCCGTTTCCTCCCAGCAGCGACAAGACGTTGATGATCTTTTGATAGAATGCGGTCCGGTTTTCGCCGCAGTAGATTTCGTTGTACAGCTGTCCGTCTTTGATAAAAATGACGCGGCTGCAGTAGCTTGCCGCCACGGCGTCATGCGTGACCAGCAGCATCGTCACCTGATCCTCGCGGTTTCGCTGTTCTAAAATTTCCATGACTTCGCGCGCCGATTTGGAATCCAGGTTGCCCGTCGGCTCATCCGCCAGCAGCAGCTTGGGCTCATGGATCAGCGCCCGAGCGATCGCCGTTCGCTGCGCCTGTCCTCCGGAGATTTCATACGTCCGCTTGTCCAGGATCGGGGCGATGCCGAGCTTCTCCGACAGGACCGCCACCTTTTCGTTCATGTCCGCAAGGCCGGCCCCGTCCAGCGTCAGCGGCAGCACGATGTTTTCCTTGACGGTGAGCGTATTGAGCAGATTAAAAGACTGGAACACAAACCCGAGCTCGCGTCTTCGAAACAGGGCCAGCTGATCCTGCGACAGCGCGTAAGGGTCTTTGCCGCCGATGCGGATTTCGCCCGTGGTCGGCTTGTCGATCGTGGAGATCATGTTGAGCAGGGTCGTTTTGCCGCTCCCGGAGGGGCCCATGATCCCTACGAATTCTCCCCGCTGGATGGACAGGTCGATGTTGGAGAGCGCTTCGTACGAAACCATGCCCTTATATATTTTGCCGAGGTTGCGGACGGATAACATTTCCATGGCTTGGTGACTTCCCCTTTCGTTTTCCGGGTTTTTATCCTCAAAACCCTTCGTTCTATTCGTATCCCCAGTATACGCC
This sequence comes from Paenibacillus sp. YAE3, assembly GCF_057546105.1. Taxonomy (NCBI): domain Bacteria; kingdom Bacillati; phylum Bacillota; class Bacilli; order Caryophanales; family Paenibacillaceae; genus Paenibacillus; species Paenibacillus sp. YAE3. The sequence continues at coordinate 510,362 of NZ_BAAIYF010000001.1, read as the reverse complement.
CCGGACAGGGGTTCCTCCTATCGACGCAGCTTTCACGCATCTTACAACGCTGTAAGAAATGCCGTTTACAACGATCCCGTGAATCGGTTCCGGATCAATCAAAAACGGATGCGGACAAGCGTGCCTTCGCCCTCAACCGATTCCAGCTCGATGCGGTGGTTCAGTTTGTCGATCACTTCCTTGACGATGTACAGCCCCATGCCCGTGGATTCCTTGAAACGCCTGCCGTTTTCCCCGGTGTAGAAGGGACGGAACACGCGAGGGAGATCCGCTTTGGGAATGCCGACGCCGCGGTCTTGTATGCTCAAGACGACGTCCCGGCCTTCCTTGACGGCCGACAGGGTCACTTTTTTTCCGCTGCCTGCCGAATATTTAATGGCGTTGTTCAGCAGCTGGCCCAGGATGAACTGCATCCACTTGGCATCGGTCCGTACCGAAATTCCTTCTTCGATCGAGACTTCCGGATAAACGCGGCTGCGGATGAAATACCGTTTGTATTCATGGACCGCTTCGTTCGCCAGCTGTTTCAGATCGACGGCATCCACGCTGAAATCCTGCTCGAAGGTGCCCAGCCGGGCCGTGTACAGAGCCATGTCCAGCCCTCTCCGCAGGCGGTCCGTTTCCTCGGAAATGCTGCCCATCCGCTCGTCCCCGCCATCCTGCGTGATCATTTCAATCACGGACAAAGGGGTTTTCATCTGATGGATCCATTGGTTTAAAAAGGTCATGTACTCCGCGTTTTTTCGTTCCCAATGCTGAAGCATGTTTTGGTACTGCCTGTATTGGTTTTCCAAAAGCTCGCTCAGGGCAGCGGGAAGCGGCGCCGGCTCATGCTTGTGAACGGATTCGGCGAGGGAAGCGACGGGCCGGGACAGCCGGGCGTAAAACCCGCGATGCGTGGCATAACGCAAACCGAGGTATCCCGCGAAAATAAACAGCCCCAAAAACAAGGCGTATATGGCGGTCAGCGGATGATCGTATCCGTCAAACCAAAACACCGCCAGGACGGCCAGCAGCTGCGCCAACGTAAATATGAGCAAGGGGAGGTGCTCCCGAATGAACAGTTTCATTTACTTCGGCTCCTCCGCGTTCAAGTTCAGTCTGTAACCGAGCCCCCGCACGGTCTCGAGCGTTTCCTCCAGGCCCAGCTCGGTCAGGCGTTTCCGCACGCGCGTGATGTTGACGCTGAGCGTGTTGTCGTCCACGAAAGCGTCGTCCCACAGCTTTTCCAAAATAACCTCGCGGCTTGCGACCCGCGGGCTGCGCTCCATCAGCGTTTCCATTAATATCGTTTCCTTTTTGCTGAGCGGCACGCTCCTTTTGCCGAAATGAAGCTCCATGCGTTCCGGGTACAAAACCAGGCCGCCCAATTCGACCGTGCGCTCGTCGTTTTTCACGGCATAGTCGCCGTACGCCCGGCGAAGCTGGCTGCGGATCTTGGCCATGACGATTTCGTAGTAAAAGGGTTTCGTAATAAAGTCGTCCGCGCCGTTTTCGAGCGCCATCACCTGATCCATTTGGCCGTCGCGGGCCGAGATGAAAATGATCGGGCAGGTCGACACCTGCCGGATCTGGCGGCACCAGTAATATCCGTCAAAGCTCGGGAGATTGATGTCCAGCAGCACGATGTGGGGGGAATGCCGCTGAAATTGTTCCAGAACCCGGTCGAATTCATGAATAACAATGGCCGTATCCCCGTACTTTTCAATATGGGCTTTCAACAGGTCGGCAATTTTCGGATCGTCTTCGACGATAAGCATTTTATACATAAAGGTCTCCTTCATTCATTCGTTTCTCGCAATGGATAGGTTGCTTTTTTGAATATTATACACGTTGTCCGCCGTTTCACGATCATGGGAAAGCGCAGGAAAGCTGCTTTTAACCATATGGTTGCCTGTACCCGGCATATATCGGCAAAAGAGCGCATACGATTAATTTAGAATAATTATAATTTAGTATTGATTTTCATTTTCAATGAGGGTACAATAAATGACGTCGAGTTGCTTATTTAGAATTATTCTAATTTAAAAATAAATCAAGGAGGCACGATCCTTATGGCCAAACTTACGACGAATCAAGGCGCGCCCATCGGCGATAATCAAAATTCCAGAACGGCGGGGCAGAACGGACCTACACTGCTGGAGGATTATCAGCTGCTGGAGAAGCTGGCGCATTTCGACCGGGAACGCATTCCGGAACGCGTGGTGCATGCCCGGGGAGCGGGAGCCCATGGCGTTTTTAAGGTCATCAACAGCATGAAACGGTACACGAAAGCGGCATTTTTGCAACAAGAAGGACAGGAAACGCCGGTATTCGCCCGGTTTTCCACGGTAATCCACGGTCAGCATTCCCCGGAAACGCTCCGGGACCCGCGCGGGTTCGCGGTCAAATTTTATACGGAGGAAGGCAACTATGATTTCGTCGGAAACAACCTGCCGATCTTCTTTATCCGGGACGCGATGAAGTTTCCGGACATGGTGCACTCGCTGAAGCCAGACCCCCGCACGAATATTCAAGAGGAAGACCGTTATTGGGACTTTATGTCCCTGTCGCCCGAATCGACGAATATGCTGGTCCACCTCTTTACGGACGAGGGCATTCCGGCCAATTACCGCCAAATGCGCGGCTCCAGCGTCCACGCCTTCAAGTGGATCAACGAATACGGCAACACGGTGTACGTGAAGCTGCGCTGGGTTCCGAAGCAGGGCATCAAAAACTTGAGCCGGGAGGAAGCGGCGCAAATCCAGGGCAAGGACTTCAACCATGCCAGCCGCGATTTGTATGAAGCGATCGAGCGCGGCGATTATCCGGAATGGGATTTGTACGTGCAGGTGCTTGATCCGGCGGATCTGGACAGCTTCGATTTCAATCCTTTGGACGCCACGAAGGACTGGTTCGAGGAGGATATTCCTTATCAGCTGGTAGGAACGATGACGCTCAACCGGAACCCGGAAAACGTATTTGCCGAAACGGAACAGGTGGGCTTTAATCCGGGCGTGCTTGTGCCGGGCATCGAACCATCGGAGGATAAGCTGCTGCAGGGACGGTTGTTCTCCTATTCCGATACCCAGCGCTACCGCATCGGGCCGAACTATTTGCAGCTTCCGATCAACTGCCCGTTTGCGAAGGTAAGCAACAATATGCGCGACGGGGCGATGGCGTTCAAACAGCCGTCCGACCGGATCAACTACGAGCCGAACCGCTACCAGCATACGCCGAAGGAAGATCCGGCCTACAAGGACGTGCCGCAGCCGGTGCGGGGCACCGTTTCCCGCGAAAAAATCGACAAGCCGAACGATTTCGGTCAGGCCGGCCAAGTGTTCCGGAAATATTCCCCCGAGGTCCAGGAGCAGCTGATCGGCAACTTGGCCGCTGATCTGGAGCCTGTAGCGGAACAGACGAAACTGCTCGCGATCTGCAATTTCTACCGTGCGGACGCCGAGCTGGGCAAACGTCTGGCGGCGGCGCTGAACGTCGATTTGACGCCGTTTCTGTCCCGCATGTCGTAAGCAATAACAACAAGGGTTGTCCCCAGAAGCCGCAGGGCTTCGGGGCAGCCCTTTTTTTGATCCGTAAAATGTTCTTTCGAGGCAAACTTTAGCAAAAGAAACCGCCCTCCGGTTCAGGCCATGCTCCGGAAAGGCGGTTCGTCCTCATCCGCCCGACCGTTAAACGCGCTTCACGAGTCGGCCGTTTCTTCTGAATTTTCGACGGGGATGATCCCCAGCTTTTGTTCCAAGTAGGCTTTGTTTTGAAGCACGGAGGGATGATCGGGCTGATATTGCCTTGCGGCTTCATTATGATGATAGGCGATCTGGTGCATGCCGAGCCGATCGTAACAGACGCAGAGCTGGAGGTGGGGGAGCCAGGTGGAACAGCTTAAATTTTGCATGCCCCAGGTGTTGGCCGGAGCCGGATTTTCCAGCGCTTGCCTATACCAATAAACGGCTGCCGCATAGTCCCCGGCTTGCAGAAAATGATAGCCCATGCGGCAGCAAAATTCCGGCCGGGGCGCGCCGTATTCGAACGATTTCAGCGTAAAGGCAAGCGCATTGGCGTTGTCGCCCAGCTCGAGATAACAATCCGCCAGCTTGCCGCAGGCCGCGATATTGTCTTCGACCCACCCTTTTCCTTCATCCAGAAACTTCCGGTAATAGACGGCGGCCAGTTCGAAGAAGCGATGATCCTTGAGCTCATTGGCGAAATAATAAGTATCCCTCGGCGTGAAGACCTCTCCCTTGGCCTGCCGTTTCATATAAATGTTCAGGTTCCGGTCGCTGTCCCGCTCATCGCCGCAGTGCGTCACGGCAATGTCGCTGTCGATAATCCGCCCGGCGACTTCGAGATATTCATGGACCGCCCCAATCCAGCGGAAATCGTTGCTTCGTTTGACGAGACGGTTGCGCCGCAGGCTGGATATGACGTTGCCGTGCTCGTCGAACGCCAGATGATACTTCATCGTGACGGAATCGACGCCGGGGTCCAGGTTTTGTTTCAGTTCGAGCAGCTTTTCGAGATCTTCCTCCTTTAAAATATCATCCGCGTCCAACCATAAAATATAATCCATTTCCGCATGGCTGAACGCAAAGTTGCGCGCTGCGGCAAAATCGTCGATCCATTCGAAGTCGAAAACGTATCGGGTAAATTTGCGTGCAATTTGCTTGGTGTTGTCCGTGGAGCCGGTATCGACAATGATCATTTGATCCACCGCTTTTTGAACGGAAGAAAGGCAGCGCTCCAGCGACTTCTCCTCGTTTTTGACGATCATGCACAAGCTGATGGTAATCATCTTCTCACTCCTTTGCATGCAGGACGATTCAAGCACCCGAATTTCCCATCCCGGAGCGAAAACCGGGCGGCAAAATTTTTGCCAATGGTACAAAGGCTGTAAATATGCATCTGCTGACAGGGCTGCGGGAAAAGGCATCAAGCGACTTCAGTCATATGTATGACGAAAATTCAGAAAGCAGACCGCCGCAGGCTCTTTTTACATGGGGCTCCAAGCATGAAACCGCTGAAGAGCTCATATATTGGGATGGGGTTTTCGACAATCTTCAGGTCAGGAGAGTGGCTATGCACCGTTTCTGGGAAAAGGTCATCAAACCGGTGATGATCGCCGCGCAGCCGGCGCATATCGTTGAAATCGGATCGCTGACGGGACTGAACACGTTCAAGATTCTGGATTATTGCCATCATACCGGCAGCAAATGCACGGTCATCGATCCTGCTCCGCAATTCGATGCGGATCTGTTGTCAAATTATTATGGGGAATCGTTCCGAATGGTCAAGGATTTCAGTTTGCAGGCGCTCCCGAAGGTAGAGCCCTATGACATGATCCTGATCGACGGCGACCATAACTGGTATACCGTATATCATGAGTTAAAGCAGGTGGAGCATATGGCCCTTTCGGCCGGCGCATTTCCCGTCGTCATGCTGCATGACATCGATTGGCCGTACGGACGGCGGGATATGTACTATTTTCCCGAGAGCATTCCGGCGGAATACCGCAAACCCAGCGCCATGCAAGGGGTGGAACCCGGCAATCCGCTGCTCGTGCCCGGCGGAGGCTTCAACCATATGGTCCATAACGCCATATTCGAACATGGGGAACGCAACGGCGTGTTGACGGCCGTCGAGGATTTTTTGAAGGAAACGGCGTTTGACCTGTCTTGGCATACTTTGCGTTCGAACAACGGCCTGGGGATCATGCTGCCTGGCGATACGCCGTACGGGCGGGTGATTCCGTTTATTTTAAACACATCGGGATTGTAGGCCATCCGTTCACATTAAAAAAAAGGGGGCGTTATCGATGCCGCTTACCTCGATCGTCATGCTCACCCGTAACGGTCTGGACCTGACGCGAAGATGCGTTGAAAGCGTAATGCGCCATACGGAAGAGCCGCTTGAATGGATTGCCGTGGATAACGGCTCCACGGATGGAACGCTGGAATTTTGGAATTCGATGGAGGACGTCAAGCTGATCGCCAACGCGGAAAACCGGGGGTTCGCCGCAGGCAACAACCAGGGCATGCTTGAGGCTTCCGGGGATTTTATCCTGCTGCTCAATAATGACACCGTCGTAACGCCGCGTTGGCTCTCCGGTTTGTATGCCGGGCTTTTCCGGGACCCTGACATCGGCATCGTCGGGCCAGTTTCCAATCATGTGGCTCCGATCCAGAGAGTTCCCCACGCAGAGTGGCCGACGCTTGAACATCTGGACGCTTATGCAGCCAGACGGCAGCAAGAGCAGGCAGGCTCCGGCTTTTACGCGCATAAGCTGGTGGGCTTCTGCATGCTGTTCCACCGTCGTTTGCTGGAGCGGATCGGCGGCTTTGACGAGCGTTTTTTTCCGGGCAACTACGAGGACGACGACTTTTCCATCCGGGCCCGCATCGGCGGCAAACGGCTGTGGGTCGCGCAGGATGTTTTTATCCACCATGAAGGGCAAGGGACGTTCGCATCGAACCGGCTCGACTACAAACGCTCTTCGCTGGCCAATGCCGAAAAATTCAGGGCCAAGTGGAGCACCGGATTATCGGCGCCCGAGATGGATTGCTTGGGTTATAATCCGTCCGACATCGTGGCGCGCGAGCCTTTTTTCATCCCGGAAAAGCATTTCGTCCCGCTTGGGGATCATACCCCTTCAAGGAATGAATAGGGGCCCGCGCCTGTCGAAAGACCGGAGCCATTCCCGCGAGGGGGAGGGTTCCGGTTTTTTGCGTGTATAGACCGATTTTCCCGGATTTTGGCGAAAATTTCATGTTCGTGATGCAATAGACAATATATACCATATGGGTTATATTGGAATATATATTATGTGGTGCGCACGACGGGAGGCCTTGTTCTTTGGAGAAAAAAGTCACGGTTCTGATCAGCTTTATTATCGGATTTATGCTCATGCAGCTGTCATCGGAAGAGCCTTTGTCCCTTTTCAAAACCTTTTTCGGGTCCGTTACCAAAATCGAGCCCTATCTCATTTACCTGCTGCAATTTGTCGGACTCATTCTGGTCATTTGGTCGATTTATCTGGCCTTTAACGAGCTGGTCAAGCTGCATAAAAACAAATCCTGAAAACAACAAGCTCTGCCTGGCCGGCAGGGCTTTTTTCTGCTGCGTTTCGGCTTTGGAAAGCCAGGGCATTTGGCCGATATATTTTTTTCGGGATGGAAAACATTTCAACCCGTTCTCCCGTCAAATAAGTGTAGCCTTTTTTACACAAAACCAAGAGGAGGAGAACCGTGAAAAAGCTTTGGATTATGCTCGTGGCCGTGCTGATGGTCGTTTCCTTGTCCCTTCCGGCTGCAGCGGTGCAGGCGGCGGCCAAACCGAAACCGATCAGCGTATACGTCGACGGGGTGAAACTGAACCCGCTGCAGCCGCCCACAATGACCAAGGGCCGGACCATGCTGCCGATGCGGGCCATTTTTGAGGCGTTTGACGCCAAGATTCTGTGGAATCAAAAAACAAGCACGGTCACGGCCATACGCGACGACATCACGATCGTGCTGAAAATCGGCGCCAAAACGGCGACGGTGAATCAGCAAAAGGTGACGCTTGACGTGCCTGCGCAAAACTTGAAGGGAACGACCATGGTGCCGGTCCGGTTCGTCAGCGAGACGTTGGGCGCGCAGGTGCTGTGGAATCAAAGCACGCAGACCGTCAACATCGTCACTTCGGACACTGCCGTGAATGCCGTTTCTTACGTGACCGCGCGCGTCATCGGGAAAAACGGCGACGGCCGCGACCTGGAGGTAAGCTTTCCGAAGGTCCAACGCGAGACGAACGTCAGCGAATACCGCGTCCTGATCGTCAAGTCCGCAAACGCGTACGGGTATACGCTGTCCCAGGCGTTATCCACCGGATACTATACCTCGGTGCGGCCGACGGGCAACGATTTGGCCATCAACCTGTCCGGGCAATCGCGGGACGTCACCGGCGAGCTGCTGCGGGCCAATCAGCCTTACAACGCCTATGTGCTCACGGTAGCCAAAAAGGGTGCCAGCGCCTTGTCGGGCATATCTCCAACCGTCACGCTGTCGACGGCTTCGCCCGTAAACGCGGTCTCCGGCGTCAAAGCGGCGGATGTCGGCGATTACGGCGACGGACGGGATATCTCGGTCAGCTTTAATCAGCCACCCAATACGGCCAACATCCAGAACTACCGGATCATGGTCGTAAAGACCAAGGATGCCGGCAGCTTCAATCTGAATACGGCTAACAACGCGGCAAGCGCCAATTATACGACAGTAAACAAAACAAACGGCTCCACGATTACGACGACTTTAAGTTCGGGCGCCAGGGATACTTCCGGGGATTACATTAAAAACGGCGTTTCTTATACCATTTTCGTGCTTTCCGTCGCAAGCGGCAGCAACGCTTCGAACCAGCTTTCCGCGGGTTCTCCGTCGTTTTCGCTGGCATCGAATCCGATCGCCGCTCCTGTCATTACCAGCGTGCAGGACGTTGGCAATTACGGCGACGGCCGCGATCTGAACGTGCGGTTTAACCGCTCTTCCGACGAATCCCGGATCGGCAGTTACCGGATTTTCGTCGTCAAGGACAGCAAGGCGGGAAGCTTCTCGCTATCCGATGCAAGGAACCTGTCGAGCTCCTATTATACGGAAGTCGGCAAAACGGGTAACAACATCAGCAAAACCTTGTCCTCCGGGGCCAGAGACGTAGACGGATCGCTGATCAGCTCCGGCGTCGCCTACCGCGTCTTTGTCATGGCGGTGGGAACGGGAAGCTACAATGGCAACTACGCGCTTTCGGCGCCATCGTATGCCGTCGTGCTGTACGGGAATTCCGGAGGTTCGGACGTTTATGCCGCAACGAACGTCGGCGTCAGCGACGTATCCGATTACGGCGACGGCCGCGATTTGCGCGTTTCGTTCAACCGGGCCGCGGATGAAAGCAATCTCTACGGCTACCGGATCATGGTCGTTAAAGCCTCCGACGCTCCTTATTTCAGCTTGTCGGATGCAAATAACGTTTCCAGCTCGAACTACACATCCGTCGGCAAAACGGGCTATAACATTACGAAAACCCTCGCTTCGGGCGCCAGGGACGTGGATGGACATTCGATCCGCAACGGGGTCAATTACCGCGTATTCGTGCTTTCCGTGGGAGCTTACGGATCCAATGCGTTGTCTTCGTATTCTGCGTCTATTACTTTGACGGGGAACTCAAACGTATATCCGGCGACGAACGTGTCCGTCAACGATGTCGCCGACCACGGCGACGGCCGCGACCTGCAAGTTTCGTTTACGCGGGCTGCGGACGAAAGCAACTTGAGCGGTTACCGGATTATGGTTGTAAAGTCCTCCGACGCCAATAGTTTCAACTTGTCTAAAGCCAACGCCGTTTCCAGTTCGAACTACACGTCCGTCGACAAGACGGGATATAACATCACGAAAACCCTCGCCTCGGGAGCCAGGGACGTGGACGGACAGTCGATCCGCAACGGGGTCAGCTACCGCGTGTTCGTGCTTTCGGTAGGGTCGTACGGGACAAATGTGCTGTCTTCGAATTCTTCGGCCATCACGTTGGCGGGGAACGCGAGCGTTTATCCGGCAACGAACGTGTCCGTTAACGACGTTGCCGATCACGGCGACGGCCGCGACCTGCAGGTTTCGTTCACGCGGGCAAATGAGGAACAAAATATCAGGGAATACCGGATCCTGGTCGTCAAAGATTCGGATGCCGGCTACTTTACCCTGGCGGATGCCTTGGCCGTATCCGGCTCGAATTATACGGCCGTCAGCAAAACCGGATCCAACATCACCCGCACGCTCGCCGCGGATTCGAAGGATGTCAACGGCCGGTTGATTCAAGGCGACACCAAATATAAGGTATTTATCCTGTCCGTAGGAAAGGAAGATGCCCATGCATTGTCCGCTCCTTCCCAGGCAATCGGTTTGTCGCAGACCTTTACGGTGGGACCGGCCAAAAACGTGGCCGTGAAGGATATCGGTGACGCGGGCAACGGCAGCGATTTGCAGGTCACCTTTACCCGCGCGGACCACGACGACGACGTGTCCCAGTACCGGATCATCGCCGTAAAGTCCAGCGAAGCGGGAAGCTTTAACCAAAAACTCGCGGCCAACCTGGGTTACTACAAAGCCGTGGAAAACGGCAATAAAGGAAGCTACGAGGTGGTCTTGGACGACAATGCCAGAGACTCCGACGGCCATTTCATCCGTAACGGAATATCGTACAAAATTTTTGTCCTTTCCGTCGGAAACCACAACAATTATGCGCTGTCTGCCGCTTCCGAAGCCATCACGCTGGATACGCTGCTCCCGGTTTCCCCGGTCAAAGAGCTGAGCGCGACGGATGCCGGAGACGAGCATAACGGAAAGGATCTGAAAATCTCGTTTACCCGCGCCGATCACGAAGCCAATATTAAAGAGTACCGGATTTTCATCGTGCCAGGGTCGAAAGACCTTAACCTTGAAAACGCGTTGGCGTCGGGTCAATTTACGAAAGTTCAGGTCGGCAGCGATTTTAGCGGGGCGATGAGCGATTCGACAAAGGATACGGATAATAAACCTTTGGCCGAGGAGAATCCTTACAAAGTTTATGTGCTGTCCGTGGCCAAAACGGGAACAGGCGCGCTGTCCAATCCTGTGGAGGTCGTTTTAAGGGATCTGACGCAAGTTCCAACGAATATTACGGCAAAATGGGCCGATGGCGGGATCGATGTCTCCTTCAAAAAGCCGGCAAACGAGAGCCAGGTTCAAAAATATGCCGTGATGGTCGTCCCTGCGTCTTTAAAGGATTTTACCCTGAAGACGGCGACGGCAAAAAGCATCGACTCGAACATGAAATTCATTAACGTCAATGAAGAGTACGCCGTCACATTTAAGGCGGACGATACCGACGTAGCGGGAAACCGTCTAAGCGATAAAAATTCCTATTATGTCTACATCCTTAGCGTCGGGGAAAAGAAAAGCGTGCTGTCCAACCCTGTTTCGATTGTCAAAGCCGATGCGAAAGCAACGATTCAAGGAAAAAAATAACCTTTCAAGAGCGCATTCGAAAAAAATGCCGGGTCCATGGGTCCCGGCATTTTTGCGTCTTGTGAAAGGGAGAGGGGCGTGTTTCATAAAGCGCGGTTCGGATTTGCCAATGCATGCGTGGAAGCCGGATTTGCAATTTAGGGTTCTTTTTCGGAAGGGAAATGAGCTACAATAGATGGATATGAACACGGGGAAGAGGGGGCTCGGCCCTCCGGGCTTGGCAGAAATGCGGGGCGCCTATGTTGTAACAGATTCAAAGGAGGAACAGTGACATCCTATGAGCAAACCATTAACGACGCGATCGGATCGAAGCGGCGGTCAAGAAGAAACGCTGACTGTGCGCCCGAGCGCAAGCAGGCTTTGGATGATAATCATTCTTGGGGCATTATCCGCTTTCGGTCCTTTTTCGCTGGACATGTATTTGCCTTCGCTGCCGATTTTGGCCGAAACGATGCATACGACGACGTCGCTGACGCAGCTCAGCTTGACTTCGTGCCTGATCGGGCTTGCGGTCGGACAACTGTTTGCCGGGCCGCTGAGCGACGTGCGCGGGCGGCGCATTCCGCTGTTGGCCGGCATGGTCGTATACGGCTTGTCCTCTTTGTTATGCGCGTTCAGCACGTCCATCGAAATGCTGATCGTGCTGCGATTCATTCAAGGGATCGCCGGTTCGGCCGGGATCGTCATTTCGCGGGCCATCGTCAGGGACATGTATTCGGGCTCGGAACTGACGAAATTTTTCTCCATGCTGATGCTGGTGAATGGCGCAGCCCCGATCCTGTCGCCGATCGTGGGGGGACAGCTCCTTCAGTTCACCTCTTGGCGCGGCGTGTTTATCGTGCTGGCGGGGATCGGTATCGTGATGCTGTTGGCGGTTTTTTTCGGCCTTCCGGAGACGCTTGCCGTAAGCAGACGTTCCAAAGGCGGTACCGCCAATACGCTTAAAACCTTTGGCGTTCTGCTGAGGGACCGCAAATTCATGGGGCTGGCGTTAAGTTCGGGATTCATCTCCGCCGCCATGTTTGCTTACATTTCGGGTTCGCCGTTCGTGCTGCAAAATATTTACGGGGTAAGCCCGCAGGTATTCAGCCTCATTTTTGCCATGAACGGCATCGGCATTATTATCGCGGGGCAAATCACGGGACGGCTCGCCGGAAAGGTAAGCGAAAAAAAGCTGCTTGTGACCGGCATTGCCTTGGCTACGGTCGGAGGCATGGCGCTTCTGCTGCTGCTTGCGGTCAAAGCACCGATCGCCGCGGTGCTGCCGCCGCTGTTTATCGTCGTCTCCTGCGTCGGCATCGTCGGCACGGCCGGGTCGTCGCTGGCTTTGCAGGATTACGGCCATGCCGCCGGCAGCGCATCGGCGCTGCTGGGGCTTCTGTCGTACATTTTCGGCGGGATCGTCAGCCCTTTGGTCGGTCTGGGCGGCAGCACGTCGGCGCTGCCGATGGGGCTTGTCATCGCCGGGGCGGACGTATGCTCGATTTTGTGCTACCTGCTGCTGGTTCGAAGCTCGATCCATCCGGCCAAGACGGCGGATGCAGCCCCAACTGTGAATCAATAATGAATATAAGAAAGAGACTGCCGCGGCAGTCTCTTTTTTTGCATATATTTCATTAACAAGTTTCGGAGGCGGCTATGCTGAAAATCAGGAAATGCCCGTCTCCGACGCTTTAAAAAATTGCGGCAAATACGCTTTGTTCGCTTCCAGCATTTCATCCAGCATCTTGATGGCGACTTCCACCGAAGGCACCAGCGGATGATGCGCCAGCGCCTGAATGGCAAGGCCCCGGTCGCCGGTGACGGCGGCCTCGATGGCAAGGCGTTCGTACGTTTTCACCGCATGGATCAAACCCGTCGCCATCGGCGGGATCTTGGTTAACGGCAGCGGCAGCGGGCCGTTTTGGGTGACGACGCAGTTCACTTCGATGCTGGCGTCGTCCGGCAGGAAATCGATGATGCCCTGATTGGCGACGTTCAATGTCTGGATGTCGTTTTTGCCGTTGTAAAGCGAACACATCAGATTCACGGCCGCTTCGGAATAAAACGCGCCGCCGCGCTGTTCCAGCTGTTTCGGTTTCTCGTTCAGGTCCGGGTCGTTGTACAGCTCGAACAACTCCTCTTCGACGCGTTTCACGACTTCGGCACGGTTTTCGCCTTTATGGAAGGATTCCAGCTGCTCTTCGAGCATGGCGTCCGTCATGTAAAAGTATTTCAAATAGTAGGAAGGCAGGGCGCGCAGCGACTGGAGAAACTCGGGATTCCATTCCCTTGCCGGGACGTTGCTTGCGCTGTAGCCGGCGGTGTCGGCAAGCAACTCATCCAGCTTGTCTTCGCCGTTGACATCGACGCGAGTCACCCAGTGCAGATGGTTCAGGCCGACGAATTCGGCATAAACCCGGTCCGTAGCGACGCCGTATTTGGCCGCGGTCCGCTTGATCAGCCCGATCGGCGCGTTGCACAAACCGATGCTGCGCACGTTCGTGTGCTTCAAAATGGCCTCCGTTACCATGCCGGCCGGGTTGGTGAAGTTCAGCAGCCAGGCATTCGGTGCCAGTTCTTCGATGTCGCGGCAAATGTCGAGCAGCACCGGAATCGTCCGCAGCGCCTTCATCATGCCTCCGGGGCCCGTCGTTTCCTGTCCGATGACGCCGTATTTGAGCGGAATGGATTCATCGCGTCCGCGCGCCTCCAGCATGCCAACGCGCATCTGCGTGCTGACGAAGTCCGCGCCCCGAATCGCCTCGCGGCGGTCCAACGTGAGATGGACTTCGATCGGAAGGCCGGATTTTTCGACCATGCGTTTCGCCAAGTTGCCGACGATGTTCAGTTTGCGCTTGCCCGGCTCGATATCCACGAGCCACAGCTCCCGGACGGGAAGCTCGTTGTAATGCTGGATGAAGCCCTCGACGAGCTCCGGCGTATAAGAAGATCCGCCGCCGATGACGGCGATTTTGAGTCCTTGTTCAGATGCCATGTCTGCACGCTCCTCACATGAATGAAATGGATGGATTCAAAAAGGGATTACCTTGTTGCTAACGGAATCTGCTCGAAGTCGCGGAAGGTCCGCATTTGTTCATACGCCTCCAGGCTTACCGAGGTCCCGTCGGCTTCCATGGCCGACCAGACCGCGCCGACGACAGGTTCCGTGGATAACGTAACGATCGTTGCGTTCGGAGCCGTGCCGGCAACGGCCTGCTCGATTTTGCCGCGAATCCAGCCGCGGTCGCCCCTTGTTAGCAGACTTCCTGCCAGCACGACGTCAAACGTGTCGTTTTGCATGCCCAGCCGGCGAATGACCGCCACCGCTGATTTTCCGAGCTCGATCCCCTGGTGCGAAAGAATCTCCAAGGCTACCGCGTCGTCCTCGGCGGCTGCTTCGAACAGCAGCTTGGCGGCGTGCACGGGCACATGCTTCCCATGGTCCTGAAAGTCGTCGAACATGTCGCCGACGTTGTCGTATCCCAGGAATCCAAGCAGCAGCGGCGTCAATTTGGTCGGCTGCTCGCGCCCGTCCCAGGCCCGGATGACGGACCGGAAGACCTCGATATTCAGCGAACCGCCGCCGCCGAAATCGCCGTACATATAATCGAAGCCGCCGACTTGGACATGCATGCCCGCCGGGTTTCGCCCCGCGGCGTTGGTTCCGGTGCCGCAGATCAGCGCAACGCCGTACGGGCGGTTCGTGCCGGCCCGAAGGCCGATCATCGTATCGCAATTAATGGTATAGTTCCGGGTAAAGCCGATGTCCTGTATAAGCGGATGCAGGATGCGGTAATCCGCTTCGCGGTCCGCCCCGGCGAGCCCGAAGTAGGCATGCGACAGCTGGCTTTTCGCAAGGCCGGCTTCGCTTAGCGCGCCTTCGGCGGCTTCGCGGATGCTTTGCGCGGCAAGGCTCCGGTCAATCTGATGATTGCCGTTGCCGCTGACGCCTTTGCCCAGCACGTTGCCGCGTTCGTCCGTCAGCAGGGCGTAAGTTTTGGTTCCTCCCCCATCGATTCCCAAGTAGTAAGCCAATGGTCGTCACTCCTATTGATTTGTCGTTGCGGCGGTGGATTCCCTGATGATCAGTTCAGGATTGATTTTGACGTTCGATCCGCGTTTCATCGTGCCGTCCATCCGTTTCAGCAGCATATCCGCGGCAGCCAGGCCGATCCGGTCGGCAGGCTGGCGGACGGTCGTGAGATGAGGATGCAGCTGCGAAGATATTTGCTGATCGTCATAACCGACGACGGCAACCTGATCGGGCACGCGGATACCTTCTTCCATCAAAGCATTGACGACGCCAAGCGCAATGTTGTCGTCGCCCGCGAAGACGGCGGAAGGGAGCTGTCCTTCGCGAATCCATCTGCGGCACGTCTCGTAGCCAAAAGCGATTTCGAATTCGCCGGTAACCATTTCGAACGGCTGGATGCCTTTTTCCTCAAGCGCCTGCAGAAAACCGCTGCGCCGTTCCTTCGTACTGCGGAACATTTCCTGTCCGCTCAGGTGCGCGATCCGGGTATGTCCGAGGTCGATCAGATGCTTCGCCGCATCGTAACCGCCTTTGTAGTTGTCGATCGTCACGGAAAAAGCGTCGTTTTCGGGCTTCTGGTTGTCGATCAGAACGTAAGGAATATTGCGGCGCTTCAGCTCCACGATATAGTTGTCCTCTTCCATCGGCGACAGCAGGATCAGGCCGTCGACGCGGTCTTCCTGAATCAGGTAATGGGCTTCGTCGGAGCCGATGCCCGTCGAGACCGAGACGGCAAGAAAATAGCCGTGTAGGGCAAGCACCTCGTTCAGCTCCTTGACGACGGCGTCGAAGAAGGAGTCCTGGAGCGTGGTGACGATCAAGCCGACGATCCCTGTTTTGCCCCGGGCGAGGCTGCGCGCCGCGGCGTTGGGGCGGTAGTCGAGCTCCTTGATCGCGTCAAGCACTTTTTGCCTGTTTTTCTCGCGCACCGATTCGGCGCCGTTTAATACCCTGGACACCGTCACAACCGACAATCCTGATTTTTTGGCAACATCAAATATACTAACCTTCATTGTTTTTATTCTCCTTGCGGCAGATTTTCCGTACATTTTATATCAGCTTAACATTAGTATACATGGACGAAAGGCCGCCGCGAAGCGAAATTAACAGATACCGTCCCGGTTCCGGGACGGCACTTCCTATTTATTTGCGTTTGATGATTTCCATGACCTTTTTCTGCACCGTCGGCATGACTTCTTCTACGGTTTTATGCCCCGTATCGAGCGGCTGCATCTCGTTGATGAACATGTCGTTGATTTGCGAATAGTTGGTGATCAGGTGGTTGTAGGATTCGAAGCCGTATTTCACCGCGCCTTCGTATACCTTTTTCACGTCCGCCGGATCGATCCCGTCAAAATGCTTGTAATAGGCTTCGGCCGCCTTCGTATTGACCGGAGGGTTGCCGCCGCTCAGTTCGATCGATTTTTCCTGGACTTCGTCGCTGACCAAATATTTGATCCACTCGAATGCTTCCTTCGGATGCTTGGAGCCTTTCAGGATAAACAGCGGATCGACGAACAGCACGCTGCGCACCTTGTCGTTCCCGCCTGCCGGCACGGCCGCGACGCCGACCTTGAACGGGAAGTCGTTTGAGCCTGCCAGGTTCCAGGAGCCGCCGATGCTCATCCCGAGCTTCCCGGTGACGAAGGCATCGCCGTTTTGCCCGGCGACGCTTTTGCTCCATTCGGTCGTCGGGGATACTTTGTCTTTAAAGATCAGACCGTACAGCTTGTTATAGGCCGCGATGACTTCCGGCGAGTCGAAACGGGTTTCGGACGGCACGCCGCCGTTGGTCCAGGTATCCTGGGAGTATGGCTCGACGCCGAAGTACAGCGGGCGCATGTCGCGTTCGGACCAGGTGAAATCGACGCCGTATTGCGTTTTGGCGATATCGTCGGAGACGTGGGTCAATTTTTTCGCGTCTTCCACCATTTTGTCGAACGTCCAGCTCTTATCTTCGTAATCGCTTGGCGGATAAGGCACGTTGGCTGCATCGAACATATCCTTGTTGTAGAGCATCAGCGTGACGTACATATTGACCGGAATGCCGTATACATGGTCCTTGATGGTGTAGATGTTCATGAGGTTTTCCGGGATGTTGTAGTCGGATGCCTTGAACCCGTCTTCTTTAATGATGTCGTTCATGTCGAGCAGCATGTCTTTGTTGTAGTATTCCGCGAACCCGCCGTAGCCGTAGTGGCTCGTCACGTCGGGCGATTTGCCGCCGGCGATCATCGTTTGCAGCTTGCTGTCGAACTGCTCGTAAGGGGCTTTTTCCACTTTGACCTTGATGTTCGGATGTTTGGCCTCAAAATCCGGAATCAGCTTTTCGATAAAGGTGCGGTCTTCCGAATCGATGGTGTAATGCGTAATGGTGACCTGACCGCCGGATGAAGCGGTTTTGCCGGTATCCCCATCGCCCGCGGGAGCGACGTCGACCGCCGATTTGCCGCCGCCGCAGCCGGACAGCATCAGAGCCAACAGCGTGGTGCTTGCCAGCAGAAGCGTAAACGTCTTTTTGATCCTTTTCCTTTTCATGAACGGTATCCCCCATCTATTCAAGAGTCGATGCCGCCCCTCTGGCGGCGGGGCCTTTACTTGATGCCTGTGAGCACGATTCCTTCCACGAACCGTTTCTGCGCGATGGCGAACAAGGTGACGATCGGCAGCATGGCGAGCACGGAGGCGACCATGAGCAGATGCCACGGCGGGATGCGGAAACGCGACGAGGTGAAGGAAGACATGCCGACCGGAAGGGTGAACTTATCCGATGAGCTTAAGTAGAGCACGGGCGTCAAAAGATCGTTCCAGCTGTAAATGAAAGCGAAAATCGCAACGGTCGCAAGCGCCGGGCCCGAAAGCGGGAGGGCGATTTGCCGCCACATGCGCAGCTCGCTGCAGCCGTCGATGCGTCCCGCGTCGAACAGCTCTTCCGGCAGCGTGGAAAAAAATTGCCTGAGCAAAAAGATGTTGTACGCCGAGCCGAAAAAGGCGGGCACGATCAGCGGCAAAAACGTATCCAGCCAGTTTAGCTTGGAAAAGAGAATGAACTGCGGAATCATGATCGCCGGGTAAGGGAGCATCATCGTGCTGAGCATCAGCATGAACCACAGGTTGTTGCCCTTGCCCCGGTACCTCGCGAAGCCGTATGCCGCCAAAGCCGACGACAGCAGCGTGCCTACGACGGTCAATACGCCGATGATCAGGCTGTTCATGTACATCTGGCCGAAGTTCAGCGTTTCGAAAATTTCCTTATAGTTGCTCCACTGCCACGATTCCGGCAAAAAGCTCGGCGGAAACTTCAGCAGCTCCTTTTTCGATTTCAGCGAGGTGGAGACCATAAAGAACAGCGGCAAAAGCATCAGAAAGGTGGTGACGATCAGGGCGATGAAGCTGGCGATGCGCACCCCGTCGATTTTGCGCCTGGACCGGATCGGCGAAGACGGCGCTTGGGGGCCTGCAGCCGGGATCGTACTCATTTACGTCCGCCTCCTTCGTAATGAACGAATCGGTTCGAAAATTTCATGATCAGGGCCGTGAACAGCATGACGACGATCAGCAGCACCCACGCCAGCGCGGAAGAGTATCCGGCCCGGTATTCCTTGAAGGCGCTGGTGTACAGATTGTACACGTAGAACCAGGTCGAGTAGTTTGGTCCCCCTTGGGTCATGACATACGCTTGGGTAAACACCTGGAACGAGTCGATGATTCCCATGATGAGCTGGAACAGCAGCACCGGCGAGATCATCGGAAGCGTCACGTTCAGGAAAATCCGGAAGCGTCCCGCACCGTCAAGCTTGGCGGCTTCGACGAGACTGGCGGGCACGCCCTGCAGTCCCGCGAGGAACAAAATCATGCCGGAGCCCGCCGTCCAGAAGGACATGATCATCAGCGCGTACAGCGCGTAGTCGGGGCTCATGAGCCATGCCGGGCCTTTGATGCCGAACCAGGACAGCACGTAGTTGAACAGGCCGATCGAAGGATTGAAAATCCAGTACCACAGCAGCGACATCGCCACGCCGGAGACCATGCTCGGAAAATACATGGCGGTACGGAAAAAGCCGCGGAACGGTATTTTCTGGTTGAGCAGGAGCGCAAAGCCGAGTGCCAATAACAGCTGGATCGGCACGCTGATGAACGTATACCGCACCGTCACCACGACCGATTTCCAAAACAGATCGTTATGCAGCATTTCGGTGTAATTGGCGAGTCCGACAAATTTCGGCGGGTGAATGATGTCATAGTCCGTGAAGCTGTAATAAAGCGATGACAGAATCGGATACAAGGCGAACACCAGGAACCCGATCAGCCATGGAGAGATGAAAAGGTACATGTACAAGGTCTGCCGCCGGCTTTCGCGGTGAGTCACGGAAACACCAACCTTTCTTTTGAATTAAAATTATAACGCTTTAACTTTTGGGATAAACTTTACTTGATTGTGTTAGTTTTTATACGGGTAGTACACTACAAAAGTTAAAGTGCTTTAATTTTTGATGCGGCCCGATGACCTTATCATAGAGGATGGTTTTCCAATTATCAACACTTTTTTTGCTGTCGCTGTAAGCGCTGCCTTCGGCGCTGCGGGCAGGTTTTGTCCATGCATGCTCCAAAAGGCCGCAGCGGCGCGATTTTTCATGGTTTTTCCAAGCAACCGTTTTCCTGAAAATTGTTAGAATGAAATTTGGATGAAAGGAATGTAATCTCATGAAAAGTGTGCTAACATACCATTGTTTTCATTTATTTTACTTTTAGGAAGCAAGGTGATTTCTGACTTATGACCGCACATTCGATGGATTTACAAGAACGGTCAGAATCCACACGTCTCAGCCTTGTGCGTTTAACCTGGCCCATCTTTCTGGAACTGTTTTTGTTCATGCTGATGGGGACCGTGGATACGTTTATGCTCAGTTCGGTTTCGGATGACGCCGTATCCGGGGTAGGGGCAGCCAACCAGATCATGTCGATCGCCATTTTGGTGCTCGAAGTGATCGGAACCGGGGCCTCCATCGTCGTCGCCCAATATTTGGGGTCCAGGAAAAAGCTTGAAGCCGCGCAGGTCACGGGAAACGCGCTGACGCTGAACCTTGCGGTCGGGCTGATCCTGAGCGTCGTGTTTATCGCGTTCGGAGGTTTCATGCTGCGGCTGCTCAACGTGCAAGGGGATATATTTGAATATGCGCACTCGTATATGAGAATCGTCGGGGGCGGGATTTTCCTGCAGGCGCTGATCAATGCGCTGGCCGCTACGATTCGCACGCACGGCTTTACGAAAGAAACGATGGTCGTTTCGTTTTTGATGAACCTCATCCATGTCGGCGGCAACTACGTGCTGATATTCGGGCACTTCGGTTTTCCCGCGCTGGGCGTGGAAGGGGCCGCGATATCGACGGTATTCAGCCGGTTCATTTGTTTCGGCATGTTTTTGTGGCTGCTGTACCGGATCATGGAGGTGCGGGTCGAGTGGCGGTTTTACGTCCGCTTATCCAGGGACTACGTCCGCAAAATTCTCGGCATCGGCATTCCCTCCGCGTTTGAAAGCATCGTCTACCAGAGCTGCCAGCTCGTTTTTACGATGTACGCGACTTACCTGGGGGCGGAAGCGATGGCAACGCGCCAGTACGCCAACAACATTTCGATGTACATTTATTTGTTCAGCATGGCAATCGGCATGGGGACGGCGATCATCGTCGGCCATTACGTCGGTTCGCGCCGCAACCAGGACGCCTACGCGCGCGTGTTTCAAAGCGTCAAATGGGCGCTGGCCGCGACCGTGGTCATCGATCTTGTCGTGATCGCGTTCCGCACCCCGCTGATGAGCCTGTTCACCGACAACCTGGCCATCATCCGCATGGGGGCCCAGGTCATCCTGCTCAGCATCGTGCTGGAGACGGGGCGGACGGTGAACATCGTCATCATCAACTCTCTCCGCGCGTCCGGCGACGCCCGCTTCCCGGTATACATGGGGCTGATTTCGATGGTCTGCATGTCGCTGCCGCTCGGTTATTTCCTGGTGTTCCGCCTGCATCTCGGCCTCGCCGGCGTGTGGCTGGCGATTGCGGCCGACGAGTGGACGCGCGCCGTCATCATGTTTTTCCGCTGGAAAAGCCGGGCCTGGGAGCGGCATGCGCTCGTACCGCCCGCGGAGCAGGAACCGGCGCCTGCGGCGTCGCCGACGACGGGGTAACGGCGGAATACGGACAAAGGGAAGATGGTTTGCTTTCCCGGGTTGCGGAAACCGAACCTTCAGTATATAATGTATATAAAATAGTTACAGTTAGACGGCAGGAAATCCTGCCTTTCTTTTTGGATCATTCTGTGTATAAAAAAGTATCAGTTAGTCGAACCTAAGCGTACCACTTTGAGGAGGATGACAAATGAAAGTTGAAGTATGGTCCGATTTTGCCTGCCCGTTCTGCTACATCGGAAAACGCCGTTTCGAAGCGGCGCTGGAAGGCTTCGAGCATAAAAACGAAGTGGAAGTGGTGTTCCGCAGCTTCGAGCTTGATCCAAGCGCGCCGCGCGATAACGACAAAGACATGCACGCGATTTTGGCGTCCAAGTACGGCATGAGTTATGAACGCGCCAAAGAGATGAACGACAACATGACCGAGCAGGCGAAAACGGTGGGGCTGACGTACCGTTTCGATACGATGAAGCCTACCAATATGCTGGATGCGCATCGCTTGACGCATTGGGCGGGCGAGTTCGGCAAACGTTACGAAATGACGGAGCGGCTCTTCAAAGCTTACTTTACGGATTCGGAGCATCTGGGAGACCGCGGGGTGCTTGCGCGCCTGGCCGGCGAGATCGGACTGGACGCGAAGGCGGCGGCCGACATGCTCGAAGGCGAAGCCTATAAAACGGAAGTCCGCGAGGATGAGGACCAAGCGTCGAAGCTCGGCATCACCGGCGTGCCGTTTTTCGTCGTGAACCAAAAATACGGCATTTCCGGCGCCCAGCCCGAGGAAGTGTTCGCGAACGCGCTGAACGAAATATGGAAGGAAGACCACCCGCTGAAGATGGTGGGCGGTTCCGACGATTTGGCGTGCCAAGACGGTTCCTGCGCGCTGCCGACGGACGACAAATAATAGGGTTAAGAAAATAGAAAAGGAAGCGGGTCCCGCATGCTTCGGCGAAGCTGCCGGCCCGTCTTCCTTTTTTTGCATGCGAAAATACGTTCAATGGATCGTTTTGGTCATCGCTTTGATCAGCTCGAAGCCGATGTCGTCGACGTGGTTTTTTCGCGGACGCAGAATGGAAAACGGCCCCAGCGCCAAGCTGCCGTTGTTCGCCAGCACGATCACCGCCATATTTTTCTCTTTATGGAAACCGATAAAGCTGCTCGATCCGTACGTGCCGCCGTTATGCCAATGCACGCTGTCGTGGTAAACGCCGGTTCGGATCATCCAGCCCATGCCGGCTTCGCCGCCGCGGCCGAGCCGGTGTCTCGGCTTCTGGGTTTCCTTCATGGCCGCCGTCACGGATGCGGCTCCCATGCCGACGTTGGCTTTGACGAACTGCAGCAGATCCCGGACCGTGGTCCGCAGCCCGCCTGCCCCCGCCAAGACGCCAAGATCCCAGTGGGGGACGGATTTGCCATTGGCCGTATATACAGGCAGGAGCCTCTGCTGCTGATCCGATTGGAGACGGAATGCCGTATCTTCCATAAACAGAGGCGCGCATATTTCTTCGCGAACAAGCTCCTCGAGGCTTTGGCCCGTGCAGCGGGTCAAAATGTATCCGAGAAGCCCCACCCCCAGATTGGAATATTCGAATTTTCCCGGAGCCTGCGGTTTGCAGGCCAGCAAATCTTGGAGCAGATGTTCTTCAGCGTAGTGCTCGTAAGGATTCAGTTTGTTTCCGATGACGGCTTTCAAGCCCGCGGGCAGCCGGGGAAGTCCGGAAGTATGCGTTCCCAGCTGTTCCAGGGTGATGCGGCTGACCTCATGGTTCGAGGCGCATTCAGGTATGTATGTTCCGACGGTGTCTGCCAAGCCGAGCTTGCCGCGCCGTTCCAGAATGAACAGAAGCGTATTCGTAAAAGCCTTGGTTAGGGATCCGGCTTCGTATATGGCGGAAGCATAATCGAAGCCCGGGGATTGCCCGTGCCCCCAGCAGTACTGGTTGCCTTGTTCCAAAATGCCGATCGTGACGGTCAGCGGGGACCTTTTGCCAAAATGTTTTCGGACCAGCTCCTCGGCCAGCCTTGCGATGGGATGGTCGGTTGTGATCATCGTTGGCACCTCCATATCAATATAGACGTTAATTTGGATGGATAGTTGCCTGAAGCTTGGCTTTTCTACCGTTTTCAGCACGTAAAAATCGACGGTCAAAATTCGACGGATTCGCCCCATTTTTCGAAAAAAAACCGAAAAACATTCAAAAAACCTAATATTCGACGGCCGGATGGCCGATATGTGAGGTATGATATGTTTATGTCAATACAGAATTGGAGGGAATTAACATTGCAGAAGATGCTTCGGAAGATGCTTGTCATGATGCTTGTGCTCGTATTGTGCGTGGCATATTCAGGGGTCGGCATGGCTGCGAACACCGCTGCCGATTTGACCAAGCTGGTTCTATCGAAATCCCAGATTACGCTGGAGATCGGCGATTCGGCATCCGTGACGGCGACGGGCGTTTATAAGGACAATTCAACCGAAAATGTGACGATAAAAGCAAATTGGAGCAGTAAAAACAACGCGGTGGCCACCGTTTATAACGGCACGATTACCGCGGTAGGGGAAGGTACCTCGACGATTTCGGTCGTTTACGGCAGCGAAACCGAATCAGTGCAGGTCAACGTGACGAAAAAGGTCAAGGCGCTCACGAAAGACGTGCAGAAGCTTGATCTGAAAATGGGCGACAGCCCAACCATCCATCTGACGGCAACCTATACGGACAATTCCACGGACACGGATGCTTCGAACAAAGCGGACTGGACCGTGGACGACAGCAGCGTAGTTTCGGTCGTGAACGGCAAGGTGACGCCGATCGGTCCGGGCAAAGCGACCATTACGGCCACTTACGGCAGACAATCGGCGACCATTCCGGTCAGCGTGGAAGTGGTCAAACGCTTGGACCCAAGCACAACGCAGGTATCGATGCTGCTGAGCGAAAACAAACCGGTTCAAATTAAGCTGCAGGCTACATATCCCGACGGCAACGTGAAGAACGACGTGTCCGCGCAAGCCGAGTGGTCCACCAGCAACGCGGAGGTAGCGGACGTCATTAAGGGCGAAATTACCGCTTACGGCCCGGGAACGGCGACCATTACGGCCAAATACGGCACGCAGACCGCGACCATCCAAGTGGACGTCGACAAGGCGATCCGTTTGCAGGCAAGCGAGCAGAACATCTTCCTGCATGCCAAGGAGTCGCTGCCGGCTCCGATCAAGCTGGAGGCCGTGTATCCGGACAAAGGCACGGTAGACGTGACAAAAGATGCAACGTGGACTTCCAGCAACGAGCAAGTGGTATTCGTGAAACAGGGCGCGGTGACGGCCAATTCGCCGGGCACGGCGGTCATTACGGCCAAATACGGGGATAAAAGCGTGACGATCAACGTCGACGTCGACGTGCCTCGCCATTTGGATATGGTCGAGGACGTGGCTTTGAGCCTGTCCGGAAACAAAACGCATCAGCTTGAGCTGAAGGCAACGTATGCCAACGGCCAAACGGAAATGGTACAAAACAAAGCGCAGTGGAAATCCAGCAAGGAAGATGTCGTATATGTTTCGAACGGGCTTTTGACGGCCTATAAAAAAGGCGAAGCGGACATTACGGCGACTTACGCGGGCGTGAGCGTGACGACCCATGTCGCGGTAGACATGCCTCTGAAGGTCGAGCTTTCCTCGAAAAAGGTCTCGTTGAAAGTGAACGGAACGTACCAAGCCAGCATCGTGCTGGATTACGGCGCCAACAAACCTGCGGAGCAAGTCACGGATAAAGTCGAATGGAGCTCCAGCAAGGAAGACATTGCCAAGGTGGACGAAAACGGCGTCGTGACGGGCGTTGGAACGGGCACGGCGACGATTACCGCCAAATACGAAGGAAAAACGTATACGCTGATCGTTGAGGTAGGACTCGTCAGCGAATTGACCTCTCCGCAAAGCCTGATCATCCTGTCCGCCGGCGATAAGAAGAAAATCGACCTGACGGCGGTGGACGATCCGGAATCGCCGGACGGCTTGAACAAGAGAGCAACCTGGAAGTCGAGCAGCCCTTCGGTAGCCAGCGTGGACAGCGAGGGCGTCGTGACGGGCTTGAAGAGTGGGAAAGCGACGATTACGGCGGAATACGGCGGCAAGAAGGCCACCGTACAGGTTGAAGTCGACGTCATTTCGAAAATCGATGCCAGCGCTGATTTCCTCTTCTTGAAAACGGCCGGCAGCGCGAAGGACCAAACCGCAAACGTGGCCGTAACGGTAACGTTCAGCGACGGTTCCGTCAAGGACGTCAGCAGCAAAGCGGAATGGAAAACCTCGAACTATAAAGTGGCCACTGTCGTAAACGGCAAAGTAACGGCGGTCGGCAGCGGCAAAACGACGATTACGGCCAAATACGCCAATAAAACCGTCCGCATTCCTGTGGAAGTGGACGTCCTGAAATATTTGCAAACGAACGAAGTGAGCCTGAACATGAGCGTTGGCCAAACCTTCAATCTGACCGCAACCGCCACGTACAGCGACGGAAGCGAATCGGACGTATCGAAGCCTGCGCTCTGGAAGTCCTCGCGGATCCTGACCGCAACGGTAAAGGACGGCGTGGTGAAGGCGACGGGCAAAGGCAAAGCCACGATTACCGTTTCGTTCGGCGGCAAGTCGACGAAAGTGGTCGTCAATGTAAAATAAATAAACCTATATTCAAATTCTTGAGTTTCATTTTAATGCTCAAACGGGCGGCGCAAGAAATCATCTTGCGCCGCCCGTTTTTTTATTCCACGCGTTCCACGTCAAACACCGGGACATTGATCGGCTGATTCAGCGGATCTCCGCCGGGGATGACGTCTTCGAATTGATTGAACATTCCGACGACGGTCAGGCTCGTTCCCTCGTTAAACATGTAATCGCCGCGCAGCTTGATGTAAGAAGCGCCCACCTGCGCCAGCGCCTGGCCTTCTCCTCCGTAGACGATATAGCAGGCGAAGCTTACTTTTTCGTTCGGATGCGCAAGCAGATCGGCTCCGTCGATGTCGGTGTAATCCTTTTGGAAGCCCGCGAACTGGTAGTTGTCCCCTTGCCGCGTATAGACCGCGTCTTGCGAGGCGGACGCACTTCCGTCTTCGCCGACGCCCGCCGGGTTCGTCACAAGCAGCGAACGGTCGGGCTGCACCGCGTAACCGTCGGCTTCGAAGAAAAACAACGGCGTCATTTGGCTGCCGTGAACTTCGTATGCGGCATACAGCGCTTTTCGTGAGGCGGATTCGCCTTCGACGAGAAGGACCGGCGCCGTTTTCGTGCTGAGCGATTCTTCGATCGTAACGTTCCGGATGGCAACGTCGCCCGGAAATTCGCGTGTGCTCGCCGCCTGCACCGTCTCGTCCGCATTCATGACCGCAAAATAAATGGCGTTGCCGTCATCCGAGCCGATGGCATAAGCGCTGCCGCCAAACCGACTGCCCCCGCCGCCGAAATGGCTGAAATTGGCCGTCTGGCCGACGAGCTGCAGCAGACGGAGCGGGTCATGGGCGGTCCAGGCCAGCCTTGCCTTTTTCACCTCATCCGATGTGTCCCGGTAGGCGGATAACGCTTCATAAAGGGCAATCGCCCCTTCATAATCGTTGTTTTTGATTTTCCGCTGCGCCGAGGTCAGCCATTTTCGGATTTGCCGATCGATTTCCTTCGTCAGGCTGGACTTGATTCCGGCGCTTTGGACGTAAGACTCGTAGGTTTTGGCGTGAAGCGCGTAATTGGCCGGCTGGTCTCCGTCCACATCCTTTTTCAGAATCATCCGGGAGAGCTCTTCCGTTTTGCTTTTGACCCATGGCGCCTGGATCTTCCGCCCTTCATACTGATCCATCAGCGTTTGCGAATAATCCAGCAGCTGGGCGAATTTTCCGCTTCCGGCGAGCCGGGACATCAGCTTTTCGTCGAAATCTTTGAATTTGGCGCCAAGCTGCTTGGTTTTTTCGTCTGCTCCGCCATAAAACGCTTCGGGAATCGCCTGCAGGTTCCACTTAGCGCCGGCTTCGTCCGTGAGCCCTTGATTCAGCTGCTGCTCCAGCTGGCCGTAAAACAAGCCCTTGAACTCTTTGAAATAACGCGTGATATCGTCCGAAATGCCGTAGCCCGCCGAAATTTTGGGATAAACGGCCGCAAACCGTTTTTCCGCGTTCATGAACTTGTTCCGCGCGTCCTGGAATTCGCCGTAAACCTGAAGAAAGCCGGTAAAATCCTGGCTGGAACCCGCGCGTTCCACGCGCCCGTCCAGGCGGGCAAGCATTGCTTTCATCTCCGTAACCGGCGCGAGCTCGTTCAGGCGTTTTTGGATCAACGCTTCTTTGTAATGAAAGGATCGGTTGTTTGCCGCCTTCCGGTACCACTCCTCCGCTTGTATGAGGTTGTTTTCCCGATAGTAGCGCTCCGCCTCGTCGACCCATGCCATTTTGCGCTTCATGTCGATCCCTTTGAACGCGATCAGGACCAGCATGGCGATGCAAAGCAAGATGAGAATATGCCTCAAGGTCAGCACTTGTTTTATTTTCATTTGTGGACGGCCCCCCAAGCTCCCTCTAAAATTCTCCTGATCATATTCCGATATTAATAGAATGTAGCATTTTTCGAATGTACGTCAAATGGCAAGCATTTCGACAGGTTAATTTGATATCGAGGAGATATGTATCATGAACGGCAAACCGAATCCGAATATGAAAACTAGAGGCTGGCTGAAAAATCTTTTGACCGCCCGCTCTGAAACCGCATCCGAGACTGCGGCGGCCGAAATTCAGGCAATAACCGAAAACGAGGCTGAACCTGCCGTCCCGGCTTCGTCTGACGTGGAACTTTCGCTGCTGGACCAGGACAAAGCGGCTTTGGACCTCATCGTTGCCGTCGAAAACATGCTGAATGACCGCCAGCTGACCGCGTTCAGATTGAAAGACCACGAAGAGCAGCTGCAAAACGCTTACGATACCATCAATCGACTGAAAAACGAGCTGGGCAAAAAAGAACACGCGATTCTCGAAAAGGAAAAGGAGTTCCGGAACCTCGAGGACAAGCTGACGCAAAAACAAATGAGCTACGACCAGCTGCTTGAAGACTATAAAGAATATCAAAACTCCGCAAGCTCCGGCATGGAAAATTTGAAGTACCAGCTGGAAAAGGAACGGAACAAATACGCCAAACTCAATGAGGAGTTCAGCCAATACCAGCATGAAAGCGTGAGAAAAACAAAGGAGCTCGACGAAAAAATCCGGGATCTGGAGAGCGAAAACCAGAAGGTGGAAAGCCAATACCAAAAGGTGCTGGAAGAGAAAAACCATCTGCTGCAGACCATTTCCGATTTTACCGCACGCATGAATTTCTCGCTGACCCCTCCAACGGAATAACGGCAACGGGAGGTTTACCATGCAGCAACCCTATTTGACGAAGTGGCTTGAGATCCGGTCCATTGAAGAGCGGGAATCCGGCGATTTTTTGATGCAGGTGGACTTCGTCTGCGATCAGACAACCGCGATGGTTTGGAAAGTAGACTCCTTTACGGGACCGCGGATTCGCCAGGCGCTGACGGAAACCGAGGACGCCGACATAAAATTCAGGCTGTCTTTTGCGAGCGAACGCAGCTCTCTGGATCAACAACGCTACGGCCTAATTACCAGGTACGGAAGAAACGCCGTGCGGAAAGTCAAATTCGCTTGTTCAGAGACGTTTGCGGAACAGCTTGCCGTGCTGAAGCGGATCGGCGATGCCGGCGAATTGGAGGGAGCGTCTTTCATCGCTCCAAGTCTTGACGGGATTAATAGCGGCGGAATCGAGCCCGAACCCGAGCCTGATCCGAAACCTGCCAAGGCTGCAGTGAATGCCGGAAAAATAGCAAGCGTGGGCGCCGCTTTGCTGGTCCTCATTCTTATATTTTATTTCTCTTTTTCCAAATCTTCACTCATGGATGAAAAGGTTCTGGCTAATACAGACGGGACGGCCCTGGCGGAAGGCGTTGCCGCGGAGGACAAATCCGCGCAGAGGGAACGTGCGACCGCGCAAACCGAAAGGGACTCCTGGGTCAAAACGGCCGCGGCCGCCGCTGCCATTCCTGCAGCGTCCGAGCGTCCCGTCCCCCTCAAGCCGGAAATTCAGGCGCCGGCAGCTGTCGGTTTGGATGAACCGGTGAATTTCAGCGTCCCGCAGGAGGCCGTCGCGATCACTTTTGATGACGGGCCGTCCAAATACACCCAAGAGATCGTCGATATCTTGGGGCATTACCATGTCGGTGGGACATTTTTTTTCGTCGGAACCCAGGTCAAAAAGTTTCCCGAGGCGGTGAAATACGCCTCCGACCATGGCTTCGCGATCGGCAATCATTCCATGACGCATTCCAATTTGCAGAAGCTGACTGCGGAGCGGCAGCGGGCGGAAATTTTGCAGACAAACAAGCTCATCAAGGACATTACCTCAAAGCCTGTCGCGCTGTTCAGGCCGCCCTACGGCTCCATGAACGGACATACCCGAAAAGCGGCGGAAGGCGCCAACATGAAAATCGTGTTATGGAACCGCGATCCGGAAGATTGGAAAAGCAAAAACAGCCCGCAGCACGTGCTCAATTACATCGAGCATGCCCGGGCGGGGGGATCGGTCATCCTTCTGCATGAATCCGAAAAAACGGTCCGTCTGCTCCCGCAACTGATTGAATATTTGCAAAAGCAGCAGATTCCGATCGTAAATTTGGAATAGCCTTGCCCCAAGCTGCTTTGTTCATCCCCTAAATATTTCATGTTTTTAATCATATGAGGAACCCGAAAAGGCCTGCTCCATTTTGAGCGGGCCTTTTTCAAATATAACCCGGCTTTATTTTGCGGCGTTTTGCGGACGAATCCGAAAATTGCGCAGGGTTTGCGGCGGTTTTATCGTCATATAATAACGGCCCCTTTAATAGAATTTGGACACATGCCCTAATCCCAGTTCTGGAATTCGGGGTCCCAACGGTACTTTTCGTTATAGAGGGCCGACACCTCGTTGCGAAGGCCGTTCCACGTTTGATCGGGATGGCGCCGTACCAGCCGGTATAAGCGAAGAAACCGGTCTTTCGGAAGATGGCGGACGTAACGAAGAATAAAATCCGGGTATGCATCCACGTATGTTTTCATCCGGACGGCCGCGCCGGCGACAAGCGCCATGATTCGGACGCCGTTCTTCATATCGAGAATTTCGCGTTCGTACCGCAGCACGTACCGGATGGCTTTATGTTTGATCAGTTCGCGTTTGATTTTGGCCAGCTCGCCGATGTATTCCGCAAGGGCGGGTTCGAAATCGCTGATCATCAGCGGTTCGAGCGTCAGATCCATGTCTTTGCGGAGCGCAAACGACTGAAGGAGCATGATTTGCTGCAAGCGGATCCGGTCATTATGTACGATCGTCGCCATTTCCCGCAAAATTTCGTAGCCGAGCTGCTCATCGTCCTTAATGGCGGCCGAAGCCGTCGTCAAATTCGTATAAATGCCTTCGATGATCCGGCGTTCGCTGCTTCGCAGCAGCTTTTCGAGCTGCCTCCGGGTTTCGGGTTCGATCATTTTCCGCTGAAACCACCAAAGCAGGCCCGTCAGCAGGATGCCGCCCGCCAGGCAGAGGATGATCAGCAGAATCGTTTGGCTGAACAGCACGGCCGCAAGGGTGATGAGCAGGGCGATCAGACGCTCGTTTTGCATGGAACGTTTGGCTTGGATGCGGGCCTGCTGCATGACCGGAATCAGCGCTTCCCGGCCGCAATTCGCGCATCGGTCTTCCCATAGCACCGTAAAAAAACGGCAATGTTTGCAAATTCTTAACTTTTCGTAGGCATATCTCGTCTTATGATAAGGGCGTAGGATCAGCGGCTTTTTCTTGGCCATCATGCGCGATCCCCCCGCGGGTTGGCGATTTCCAGGAGCGTTTCATCGATATCCTCGGGCGTAGGAGCTTTCTTTTGTCGATGGAAGTACACGGCGATTTTGATGACGATAAAAAGAAACAAAATGCCGAGGCATCCGTATGCAATCATAATCCGCACTCCTTTCGGGGTTCAAAAACGATGAGTTCAATCGTTCGCGGGACTTAAGTCCTATGCGCAGCGCAGCGGCTGCTCTCATTGAACTTTGCCGGCTTTAATTATATCATATTATAAAAGTATTGGGAGTTTTTAGTCGCCTTATGGCGGTTCCGCTGCTAGATTTGGAAATCCGGGGATTTCGTTTTTTACGTAATTTTATCGTTTCTTAAGCATTTTTTAAGACTTTTTTCCTAAAGTAAAAGGAAGGCTTAAGAAAATCCCACAATTCACTAGAGAAGGAGTATCGAAAGTCTATGCTTCATAAAAATAAAATAGCACTCTGTCTTCTGCTGGTAGGTTTGCTGGTCATGCTGCCGGTTTGGAGCCCCGGGGTTTCGGCCGCCGCCGCGCAGCCGTCTTCCCATATCGACGCGGTGCTGGTCCTCGACGCAAGCAACTCGATGAAAACAAGCGATCCGAACGAGGTCAGCGGCGAAGCGATGAAGATGTTCATCGACATGCTCCAGGCGCAAGGGGACAAGGTGGGGATCGTCTCCTATACCGACAAAATCCAGCGGGAAAAAGCGCTGCTTACGATCCAATCGGATGCCGACAAAAACGACTTGAAGCAATTCATCGACCAAATCGACCGCGGCGCCTATACGGATATATCCGTCGGGGTGAAGGAAGCGGTCAAGGTGCTGAAGCAGGGTGCCGATCCGGGCCATGAGCCGATGATCGTCGTGCTGGCGGACGGCAACAACGCGCTCGACCCGAAATCGGGCCGCACGCAGGCGCAGTCCGACCAGGAGCTGAACCAATCGGTGCAGGAGGCAAAGGCCGGGGGCATCCCGATTTATACGATCGGCCTCAATGCGGACGGCAAGCTGAACAAAGACGCGCTTTCCAAGCTCTCGGACCAGACCGGGGGCAAGTCTTTTTCGACCAGTTCGGCCGACGATCTGCCGCAGATTTTGAGCGAAATTTTTGCCAGCCACCAAAAGCTGAAAATCGTGCCGGTCAGTTCGATCACGGCAAACGGCAGCTATCAGGAAGTCGTCGTCAACGTGCCGAACGCGAACGTCCTGGAAGCCAACATCTCGCTGATGTCCGGCAAGCCGGTGGACGTCCAATTATCCGATCCGTCGGGGAAAGACGTGCCGGTACCGTCGGCAAACGTGCAGCGCTCCACATCGAAGACGTATTCCCTGATCAAGCTCCTCAAACCGGAGCAGGGCGATTGGAAGCTGCGGGTCAAGGGCGTTCCCAAGGATAAAATCGACATCAACCTCATTTTCAACTACGATCTTGAGCTGGCCATGGAGCCGCTGAAATCGACCTCCGTCAAAAAAGGCGATACGGTCGACATCAACGCCTACCTCGTCAGCAACGGACAAAAGCTGAACAATAACGGGCTATATAAGGACATGACCGCCAAACTTCTTGTCAAGGATCTCGATACCGGGGATACGAAAGAGGTGGAGCTTGCCAATCAAGGCGACCATTTCGAAGGCTCCTACAAGGTGGAGGCGAAACATCAATACGAACTGAAGGTTCGCGCCGAGGACAAAAGCTTTTACCGGGAATCGAAGCCGGTGACCATCAGCGCCAAAGCCGCCGGCGCCGGAAGCGGATCGGCCCCGAGCGCGGACAAGGAAGACAAGAAACCATTTCCGGTGTGGCCCGTAGTGATAGGCATCGTCGTCCTGGCCGCGCTGGCCGCAGCCGCCTACTTCGTCATGGGCGCGGTCCGGAAAGCGAATAAAGGATTCGTCGGGCAGATGGTCGTGGAGATCCGCGACGAAAACACCGGCGAAAAAACGTATCCGCAATATAAAAAGCTGACCGCCTTCAAAGGCAAGTTCAACTTGCATCAGCTGCTCCAGCTTGCGCCGGAGCTGAAGGAAACGGAAAAGCTCGTATTCACGCCGGGCAAAAACGACCGGCTCATGCTCAAAAACGGCTCCGCCTGCACCGTCGAAAAATCGGGGCGCGCGGTGAACGCCGCGCAGGGAACCGAGCTGAAAAGCGGCGACCGCCTCAGCATATCGCTGCCGCAGGTGGATAAGACGATTTTGATCGAATATTTGGTGTGACGCTGAACGATTGAAACGCAAGTGAAAATATACGAACCTTGAGAAGCACTCAGGAGGGGAAAAGATGAAACCGGTAGTAAGAGAACACATCCAGCAGCTTGACGTATCGCTTGGCGGAGGAATCGTCAGCGAGAAGATCCGGGTCGATACGATCGACAATCCGATTCTCATTATTGGCCTTGGAGGCACGGGGATCGACGCGCTGTTGCGCCTGAAATACCAGATCAACCGCCGCTTCAAGCTGCCGGAGGATCCGCTGTCCAAGAAAAAAATGGAGAAGCCGTCCAACGTGGAATTCCTGGCTTTCGAAACGAACGAACAGGACCGGAACAAACGCTATAAAGGAGTGGGACTCGATTCGATCAACGAATTCGTCCTGCTTTCCAACGCCGAAATCGGCGGGCTGCTGCAGAACCGCAGCATTTTGGAGCCGTACATCACGGATTGGCTCTCCCCGGAGCTCAGCATCACCGACGGCATGAACGGCGCTGCCGGCGTGCGCCAGGCGGGACGCCTGCTGTTGTTCACGAAAATCAATCAGGTGGTTCAAGCCATCGATAAAAAGATCAAAACGCTCTCCGTCGGCACCAGCAAAAAGCTGATGGTGTTCCTGCTCACGGGCCTTTCCGGCGGAACGGGCAGCGGCTGCTTCCTGGACATCGCCTACATCGTGCGGGGCATCATCGAACGCGATTACGGCTCCGCGGGGATCGACCGCGTCAACACGCTTGGCTACCTGTTTACGCCGGACGTGAACCTGTCGAACAAAAGCCTGAGCGAACATACGCGCGAATACATCAAGAAAAACGGCTACGCCGCCTTAAAGGAGCTCGACTACTGGATGAACGTCGACGCCCGCAGCGAACGCTTCAAGCAACAGTACGGCAACATTTTGACCGTCAATTCGCCGCTGCCGCCGTTTAACCTGTGCCATCTCATTTCCGCGACGAACACCGAAGGCAAGCTGCTGGAAAACGCGTACGATTACTGCATGAACGTCACCGCCGAGAACATCACGAACTTCATGGCCAGCGAAGAAAAGCAGTCCGGCGAAGAATTCGCGATCCACGACTACATCAGCAACATCCGGACCAACATCGCGCAGATGAACAAGATGTATCCGGCCAACTACGATTACAACATTATCGGCGCATCGTCCGCGGTGCTGCCGATCGAGGAAATGACGACATACCTGGCGTACCGCCTCTTCGGTAAAATGGAATCGATGTTCGAAAAGGCGCCAAGCCAGGAAGACGTGGAGAAGTTCGCGCGCAAGCTGGGCATCGACCTCGACACGATGGTCAAAACGTTCGAATCCCGCGTGCCCGAGCCGCTGCCGGGTTACCAGAACAGCGAACGCCTGAGCTATACGAACGTCGTGAAAAACCAGGTCATCAACATGGATACCGAGCTGGAGCAGACGTTCCTGGCCCGTGCCCGCGAAGAATACATCAAAGCGAAAAAACAGCTGCCCGGCGAAATCGTGCAGCAGTTCAGCGACCAGGTGCGCCGTATCTTCCTGCATCCGCAGCAAGGTCCGTTTTACGTATCGCGCCTGCTGTACACGGAGAAGGGATTCTGCCTCCTGAAGATGCTGCTGTCCTACATCGAGACGCTGCGGGAGAATTTGACCCGCATTCCGCGCGACATCGAGGCGGCCAGGGAGCAGGCGAACGAACGGCTGGGCGATGCGAAAAGCGCTTTTGTCTCCAAGGAGAAAAAGAAAAACGTCTACATCGAAGCGAAAATCAATGAATATTGGCTGATGGCGGACGTGGAGCGCACGGAGCAGATGATCGAGTTTTACGAAGATCTGTACGATCTTTTGAATCAGGAAAACAACCGCATTTATAACGTATATACCGAAATTTTGAACGCTTTGAACGCCATCTTCGCCAAAAACGGGGACATCCTCCTGAACGGCGAGGAGCAGCAGGATCATAAAGGCAACAAAACGTACTACTGGAATATCGTCAGCGTGCCGGACATCTCCAAGGTCATCAACCGGATGATGGAGCAGAAGGACGTCGAGGATCTGATCCGCGATTTCACCCAAGAGCTGCTGGAGCATTCCGACCGGTGGATCAAAGAGCAGGAAATCGATATCGTCAGCTCCATTTCCGACTTCCTGACGGAAAAATTCGGGGATCTGATCACGAAGTCGATGGAGGATTTCCTGGTGATGAAGTTCGGGCAGGAGGAATCCATCGAGAAATTCGTCGAGCGCAAAATCGCCAGCAAGCTGGACGAGGAGGCCGTGCCGGTTTTCCATTTGAGCAACAGCGCGGGCAACTTGTATTTCCCTTCCTGGGGCTTCGTGTCGGTGCCGGTGCAGGCGCCGAGCATCCTGAAAGGAATCCGCAACTACCAGAGCAACTCGATCGGCAAATCGAATTTCACGGTGAAGGAAAGCGAAGTGAAAAACCGGATTTTCTGGCTGAACACGAAAAACGGCGTGCCGCTGTTCGTGTATACGCCGCTGAAGGTATACGAGGAAAGCTACGAACGCACCATCCTCGACAAAGAGGGCATCGGTCGCCATCTGGTGCAAACCGACCGAGCCAACTGGACGTACCTGCCGTCCCCGATCCCGGAAAAATCATGGGGCGAAACCTACGTCAATCCGCGGGTTCAAAGCTATAACGCCCGCGTCCGGGCGGAATTCGACCGGGCTCTTGCGTACAAAATCATCGTGGAAAAAGGCGTCGACCAAAACACGAGCAACCGCTACGCGGTGGTCCATACGAAGCCGTTTGATCTGGATCAGCTCCTTCGCGCTTACGACATGCAGCTTGGCGCGGCCAAGCCGAATCTCGGCGAAGTGAAACGTGCCGCCACCGAACTGAAACGGCTGCTTGAAGACGGGCTGGAGCAGGAAAACGTCAAGGATATTTTCGGCAGCATCAACGAAGAGCTGGCGAAGGAGAACCTGATCCGCTCGCCGGAGCAGATTGCGCGCGTTCGGGCGGAATTGGCGAAATATGAGGCGATTCAATCCAAGCTGAAAGAACTGGAGGCCGTCATCAACAAAAACCAGGACGAGGAAAAATGGCTCGACCAGTTTATCGAAGCGATGTATACCGGCACGATCTGCAAAAAAGGGGCGCTGTACGTCTATGACCGCGATCCGGAAGAGGAAGCGTGGGAGCCGTTCGCGAACCTGATGAAAAGCGTCAATTATGTGGA
This sequence comes from Paenibacillus sp. YAE3, assembly GCF_057546105.1. Lineage (NCBI taxonomy): Bacteria > Bacillati > Bacillota > Bacilli > Caryophanales > Paenibacillaceae > Paenibacillus > Paenibacillus sp. YAE3. The sequence goes on along the minus strand of NZ_BAAIYF010000001.1, from coordinate 473,865 downwards.
ATACGAGGTTTACAAGCATTTCCGCGGGCTGGATGAGCGAAGCCGGAGCACGCTGCTGCGCAAATCCTCCCGCCGCGATCAAGAGCTGACGGCTTCCGAGGACATTTCAGGGCTGCTCGTCAAGCTGGATGATCTGTTCGGGGTATTCCTCGACGCCCGCGAGCGTCTGGAATACGAGAAGGTGGAGCTGGCCGACGGGGAAGAACGCTATCAGTTCTACAAGCAGGTCGCTTCCAAATTAAACGATATCCGCAGAAGGTTGAAATCATGATGGAGCGGGTATTGGAACGGTTCGCCGCAGGTTATGCCGCCGATCAGGATAAGCTGTCGGGCAAAGGGGATGACCAGAGCAGCATCCACTACCCGGCCGTGTTTCTGTTCATTGGGGATAAATCGACCGAGGCCATCGAGCCGATGATGCGCATCAATCATAAAAAATGGGATAACAGCGCCGGCGTCATGTATTTTCATGTCGGAACCGGCCGCGCGCCGGGAGGGCCGCATTCGGGACACGCAAGCCGGTCCGCGTCCGGGAATCCGGGGTCGGCCTCTCCGGCCTCGGAGAAAACCGAAAGTTCCAGCGGTGCCGAGCTGCGGGTCAGCCGGTTTACGATCGACGCCGGACCTGCCGGACAGGATCCCAAAACGCTCCGCAAAGAGCTGTACCGTTCCTTTTACCGGGACGAGGAGCAGCTGTACGCCCTGAACCGGGCGCTGCGGCAGCTCAGCTACAACATAGCGGACTACGGGCGGCTGTATTCGTCATTCGACCGCATTCATCTTTCTGTCATTACGCGGGTCGACGACCCGCTTAATGTGTTCATACCGGAAGTTTCCCTGCTGGCGCAGTCCATCTTCGCCCAGTCCTTCAAATCGGTGCAGATGGATTTGTACGTCCTGATCAGCGAGCGGGACCAGATGGAATCGTTCGGGTACGGCAGCTCGGCCGGGGTGGCTTTTCTCCGGGAACTGGAAGTGATGCAGAGCCCCGACTACAGCTTTTCGGCAAAGCTGCACGTGACGGAGGACGGCCTGTCCATCCCGGTCACGCACCGGCCCGCCCCGCTGTTTGATCTCGTCTACGTGCTTTCGGACAAAAACGAACGCGGCATTACCGCCGCCCACGGCATGCAGGATAACTACGAAATCATTTGCCATGTCAGCCTGCTCAAAAACCGGAAGCAAAAGGAAAGCCATTTCGACATGAATGCCGGAGGGTATAACAACACCTCCTTCAAAAACAACGTCATGACCGAATCCGGTCGTCAGGGATACGTTTCGGCAGGTTTTTCCCGCGTTAAACGGCCCAACGAGTCGATTGCGCTGGCCGTGCTGTACCACTTTTACGGCGGTTTGCTCAGCCGGATGAAAAACGTGCCGGAATGGGGCTTCAAAGAAAAAATGTCCTTTTTCGGCCTCGACCCGGCGGCCATATCGGAGCAAGCGGAAAGAATCGTCCCGGACGGCGGCAAAATCGCCGAGATGACCGGCATGATGACGCACCCGGTCAGCTACGGCTCGCTAAAGCGCATGACCCTCCGCGATGCGGAGGAGGCGTTGTTCGGCGGCGGCTGCGAGGCTTATTTCCAGAGCAACTACGTGCAGGAGACCGAGCTGCGCTTAAAGCAGCTTCAAGCCGGCGAAGGGCTGGGGGAACGGATTCGCCGCCGTTTGCGCGAGCAGTCGGCCGTGGGGATTTTCGGGATCGCGTTATGGACGGACGAAAAAAACGGCGGCAGCGTGCTGGAGGCGGTACGGAGCCGCATCCGCGATTTGTCGGGGCATCTGGAAGCCGAAAAAGCGGAGCTTGCAAGTTACTATGAGGAGCGGGTCGAAAACCAGCCGTTCCCGAAACGGCCGCTGATGGAGAAGCATAACGTCCGCAGCTTCATCCGTTTTTTCTTCGAGACGGTGTACCGGCGGAAGCTGGAGTTGCTGCGGATCGAGACCGAGCTGAAGCTGTATCGGCGTTATGAAACGGAATTGGCCCGAATCCACGCGGAATATAAGCAAAAGGCGCTGGAGCTTACGGAGGTCGAGGAGACGCTGCTGCATGCGGCCCGCGCAAGCATTCGGGAAGCCGACGATTACATCGGCCAGAACGTCATGGAATATTACGGCGTGGTCACCGAAGAACTGATGCGCGAGCTGGAGTCGCGGCGCGGCGAAGGCGTTTTTTTCGAGGAGCGGTATATGGGAAGTTTCGCCGAGCTTTTGGATGAAGGCAGGGAACGGATGTTGATGCGGCTGATCGATGTGTGCAGAAGAGAGCTGTTGGAATCGGAAGCGTTCGATCAGACCTTCGAAGAGGAGCTTTTGAACCGGGCGAACGTAACGGCGGAGTATGGCAACCGGCAAGTCCTTTCGAAGGAAGAGCTGTTCAAAAGGCTGTACCGGACGTTGGAGGAGCATGCCGTCATCAACCTGCGCCTGCTCGAATACACGCAAGAGCACCGGTACGAGGAAAAATACTTTTTCGGGGATGCGGAAAGCGAATTTATCCGGTATGCGGCCGCAGCCGACGAGACCTCCCGGATCTACAAGCTGGGCGTCGTGCATGAGAAACGCAGCAGCGGCGTCGAGAAATTGAACCTGATGGGCGGATTTCACCTTGAGGATCTGATGTATTACCGCAACGGCAAAGTTTATTACGAAACCTATGTTCAGAACGGCTACGAATTCCATGGGATCGACGCCGAACGGTTGCCGGAGCTGAAATAGCCCCGTTTTCAATCGGTCGCCGAACTTTCGTTTGGCCTTAAAGGAAAGGAAGATGGATATGCAGCGAAAATTGAATCTGCTCCTGCTGCTGTTCAGCCTGCTTGGCGGTGCCGTCGGCTACATCATCGCGGAGATCATGCTGAATACGTGGGGAAAAGACTGGCCCCGGATCGTGGCGATTGGACTCTATTTCGGCGTGCTTGCCTTATGTATCGGGCTGGGCTGCCTGATCGCCGAAGTCATGTCGCCGCGGCTGAACGGCCCCTCCTGGAAGCAGCGTTATGCGGGGACGTCGTGGAAGCTGCTGGTGCCTGCCACGCTTGTGATGATATTCGTCCTGGCGCTGGCGCTCGAATTCGTGTACGAGATCAACGGCGGGGGAACGAAGCCGGTGAAGGACATCGCGCTGGTGATCGACAACTCGGGCAGCATGACGCAGACGGACCCGGACAACGAACGATACGCCGCGGCCAAAAACATGATCGACCGGATGGACGGCGGCAACAGGGTCGCGGTGCTGGTGTTTAACGATCAGACGACGCTGCTGCAGCCGTTTGCGAAAATGAAAAACCAGGCTGCCAAGGACGAAGTGACGGCCAAAATCGACGCGCTGGAAGCGACGGACGGCGGCACGGACATCGGCCTGGCTTTGTCGGATGCGATGAAGCAGATCGAGGATGAAGGCAATGCAGGGCGGGGGACGATGGTCGTCCTCCTTTCCGACGGCGCGAGCGAGGTAGACTTGAATGCGGCCCTTGCCCCTTATAAGCAAAAGCAAGTCCAAGTGAACACGATCGGGCTGAGACTGATGGATCCGCAAGGTTCCGATCTGCTGAAGGCGATCGCGCAGGAAACGGGCGGACAGTATTACGACGTGCAAAATGCCGGCGATTTGTCGCCGGTGTTCCAAAAAATATACCGGGATGCAGGCGAGCGCACGCTGCTCACCGAGCGGACCGGACCGCAGGAGAACAGCACCCTTTACTTGATCGCCCGCATGGTTTTCCTCGCATTGATCGGCGCCGGCATCGGCATTGCGCTCGGGCTGATCTTCGATAACCGTTATCTCGCCCGCAGCTTTGGCACCGGAGGCACGGTTTCCGGGCTGCTGGCCGGATTGCTGCTGGAATTCGGATTGACGGGCGAAGATTGGAAAGACAGCATCATCCGGCTTTTGGCCTGCCTCGTGCTCGCCGGCGTACTTGCGGTATTTACGGCGATCGTGCCGGTCAAAGAGAACGGAAAGATCGAAGCGGGCCTGCATCGTCCAGGCCAAGCAGGGCGTTCGCGGAACGGATTTGCCGGCCGGAACCCAAACAGCAACAGCAGAGGATTTTAAACGGGAGGAGAAAACGGGATGAGGTTCATCGATGCGGATATCAGCTCCATGCTCATTCGCGGCGTGACCCATCAGCTGGATGGAGACCGCTGCACGCTCCGCTGGCGTTGGCCGGAGGATATCAAGGCGGTCTATATCGAGCGCAGCATGGCGGGGGAAGAGCCGATGCCGGATGCCCGCCGGCCGAACATGAGCAGGCTGAAGCTGTATACCCGGAACGAATATAAAGCGGCGAACGGATATCACGACCGGATCGACGGGGTCGGCAAGGTCGTGTATACGATTTATGCCGCCACCGAAACGGAGGAGGGCCCGGCGCTGATCCGCCAGCATGACGGCCAGAACCGGAAGGAATTCAGCACGGGCAAAGCAAAGGTGTGGTTTTCCATCCGCCACAAGGGCGGTTGGCTGCAAAAATACAAGTCGGTGCAAATCAAGGTAACCACCGAGATTCCGATCCCGAAAGAAGCGCTTTGTTACGTCAAAAAGGCCGGCGGCTATCCGGCGAATAAAGACGACGGCACGCTGTACCCTTTCGTGGCGGACTTCGAGGCCGGCGTAAACGTACTGCCGGTGATCGAGGTCGGCAAAAACGATTACGTGCGGCTGTTTTTCACCGACGGGAAGAAATATGGGCAGATGTATGAGTTGGTGCCGGAATCGTAAATTGGGCGCTCCATGTAAATTCCCTTCGGCCTCTGTTGAAGTCGTGTTATATGGGGACTGAGCATCACTCCGCATGCGGATCATTCTTCCGATCGCTGTTGCCCCCAGATTCCTATGGAATATATGTTATGGTAGGAATCCGGGGACAAAGGCGACCGCTGACGCTTCTTCAGAATGATTCCGCCTGCTCCGTTGAAGCAAGGACATAACACGACTTCAAAGGATGCACGCAAACTCTCCGGGCAATTTACATTCCGCTTGGTGTTTCGAGAGGAAAGTGTGGGCTAATTCGGAGGAGGAAGGGACTGCCTTCGCCTGCTCCGTTGAAGCTGAAAATAACGCAACTTCAATAAATTTTATAGGGATCGCGCACCCAAACGAGAAGTTTCTTGCTTTAGGAAGTATAATGTAGTAGGAAGACGCATAAGACGAACGCAAACGGTCGCGAGAGGACGAATCGATAGGACGCCGTAATCGGCAGCTCGATTCCGTCCATCGCGTCGGCCCGCTGCGCAATGCTCGGCATAAAGTCATATTAGCCTTATTTATAGAGTGAAGTTTTAATAACATAAACGAATCATTCCATAAAAAGCTTCATCATGAACTATTTCTTTATTTTTGATATCATGATCGATACGCACAGGCAGCAGGGCTGCCGTGCGGCAACCCACCAGCCAAAGGGGGAAGAGGGAAACCAATGGGCATTTTCAATATGTTCAAAAAGAAACCGATCGCCGAGCCTAGGCCGCTTTTTTACGATATTGTGTGTCCGTATTGCTTCAGCAAATTCGCGCCGGACGAGGTCGTGTTCCGCGCGGCTCACAGCCGGGAGGACGACGAGGATTACGCGCTGCAGGAGGACGAGGTGCTGAACCGGTACCGCGAGCGCTTCGGCTTGGACTCGGTGTATGACATGGAGGCCATTTTGCGGCCAAGCGACATTCCCGAGGAACGCCATATTTATTCCGATCACGTGCTGGTCGGCCTGAATGACCGTTACGGGGTGGTGACGCGCCGCCGCTTGTGCCCGAAATGCCATAACGAGCTCCCGGTCACGTCGGGCAAGGTGCCGAGCAACATCATTTCAATTATCGGCGCTTCCCAGGTCGGCAAATCCGTCTACATGACGTCGCTGATCCATACGCTGCAGCATTCGACGGCCGACCACTTCAATGCGGCATGCATGCCGCTGAATGCGGAAATCAGCCGCAAATTCCGGACGATGTACGAGGAACCCCTGTTTGAGCGTGGGGATTTGCTGGCATCGACCCAGAAGGAAAAAATGCAGGAACCGTTCATTTTCCAATTCGTGTTCAAGGACGAGAGCAAACCGCCGCTGACGCTGGTGTTTTTCGACGTGGCGGGCGAAGGGATGGTCGACGAGGATTATCTTGGCCTGCACGGCCAGCATATCAAAAATTCGGCGGGCATCCTGTTTATGGTCGATCCGCTGCAAATTCGCTCCATCCGCGATAAAATCCGCATCCAAATGGGAGACGAGCCGGGAGAGTGGGTACCGCAGTACGACGAGCCGCGCGACGTGGTGCTGACGTTGTTCGGCGACTTTATCGCTTACGAGGATAAGGGGAAAACCGACATTCCGACCGCCGTGGTGCTGACCAAAAGCGATATGCTTCACTCCTTGAAGGACGAAGACGGCGAGTATATCAAATCGAACAGCAACGTGTTCCACAACATGGTGCACCGAAAGGCGCTCAATTTGACCGAATTCGAAAATATCGACGGCGAGATCCGCCGTTTCATCGAAAAGGTGGACCGCCCGTTCAAAGGCACGATGGACGTTTATTTTTCCAACACGGCGTATTTTGCGGTATCGGCGCTTGGCAGCAACCCGGTCAACCAAAAAATGCAGTCCGTCGTCAGCCCGATCCGCGTGGATGAGCCGTTTATCTGGCTGATGTATAAGCTGAATTACATAGAGGGGAGAGTCGACGCATGATGTTACCCCCGAATGTAGTGCAGCAGCAAATGTATACGCGCGAGCGTCGGGGCATTTTCCGCGATAATGAAGGGTTTGACACCGTCGCCCGTTCCTCGGGACTGGATCAAGCCTATATCAAAAAGGTGCTGCATCCGTATTGCCAATACGATGCCCCTGCCGAACTTGCGGCACGAACCGAGAAGGAAGGACAGGAATATCCGGATGCGCTGCACGTCATCCATACCGAATCCGGCGATACGATCGTCGGACGGAGCGTATTCCAGCAGGCGGATTTTACGGGGCTGCGCAGCGCCTTTTTTACGCATAACTACGTCATTCCCGCAGATTTCAAAGATTCGCCGGAAACGGATTACCGCACCTGGCTGAACGCTTCGTTTGCCGAACGGTACGATGTCGAGCAGGGGATGGACCTTCCGGAACTGCCCGCCATCCCGGCCAAGGACCATGACGGCCATCTTACCCGGGCGGAGGCGCTCGGGCTGCTTCAGGAGCTCAAAATCGACGAGCAGGCGTTCAAGCAGCTGCTGTTTGCGGCGATGGCTTCGGTGGCCGGCAAGAAAAAGGTCTACATTGTGCTGGACGTGCCGATCGAGCAGCTGTCCGAAAAAGCGAAACGGCTTTTGGCGCTGCTTTTTGCCAGCCTTCCTTACGGCATCCGCCGTCAGCTCGGCTTCCAGACTTATGCGCGGGAGCCTCAGAGCAAAAAAGGCGTCCAGATGATGTTCGTCGAAAAAGGAAGCTTGCGGCTGAACGACCGCAGCATCGAAAAGGACTTTCTGTTCGAGCTGGCGGCCGGGCGCATATTAAACGCCGATCTGGACTGGGACGACCAGCCTTACTTGGATTTTGCCTGGGCTAACCTTGGCAATCCGGAGCGGGCGGAGCGGTTTTACGATTTTTCGGCCCGGATGCTCAAAGACATGGAGCCGATCCGTCAAATCGCGATCGCCAGCTACCACGAGCTTGCCGTGCTTTTCCAAATGGAAGAAGGAAACCTGGAGCTGTACGAGCCGAACAGGCTAAGCGTGCTTCGGGCGATGCTCGATTTATTGGAACCGGCCGGTTCCCTGCCTGCAAAGATGCGGCTGAACGATTTGTTCCTGGCCAGCTTCGACCTGGAGTTTGACCGGGTCAAACAAGGAGAGCTGCCCGAGCTTGAAATTCTGGAATGCATCAAGGACTATTACCGGGTCGATAAAAAACACAGCGAACGGAAGATCGTGGAGTATTTTATCCGTGCGCTGAATAACGCCATAACCCTTGGCCGCAAGGATCTGCTGTCCGCGATCTATGGAATGATCGAAAGCGATGCGGACCTGTGCACGGCATTTTTTGGCCGGGTGCTCGCAAGCCAGGGGCTGCCGAAGCTGATGTTTAACCCATATATCGAAAACCGGCTGAAAAAAGCGATGAAAGCGCGGGACGTGGCGGACCTGCTGCATCGCTGGGTGACGTCGCATCCGGTGGTGTTAAGCAACGACTTTTTTGTCCAAACCGCCGAAAGTCAGTTGATAGACAAGCTGCGGAAGGAAGCCGAGCCGGTCAAAGCCGTCAATCAGGTGCTGGATCAGCTGGACGAGCTGGACCAGGATCCGCAGCATGGTTTTTCGCTGGTGGAAGGAGGCTCGTTTTTCGTCGACAGGCTGATGTATGCGGCGAACCTGTTCCTCCTGAAGGACGTGCAGCTCGACAAGATCACGAAAGAGCAGCTGCTGCAAATCGGCTTTTTGAACAATCCGAAGGAGTTCCGCTCCTGGGTGTCGCGGTTTGACACCCGCACCCGTTCGAAAGCGGAGGTCATGCTGGCCGCGCACCGCTGGTTTACGAGCGTGGAGCCGGACCCGTCCCTGCTGAAAGGACTTTCCCCGGAGGAGCGGGACGAGCTTCAGCGTCTTGCCCGAAATTGGCTGCGGAAGGAAGTCGGGTTATCCCGTTTCGGCAGCATCACGCTGGCATTCTGTTACGATGTGGATGCAGGGGCGGTGGATTACAACGGGCTGATGGAATTTTTGCATAAGCATGCGCCTCATCCCGAGACGGTCTACGAATTTATCGAATGGTCCGCGAAGGAGCCGGCGTTCGTGCGGCCGCGCGGGTTGATTCCGGCCTACGCGACGGCGATTTTGAATTATTTCCAAAATTACGATGCTGCCGCGTTCAAAAACAAAGAAAACGTGCGCAAATATTTCGACGCGGCGGCTCCGGAGTTAAAAGCGGTCTACGACAAAGCCAGATACGAGCTGGCATCGCCGCTTGTGAAGTTTTTCCGGGGCAACCCGAGAGTATTCAAGCTCAGCGCGGTGCTGATGTTAATGATCGTCGTGATCGGGGGCATGCTGATCGTCATGCAGGCCAACGGCGGGTTCAAAAAAGAGCCGGAGAAGCAGGTGAACGCCGAGGCGAAACCGCCCGTTGCGGCGACCGAAAACCAAAATAAGGCGGAGGAGCCGAAGGAACCGGTCGAGGCAGCGAAGGAAGTGCCGGTCTTGACGTCCAAAACGATCAAAAACGCGGACAAAACCCGCGTGACCCAGCTTGTTTTCCATTTCAAGCAGCCGGCTTCCTGCCGCGATTTCGTCGCAAACGAAGTGACCGTCATGGGGAAAGACGGAAGCATCATTTTGGAAGTCCCGACGCCGCGTTTCGTTCATGCATGCGCGGAAGAAACGGCATCGGATCAAGGCGCGGGTTCCGCGGATGGAACGGGGACGCTGTCGGGGGCGAACGGTACGGAAGGAACGGCAGGAGGCCAAAATACGGCGTCCGGCTCGGACGGTTCGGCCAACGAAACCGGAAATCCGGAAGATGCCGTCGCTTCGGATGGCACGGCATCCGGCCGGGAAGGGACCGCAGGAACGGATGCGTCCGGCACGTCCGCCAACGGGGGGGATAACCCCGGCGGCAGCGGGGCAGCCGGAACGGCGGAGAACGGCGGTCCGGAAGCTTATACGAGCACGGTAACGCTCAAACTGATCAAAAAGCTGGACCTGAACAAGGTGGACCAGGTGCTGGTCGATAACGTGCCTTACGTCATCATACCGGAAGACCAGTTAGGCAAAACGGACGTGACCGGGGAGGGCGCGTCCACTACGGATACCCAAAATACAGTGGAGGGCGGCACCGAAAACGGTTCGCTGGGCGGCACCCAAGATACGGGAAATGAATCGGGAGAATCGCCATAAAATAAACAGAGCGTCCTGATCCTCATTGGAGGAAAGGGCGCTCTTATTTTTTGCTTCAGGCCTTCATCTGCGGCGAATCTGGATGCATCGCCATAAATTCGATGCGGTTGCCGTCGGGATCCCTCGCCCAGCACTGCCAGTTGAGATCCTTCCCCTGCTGCGGCTCCACATCTAGGGGAACGCCGTTTTGTTTCAAATGGTCCGCGATTTCCTCGATGCTGTCGACTTCAAGACACAGATGGGAAAAGCCGACGGGGCGTTCCGGCCGTTCCGGTTTTTGCTTGCCGCCGTAAAACAGCTCGATGAACTGGCCGTCGGCGACTTTAATGTATTCGATCCACGGATTGCCTTGATCGTCTTCGATGGAAAACGCCTTTTTAAAGCCGAGAACGCCGCAGTAAAAATGCAGGGAGCGTTCCATGTCCGCCACGTCAAAAGCCAAATGCCCGATTCCTTTGATCATTTCGCAAGTCCTCCTTATCGCGTTGGCATGGGTCATACCGGTGTCTTTTTGTGGAAGCGCATTCATGATAACTCCAAAGGCCGCGTTTTTCAATACCATGACGCGCATGGCAAAGGGCGAAAAACACAGCAAAAGGAGAAGGCATTTCTTTAATGTTCGGTTTTAGGCTATTATTTATTAAATTATCTAAATGTACGAGCTCGTTTTATTCAGTAAATACGAATTATTTTATTATTTTTTATTGACACTTTCGTGTTTGTTCGATAAACTTATATTTGTTGTTGATGATATAGAGAGATTGTTCGTATATCCTCATTGATATGGTTTGAGGGTTTCTACAAGGGACCGTAAATCTCTGGCTACGAACAGGACTGCTTTTTGGCATACCTGTTCCTGCGCCGGGGATTTTTTTTGTGCTTATAGAAATTTTGTCCGGATTCCCGAACCGGGATTATGGCACCGGGGGCGGGGATGCCCCGCAGGGAATGAAATCCGACTACTCATACTTTCAGGAGGTTCGCGATGAACAAATATGACGTGATTGTCGTTGGAGCCGGTCCGGCCGGCATTTTTGCCTGTTATGAATTTGTGCTGAAAGCTCCGCATTTGAAGGTGCTTTTGGTGGATAAGGGCCATGATATTTATCGGCGCAGCTGTCCGATTCTGGAGGACAAAATCAAGCTTTGCCCGCCTGCAGGAGGCCGTAAGGAGTTTGCCGGCTGCGTGCCCGCGTGTTCGATCACGGCCGGCTTCGGCGGAGCGGGCGCTTATAGCGACGGGAAATTCAACATCACGACCGAATTCGGCGGCTGGCTGACGGATTATTTGTCTCCTTCCAAGGTCATGGAGCTCATCCGTTACGTGGACGCGTTGAATCTGGAGCATGGGGCAACGACGAACATCACCGACCCGACGACCGACGTCATCCGGGGCATCGAGCAGCGCGGTTATGCCGCGGGATTGAAGCTGCTGCGGGCACAGGTGCGCCATCTCGGGACCGAACAGAACCTGGAAATTTTGAAATCGATATACGAATTTTTGAAAACCCGCGTCGATATGATGTTCAAGGCGGAAGTCGAAGACATCGTCACGAGCAAAGACGGCGGCACGCATACGGTGCACGGCATCGTGCTGAAAAACGGGGAGACGTACGAAGCGGAACGCGTGATGATCGCGCCTGGACGGGACGGCTCGGGCTGGCTGACTTCGATCCTGAAAAAGCGCAGGCTGAAAATGTACAACAATCAGGTCGATGTCGGCGTCCGCGTCGAAACGTCCGATGTGGTCATGCGGGAGATCAACGAGCATCTATACGAAGGAAAATTCATCTTTAACACGTCGGTAGGAACAAGGGTCAGAACGTTCTGCAGCAACCCTTCGGGGCATGTCGTGGTGGAAAACCACACGGGGGCGATGGCGGCCAACGGCCATTCCTTCAAAGACCCGGCGCTGGGGTCGAGCAATACGAACTTCGCTTTGCTCGTTTCGCATAAGTTTACGGAGCCGTTCGACAAGCCGAACGAATACGCGCGGGAAATTTGCAAACGGGCCAACGATTTGTCGGGCGGCGGCATCATCGTTCAGAAATACGGGGACATTCTGCGCGGCAGACGTTCAACGGAAGCGCGGATCCGCGAAGGGTTCCTTGAGCCGACGCTGAAGGAGGCGGTGCCGGGGGATTTGGGGCTTGTCCTACCGTACAATACGATGAAAAGCTTGATCGAAATGATGCAGGCGCTGGATCAGGTGACGCCGGGGATCGCTTCCGAGCATACGCTGTTTTACGGCGTGGAGGCGAAGTTTTATTCGGCCCGGCCGAAGCTGTCGGAAACGCTGGAGACGGAAATCCGCGGGCTGTATTGCGGGGGCGACGGCGCGGGCATTACCCGCGGTCTGGCCCAGGCGGGAGCCGCCGGCGTGTGGATTGCGCGCAGCATCGTGGAATCGCTGTAAGCATGCATATGCATAAGGTGTTCCGGAACATGGCCGACGGCGTGATAGACGTGATCCGGACGCGAACATCGTTTTATTGCAAAGGTTGTTTAAAGGTATGCCTTTTCCGATTTTCGGAGGGGCGTACCTTTTTTTGTACCCCAATGGGTTAAAAAATGTGTTAGAAACAAACCGTGAAAAAAATGAGAGGGAACGCTTTTTTTTAAAAATAATTTCCTGGCTTCTATATTGATAAATAATAAACGATACAATATAATGTCTAAGTGGATTTCAAACCAATGAATTATTTGTCTAATAAAAGGAGATGTTGTCATATGAGTTCCTCACAACAGGCCGCCGGGCATGCGGATGAGATCCGAAGGCCTGAAGGTGCGCCCTCATTGAATGCTCAAGCGCAACCTGGCGTCTACCGCGCCATGATTGCTTTTCTGATTCCGCTCATCTTAAGCAACGCGCTGCAATCCGTCGGCCAGCTGGCCGGCACGATCGTGGTCGGTCGCTGGATCGGCGTGGATGCGCTCGCGGCCATATCGGCCTTTTTCCCGCTGTTCTTCCTGCTCGTTTCGTTCGTGATCGGAATCGGTTCCGGGAGCGCGATCCTGATCGGTCAGGCTTACGGCGCCGGAAATATGGAGAAGTTAAAGACGATCGTCGGCACGACCATGACCTTCACGTTCCTGCTTGGCATCGTGCTTGCCATCGTCGGCGGCATTTTTACGGAGGATATTTTGCGCATGGTCGGCACGCCGGCCAACATTATGGACGTCACGATCCATTACGCGCGCATTATGTTCTGGAGCTTGCCGGTCATGTTCCTGTACATGGTGTATACGACGTTTATGCGCGGAACCGGCGACTCCAAGACGCCGTTTTATTCGTTGATCGTCAGCACCGTGCTGAACCTGGCCTTCCTGCCGGTTCTTATCTTCGGATGGCTGGGTTTGCCGAAACTCGGCATTTACGGCGCGGCGTACGCTAACGTGATTTCGACCGTCATTACGTTCGTGCTGCTGCTTTGGTACACGTATTGGAAGAAAAGCCCGCTTCGTCTGGACGCTTCCGTACGCAAGCATCTGGGCATGAACAAAGACATGCTGAAGCTGCTGCTCCGTTTGGGCATCCCGTCCAGCGTCAGCATGATCCTTGTGTCCTTGTCCGAAATCGCGGTCATCGTGTTCGTCAATCGTTTCGGCTCCAATGCCACCGCGGCATACGGATCGGTGAACCAGGTCGTGAGCTACGTCCAGATGCCGGCGATCAGCCTCGGGATGACGGTGTCGGTCCTGGCGGCGCAGTCGATCGGCGCGAAACAGAATGATCGTTTGAAGGAGGTCATTCGGGCGGGAATCGTGCTGAACTACATTATCGGCGTGGCGCTGATGATCCCGATTTATATTTTCTCGAAAAATATTTTGTCCTGGTTCATTACGAGCCCGGAAACGCTGAATATCGCCCATGAGCTGCTCGTCATTACGCTGTGGAGTTACCTCATTTTCGGTCACGTGCAGATCGTCGCGGCAACCATGCGCGCCAGCGGCGTCGTGTTGTGGCCGATGATCTTCAGCGTCATCTCCATCTGGTGCGTCGAGGTGCCTGTCGCCTACGTGCTTTCGTACCATACGAGCCTTGGCATTCGCGGCATTTGGCTCGGCTATCCGGCGGCATTTATCGTCAGCATGATTTTGGTCTATTCGTATTACTGGTTGTCGTGGAAAAAGAAACAGATCACCAGTCTCGTGCAATAAATCAGCCTTTAAATCCAAGGGCGACTTCGTCTGAACGCAAAAAAGCAGCCTGCGCAATTAGCCTTAAAGGGCAAAAAGCGCAGCTGCTTTTTTCTATACTTCGCTTCCATCTCGACGAAACGGAGTTTAAATAAAGTTTGATCCGCGAATTGCTGCGCTTCTTGCCGACCGCCTGTTATTGCAATATACTCGGAATGGAACAATCGTTCAAAATTAAGGGAACCGAAGAACAGAGGGTTTATTCCATGAACAAACGTCATTACAACAGCGAGGAAACGCGGCAGGTCATCGCCGAGAAAGCGGCGCAGCTGTTTGCGCAAAAAGGCTTTGCGGGCACGTCCATCGCGGATATTTCGCGCGAGTCGGGGTTTAGCAAAGGCCATATTTACTACCATTTCGAAAACAAAGAGAAGCTGTTTGTCCACTTGTCCCTGGAGACGATGCGCAACTGGGGCGAAAAGTGGAAGGCGGTCGCGGGTTCGTACCCGACGGCCGTAGAGAAGCTGTACGGGATGGCTTATTTCGTCATGAACAACTACAAGACGCCGCTATTGCCTGTAGGCCAGGAGCTGGCGATGAATCCGAACACTTCCCCGGAGACGCTGCAGGCGCTGCAAGGTCTGGCCGCTACGCCGATGGCCGCTTACGCTGAGATTTTCCGCGAAGGGGTGGAAAGCGGCGAATTTGCGATCGAGAACCTCGAAGAGACGACGCTGCTGTTCGGCAGCTGGATGGGGACGTTGTGCCAGTTTACGCTGACGATGGACGGGGAACCGCTGCAGCGGCTGTTCCAGCAGGCGGTGACCATTTTTGTGGGAGGCATCCGGAAGAGGGACGACGCTTGATGTTACGCATGACTTTTGCCGTTTTGGCCTCGGAACGGTAACTTTCTGCGTCCCTATAACGTTCTCCTTAATAAGGATGACGTTATAGTGGAGGTGATGTGCATGCTTTATTGGTTGTTCGAAAGGATGAACGTCCTTCTTCCCGCATTTGTTATCTGTCCGCTCCTGGCAGTTTTGATCGGGGTGTTTTGCCGCCTGCTGCACGTCAACATCCTGGTCGGCGCAGCCATCGCGCTGCTGCTTCCGCTGCTGTTTCTTGCAAATGACTTGTCCGCTTTGGCGGCCAATATCGACGCATGGGCCATGTACGGCGCGATATATGGGATCGTCGCGTTTGCGGTCTACAAGGTATGTCCGAAAAAGGTAAAGTCCTGATCCGTTTTTGAGCCCGGCCTAAAGCTCCGCTAACCTTGCAGCATAGGCAGAACGGGAGCCATACTTGGGGAAAAGGCAGTCTATCAATGAAACGAACGGAAAAGGAGACCGCTTTGGGCAAAATCATAACCGTCTGAAAGTGCCGATGAATACATTCGTGAGGGTCGTTTCTCATCCGCCTATTGGAATGTTTGCGTCCGATGGGGGAGCAGGGAGGGCTCTTTTTTCTTTGAATAATATGTTTAATTTTGGATGTCGAGAGTGTACAATGTTCCTCAATACGGAGATGGGGTAATCATAAGGGCTGGTGCCGCTCTGGACCGATTCGGTCATATCGCTGAATATGGAAGCGCTTGCGGCGTGCGATAGGCGCTGGGGCACCAGCCGAACCGGATAACATCGTGGATTATATAGCTATGGGTAAGAGCCATAGAAAAATGAGATGGGGGTCGGCGAAAATGGCGAAGGGGAACATGCTTTGGTACAAGCAGCCCGCGAAAAAATGGGAGGAGGCGCTCCCGCTGGGCAACGGACGAATGGGCGCGATGGTGTTCGGCGGCATTCGGCGCGAACGGCTGCAGTTGAATGAGGATACGCTTTGGGCCGGTTATCCGGTTCAAGAGGATCATCCGGGGGCGGCAGCCTCCTTGCCGGAAGCCCGCCGCCTGCTGGCGGAGGAAAAATACGCGGAGGCGCAGCAGCTAATCGAGCGCAGCATGCTCGGTATGCCCGGGCAAGGCGTGCAGCCGTATCAGCCGCTCGGCGATTTGATTTTGGAATTTGCGGGGGAGCCGGATGAACGGGACTATACCCGTTCGCTGGACCTGGATACGGCGGTTGCCCGGACCGAATTCGGCGCGGAAGGACGCAGGCAGGTCCGCACGGCGTTTATTTCGGCGGCCGACCAGGTCATGGCCGTACGCATCGAAAGCGCCGATCCGGCTGGCGTGGAGCTGGCGGTGTCTTTGGCTTCGGAGCTGAAGCATGCCGTGCAGGCTTATTCTGACGGCTCGCTGCTGCTGTCGGGCGAATGCCCTCTGCGGGTGCAGAACCACAACAACGGGCAAGAACCGGCCGTGATTTATGACGAAGAACAGCCGGGAAGGCCGATGCGCTACGCCGCGTTCGTTCGCGTGCTTCCTGAAGGGGGGCGCCTTCATGCCGGGGATGGCCGGCTGATCTTGTCGGGCGCGAGCGGCGTCACGCTGTTGTATACATCGGCGACAAGCTTTGACGGTTCGGACCGGATTCCGGGGCATAGCGGCATCGATCCGGCGGCGGTCTGCCGCCGCGTCATGCGCGAAGCGGAGGGCCAAAGCTTCGATGTGCTGCTGGAGGCGCATGTACGCGATTATCAGGCGCTGTTCAAGCGCGTAGATCTTCAATTGGGCTCCCCGCAACGCGCGGATGTCCCGCGCGGCCTGCCGACGGACGAGCGGCTTCGCCGCATCATGAACGGCGCCATAGACCTGGATATGCTCAGCCTCGTGTTCCAATACGGCCGCTACCTGCTCATATCGAGCTCGAGGCCCGGAACGCAGGCGGCCAACCTGCAGGGGATATGGAACGACAAGGTGCAGCCGCCCTGGAACTGCGACTACCATTTCAACATCAACGTGCAGATGAACTACTGGCTCGCCGAAACATGCCATTTGTCCGAATGCCACGAGCCGCTTTTGGACCTGATCGGGCAGCAGGCCGTCACCGGCGCGCGTACGGCCCGGATTCAGTACGGATGCCGGGGCTGGACCGCGCATACGATGTCGGATTTATGGCGTACGAACAACGTCGGGCCGCACGGGGATGCGCAGTGGGCTTATTGGCCGATGGCCGGGGCCTGGCTGTGCAGCCATTTGTGGGAGCATTATTTGTTTACCAAAGACCTGAGTTTCCTGAAGGACCGGGCATGGCCGCTGATCCGCGAAGCCGCCGGGTTTTTGCTCGACTGGCTGGTGGCCGATAATGCTGGACGGCTCATCACCAGCCCGTCCACTTCGCCGGAAAACAGCTTCATCGTGCCGGGCACGGACCGGCATAGCTCGGTCTCGCGGGCTTCGACCATGGACATGACGCTGTGCCGGGAGCTGTTTGGAATCGTCATCGAGGTCTGCGGTTTGCTGGGAGAAGGAGAGGATTTCGCCGATCGCTGCCGGGAAGCGCGGAGCAAGCTGCCGCCGCTGCAAATCGGCGCGAACGGCCGTCTTAAGGAATGGGATCGCGATTTCGACGATGCCGACCCGAAACACCGCCACCTTTCCGATTTGTACGGCCTGTACCCCGGCAGCGAGCTGACCGTAACGGGAACGCTCGAATACGCGCAGGCGGCGCGGCGTTCCCTCGAGATTCGCGGCAACGAAGGCACGGGCTGGAGCATGGGCTGGAAAGTGGCGTTGTGGTCGCGTTTAGGCGACGGTGACCAGGCATGGCAGGTGTTGAACAATTTTCTTGCGATCGTGGACGGCGAAGGCTTTGATTACCATAAGGGCGGCATATATCCGAATCTGCTGTGCGCGCATCCGCCGTTTCAGATCGACGGCAACTTCGGAGCCGCGGCAGGCATCGCCGAAATGCTGCTGCAAAGCCACGAGCGGGACATCCATCTGCTGCCGGCCCTGCCGGGGGAGTGGAATGAAGGAAGCGTCAAAGGATTGCGGGCTCGGGGCGGTTACACAGTGAACGTATCCTGGGCGAACGGCCTGCTGGAGGAAGCGACCGTAAAGGCCGATTTCGACGGAAGGAGCAGAGTAAGGTACCGCGGGCAAACGCTCGACATCGATTTTACGGCCGGCACTTCGGTAACGATCGAAACGGCTGAGGCAGGGCTGCTGCACATTCGACGGGTCGACGCGGGGACTGCCTGAGCGGAGCGACCGAATGCTTTCGGGGATGAAGTCACCCCGGCTCCGGTGATCGCCATCGACGCAAATCGCATCCGCTCCGTTGACTTGCCTTGCAGCCTAAATGATATAATGAATGTTATAAAATCATGCCAACGAACGAATCGAGACTAAGGAACGCGCATCCGGAGGACTGACGGGAGAAGAACGCTTAGCTCATTCCATACACACAAGGGCGGGGCAACCGCATGCGAAGCAATAAACGTCATTGGGGGGTAGCAGATGAGTCAGGAACGGGAACCGCTCTATATCCAGATCCAAAACCACTTCAAACAATTGATTTCGTCCAGGCAGCTGGTGGAGGATGACCGGATTCCGACCGAAAAGGAATTGATCGAGCAATTTCAGGTCAGCCGCATTACGGTGGCCAACGCGCTGGCCGATCTGGCGAACGAAGGGTGGATTTACCGGATCCCCGGCCGGGGCAGTTATGTCAAGGGCATACCGGAGAGCTACATCCAGAACGCCGGGGACGGCCCTTTCGAAGCGCAGCAGGCGACAACGCCCAAAATCGGGCTTATTTTTCCTTCCATCGAGGACTTTTTTGCGATCCAAATGGTGCGGGGCATCCGCAAAGCGCTGAAGGACAGCAAATATTCGCTGATCATCATGTTTACGTACAATTCCAAGGAGCTCGAAAAAAACGCCATTCGCGAGCTGCGTTCCAAAGTGGACGGATTGCTGATTTTCCCGGTGGATGCCGAGGTATACAACGAAGAAATCATCGCCCTGAAAATGCAAAACTATCCGTTCGTGCTGCTGGACCGGCATTTGCCGGGCGTCGAGACGAATGTCGTGTTGTCCGATCCGCTGCAGGGTTCGATCCTTGCCGTGGAGCATCTATGGAACGAAGGGCACCGCAACATTGCGATCTGTTCCGACACGCCGATGCCGACCGTTACCGTCGAGGAGCGGATCCAGGGGTACAACGAGGCGTTGAAGCGTCAGGGAGCGCTCATTAATCCGGCGCTGATCCTGACCGATTTCAGCATTCAGGACGAGCCGTTTCAAGAGGACTACCCGTTGTACCGTTTCATCAAAAATAAAATGGCTACCGCCTACATCGCCTTGAACTGCAAGCTTGGCGTGCATATCTGGTCTTTGGCCAGAGCGGCCGGCCTGCGGGTGCCGGAGGACGTATCGATCATCACCTTCGACAATCCGAGCCCGATGTTCGAGGAGTTCAGCATCTTTACGTTCATTAACCAAAAAGAAGAGCAAATGGGATACGAAGCGGGAAAAGTGCTGCTGCGCCTGCTCGAAAATCCTGCACATACGCCGAAGTACAGCAAAATCATTATGCAGCCGGAGCTGGTCCCGCTGCGCACCACCGGACCGGCTTCTTCTTAACCGCATACGTGGCAATAACCGGTTTTTCCGATTGTGGAGAGCCGGTTTTTTCTTTTTTACGACATTCTATTCTTGGGGATCCCGCCGATGTTTTTTAATGATATTTTTAGATATAAATGATATATTGTATATATTAAAAGGTCATTTGAACCGGAGAAGGGAGCAGGGGATTTATGAGATTTGTTCTTCAAAAATTGGAGAACCGCATTCGCGAATTGGCTGGACTCAGATACCGGGAAGGCCGGACTTTGGATCGGGTCCGCATCGTGCCGGACGTGAAGGGATTAAAGGAGGCGCGGGAGCTCGCCCCGTCCAGTCCCGTTGTTCGCGTCGGCGACCGCTGGGGCGGCCGGGACCGTTACGCATGGTTTATTACGGAAGTCGAATTCCCTCAAAGCTGGAGAGGCCGGGATGTCATCGGCCTGATCAAATTCGGCGAAACGGGCGGAGGGAACTGTTCGGGATATGAAGCGCAAGCGTATTTGAACGGGGAACCGCTGCAGGCGCTGGACCGCAACCATGCCGAGCTGTTTTTCCCGGAAGCGGTGGTGGCCGCGGGCCGTGCGGAATTGGCCGTTTACGCGTGGAGCGGGCTGACTGCCCATGACGGGCGTTCGCCGTTCGATCACCGCATCGATTCGCTTAGCGTAGGGATCTTGGACGAACATGTGGACGATCTGTATTATACGTCCTTGCATATGCTGCAAACCGTAAAGCAGCTGGACGAACGCCAGGTGGAAAGGCATGAGCTCACCGCCGCTTTGGAAGAGGCTTTCCGCAAGCTGGACTGGAGCCGTCCGGGCTCGGAAGCCTTCTACGCTTCAGCCGCAGAGGCCCGGCAAACGCTGCGGGCACGGCTCGAAGCGATTCCGCGCGGACCCCGTCCGCAGATCACGGCCGTCGGGCATTGCCATATCGACGTAGCTTGGTTATGGCGCCTGCAGCATACGCGCGAAAAATCGGGACGTTCGTTCTCGACCGTGCTGACGCTGATGGACCGCTTTCCGGAATATGTATTCCTCCAGTCGCAGCCGCAGCTGTACGCCTATTTGAAAAAGGATTTTCCGACGCTGTTCGAAAAGATCAAAGACCGCGTCCAAAAGGGCAACTGGGAAGCGACCGGCGCGATGTGGCTTGAATCGGACTGCAACATTCCTTCGGGCGAGTCGCTGGTCCGCCAAATCCTGACGGGCAAACGTTTTTTCAAGCAGGAATTCGGCGTCGACAACCGCGTGCTGTGGCTGCCCGACGTGTTCGGCTACAGCTGGGCCCTTCCGCAGATTTTGAAGAAAAGCGGCATCGATTATTTCATGACGACCAAAATCAGCTGGAGCCAGTACAACCGTTTCCCTTACGACACGTTTACCTGGAGAGGGATCGATGGCACGGAAATTTTGACGCATTACATTACGACGCCGGATAACGACGGCAGCTGGTTTTACACTTACAACGGCAACGTGACCGGGGCGTCGGTGCAGGGCCTATGGAACAACTACCGCCAGAAGGACATCAACGACCACCTGCTGCTTGCGTACGGTTGGGGCGACGGAGGCGGCGGCCCGACCCGCGATATGCTCGAGGCGGTGCGGCGTTACGAGGACATGCCGGGTGCGCCGCAGGTGAAAGCCGGCCGGGCGGAGGATTTCTTCGTCCAGCTGGAGGAGAAGGTACAGGACCATCCGCTGCTTCATTTGTGGGACGGCGAGCTGTATCTCGAATACCACCGCGGAACCTATACATCCCAAGCGTACAACAAGCGGATGAACCGCCGGATGGAGCTGCTGCTGCATCAGGCCGAATTCCTGAATTCGCTGGCGCTGGCGCTTCATCCGGGCCATGCCTACCCGTCGGAGCAGCTTGCGGAAAGCTGGGAAATCACGCTGCGCAACCAGTTCCACGACATCATTCCGGGCTCCTCCATCCATGAAGTGTACGAGGACAGCAAGCTGGAGTACAAGGAATCCGAAAAGCTGGCGCTGGCGGCGATCGAAACGGGCCTTGCCGGCTTGGACGGGCACGGGGCGAAGGCGGCTGGCGGCATGGAGAAAGGGCTGCCGGTCCGCATTTTTAATGGGCTCGGCTGGACGCGTTCCTTCCTGGCGGAGGTTGACGTGGACGATGCGGCGGAATATGCCTGGTATGGGGCGGACGGCGCCCGGCTGGACGTGCAGGCGGCATCGGCCGGATCTTGGGATGAAGGCAAGGTGCTGGTGGCGGTTCGGGAGGTTCCGGCATACGGATATACGACCATCTACGGGCGGCGCGAGGCGGAACAAGTTCCAAGCGGCGCAGGAATGACCGAGTCCGGCAGCATGGCTTCCGAGTGGGCCCTCGAAAAGGATCGCCTGGAAACGCCATATTACAGCATCCGCTTGAACGAAAAAGGCCAAATCGTTTCGCTTTACGACAAGCGGGCCGGACGCGAGGTGCTGAAGCCGGGGCAGCCGGCCAACGTGCTGCAGGTGTTCGAGGATAAGCCGATGGCGCATGACGCATGGGACATCGATATTTATTACCAAGAGAAAATGACGGTCGTAGACGACTTGAAGGAGCTGACGGTTCTCGAAGCGGGCCCGCTGCGCGGGGTGCTGAAGCTGGTGTACGGCTACCACGGCTCGACGATCGAGCAGCATCTGACCGTTTACCGCGATCATCCGCGAATCGATTTCAAAACGCGCGTCGACTGGCATGAACACCAGCAGCTGTTGAAAGCGGCCTTCCCGGTGGAGATCCGTTCGACCAAAGCGACGTACGAAATCCAGTTCGGCAACGTGGAACGGCCGACGCACTGGAATACGAGCTGGGATTACGCGCGGTTCGAATCGGTGGCCCAGCGCTGGGTGGATCTGTCCGAAGGCGGCTACGGCGTCAGCCTGCTGAACGATTGCAAATACGGACACGACATCCGGAACCACGTCATCCGCCTAAGCTTGATCAAGTCGGCCGTTTATCCGGACGGCAATGCGGACCAAGGGCTGCACGAATTTACGTATTCGCTGTATCCGCACGGCGGCGGCTGGTATGAGGCGGGAACGCATCAGGCGGCCTGCGAGCTCAATGCGCCGCTGATGGCGGCAGGCATTAGCGGCGAGACGGGGCTTCCGGAATCGCTTGGCATGCTCAGCGTCAACGCGCGCAACGTCATGATCGATACCGTCAAAAAAGCCGAAGACGGCAATACGCTCATCGTGCGCCTGTACGAATTCGGCGGCATCCGGACGAAAACGGAAGTGGAAATCGATCCGTATCTCGGGCCGATTCGCTCGGCAGCAGAAACCGATCTGATGGAAGAACATCCGGTGCCGCTGCCTGTGGATGGCCGGAAGGTCGAGCTGGCTCTGGCTCCGTATGAAATCAAAACGTTGAATATTGCAATTTCCTAAACCTGTAGAGGGCGCCTTGTGGCGTCCTCTTTGATTTGACCGTAACATTCACGCAGTTTGAGGGGCGCGCCGTTTTCCGAGCGCGAAGCTGAAGACGGCCGTTCCAAGCCCCAGCGCGACGACGATTCCCGCCAGCCAAGGATTATAAAGCACGGTCGACGTGCGTTCGATCAGCATGCCCCCCGAACCGGCGCCGGCCGCAAGGCCCAAATGGATCATCGAGGTGTTCAGGCTGAGCACGAGGCTGGAGGACTCCGGCGCCTGTTTGATAAAGTGGGTTTGCAGGGCGGGCCCGCCCATAAACATCGAAAACATGATCAATCCGATCAGGACGATTTCTACGGCAAGCATGCCTGTAAACAAGGGAAGCAGAAGAAGCGCCGCCGCATGCACGGTTAAGGTGGCGATCAGGATGCGCTTGGTTCCAAAACGGTCCACACCGGAGCCGCCTAGGCGGGCTGCCATGGCGCCGATCAATCCCAGGCCGAGCATCAGCAGGCTGATCGAGCCTGCATTTAAATGCAGCATATCGTTCATGAACGTCGTCAAATATGTCAGCAGGACGGAATTTCCGGACTCGCGGAAGAAGCTGAGCATCAGCAGGCTGGCGATGACGCCGGAACCCAGCACCTTAAACTGCTGGCCGAACGAAGCGGGTTCGTCGCCGGGGATGCGTGGAAGAGACCGGAGGATGATAAGTCCCATCAACAAGCTCAGTACGCCGAGGATCGCAAATATCGACTGCCAGTTCAGCCATTTGGTGATGGCGATCCCGATCGGAACTCCCAAAATCATGGCAGAACTGAAGCCGAGCACTATTGTGCCGATGGCGGAGCCTATTTTTTCGGGAGGGGAAATTTTGGCCGCGGCCGCAAAAGCGGTGACCAGATAAACGCCTGAGCTGATGCCCAAAATAGCCCGGGAAGCCAAAATGATTCCGAAATGAGGGATGACGGATGCGGCGCTGCCCAGTGTAAAGAGGGCAAGAGAAAGGAGCAGCACTTTTTTTCGATCCCAGCGGGAAGTGAAAAATACGATTACGGGCGTTAGGGCGGCAAAAGCAAGCGAATACGCCGTAACCAGCTGTCCAGCAAGTGCAATCGAAATATGAAGATCCGAAGCGATAACATATAAAATTCCCGAAACTACAAGTTCGGAGGTGGCGGTGAGAAACACGCCAAGCGTCAGAATATATATAAATAAACGGTTCATCAAAAATCATTCCTTTCAGGGATGTTGGAGAGCTCTCGATTGCATTATAATGGCAGTACATTCCTTTCGTAAGAACGCAAAACATTTGGATCTTATCCAAATTTTTGGACTAACTTACAAAAAGTAAGTTCATGGGAGGTTCGTGTATGGAACAGAATAATCCCGGCGACGCGGGCGATTTTTCGAATATTTGCTCGGTGCTGCAGATTTTGGGGGCGAAGTGGGCTTTCCTGGTGATCGCGGAGTTGTCCAAGGGGCCGAAAAGGTTCAACCAGCTCAGCAGGGACCTGGCCATCGTCAAAACGCAGTCCTTGTCCAACGCCCTTCGCCATTTGGAGCAGAGCGGGATCGTTTCGCGGCAAGTGTTCCCGACGGTGCCCGTGACCGTGGAATATTCGCTGACGGAGAAGGGCATGGACTTCAAAACGGCGCTGCAGGAAATGGAGCGATGGGCTGCCAGATGGAACGTGCAGGAGCAAACCGGAGAGCAAAACAGGAGACAGGCGTAAAGAGGCTGGATCTGGGAGATGCATAATGCATCTTCTTTTTTTTGCGAAAACCGCGGGGTCAAGCCTCATATACATCTGAATATGCACTTCTGCGGATTCATCTTCCATTTTGCGGCTCACGCCAAAGATGTGGGCAAAGCGGAATAACGGAGGATTGGCAGCCGGGATGCCGGTTTCTAGAATGGGGATGAAAGTCCATGGTGCACTCACCGATTAAGGAGGTCGCAATGACAAAAAAGATGAGGTTTGCCATTGTCGGCGCGGGCGTCATTTCCCCGCTCCATGCACGTGCGATTGTCAATCATCCGGAGGCCGAGCTGACGGCTATCGTAGATGAAGTGCAGGAAAAGGCCGAAGCGTTAGCGAAGGAGTTCGGATCACCGCCGACATACAGAAATATGGAGCAATTGCTGCAGGGAGGGGAGGTTGACGCTGTTTGCGTATGCGTGCCGAGCGGGCTGCACCGCGACATTGCGGTGGCCGCGGCGCGGGCAGGAAAACATGTGTTTTGCGAAAAGCCGCTGGGCATTACGGCGAAGGACATGGATGAGATGATTGAAGCCTGCCGGACGAACGGGGTCAAGCTTGCTACCGTATTCCAAAAACGGACGACGCAGGAAGCGCTTCTGACGAAAAAGGCGATCGAAGAAGGCAAGTTGGGCAAACTCGTGCTGGGGGACGCCTACCTGAAATACTTCCGCAGCCGCGAATATTACAAAAGCGCCGGCTGGCGCGGAACGTGGGCGCTGGATGGCGGAGGGGCGCTGATGAACCAGGGCGTTCACGGCGTGGATATTATCCGGTGGATGATGGGCGACGTGGAAAGCGTGTTTGCCTACGCGTCGCCGCTCATTCATGACATCGAAGTGGAAGATACCGCCGTGGCCGTGCTGAAATACGCAAACGGCGCTTATGGCGTCATTCAAGGAGCGACGACGGTGAATCCGGGCCAGGAAGCGCGGTTCGAAATTCACGGGGAACACGGCTCGATCGTTTACGGGGACAGCGGCTTCAAAGTGTGGAAAACGGTGGATGGCGATGCGGCGCCGATCGGCGCCAAAAATGGAACCGCCGACGGCTACGACGACCCGCGCGCGATTTCGGCCGACGGGCATTATATTTTGATCGACGACTTGATCAAAGCGGTGAAGGAGAACCGGGAGCCGCTCATATCCGGGGAAGAGGCGCGGAAATCGGTCGAGTTGATTTTGGCCATTTACGAGTCCGCCCGAACCGGCAGGGAAGTGAGACTACAGCCTGGAGGCGCATAAACATGGATCCGAAAACATTGAATATCGGCATGGTCGGCCTGGATACCTCTCATGCCCCTTTATTTGCGGAAATGCTCAATGATCCGGCCCATCCCCATCATGTTCCGGGAGCGCGGGTGACCGTCGCCTTTCCGGGAGGTTCGCCCGATTTTCCGCTAAGCATCGATCGGGTGGCGGGTTTCACCGCCAAAATCGAAGGCGACTTTGGCGTGCGCATGACAGGCAGCATCGGGGAGGTAGCCGAGGAAGCGGATGCGATCCTGCTGCTGACCGTCGATGGGCGGATTCACGCGGAACAGTTTGCGGCCGTGGCCCCGTATGGGAAACCGGTCTTTATCGATAAGCCATTTGCCGTCAGCAGCCGGGATGCGCGCGCCATTGCCGATCTCGCCCGCGAGCATCGGGTGCCGATCATGAGCTGCTCTTCCGTCCGCTGGGCGGAAAATTTGGACGCGGCCGTCCGCGCAGGCGATCAAGGCGGAATCATTGGCGCGGACTGCTGCGGCCCGATGGAGCTGCAGCCGACCCAGCCGGGCTTTTTCTGGTACGGCATTCATATGGCGGATATGCTGTACCGCTGCATGGGCCCGGGCTGCACGGAGGTGCGGGTGACGGCCAATGAGGACCATGATCTGGCGGTCGGCGTCTGGGCCGACGGACGGATCGGCACCATCCGCGGAAACCGCAAAGGGAACCGGCGTTTCGGGGCGCTGCTTCACCGCGAGCAGGGAACCGAATACGTCGATGTCTATGCCGCGCAGAAGCCTTATTTCGCCAGCATGCTGGAAGAGGTCGTCCGCATGTTCCAAACGAAAACGCCGCCGCTCGATATCGAGGAAACGATCGAAGTGATCGCCTTTCTTGAAGCGGCGAACGAAAGCCGGGCAACAGGGAAATCCGTTCCTTTGCGCGTCTCGTTCGCGAAGCGGAACGGATAGAAGCGGGCGCATCAAGACAGGCGGACGGCAGGAATGAAATCAACTTATAAACCTTCCGGCTGTCGGAGAAATAAGGGATGTTGATAGGATCATTGGCTGCCGGAAAAAGAAAGGAGGCGATTGGATGATGGCCGGATTCAAGCTCGGAGTCATTACGGATGAAATTTCGCAAAACATCGAAGATGCCATCCGGATCGCCCAACGGTACGGGCTGGACGGATTGGAGCTGCGTTCGGTCGACGGCAAGCAGCTTCACCGGCTCGGCGACCGGAGGCTGGATGAGATTGCCGCCATGATCCGCGATGCGGGTCTAAGCGTGTGCGGCTTGTCCACGCCGGTGTTTAAATGCAATTTGCATAACAAGGAGGAGGTCGCCGCGCATCACCGCATGCTCCGCCGTTACGCGGAACTGGCGCGGAGGTTCGGTACGGGGATTCTCCGGGGCTTCAGCTTCTGGGCGAACCGGGACGATTATCGCACGGCTTTTCCGGGCATCGTGCGCGAGCTGCGGCATACCGTCCCGGTGCTGGAGGAATTCGGCGTCCAGCTTGCCCTGGAAGCCGATCCTTCCGTGTATGCGACGAACGGAACCAAGGTGGCTGCGCTCGTAAGCGAGGCGGCGAATCCGCGGATCCGGGCTCTATACGATCCGGGCAACGATCTGTGGGACCCGGATGGCGAAACGCCTTACCCGGACGGGTACGAAGCGCTGCAAGGCCAAATTTGCCACATCCACGTCAAGGATGCCGTACGGGAGAACGGCAAAACCGAAGCGGTCGCCATCGGCAGGGGCGAGGTGGGGTATGACCGGCTGCTTGCCAGACTGGCGGAGGACGGATACGACGGCTGGCTTGTCGTCGAGACGCATTACAGGCTGGCTTCCGAGCTGAGCGAAGAGCAGCTGAAGCGTCCTTCGGGATATGCCTTTTCCGCCGGAGGCGAGGAGGCGACGGAGGAGTGCTTGGAGAGCTTCCTCGGCTTGCTGCAGCAGCACGGGCAGCGCGTCGGTTGATGCCGGGGCTGCTTCGGAAAACGATGATTTGATGAGAGGAGGGGTGCATCGATGAATGCCAATGCCCCATCGCCTGAAAGATCATGGACGGCGGGCCGTTTGCGCGTGCATCAATATGCCAGCCGGGACGAGATGGGCAAAGCTGCCGCATCGGAAGCGGCCGAGGCGATCCGGCAAAAACTGAATACGCAGGAAGCCGTACGGATCGTCTTTGCGGCCGCGCCTTCCCAGAACGAATTCCTCGACGCGCTCGTGCGGGAGGAGGGCATCGATTGGGGGCGGGTAACGGCCTTTCATATGGACGAATATATCGGACTCTCCCCGGATGCGCCGCAGCGGTTCAGCCATTTCCTGACGACGAGGCTGTTCAGCCGCGTTCGCCCGGGACGGGTTCACCTGCTGAACGGTGCCGCCGAAGCGGCGCAGGAATGCGCCAGATATGCGGCGCTGCTGCGGGAAGCCCCGCTCGATATCGTTTGCCTCGGCATCGGCGAAAACGGGCATATTGCCTTTAACGACCCGCCGGTGGCCGATTTTAACGATCCCGAGCTTGTAAAACAGGTCAAACTCGATGATAGGTGCCGGGAGCAGCAGGTTCACGACGGATGTTTTGCTAAATTCGAGGACGTGCCGGAGTACGCGATGACGTTAACCGTTCCGGCGCTAATGTCGGCCGAAAGGCTGTTTTGCATCGTGCCCGGAGCCGCCAAACGCTGCGCGGTACAAGGCGCGCTGGAAGGGCCGATGACGACGGCTTGCCCGGCTTCGATCCTGAGAACGCATGCCGGTTGCCGGATGTACCTCGACCGGGATTCCTCGCCGGTCGCGCCGCATTGACGCCATTCGCGCGACGGAGGAAAGCTGGCAGATTAGGACGCAGGACGCCTGGAACATAAAATTTTTCTTGTCTTATCCAAACTTATGAAGCAAGGAGACGGTGCATGGATGGTCAGATCGAACATGGCGACGTCCGGCTTCGAATTGATCGGGAGGCACTACCGTACGGGGGAGCCGGTTGCGGTTCGCATCCGGGAAGGGGTCATCGCGGAATGCAAGAGCATTGACGCAGCGGATTTCGAGTTAAACGCGGTGAACCTGCCGGCAGTCGAAAGCCTTCCGTGGATCGCCCCGGGGCTTGTCGATCTGCAAATCAACGGTTACGGGGGACTGGACATGAACGCGCCGGACCTGGCGGAGGAGACGGTAAAAGCGCTGATCGACAGGCTGTGGGCCGAAGGCGTCACCTCGTTTTATCCGACGGTCATTACGGGCTCCGACGCATCGATCGAACGGGCGCTTGCGGTCATTGATCGGGTTTGCTCCCGGCTGGAGCGGGAAGGCGGCCTGGGCGGGGCGCACAGCATAGCCGGCATCCATCTCGAAGGCCCGTTCATCTCCCCCGAAGACGGGCCGCGGGGCGCCCACAACCGGGCCTTCGTCAAGGCGCCCGACCTGAAGCAGCTTGAAGCGTGGCAGCAGGAGGCCGGCGGGCGCATCCGGATCGTCACGCTGTCGCCGGAATGGCCGGAGGCCGAAGCCTTTATCGCCCGCTGCGCCGAACAAGGCATTGTGGCGGCGATCGGCCATACCGCCGCCTCCGCCGATCAAATCGGGCGCGCAGCCGCAGCCGGGGCCAGCTTGTCCACGCACCTCGGCAACGGCGCCCATCCGGTGCTGCCGCGCCATCCCAACTACATTTGGGATCAGCTGGCGGATGACCGGCTGTGGGCCAGCGTCATTGCCGACGGCTTCCACCTTCCGTCCGCCTTCTTGAAGGTCGCCCGGAAGGTAAAAGGAGACCGGCTGATTCTCGTCAGCGACGCCGTCAGCCTTGGCGGCATGCCGCCCGGGAACTACGATACGCCCGTCGGCGGTCATGTCACGCTAACCGAACAGGGGCGGCTGCATCTTGCCGGCCAGCCGGCGCTGCTGGCCGGATCGGCGCTGCCGCTGACCGCCGGCATCGCGCATATGCGGTCCTGCGGAATTTGCAGCCTCGGGGAAGCTTGGGACATGGCTTCGACCGCGCCTTCCAAGCTGATGAAGCTGGAGACCGGCGCCGGGCTGCAGCCTGGCGCACCGGCGGACCTCGCCGTGTTTACGCTGGACGAGGGGGAAATCCGGATGCTGGAGACGTATAAGCGAGGGAAACGGATGTTTCGTCGTGCCCCGGAGGCAAAATGATGTGAAAACGGCCCCCAAGCCATGCCGACAGGAGAAAGCGTAGCCTCATCTTCAATTCAAAACGACGTAACCAAATTCAAAACGGCGGCCAAGAAAATCGTTCTTGGCCGCCATTTCTTTTGCGCTTCGCGGTGGTGCTTTTTTGCCTTAGAAGCAGCCGCGCCAATTGCCGCCTGTCTTCTTGGACGCGGGTATAACTTGCTTCGCCGGTTTGTTGAACGGGTACGGACAAACAAACCCGTCAGGAAGCGTATTTCTTCCGAAATTCGCCCGGCGTCATGCCGGCATGCCGTTTGAACATGCGGATAAACGAATTGACGTTGTGGTAGCCGACCCGGGCGGCGACGTCCTGGATGCGCAAATCGAGGTTTTGCAGCATGTCCTTGGCCGCGCGGATGCGCAGATCGTTCAAATAATCGCTGAAATTGAGCCCGGTTTTTTCCTTGAAATAGGTGGACAGGTACCCCGAGGTGATATTCAGCTTATCGGCCATCATATCCAGGTTGATGTCCTCATCCAGATGCTCATTGATATAGGTCATGACGAAGGACGTGATCGGGTCGTGGTTTTCCGTTTTGCGCCGGATCAGTTCCAGCGCTGGGCCGAGCAGGCTGCCGAACCAGGCCTCATATTGCCCCGGGCTGTAGAAATGCCGCGTCGATTCCAGCGCCGGAACCGCCGCCGCCTCAAATTCTGCATGCAGGTTCTGGCTGCGCAGCAGCTTGTCGAGCTCGTCGGCCACGTCTTTGGCGAACCGCCGGTATTCGATGGCCGCCGCCTGTTTTTTCTCGAGCACACCCAAGCTTTTCGCGATCCATTCCTGCATGCTGTCGTCGCTTCCGCTGAGCACCCGGTTGTGGAACTCCTGCTCCCATGTGGCTTTGAAGCAGCGGGCGTCTTTGCCGGGCGCGGCGCTATCCGGGCGGATCCACTGGGTTTCATCCCGAAGCTTCCGCTGTTTCAGCATGCCGTTCACGCAAGCGAGCGCCGCCGTGAATGAAGCTCCCGCAGGCTGTACCGGGCTTTCCGCCATCGTGACGAGGTAGGAGCTGCGGTCCCGGTCGAACACCTGCTGCAGATGCCGAAGCTGCGCCGAGGTTTCCGCGTTTTCATCAGGAAGGAAAACGATGGACAAAATCTGGCAGGGTTCGGTTTGGAGCGTGACGGAGTCCGGATACACCTGCCGCCAAATCTGGTCGACGTATTCCCGCATGTAATAGGCCCCTTTTTCCTGCACCAAAGGATACTCGGCGCTGGCTTCCTTGAAAATAATCTGGTATGCGACCATGACGTATGGCATGCTGACATCCGCCAGCTCCTTCAGCTCGCTCAGGTTCATATGGATGTTTTTCAGGCGGTTGGTGTAGGCGTAATGGCGCAGCAGCGAATTTTTTCGGGCCAAATCGCTGGAGATCCGCTGATGGGTGGAGCGCAAATGCTGGACCCTCCGGCTGATCAGCTCGATTTCCTTGAACGGTCCCTGCACCGGTTCGGGCTCGTCGGCGCGCAGGGTATCGGCCATGATGCGGATCGGGCGATGCACCCTGCGGCTGAACGCATACGTCAACACGATCAGCAGGCCGACGATGCCGAGGAGCGAAAGCAGCACGAGATTCAAATTCAGAAGCTGGGAGGAGATGCTTTGGACGGGCACGCGGCTGACATACATGAACCCCGTGTCGGTTCCTTTCCGGTAAAAATAGTACGCGTCTTTCGTCTGCACGAACGAATGCCGTTCGTCAAACGTATGAAGGGCAGGCAGCAGACCCGCGTCGGATCCGGCTTCAGGCGCATAAAGCGGGCGACCATCCGAATCCAAAATATAAAAGCTGCCGCTCATGGCGGATTGCAGGTTCCGGGCGAGCCGTTCCGCATCCAGCGTGGCCACCAGATACATATCCTTGTATGGCATCATTTTGATGACGACGGGCATGAGTTTGCCCTTGGAGCGAACCGATCCGGCCGTGTTTTCCGTAAACGCCGCCGCGGGAAATACCCGGAA
The DNA here is from genome assembly GCF_057546105.1 of Paenibacillus sp. YAE3. Lineage (NCBI taxonomy): Bacteria > Bacillati > Bacillota > Bacilli > Caryophanales > Paenibacillaceae > Paenibacillus > Paenibacillus sp. YAE3. The sequence continues at coordinate 441,855 of NZ_BAAIYF010000001.1, read as the reverse complement.
CGCGTAACGCTTTCCGAACTGCTCATCCCAAAAAGCCGGCGGGTACGACGGGCTTGCATAATACGTGCCGAACATCGCCTTTGCGCTGCTCGTCCCGTCCTTTTCGACGACATAGGCGTCCTTTTGAAAATAGATGATTAAATTGTCCATCCCCAAAAAAGGGTTCCCATACAGCCGCTTCATTTCCCCGATCACGTCGTTGACGTAGCCGTATGCCTGATTGCGCTTGACCTGGCGCAGCTGGTTTACGTACGTCATCCATTCCGGGTTTTGGCTCAAGCCCAGCACCATCTCCCGGGTCAGCCGGAATTGGTTTTCGAAGCCCGAGGCCGCATGGTTCATGGCCAGCTCGTTGTATTTCACGATCTCCCGGTGGATTTGCCCTTTCAAATAAAAAAAGGAAACGAGATTGAAGGCGGTGAGCAGCAAAATGACCGCGAGGAAACCGGACAGCAGCTTGGTGAACAAGGTGGAAAAGCCAAACCTTCTCTTCATCAGCACAAACGACATCAGGTCGACACCTCCATGCAAGTATAGGCCCGCCTCCCGAAGGGTGAATGAAAATATCGGCCTACAGTGACTTTATCATAAGGTTTATTTTCGCGTTCACACAATATTCACCTTTTCAGGATTCTCTACAACCTTTCCACTCACCCGAAAAAAAGGGGATGGCGCCGCAAACTTGCCGATTTATTTTCCGCAGGGGCATCCGTTATGCTGTCGTACAGGAAGGCAAAAAGAAATACGACTTGGCGAAAAGGGGGTGCGGAAGGGACATGAAAACGGCGGAAACAAATTTGCCCGGAGCCGGCACAGCGTTAAAAGGACGCTCCCGCGCCCGCCCGGAAAGGGGGCGAATCGCGCGGGCATTCCGGCGGAGCAAATATTTATGGCTGCTGTTTTTGCCCTGCCTGATCTATTACGCGGTGTTCAAATACGCGCCGATGTTCGGACTGGTCATCACGTTCAAAAACTACAACGTCTTTAAGGGCATCTGGGCGAGCGATTGGGTCGGCCTGAAGTATTACCGGATGTTTTTCAGCAACCCGGACTTTTGGGTGTTGATGAAAAACACGTTTTTGCTGGGGCTTTACAAGCTGATCTTCGGGTTTCCGGCGCCGATCATTCTCGCGCTGCTGATGAACGAGGTCCGAAACGCCATATTCAAACGATGGGTGCAGACCTTCAGCTATTTGCCGCATTTTATTTCCAACGTCATCGTAGCCAGCATGGTCATCATGTTCCTGTCGCCGACGGGAGGCATCGTCAATCATGCCATTACCGCGCTGGGCGGGACGCCGATCAATTTCATGATGGAGCCGGGGCTGTTCCGGCCGATCTACGTCCTGTCGGAAATTTGGCAGCATATCGGCTGGGAAACGATCATTTTCCTGGCGGCGCTGACGGCGGTGGACCCGCAGCTGTACGAGGCGGCCGGCATCGACGGCGCGGGCAGGTGGAGAAAGCTGTGGCATGTGACCCTGCCGGGGATCGCGCCGACGATCATGATCATTTTGATCCTGGATATCGGCAAGGTGCTGGAAATCGGGTTCGAAAAAGTATTTCTGATGTACAATCCCGCCGTCTACAGCACGGCCGACATTATCAGCACCTATGTGTACCGGGTCGGCATGGAGCAGGGCAATTTCAGTTACGCCTCGGCGATTGACCTGTTTATGGGCGTCATCAGCTTTATTTTTATCTTTTCGGCCAATTACATCAGCCGGCGGTTGGGAGGAACGAGCCTATGGTAACTTTGGGGCGCGGCCGGCGCCGCATCAGCGTCTTCACGGTCGTCAATACGCTCATCATGCTGCTGGTTGCCGCCGTGATGCTGTATCCTTTCGTGTATATGCTCGCGGTATCGCTGAGCGAAGACGTATACGTGATGAAAGGCGAAGTCACGCTCTGGCCGAAAGGCTGGAATTTTCGGATGTATGAGCTGGTCCTTGGCGATCCGAAAATTTGGACGTCGTACCGGAATACAATTCTTTATACGGTGCTCGGCACGGCGATTGCCATGCTGGTGACATCGATGGGGGCGTACGCCCTGTCGCGCAAGGACATGACGTTTCATAAAGGTTTTACGGTTTTAATCGTGTTTACGATGTTTTTCGGCGGCGGCATGATCCCGACGTTTCTGGTCGTGCGTTCGCTGGGGTTGGTGGATACCATCTGGGGCATGGTGCTGCCGGGCGCGGTCAGCACCTGGAATTTGATCCTGATGCGGACGTTTTTCAGCGGCATTCCGAAAGAACTGGAGGAATCGGGGCGGATGGACGGCCTGAACGATATCGGGATCTTTTTCCGGATCATCGTGCCGCTATCTAAACCGGTGTTTGCCACCATCTCGCTGTTTTACGCCGTCGGCATCTGGAATAACTTCCTGTATCCGCTTCTCTATTTGCGGAGTCAGGAGCTGTTTCCGCTGCAGGTGCTGCTGCGCAATCTCGTCTTGGCCGGCAGCGTCAGCTCCGGGCAGGTCACGCAGATCGGCGGCGATAACCTGGTGGTCGAGGATTCGCTCAAATACGCCACGATCATGGTATCGACGCTGCCGATTTTGATCCTGTATCCTTTCGTGCAAAAATATTTCGTAAAGGGTTCCATGATCGGCGCGGTCAAAGGCTGACATCCATGGCTTTTGCTTTCGGAACGAAAAAAGAATTCAAGGGGGATGTACATGGGCAAAAAACGGTCGTATACGATTTTGGCGGCGCTGCTCGTATTGATGCTTGCTGCGGCCGGCTGCACTTCGGGCACGGGAAAGGAAACTCCGGCCGCGGAACCGAAAGGCGGGACCGAACCTGCGGCGCCATCGAAAAGCGAGGTCACACTCTCGGCGCTTCTGGATAACAACGCAACCTTTCCGTACAGCAAGGATTGGCCGATTTGGAAATGGATCAAAGACAAAACGGGCGTGACGTTAAACGTCGAAACGCCGTCCGGCAAGCTGAGCGATACGCTTAACCTGGTCATGGCCTCGGGCAACCTGCCGGACCTGATGTATATGTCGAGCCGCCGCGATTCCAACAAATACGGCGATCAGGGGGCTTTGGAAAACATTTTGGACCATGTCGACCAGATGCCGAACCTGAAAAAATGGATGGAGCAATATCCGGAAGAAGCGAAAGCGGCGCTGTCCGCCGACGGCAAAATGTATATGTTCCCGAACCAGGGCTTCGGGGAAACGAACCGGATGATCTGGCTCTACCGCGAGGATGTTTTCAAAAAGCATAACCTTGCCGTTCCCAAAACGTACGAAGAGCTGCATCAAGCCCTCAAAAAACTGAAGGAGCTTTATCCGGAAAGCTATCCGCTTTCCATGCGCTTCGGCCAAATCCCGGATGAAATGATGGCGAATTTGACGACCAATTTCGGCAGCGGCACGGACGTCTATTACAACTTTGACGAGAAAAAATGGAAGTTCGGACCGACGGAGGACAACTACAAGGCGATGGTCGGCATGTGGCACACCTTCTACAAGGAAGGGCTGATTCCGCCGGATTTTCTCTCGATCCAGACGAAGCAGTGGCAGGACGTCATGTCCACCGGCCAGTCGTTTATTACGATCGACTATATCAGCCGCGTCGATTTTTTCAACAACGCCATGCGCAAGGACAATCCGGAATACAGCCTGCAGTTTATGGCGCCACCGTCCGGGCTGCCGGGCCAGAAACCGCAGAATCCTTATTTCCACTACCTTGAGGGCGGTTTGACGGTTGCGTCGACCTCCAAGCATAAAGACGACATCATGAAATACATGGACTTTTTCTACAGCGAAGAAGGGCGGACGTTAAGCAGCTGGGGCAAAGAAGGCGAAACGTATACAGAGGAAAACGGGCAGAAAAAATTCAAACCCGAGTTCACCGACGTGACGGAAATGCGGAAGCAGACCGGACTGCAGACGAGCGGCACGTACACCTGGATCGACTTTAACGCGCATCTGTCGCTGTTTTCGCCGGATTTGAAAAAGGCTTACGAGGAAGCCGTCAAATATGATCCGCCTGCGATGCAGCCGAAACCGGCGTTTACGGACGAGGAAAACGAGGTGCTTTCGGTCACGGGGCAGGCCGTGAAAAAATACAGGGAAGAAAACTTCTCTAAATTCGTCCTCGGCACAAGAAGCTTAAACGAATGGGACCAATACGTAAAAGAAATCAACGGGCTCGGCGTGCAAAAGCTGATCGACACGTACGATGCGGCGCTGAAAAGAGTAGAGGAGACGAAGCTGGAAAATAAGTAGGAGGGACGTGAATTTCGCGCCGATTCCATGAAACACCTGGCCGAAAGCCGGGTGTCTTTTTTTATGGGAGCACAAATGAACGCTTATCTGATATCGAAGGATGCAAAAAGCCAGGCGAATTTTTACATCGATTCTCTCGGCGGGGAAAGCAAATATCCTTTTGCCCTTCAGCCCTGGGGCGCTTATTATGGAGAGGTCATTGACCGGTTCGGCGTGACGTGGATGATTACGAAGAAATAGTTCCTGGAATTTGCCTCCATCTATGCAGGCTTCGGCTCGGAGGTTACCGTTCTTGAGAACGGCGGCGTATTGCAGACATTGAACATCGTTGGCGATCGATGGTCTTTGATGATCATACATGAGATTTTGGTCGGTAAAAAAAACGTCCGCTGGTTATGTCCGCATACGGTCTGTTCCCTCATGTCCGCGCATACCAAAAAACCCGGCCGATTCTTCTGATGAATCGGCCGGGTTTTCGTGCGTTGATGATGCTGCTTATTTAGGCTGCACCGTATCTTTGTCCGACGTCACGATCACGACCTCGGCGCTTGTGATACCCGGCAGCGATTTGGTCATGATCGGCGAATGGAACGCGACGATTTTCGTTCCGGCGCGAAGATCCGTGTCGCCGCCGATCAGCGGGATGATCGTCGTATCCTTCGAAATGTTCAGGATCACGTCGTTTGCCGTGGAATTATCGGAACCGACGTTCACGTACACTTGATCTTTGGATGTGCGGTCGGACGGCATGACGGTGCCTTCGATTTTGACGGCTTCCGCTTTTTTCACCACGATTTTGTCTGCATGGGTGTGAGCGGGATAAATCAGCGTCATGACGGCGCTGTAGGTCGCTTCCACATGGCCGCTCGTTTTGAGCGCATCCTTGGTCAGTTTGTTGCCGTCTTCATCGACGATTTGCGTTTTGTCGTCGATGGACAACACGACATAGTTGACGCCGCCTTTTTCCAGCGGTTGGCCGATGACCGTGATTTTGCCGTCTTTTTGGTCGGTAATGACGCCTGCGGTCCCTGCCGTCAACTCGTTAACCTCCCCGGGATTGACGTCTTCCATGTTCGTGTTCACGATCACGTAATTCGTTCCGGATTGCGGCGGAAGGCTCATTGCAACGGCCGGACCGTAAAATGCTCTCACGCTCATGCCTTCCTTGATGTCTCCGGCGGCGATGGCTTTGCGGTTTTGATCGATGATCGTTGCTTTATCCGCGAAATGCAGCCAAATTTCCTCGTCGTGTTTGTTGTAAAGGTCAGTGCCTTTTACCAAAATGCGGCCGTCTCTTACCTCGGTTACCTTACCGTCGATAGCCGAGAAGCTTTGGTCCTGAACGACCAGCGTCAGCGCGGTTCCGCGGGCCGGAAGGCTTTTTGTGATGTTCGGGCTGTAGAAAGCTTTGACGGTTTTGTGCCCGTCGATGATTTTTTGCAGAGGAACGGTTTTGCCTTTGGCGTCGATGAATTTCGTTTTTGGCGTAATGGCCAGGATGATTTCGTCCTGATCGGTCGGCGCGAGTCCGCGTCCGGTCACGGTAATGAATTTATCCGATTTGTCTTGCACGAAATCCGTGATTTGTCCCCAGGTTGCCGGAACGTTTTTGACGTCGGTTTGCTTGTTGGCGTTTCCCTTTTGCACCGCTTGGGCAGGGAGCTGCTGCGCGTTTGCCGCCACGGGCATGGCTGCCAGAGCCAAAATGGATGCGGTCGCGAGCACTTTGTACATTTTATTCATCTGTCATTCCTCCTATATACGTGAGCTTGTACGAACGTTTTGGTTATCAGTCGGCAGCTCATTTCCGAAATACTTTTGCCAAACCTTTCATTGGAAAATGATGCATGCCTTTCACCGTTCCAGACGGGACGTTAACACAAAATGTTGCATAAGCGGCTGTTTTCAAAAAAAACCGGCACCTGGCCTTTTTTAGTTCAAGATGGTTTGCGTGGTGAACTGCGGTTGGTTTTCTTCCTGTTAGAAGAAATAAAAATGTTTTTGTTTACGCAATTGTGCAATGTTGAATGACGAAAATTAAGGTTCTAAGAACCATATATTTCATTACATATTGTAACTTTTTGTAACTATTTATATAATTCTGATTAAAAATAGATTCAAAGAACTACGCAGAAAGCGCTAAACCAGGTGCTTGAACAAAGGCAAACCCGTACGAAAGTCGGGGACGCAAAGCCACGGGTCTTACTCCATGAAGCCTATTCATGGACTGACAGCCGGGTTGCTCATGGTGCTTGGTTTTTTGCTGTCTTAAGGAGGAAAAACATGAGGGGTAGCACTAAAAAATGGATGTCAGCTCTGCTTGCGGCAGGACTGCTGGGGGGAGTCATTCCGGAGGTACAGCGGGTCTCAGCGGAAACCGTATTCACCTATCAGGACGAAATGTCCCCGTTATCGATTAGCGGCGCAAACATCCGGATTTCGGGTGAACATGCGGTATGGCGCGGAAACAGCGCCAAGCTGAAAGGGCAAATTTTTTACGGGAATACGAAAACCGGACAAAGCCAAGCGATCACGACCCATGGAAAATTGACCGATTCTCCTTCCGTCGGGATCAACGGCAAAGGGGAAGCGGTCGTCGTTTGGATCGATAAGCGGAATGACAGCGGCACCGACGACAATTTGAACTGGGACGTATACAGCTACAATGTCAGCACGAAAACCGAAACCAAGCTGAACAAAAATACGGGACAAAACAGCGCGCCGCTGGCGGACGGCGATTTTGTGGTCTGGCAGACGTTTCCTTCCTATACGATGACCTTGTACAACTTGGCAACTGGAGAGTTAACCGATTTGGGGCGAGGCCGGGATCCTGTGATAAAGAACGGACGCGTTGTCTACAAAGGCGGCGAAGACGGAGATTTATACGAATATAACGTCGCCGCGGGCAAACATAACAAAATCGTCGACCTGCCATATACCGAATATGTGGAGCGTTTTGTATATAACGGCGAAGAAATTTTATGGAAACAAAAAGATTTGGACGGAAACGGGAAGTACGTCTACATAGATATGAGCAGCAACAGCCCGCAACCGGTCGATTTGACGAAGCCGGCCAAGGAAGGGCAACGCGAGTATAAAGAAATGAGTATCTCCCACGGAACGGCTGTCTGGCTGGAAGCTTCCGGCGATGCGGCGATCATGCGGGCAGCCGATCTGAAAAGCGGGCAAATCTTCAGTTTGGGCCTGACGAAACCTACCGCTTTTATCGGCTTTAACGGGGAGAAGCTGACATTCGTCAACAACGGAACGTTGGTTAGCCGAGATATTATCCGGACCGAAAAAACGGAAGCCACGCCGGCAAACGGCAGCGGAACCGGAAGCATACCGGCTGATGGCATCGTTATCGGGCCGAAAGGAGGCGTGGCGGCGAAGGGGCAAGCGTTCCAGCTTGAATTCGGCCAGGGAGCGTTCGCTTCCGATACCCGGATTACGCTTGAAAAAATCGGCAGCCTTCCGTCCGACCGTCTCGCGAGCGGCATGACCTGGACCGGCGTGGCGTGGAAGTGGACCGCGGACACGAAACCTTTGAAATCCGCTGCGCTAACCTTCCAGCTGGATGAGCCGCTGAAAAATGCCGATGCGGCAAACCGCGCAGGCATTTACCGCTTTGACGAAAGCGCGGGACGCTGGGTATACAGCGGGGGAACGGTCGACGCGTTGTGGAAAACGGTACGCGCGAAGGTTCAAGAGTCGGGCTTATACGGCATTTTCCTGTATGCGCCATCCTTTAAGGACATGAACGGCCATTGGGCGAAGGCGGAAGTGGAAGTGCTGGCCTCCCGGTGGATCGTGAACGGCATGGAAAACGGAGCGTTTGCGCCCGGGCAGCCGGTGACGCGCGCGCAATTCGCCAAGATGCTCGTTCAAGCCGCCGGGCTGGATGCGCAGCAGCCTGAGAATCGCCGCTCCTTCCGCGACGTCCCTGAGGGGCATTGGGCGGCCGACTCGGTCGAGCAGGCGGCGGCAGCGGGATGGATCAAAGGGTATGAAGGCGGCCTGTTCAAGCCGAATGCGCCAATCACCCGGGCGGAAATGATGGTCATGCTGGCGAATGCGGCAGGCCTTCGTAAAGACGAACAAAGCGATCTCCTCGCCGGATACAAGGACGCCGGATCGGTTCGGGATTGGGCCAAGCCATCCGTACAGGCCGCGATTCAAAGCGGGTTGATCAAGGGCGACGGGGATCGTCTGAATCCGGGAGCGACATCGACACGGGCCGAGGCCGCAATGGTCATTTACCGCTGGCTGGCGATGAAGGGAGAGGTGTTCCATGATTAATCGGTTGAAACCCCGGGCGCTAAAGGGCTGCTTCGACAAGCTTGGGACCGTCGGCAAAACGCTGCTGGCGTTCATTATTTTGATCGCTGGGTTTCCTTTGTTCCCGTCCCAGCAATTGCCGAAGGCTTTTGCGGAAACGTCGCTGCAAATCGACCCGTATTCTTTTAGTTCCGTGTACGGAGGACAGACGGAGGTCAGTTTCAGCTTCGACAATCCCGATCCGAACGATACGACGCAGCAGTCGCATGAAACGGTCATCAGTCTGGAACAAAACGGTTCTACCGTTGCCGTACTGCACGAAGGAACCTATCCGACCCTGAATAAAAACAAGTACGTATGGGACGGAAAAGTCAACGGAAAGCCGGCGGCGGAAGGCAAATACGAGATTAAAGTGACGCCGAAACGGTTTCCGAAAAACGGAAAAGCGGGCGAAGTCCAAATTTCGAACGCCAATCCGCCGGCGCCGAAGGGCATGGAAATCGTGCCCGATCCGGCAAGCGAGGAGCATGTCATCCGCGGAATCGCGGAAATCGGCACCAAAGTGGAACTAAAGATGAAACGGATCCGCCGGGTGGGCAACGACACGACCGTAGACGACGGCAAAGTGGACACGCTCGCTTCGGGAATTCCGGTTCGTCCGCTCGCATCGGATTGGGCGAAAAAAATCGCGGTGGACAAAACCTATTTTACCGATTTTCCCGAAAGAGCCGACAACAAGCCGCAGAAATACGTCGGCGAGTGGGAGATCAAGGTCAAACTCCCGGCATACGAAATTGCCGAAATTCAGGCGTTTGCGACGAGGGATCTGGACAAAAAGCGTTCGAATGCGTCGGACACGCTCAGCGTGCTGCGCTATAAAACGCCTTCATGGGGCGTCAATTGGGCGGTCGTCGCCAGCTATTATTATAATGTCATCGAAAAGGACGCCATCGTTCAGAAGATTGCCGACATCGCCGAATTTAACGGCTTCCCCGTGCAGGATTGCAGCGGCCAGGTTTGTTACGGGACCCTCGAAAAGGACATCAACCTGCTCATTCTGAATCCGCGGCAAGCCGGCGAAATCGGCAGGGATGACGACGAGAGAATTCAGGAGGAATTCGCGAACCGCAACGGATTTCCGCTTGCCGCCGCGTTTGACCCGATCAACCTTGCAACAGGGGATTTCACTTTTTATCAAACGAATATCGACGTCCCGGCGTTGATGCCGCTCGACATGACCCTTACCTACCACAGCCGCGACAGATACGACGGGGATTTCGGGGTCGGATGGCATCATACGTACGAACGGAAGCTGGAATTCCGCGAAGGCGGAATCCTGTACGCCGTGTCACCGGAAGGCGCAAGCTTCCGCTTTGAGCCGATCGGCGGCGGACGTTATCAAGGCATGGACGGCCAGTACGATACGCTCGTTCAACAACCGGACGGAACCTTCACCCAGGAGACGCCGCAGAAGTGGAAATACACTTACCGGAAAGACGGCAAGCTGCTGCGGATCGCCGATGCCAACGGGAATACCGTTCAGCTGTCGTATGCCGGCAGCCTACTGACGGAGATTTCGACGGAAGGTGCTAAGCTGACGCTCACCTACGGGGACGGCGGCAAAGTGGTCCGGGTTACGGATCAATCGGGCCGGTATGCGGCTTACGAATACGATGCCGTGAACCACGACCTGAAGGCGATGATTTTGCCGGACGGCGCGCGGATCACTTACAAGTACGATGAAAAGCACCGGATGACAGAGATCGGCAACCCGAACGAGACAATGTCCCTCGTCAATGAATATGACGATCAGGACCGGGTCGTGCGCCAGCGCGATTTTTCCGGAGCTTGGGGGGATATCGAATATTTCCCGAATGAGAAGAAGACAGTGACTACCGATGCGCTGGGACGTAAAACCGTCCATTTCTACGACGAGCGGTACCGTCAAACGGCCATCACATACCCGGATGGAACGACCGAACGTTTCCTTTACGACGCGAACGACAATGTCATTCAAAAAATGGATCGTAACGGCAGCGTATGGGAGTATATGTACGACGGCAGCGGCAACCTGATCCGGGCAAAGGACCCTGAGGGATATCAGACCGAAATCCGGTACAATGCCTTCAATCTTCCGGAGGAAGTGGTCGACCCGCTGGGGAATAAAACGGTGTTCGGTTACGACGGAAAAGGCAACCTGACAAGCATGACCGATCCGCTTGGCGGCGTCTCCAAAATCGTCGTCAACGACCGCGGCTTCGCGGAAGCAGTGGTAAACCCTAACGGCGAAACGACGACGATCGAAAATGACGCGTCCGGTTTTGCCCGTTCCTTGAAGGACCCGCTCGGCAACCGGATGGAAATGGTCCGGGACCCTCTGCACCGGGTCACCGACATCATCGATGCGCTTGGACAGCGGACAAGCTTCGAATACGATCCGCGCGACCGGGTGACGAAACGAATCGACGCTTTGGGGCAGGCGGAACGGTTCGAATATGACAAGGACAGCAACCTGACCGCTTATACGGATACGGCAGGCTCCAAAACGAAATACGAATATGACAGTTATGCGCGCTTAGCCAAAGAAACGGACGCTTTGGGCGGCGTCACCCGTTACGAATACGACGGAGTGGGCAATCTCGTCAAAATAACCGACCCGAAAGGGGGCGAGACGGTTTATGCCTACGACGACAACAATCGGATCGCGGCGGCGACCGATCCTGAAGGCAGCGTTACCCGTTATGAATATGACGGCAACGGGAACCTGACCCTCCAGGTGGAAGCAAGCGGCGCGGAAACCCGGATCGCTTATGACCGGCGTAACCTTCCGGTTGAGATCAGGGATGCGGAAGGCGGCGTGACCCGATTCAGCTATGACGGCGCCGGACGTTTGACGCAGGAAACCGATCCGCTGGGCCACGCGGTTGTGTATGCGTATGATGCCTTGGGGCGACTGACTTCGCAGACGGATGCACTTGGGCAGGTAACGGCCTATGCCTATGACGGTTCGGGCCGCCTTACTCGGATCACCGGTCCGAACGGCGCAGAATGGAAGATGGAATACGACGCACGAGGTTTGCTCGTGAAGACGATCGATCCGCTTGGCGGAGAGTCGACGGTAACCCGGGATGCGCTCGGGCGCGTCGTTCAGTCTGCCGACGAAGCCGGAAAAACAACGATCTACGCCTACGACCCGCTGAACCGGGTCACCCGCATGGTCGATCCGTTGGGCCAAGCCACCCAGTTTGCCTACAATGCCCATGACCTGGTGACCGGTTTGACGGATGCCAAGGGGCAGACGACGGCTTATGCGTATGACGCGCTTGGACGCCTTACGCAGGTCACGAACGCTTTGGGCAACAAGACGGCTTATGCCTACGATGCTTTAGGCAACATCGTCTCCAAGACGGACGCGCTCGGTCGCGCGACAGGGTATCAGTATAACCGCCGCGGCGACTTGATCCGGGAGATCGCTCCGGATCAGCGGATTACCGAGTTTGCGTATGACAGCGTCGGCAATGTGACGGGCATGACCGCTCCGGACGGCACCGAAACCAGCTACGCTTACGATTTGCTCAGCCGTTTGACCGGCATCCGGTACCCGGACGGCAAACATGTCGGCTACCAATATGACGCCGCCGGCCGCAGAACACAGATGACGGACAATCTGGGCACGACGACGTACGCCTACGACGCGCTGAACCGGCTTATATCGGTCAAGGATCCGAATGCTCGCACGATTCGTTACGAATGGACGCCAACCGGTCAGCGCAGCCGCGTAGAATACCCGGATGGAACATCCGTCAGCTACCAATACGATCTGTTGGACCGCATGACGTCCGTGACCGACGCGGCGGGCAGAACCACTTCCTATGATTATGATGCCAGAGGGTTGCTTGTATCCAAGCATCTTCCGACGCTTGGGGAAAGCACGTATCGCTATGACGATGCCGGACAGCTCGTCGGCTTGACCCATCGGAATCAATTCGGCAAGGTCCTGGAGAAGCTGTCGTATGCTTACGACCCGGCAGGAAACCTGGTCCGGACGGAGCGTATGTCGGACGGCAACGACGAAGACGATGCCGACGCAAACGACAAAGAGAAACGTATTATTACAGATTACGCATACGACGCCTTGAACCAACTCATTCAGGTGCAAAGACAGAACGCGGAAGCGGGTCTGCCGTCCATCACGACCTACCAATATGACGCCGTCGGCAACCGGACGGCCAAGAGCAGCCATTGGGGCGACCTGGCCGATACGGAAAATTACACGTACGACGCGGCGGATCGGTTGCTTCAAATGACCAGCGGCACGGAAATCAACGATTACCGTTATGATCCGCGGGGCAACCTGCTGGAGGTCATCCGGCAGCAGCTGAGGCTTCCGGAAACATTCTCGGTGACCGGGATTACGTACGCAGATCCAAGCGTTACAACGGACGTATACGATCCGGCGACAATGGATCCTGCAGGAGTTGATCCTACAGCAGTGGATCCTGCAGCAGGGCTTCCGACTCCTGGGCCGGGCGCGCCATTAAATCTGCTGGATTCCATCGGAAAATGGTCCGCTCCGGAGATCGTTCAGCAATATGTTTGGGACGGAGCAAATCGCCTGATCAAGCAGACGAACGAGCGTGGAGACGTCACGAAATATGCTTATGACGGCGATGGCAACCGGATGAAGATGACGATTGACTATGCCCATGGGGGCAGAGGCAACGGCAACGGTAATGGTAACGGCAATAACGGAAACGGGAATGGTAACGGAAATGGCAATGGCAATGGCAACGGAAATGGTAACGGTCACGGAAATGGTAATGGAAATGGAAATGAAAACGGAAACGGCAAGGGCAACTGCCACGTAGTACCACCGGGCTTCATTCCGCCGGGACTAGCCAAAAAATGCGGCCAATACGACGAAGAATACCCGGATATGCATCCAGGCGGCCCACGGGACGGCTGGGAGAAACAGTACAAGAAAAAGCACTGGGAGCTGAACTTCACCAATGACGTCAGCCTGGAGCTTCCAGAGCCGCTGCAGGTCGCTGAAACGGACGACAGCAAGTGGAAGCAATCTTACGTATACGGAGCAGGCGGAGAACGGCTGAGCATGACCTACCTGCCGGCCTATGACCCGAACAACGGCTGGGAGCCGGTTCCGGGTGATGGCGGAGCCAAGCCGGGAACGCAGTCGAAGACGCTCTGGTATATGGAGGATGCGCTCGGCAGCGCCCTGGGCCTCGTAGAAAAAGACGGCCGCGTGTCGGCACGCTACCACTACGACGAATTCGGCATCCCGCTGGACGGCAAGAAGTTCGACCTAAACTGGCCGGGACCGGATAATTTGTTTGGATACACCGGTTTGGGATATGGTTATAATGACGGTTTGACATACGCCCGAGCTCGCTATTACCAGCCGGAGATTGGACGGTTTATTAGCGAGGATACGTACAGGGGGACATTAGGAAATCCGCTTAGTCAGAATTTGTATGCGTATGTGGAGAATAATCCGCTGATTTACGTGGATCCGAGCGGGCACTTTAAATTAAACCCATATAAAGCACAAGAAGTCGAGTACTACATGAACCAAGCGATGCTTCAGACATCAACCAAATATGATGATTATTGGCAGTATCGTGTTTACTTTGGCAATATATTTAAACCTATATATAACGATCGAAACAATAATAGATTTAAATACCTATACGGGCTTTTAACACAAACAAGCACTGTTGAGACAAATAGTCGAGGAAAAGCTTACTGGGCAAGAGATCAGTTGCTTAATGCTTACCGGGAGGCTATAGAGGAAGAAGTATGGGATAACCTATATCTTTCACTTTATGGCTCCATTGGTTCGATTGGTGGAAGTAGGGGGAGTAAAGGGGCCCCAGCCAAAGGATTAAAAAGCACGCCGAAGGCAGCTCAAACACCGAAGAACAGCACCTCGACATCTTACTCAAAAGCTAAATACGACTGTAACTGCTTTACGGCGGGAACCAAGGTGCAAACAGACGAAGGGGAGAAAAATATCGAAGACATTGAAGTCGGAGATAAGGTTCTTTCCAAGAATGAAGAGACTGGCGAGGTTGCGTATAAAGAGGTAACGGCTACGTTCAACCATGAGACGGACGAGATTTACAAGATTCATGTGGGCGGTCAGACGATTGAATCGACCTTCAACCATCCGTTCTATGTGAAGGATAAAGGGTGGACGTTCGTCAAAGACCTTAAGGTCGGTGACTTGCTTGTTCAGAGTGATGGGAATACACTCAAAATTGAGAGTATTGAACTGTTGCACAAGCATGTCACGGTTTACAACATGACGGTTGATGAGTTTCATACCTACTTCGTCAGTGACCTTGGGATTTGGGTGCATAATACAAATTGTTTTGATACGAAATCGGTAGCTAATTCATTATCGGGTAAACTGGGCGGTAATGTAGTTGAAGCAAGTGGCGATGGTTGGAAGATAATAAATATTACCAATCCCCTATCCAAGAATCAGCCAATAATGGTGCGAGTTATGAACGCAGGTTCAGGAGGGAGAGACAAAGCGTACTTTAGGGTTTCTGTTGGGAACAAAGGGGCTCTTACTTTAGATGGTAAACTGTCCAACGATATGGCTACAACGCATATTGATTTATCTGATAACTATATGGACCAAATTCTAAAAATGATTGATAATTATGTGAAGTCAGGTGGAAAGTAGGTGAAAGGAAATATGGAAGATATTCAAAACTACTTAAACTGTCTGTGGTCAGGCATTATTGAAAAACATGTTTTCGATATATTTAACCACTCAATCTTATTTAATATTAAGGTTATTAACAATGGGGAGCAATTTCATCATCAGCTGAGGTTTAACAATGTTAAGGCGTTCTACTATTTGAATGACCAATCCCCGTTTGAACCGGAAGGCGATGACTATCTAGAACTCACATCCGTTACGTTTCTTAAAGAAAAATCAAAACAAATAAAAGTGAGTTGTGTTTCTGACGAATATCCCCATCTAACAACTAGGACAAACTTTTGCTTGGAAATTTGGGGAAGAGAGCTGATAATTGAAGCATCGGCTGTAGATATTGATGGAAAGTTGTTTGATGTAGGATTATCACATTAAAACTATCAAATGTCTTGAGGGGGCTCACCCTTCAAGGCATTTCTTTTACCCCCACCCAGTGCCGAATAATAAATCCGCTGGATAAGTCCAAAGGAACTTAACCCTCATCACCCCCTTAAGATATTCTAATATGCCTGTACGCACAGCCCTGTCTCGATATAGAGAGTGAAAAGGTCAGATGTCGCATATTCTAGGATACGGATTCTCGTGGGAATAAGGTTGTGACCAACGAAAGTGGAGGAATTGTATCAGTTCATTCTCCTGCTTAGGGTGGGGTTTACATTCCAAAACCCAAAAAATAAAATTTGGAGATGATAAAACGAAATGACTAAGGATGTTCTGCTAGAATTATCTAAAACATTAAATACAGAATATGAAATAGGGGTATGGTCTGAAACGAAGGATTTTTTTGAAAGACAAGATAATATCGAAAATTTTTCTGTCAAGTATAATGAAGGTCCCAATTCCGGCAGATAGTGCACAAAGGTTTGTATAAAGGAATGGTCAAGTTCCAACAACTTGGGGTGAAGCAGTCACCAATAGAATTAACAATCAAAATTCATCCTATAGAACAACTAATCCAAATGGCTCAAATATTACAGGATGGGATGGTAATTAACATGGAGATTAGGTTACCCGAAAAATCAGTGTTGCCAAATGGGTTTCGCTATCCGGAATCGCTATTTAAGGTGGTAAGGCTTAATTTAATAAACCTTGACCCATGGATTATTATGAACGGTGACCAAGTTGTCTCAAGGATAGAGGGGTTAAAGGAGCGGTATCCTAATAGAACACTTATTCCATTTGCGAGAAGATTAGATAACGATGATTTAGCTTGCTTTGAACCAATGAAAGGGGAAGGAGTGCAAGTAATTCATGACTTTGCTTCCTCTGGTTACGAGCAGAGGAAAGAGTACGCCGATTTTTGGGATTGGTTTAGGGATGCTATGAACGAAATGATTGAATTTGATTAAGGAAGAAGATGAACTATGGACTTTCCTAAACTTAGCAAAGAGGTTTCTTGTGCTTTAAGACATGCCCCTTGGGAGTATGAATTAGGGCTAGATAATGAGGGTTGGGTAAGCATAGAACAATTATTAATGGCATTACGCCTTGCTAAAACGTAAAGATTCAAACCCAGTACTGCTCAAGATAGAAGCTGAAAAGGCTTCAAATGAGGGGGTGAAGTTTTACCAAGGCAATAATTCTGTATGGTTGGCAGATTCTATTCCATCTATGTTTATTAAAGTAGAATCGTATCGTTAAAGATATTAAAACCTTGATTGGCTCTTTAGCCCGTCAAGGTTTTTCTTTGTTTTGGTGGGCGCTACCAAGTGCCGAATGACTCCATCATTCAACCAATAACTCATATAACCCATGTAAGACCCGTATAAAGATTTTGTCAGTTTGCTTTTACGCACATCAATGCTTGAATTTTATAACCCGAATAACGCTACTCCGTTACACCGAACAGGTCGATTATGGTCAGATACCACCATGATTGACCTGTTTTTTTAGCCGACGATAAATGTTTGTATGTCACATTTGACGTTATTTCAACGCCATTCACTTGATTTCGGACATGGCTCAATCCCTTATCCAATGCGTCTTCCGACGATTTCTAATGCAATTATGCGAATTTGCGAAAGCGGACATTATCGACGGCAATCCCTTGGAATTTTCAACGTCCTACCAGCAATATCCTCTCCTTCAAATTAGACGTTATGGTATCGCCGTATTTCCGCTTTTCTGTCCTATATCGCGGCGACCTCTGGGGAACATTTCGGCGACTACTCTTCTGTTGTATTCCATTAATAATACCGTCACATCTACGGCGATTATGGCGACATATCCGAGCGTCAAGGATATCGCTGATTACGTTGACTAAATATCGTGGGGGTAATACTACCCCCGGCGTTAGTCATCGTATTATTCGCATGAACTATGCCGTTTTGGGGAAGAAATTTCAAAAAAGTTTGGGGGAACGTGAAATGTCGCGGACTAAGGATGCGCTGATTAAGCCGCGAAAACGGAGGGGACGGCAAGGGAATGCCATTAAACGACCTGTTACGCAAGATTCGCCGCCAAGCCGTTTTACTGCCACAGTAATTTTATCGCGGGGGAAGGAGCGGCGACCAGAGTATTACCGTTATAACCTGTCTTATGAACGGTTATTAAATATGAAAACATGGTATGGTGTAGGAAAGGACGGGAAAATTTACAGATATTTTGATGACAATGCAGGAGGAGTTCACTTTGGTACTGTATCAAAAGAATCTGTGCCAAAGGACGTACTTAATCAACTGGGAGTTAAAAAGTAGTGGGGGAATAATATATGGTTTTCGGTGATCGTTCGCTTTTTGCTGTGGAGTTTGAACTTGACCAAGAATACAATGGCGTTTGGTTATTCGGCAAATTCTGCTATTGGATAAGGGGAAAGCGTATAGGTGATTATGAATTGGGAACTTCACTTCGTGACGTATTATTCTCGTTGGATACTTTAGTTCAAGATAATGGGAATAGAACACAGGTAAATCTATTTGAACTATCTCGAAGTGATTTGTTTACAAGATTGGATGGGGCGCTATTTGGTTATGAAAAAACACTGTATGATGAGGTAGCTATAAAAGAAAATTGGGCCCGTTTTAATGTTGTTTTGCCTGTTGATATTTTTGATGGGTGTAAGGTATATCTTGTTGAGAATTTAGAAATGTCAAGAATGTTATTCAGGAATCTTAATGAAGTGGAAGTGCAAGAGGGGAATTTTGAGAAGGGTCTGTTTGATGAGGTTATATCACGAGCCCATCAGGAGCTAGCCATTCTTTACAACAATATAATTAAAAAATAGTTAATTCATCATCACTCATCACATTGTAAAACCTTGATTGGCCGAATGCTTTTCAAGGTTTCTTTTTTTAGTGGGCGTTACCCAGTGTGGAATGAACCGATCATTTAACCAATAATACATCTAACCTATGTCATTCCGCCGGGACTAGCCAAAAAATGCGGCCAATACGACGAAGAATACCCGGATATGCATCCAGGCGGCCCACGGGACGGCTGGGAGAAACAGTACAAGAAAAAGCACTGGGAGCTGAACTTCACCAATGACGTCAGTTTGGACCTTCCAGAGCCGCTGCAGGTCGCTGAAACGGATTACAGTAAATGGAAACAATCTTACGTATACGGAGCAGGCGGAGAACGGCTGAGCATGACCTATCTGCCAGCCTATGATCCGAACAACGGCTGGGAGCCGGTTCCGGGTGACTGCGGAGCCAAGCCGGGAACGCAGCCGAAGACGCTCTGGTATATGGAGGATGCGCTCGGCAGCGCCTTGGGCCTCGTAGAAAAAGA
Organism: Paenibacillus sp. YAE3; assembly: GCF_057546105.1. Classification (NCBI taxonomy): domain Bacteria; kingdom Bacillati; phylum Bacillota; class Bacilli; order Caryophanales; family Paenibacillaceae; genus Paenibacillus; species Paenibacillus sp. YAE3. The sequence continues at coordinate 422,854 of NZ_BAAIYF010000001.1, read as the reverse complement.
CGGCCGCGTGTCGGCACGCTACCACTACGACGAATTTGGCATCCCGCTGGACGGCAAGAAGTTCGACCTAAACTGGCCGGGACCGGACAATTTGTTTGGATACACCGGGTTGGGATATGGTTATACTGACGGCCTGACATACGCCCGTGCTCGTTATTACCAGCCGGAAATTGGACGGTTTATTAGCGAGGATACGTACAGGGGGATATTAGGAAATCCGCTTAGTCAGAATTTGTATGCGTATGTGGAGAATAATCCAATTAATTTCGTAGATCCTAGTGGGCACTACTGCGTTTCACCTGATGGAAGAAACGCACATGATGGACTTTGTAATAATGAAAGTAATTCGAAAAATACTATATTCCTGATTTTTTAATTGGCGATGGCTTCCCACTGATGAAGGATGGTAAAGTTTATGGCCACTGGAAAGTCGGAAAAGATGATACTCTGAGATATCAAAGCTTATCAAAGCCGTATTTCTCGACTTTTTGGAAAGAAGCCAACTTAAGTAAAGAGAACTACTATAATGACTGGGTATTAGCGGTACCCCTAGCCCAAACCGTTTATACTCCTGTTTCTCCGAAGATCGTGCCAATAAAAGGAGCAAAGAGCACACCGAAGCAATCATCAGGCAAGCCAGCGAAAGTGCCGAATAGCAGCACCACACCATCTTACTCAAAAGCTAAATACGACTGTAACTGCTTTACGGCGGGAACCAAGGTGCAAACAGACGAAGGGGAGAAGCCTATCGAGGAAATCGAGGTAGGGGATAAGGTTCTCTCTAAGGATGATGAAACTGGCGAGATAGCTTACAAGGAAGTTGAATGGCTCTACCAACGTGATGTTGAAGAAACGTATAATATTTCTGTTGGCGGTGAAGTCATAACGACAACCGACGAACATCCGTTTTGGATTGTAGGCAAAGGTTGGGTGGAATCGAAGAACCTTGAGGAAGGCGATGTTCTGACAACTTCGGATGGCAAGGAATTAGCCATTGAGAAGATTGAGGTTAAGAAGGAACATAAGACTGTCTACAACTTTAAGGTAAAGGACTTCCATACGTACTTTGTTTCCAATCTTGGTATTTGGACGCATAATAGTTGTGGTTGGGTTCGGATGACTACAAAACAATCTACTGATGCGGCTAAGAAATTAGGTTGCGAACCGACGAACTACACTGCTAAAAATGGTGAAAAGATATATTATAATAAGAAAACTAAAACCTATATCAGTCAGGATATTGGCAGTGGTGATGGTAGTGGTCCTCATAATGGAGGGGTATGGAAAATGGCAAAATCACCTGAGGCATTGAATAAGAAGGATACACGGATGGGCACGTATGATGGAAACTTGAATAGAATAGGTGATTAAATGTATAAGTATCGTATTTCAAAGTACAATCCAATTTTTAAGGGGAGTACTGGCAGATATTTGAAAGAGGATTGGACGGCGATAAGCGATATAGGAAAAACCTTTGATAGCCAGTTACTTACGATTGAACTTTACAAGTCAGTTGAAGATAACTATGTAAATACCGTAAGAACAATTATGAATTATTTGAATGTATCTCATCTTACCGTAAGTAATATTAGAAAAAGTTCGAATGAAGAAGAATTCAAAAAGGTCGTTAATAAATACCAACCACTATACAACAATAACGAGATAAGAGATGCATATTACAATCTTGTTGACAACACGAAGCTATCTGCCCAAGAAATTGAGCCTGTGGTGAGACTGTTGCTAAGGGAAGATATCGGAGCTGATGTATATTGCGAGAATGTAATGAGAGTTTTTATTGGATACGATTTTCTAATGGGAATTCATACAGTTCAACCCATCGAATCAATAGTTCTCGATATTGAAAGAATGGGAGTGTTTGTCGAAAAAGTTTAATAATAAAGCATTATTATTGACCTTGGGGGAGCAATTCCTTCAAGGTCTTTTTTTACCCCACCCAGTGCCGAATGAGTCGGGAGGCATAGCCTGAAAGAACTTAACCTTCATCAGCCCCGTATAATAATTCTCTAATATACAGTGCGAAAGTTCGATCTGAACTGGCCGGGACCGGACAATTTGTGGTTATAATGACGGTTTGACATACGCCCGAGCTCGCTATTACCAGCCGGAGATTGGACGGTTTATTAGCGAGGATACGTACAGGGGGACATTAGGGAACCCGCTAAGTCAGAATTTGTATGCGTATGTGGGAAATAACCCCCTGATTTATGTGGATCCGAGCGGGCATGCGGGGCGCCTCTTTGACTTTCGTGGAGGTTCTGGAGGAGCCAGAAACTTTGGCGGTGGTGTTGAACGCGGCGGGGGCGTTGGATCAATAAGGGGTACAAATATAACCACCAAGCTTTCGTCAGGACCTTATAAAGTTAGCAGTCCAAGTAAAGTTGTAGTCGAAAATAGTTTGAACAATTTCCCTATTAAGGCTACCCCGAATAAAAGTTACTTTACTCCGAAGTATTTAAAAGTAGGGAAAGTGGCGAATAAGGGGACGGGTAATGGTGCTGACAATATAGCACAATACGAAAAGCTCAAAACCCACCTCCGACAAGCAGAAAAGTATGGCAAAGCTGAAATTAAGGAACTACCAGACGGTAGAATACGGTACTATGGAGAAGTAACTCCTGCTACAAAACCTGGTGAAATGGTAGAGTTAGAGAGTGGAATCCAGAAACAGGCTCTAAAAGAACGTGGCATGAGACTTTAGACCAAGCCGGAAATATAAGACAGGTTAGACCTGACACTAAACTTACTGGTGGTAATAAGGTTCATTATCGATTCGATGGCAATGGAAACTACATTGGACAGTGGTGATTAAATTGGTACAACCAACAAAAGAAGAATTGCTTAGTAAATTCCGGTCAATTTTACAAGGGAGTTTATCAAGGGAAGAAGTAGCTGATTGGGCTTCTGAATTCGTAATGCAAGATGAGCCTATCGTTACTGATGACGATGTGTGGGAGCTTTTGAATTTAGCTTCTGGAGTCGATATAAAAGATTCACCAGATGAATACTTGCATGTAGAACAAGATATTATCAATTGGATAAATAAGTTCAACAGTTAAAAATTACTCTTAACCTTGATTGGCTTCGTGCCTTTCAAGGTTCTTTTTCTTTGGTGGTGTCCCATCTGAATGAATTTCTTAAAAAATATACTGTCGAACTTGTTAATCAAGAATTTATAGGTGAATTTGATGAATGGTTTGAGTTTGACGAGATACCTCAACCAATCAAACAGTTTGGTCAAAATATTAAGGAACTTATAGAAAGAAAACTCATTGAACAACTTACAATAATACTTGTCCGGTATGCTTATGATGAAAAGGTGGCTGATAATATCTTTGTAGGTGATTTCCGAATAGAGAACATTTATGATGGGCTGTATCATGCATCTTGTTTTGGTAACTCAGGGAATATTGTGGTGATAAGGATAAGAAAATCCTAAAATCTAGTTGGGGGCTAATTAGTGCCAAATGAACCGCCATCCAACCAATAACACACATAACCCATGTATTACCCGTATGAAGATTTCGTCATTTACGTTGTACGCATCAAAATGCTTGAATTTTATACCCTAAATCCGCTATTCCGTTACATTGAACGGGTCGATATTTGGAAAAAGTACATTGAGCCTATATTTAAGTCGCGGTGAGGTTATACACATGCTAAGGGGGGGATATGCAGGTATGGTTTCGGCTTCTACTGATAGCAGTAATATTATTTAGCGCTTCATCATTTGTTTGGTTTCTTCTAGGCTCAACAGCTTATTTCCAACGAGGCATGGATATTATTGGGACTACCATACTTTGGGGCGCGGCGGTACCGGTTCTTTTGTTTGTTGGATTTTTTACTATACTACTCATTAAAGGATGGACTCCAACGAGCGGAGGACAATATGTTGCGGTTTTTATTGGGCTGGTAATATCTATACTACTCTCAGCTGCACTGATTCAAAGCGTCATTACTCATGGTTGGTCGAAAGAAAAGGTAGAAAGTGACTCAATACAGATTACGGCAGATAAAAAGTATGAATATCGAGTCGATTTAATCAATTTATTTCAAAGGAATAGTCATGCACGGCTCTTTCTAAAAGATTTAGGCTCTGGAAAAGAAACCTATATTCCTGTCGATATTCAGACAAACAAAATTATAGGACTTGGGGTAAAAAAGGTTAATCACTGGGTCATGCTTAAACCAACAGACACTGCATCTCAGTATATTCTGTATACCACAAATGAACTTGGCATCCCTGAAGAGAAATTCAAAATAGACATCTTATCAGGAACATCGAGTAGAGTTAATTAAAATATAATTAGCCACAATACGACTAATCCCCGTGTTGTGGTTTTTCTTTGTTGGGGCGGCTAAATTGAATATTTTGATTTTGTCGGCAACAGAACTGAACTGTTACGTAATTGCTCGACTCGAAAGCTATTAACCGGGTGGCCTAATGTCTAAATGTAAGAAATTCCAATAACCATCGATTTCTTGTAATACAATGTATCTAGGAAATTTTCGAAAAAATATGAGGGGATGCTACATGTCGATTACAAAAGGGATTAAAACTTATGTTGTACCAAAATTTTATTCATATGGTTTTAGTCTGGAAAAAACAGGAGGTAGTAGCTGGAGATTTGGGCGTAGCCAAAATGGAGTTGATCAGTTTATTGAGTTTGAAAAAAGTGATTGGGAGAAGAATGCCCTAAGAGTACACTTCTATACGTCGTCAGACCTGTCCGGCAAGTTTGATTCGCATTTTCAAACAGAAAATTGGAGAGGCTGGACATATTACACGGACTCTGATTCTTTACGTCAAGTATTAGAGCAGTTTGTTGAAATATCGGTACAATACGGCATGCCCTGGCTTGAAAGCAACAGCATCCCTCCGCTAATTCTGCCTAAGGAGACTTTAAAAAAATTGGAGAGAGATCCGGAAGGAATTGCGAGTTCCTTTGAAGACCGGTATTTACTTCAATATTCTGCTCAAGATGCAATTTTAAAACTGGAAAAGCTTCTAATCAGTCAAAAGAAAGTATGCGTGGAACCGGATTGGGACCTGGTAATTGGAGCGGCAGCGTTTTATGGAGAATATATTCGCAGAAATATAGGCGGTGAATGGGGAACAATCCAGGGTTCATTTTATGGTTTGAAAAATGTTGTTCGGAGCATCCCTGCAAATCCCGTTGAACTCGTCTTTGACTTTTGGCAAAAACCTGAGGAAGGTGGACTGGTGGAGTGGTTTGAATCTTTCAAGTCCCTTTAATAAACTAGTTAACTGTTTCGAAATGTCGAATTAAAATTTATTTCGGTTTCTGTCAATTAGGAAGTCTTAATTATGAGTTGTGAGAGATAAAACGTTAGATTAATTCTTAACTGTAAAATTTTAGTTCTAGAAAAAGGGGGAATTTAAAAATTTTTTCAAACCTTGATGATCCTCTCATTCAAGGTTTCTTTCTTTATAAAGACTAAAAAAAAGTTCGACCTGAACTGGCCGGGACCGGACAATTTGTTTGGATACACCGGGTTGGGATATGGTTATACTGACGGCCTGACATACGCACGAGCTCGCTATTATCAGCCGGAAATTGGACGGTTTATTAGTGAGGATACGTATAGGGGGATATTAGGGAACCCGCTAAGTCAGAATTTGTATGCGTATGTGCGGAAATAACCCCCTGATTTATGTGGATCCAAGCGGGCATGCGGGGCGCCTCTTTGACTTTCGTGGAGGTTCTGGAGGAGCCAGAAACTTTGGCGGTGGTGTTGAACGCGGCGGGGGCGTTGGATCAATAAGGGTTACAAATATAACCCCCAGCTTTCATCCGGACCTTATAAAGTTAGCAGTCCAAGTAAAGTTGTAGTCAAATATAGTTTGAACAATTTCCCTATTAAGGCTACCCCGAATAAAAGTTACTTTACTCCGAAGTATTTGAAGGTAGGTGAAGTAGCGAATAAGGGGACTATCCCTAAACTTGTTTATACAAGAGTTAATGTTCGTAATGGTGATGCCAATGTAAAAGGCACTGGTCTAAATTATGCTCTTGGGAAACATGGTGGGGTAAATAAGCCTAACAAATCACAATTCTCTATTTCTCGTGACGAGTTAAAGAAACTTTTGCAATCGAAACAGGTTGTAAATTCTCCAGTAACTGTATCGCCGACTTTGGGAAATTTTGTACGTCAGGTTGATGTAGGTTACAAAGTAATTTACCAGTTAACAGGGGTGGTGCGCCGACGAGTACGATAACAGTTATTACTGATATAAAAGGTAATCTTGTAAATACTTTTCCAGGTGGGCTGGGATTCGGGGAGGATAGTATGTTTAAAATTATTTTAGAATTAGCTAGTGGTGAACAGCTAGGGAAGGTGTATGAAGTTAGTAATGTGGAATATTTACAGCAAGATGAGGATGAATTTGAACTGTTGGGTGAGCTATCTACCTGTAGTTATGATGTTTTTTCAAGTAAAGACATGGATAAATTATTAAATGAACTTGAAAGATTGAAGGATAAGTTAGTTGACTCTAATGCAATAAAGCACATAGAAGAAATTAAATCATTAGCCCAAAAGTGCAAAGTGATTACTTGTAGCAGGTTAATTATCACACCTTTTTAATTTAATTAATCTGTTATATGACACTGATAAGCAAACAGGTTCTCACTTTTTTGGCGAGACTACCCAGTGCAGAATGAATCCAATATTAAACTAACAACACATCTAACCCATCTAATAATACATTTATTTTATAACCTAAATAACGTTATTACGGTACCTGAAACAGGTCGATTATGGTCAGATCCACCATGATTGACCTGTTTTTTTAGATAATGCCGCCGCTATTACCAGCCGGAAATTGGACGGTTTATTAGCGATGATACGTATGAGGGGCAGATTGATAATCCGCTGACGCTGAATTTGTATACGTATGTTCTTAACAATCCACTGATTTACGTTGACCCTACTGGTAATTGGTCAACGGAGGTTACAGCTAACTGGACAATCAATGAATACAAATTGGCTTATGAAAAGGCAAAAGCAAGCGGAGGCAACTATCAGAAATACGCTGATGCAGCTAACGCACTTCGTGCACAGTTAGTGGCTACAGGAAGATATTCATCATCAGATATAATGCAATCAACAGATAGTGCTATCCCTGAAAAAGTCGTGTTACAAATTGCAAACTCAAGTGTTGAGGAATGGGCAAAATCTGACCCTGCAGGATTTGGATTATACTTTAAGGGTGTTACTCTAAGTGTTCCAACATCCAAGACAGAAGTTGCACTATCTTTTGCAGGTGGTATGCTTGGCAAAATTGGGGGATTGGAATTCAGGTCTCAAAAGCTACTTGACGACCACTTCGATAAGCATGTTATAAAGCAAAAGGAGTTAGGCCCAATTACAAAAGCTGCATATTTAAAGGGTGCACAAAATTTATACTCAGAAATAGCAGACGGCACCAATATCCTCACTATGTCAAGGACAAGCGATAAAGCTACATTAATCTACAAGCCGTCAACAAACGAGTTTTTATCTATTTCATCTGATGGATATATTAAAACATATTTCAAACCTACAAATGGTATGCAATACTGGGAAAGTCAAAAATAGAGGAGTGTCAGTATGTCAGTTTGTCCTGTATGTGGTTTTAATGGCTTGGAAGAGCCCCCCTATGCAAACGAAAATCCGAATTCAGGGAGTTTTGAAATCTGTAGCTGTTGTGGATTCCAATTTGGAGTAGATGACGTAGATGGTGGATTTACACATGAAAGCTATCGTAGAAAGTGGATTGATGAAGGGGCTCTTTGGTTTAGTGGGTCTACACCTGCTCCGAAGAATTGGTCATTTAAAAAGCAACTTCAAAATCTAGGGATTGATATCTAATGTCGATTGCCACATGCGAGGGTAATAACTCCATGTGGTTTTCTTTTTTTATAGCCCCCCGTGGGTGCCGATTGAAGCGGGCTGCTTGGCCCAAACGAACTTAACCCTCGACATCCCCGTATAAAAATCTTCTGAATGTTGTACGCACATGGCAGTTGAATTTTATCCCCTTTTATAGACAACTTCTAATTACATTTGAATCGCAAAATCATTAGATACCATCATGTTCTGTTCCAATAACCTTATCTTCGTTTTCTCACAGAATTCTTGAAATCATAAGGAATTGCGATAATCGCAACAAACCACTACGCCAAGACGATAGGGAGGGCGAGAAAAGTCTTTCGCAACTCCGAGAATACACATTCCGATTACTACGCCTTTTTTATCGGACGGAGAAGGCTTTATTAACTAGGATACGTATAAGGGGGAACTGACGAATCCGTTAAGTCTTAACTTGTATACGTATGTTCTGAACAACCCATTAATCTATGTTGACCCGACAGGACACTGGAATGAGAAGTTAGGATTTAACTACGTAATAAACGAGATGAAAAATAAATGGGCTGTTGCACCTACTGGGGATGAAAGGGATTATTGGGCTCAGCAAGCAGAGGATTTAAGAAATCAGATTAGAGGATCACAATATTTCAAAAGCGGTTATTATACAGAAGCAGACATAATGCAATCTACTGATGTTATGATACCTATGGATAAAATCATGAAACGGGCACATGATATGTTTCCTGCTTTAAGTGCAATTCAAGGATTCACAGAAAGTGCCGCCATATACATTGAGAATCATCCCGGTGAAGGAATTGCAGTTTCAGCAGGTATGGGTATTATGGAGATGGAATGACAGACCCTCAAGGGACTAAAGCAATAATGTACTACACAGTCATGTATAAAAATAATCAAGCGTATAACCTAGAGGTTCTATATGATAAGGCTTAAAATACTGTATTGCACTTTATGTATACTAGAGACCCCCTTGGCAACCTTTCCGGCTATACCAAAGAAATGAGGTGGTGCGAAATGTCCGAACTAAGCCCTAAGGAACGACTTTATTGGCTTATGGAACTACTGATTAGAAAAGAAATAGAAACATCAAAATTCTGCGATGAGTTCTATCAAACTTATGAGCATGACTTTAACGAAGATTTAAGTGATATCGAGAAAACCTTATTTATGGAAATCTCTCATAAGGGTTCTAGATTCTCAGAATTCCTTGAAGACCATTTGCAGTATCCCGGTGTTTATGTTACCGATTTGGACATTCGATCCTTGGTACTTGATTCTTGGACTAAGTTGAAAGGACGATAGGTTTTGATTAGCCATGTGGAGCAAATAATCCTCCATATGGCTTTTCTTATTTACTCCCTTCTCACCCAGTGCCGAATGAATCGGGCGGCTAGCAATGAAAGAACTTAACCCTCATCTTACCCTCGTATGATATTCCCTAAATATGATTGTACGCACGTAAATGCTTTAATTTTATAACGAATCAGCGTTACTTCTAACTGGTTCATTATGGTCAGATACTACCATGATTGACCTGTTTTTTTAATCTTCGCTTTCGCACGGTTTTTTCAAAAATGAATAGAATCTGTATACGTATGTGGGAAATAATCCGCTGATTTATGTGGATCCGAGCGGGCATGATGCCATTGTGCTTACTAATCCAGATTTAGCAATGGGTTTTGGGCATACATCCCTATTACTCCAAAATAATAAAGGTGAATGGTCATATTTTTACTACGGTGATTACAGCATCGAATTTTCTAAGGTTGATTCTAATGCACTTAAGGATTTGAAAAATCTAAAATCATGGGGCAAAAAAATCGACTTTCTGGAGTTGGTGGAAACGGATATCAATTCTCTACTTATATACAGGGGGATTTTAACAAATCCTATTTTGCTGCAACAAACATGGTCAATACCTACGAAAGCCTGAAGGAACAAGACGGTAAGAATCCCCAGTATAATTTGATAACATGCAGTTGTTTTACTAATTCAAAAGAGCTTTTATCCATAGGAACCCTGTATAATGGTGTCAGTATGGAGAAATTTATGGCCACAGTGACTTCGAAAGAACTGGAGTTTGCCGGTATTGCTGGGACCAAGGTACCTAATGTGGGTAATGCTGCTTTTGCAATGACTTTCTATAATGATGCTTTCACAAAAGATGATTATGCGCAGCAACTAAGCAGCGAAATGGAACGATACGAAAATATGAATTGGTTTATGAAGACAGCGCATCGTGCTAACTATCATATTTTCAGGCTAAATATACTTTTCGGCCAAAATCCTTAGAAAGGTGGTTCCTGTAATTGCTAAAAAGTATTTAATGCTTATAATTATTCTTGCCATATTAATTGGGGCTTTCTTACTTAGTTTCAAGATAGATGGCAATCCGTGGGAGAGAAGATCTTTTAAAAAGGATGTAGAATCATACATTAAGTCGAAATACCCTGATATTGAGATTAAAAATCAAAAGGTTTCGTATTCTTTCAAAGAAATGAAGTATCGTTCTTTGATTGTTACTGATTCTGATGTTTATTTTTTAGTTTGGCTTGATTATAATGATCATTTTGTTGATAACTACTACGTTTCAACGTGGGAACAACAAGCTGGACATCAAATTTCTGAAAAACTACAGAAAGTTGTTAATCTTAGTGCACCTATAACTTTAAAAATTTCCCTAAATAATGAACAGATGGTACCCTTTAAAGATCTAAATTCCTTTACACAATTCAAGGATCGAATGCATGACAAGGTAAAGTTAATCGTTAACTATAGTGAAAGGGAAATTAGCGACGACTTATTAAAAGAGGGTTTTAAGGTAGTAGAATGGATAACTTCACAGAATTACGGAATGAAAATAGTCTTCATGTTTAAAGGTGAGAAATCAATACAAGTTAAGGAGGAGGATCTTCATAAAATCAGGGTATGGAAGGACCTCAGTAAATATATAATGTGAAGTTTATTAAAAAGTATGGGGTTCAATCATCTTTAAATTTTAGGTCACACATTTCATAGCTGTAACTGATAGAGATGACATGAAGTTAGTAACTCTTAAACGTTCTTAACTGAAAAGTTCAGTCTAAGTTTGTCAGACACTGAATTACAATTGATATTTATAATGAGGCCTTGAGGGGGGGCAATCCTCAAGGTTCTTTTTTTATACTACGGTGCCAAATGAATTGGGAGGATCTATCCCAACTAAATTTGCCGTTGAAGCGGATGACAGCAAATAGCTCCAGATGGAACTATTTCGCATTAAAGAAAGGAACGTACATGCAATGCTTGAATTTATACCCTAATGCATGGCTTGTTAAGAAGGAGAAGGGTGATGTAAGTGCAGAAGATTATCTGCTCCAAATTCCGGTGTAACGAAAACTATGATTTATCGAACGAATCAAAGAACAGGACAAATTTTAAAAATATGATTATATTATTGACACTAGTGGTTATTTGCCTATTAGTGTACGGCCTTGGGAGGTGTACAAATGAGAGATTCAAATAAAATTATTCTTTTATTTCTCATTTTGAGTGTAGTGGTGGTCGTTACTCTTATAGGCCAACTTAATCTGGTTAACATTGTAATTGTTATTTTCTATTTCGGACTTCTTGCTTTTTTTTCTCGATATGTATCCAGCAAAAAATCAAAAAACTTAATAATTGGATTAAATTGCGTTACAATAGCGATTTTATTGCTTAAACACATATTATTTCCATAATGATTAGCACATGCACCGGCCACAATACGACTGATCATCGATTTCTTGTACTACAATGTAGCTAGAAAATTTTCGAAAAAAATATATGGGGGGTGCTACATGTCAATTACAAAAGAGATTAAAACTTATGGTTTGTACCAAAATTATATATTCCGCCGGGACTAGCCAATACATGCTGACAATACAACGGGGAATGCCCGGATATTAAGATTATCGTTGCTATAGCAGAGGAGATAATACCCTGAAAAAAGAGGTGCAATATGGACTACTTCCCGTTTAACGAAGGCGAACAATGGGGATATATCGGTCGGGAGTGGGACGTTCTGATTCCTCCGATCTTTGAGGAAGCCGATTATTTTTCTGATGGATTAGCAGCTGTATTAAAAAATGGTTTATGGGGTTATATCGATATGGGTGGGAACGTGATCATAGACTATCAGTTTCAATCCGCAGAGAGGTTTGTTGAGGGAAAAGCCTGGGTAATGGCAGAAGAGAAATTCACATTACTGAATAAAAAAGGGGACGTGCTCAACCAGCTTCCAAAAGGTATTGCGGATCATATCGATGGTCTTTCCTCAAACTTGTATAGATTTAGCAGAGAAGATAAGTTTGGTTTCCTTGGCCCTGACGGAAAGATGCGTCTCGATGCTGTGTATGACGAAGCAAGTTCATTCATTGATGGGATAGCGCTTGTGTCAAGAGAAGGCAAATCCTATTTTATCAATACCGGGGGTTCAGTCATACTTGAAAGCCCGAAGTATAGACCTGTTGAAGGGTTCTCTGAAGGCTTGGCTCAGGTTCTTTTTGAAAATAGGCAGTATGGATATATCAATACGGAGGGGGAAGTCACTATACCTCCAAGCATGAGAATTGGCAGCAGATTTTCAGAAGGAATGGCATTCTTTTTTGATCCCCAGACGATGAAATATGGATATATGAACGCAACGGGGGATACGCTTATTGAGGCAAAGTATGATGCTGCTCTTCCCTTTATCAGAGGGCTTGCTTTGGTTAAAAAGGGGAAACAGGTGGAACTGATTAATGACCGGGGAGAAATGGTGTACCCTTTGCCAAAGGAGTCCAACGTAGATGTTGAGTCTTATCTTCAAGGGGCAGGATATTTCATGGTGAATGTAGATGGGGAAGAGAAGCTCTTTAATCGAGAACTGGGTGAAATGAGATAATAAATGGTACATTAAAAATAAGGACGCTGGTGGCGTCCTTATTTTTATGATTTGACAATGCTTAAAGGCAAGGGCAACTGCCACGTAGCTGCTGAAACCGACGGCAGAAAATGGAAACAAAGTATTAGCCAAAGACGATGAGACAGGCGAGATGGCTTATAAGGAAGTTGAGTGGCTCTCTTCCAACGTGATGTTGAAGAAACGTATAATATTTCTGTTGGCGGTGAAGTCATAACGACAACCGACGAACATCCGTTTTGGATTGTCGGCAGAGGCTGGGTGGAAGCACAGCATCTTGCGGTGGGCCGAACGGATTATTCCAAAATGCTTCATAATTCACCTCGCAGGATTGGCGTAAGCAATGGAGAAATCGTAATATTAGATAGAACAGAAGTTAGAGAAGGATTAGGACCAATTTGGCATGGTCATGTTAGAAGTTGGGACTCTCTGGATGACAAACTAAAAAAGATGTTAATAAATGCAGGATTAGTTGATAAAAAAGGGAGGCAGATTAATCCCTAATGGAAAAGGTATTTACATTTCACGTGTCTAGTGAAGAAGAACCAAAGGTAACCGATGAATATCATTCCTTTGAAAGTTGCATAGAAAACTTTGGTATAGTAAAGAGATTTAATATTGATCTTGATAAAGCTAAAGTGTGGCTTAATAAATATGAAGAGATATTGGAGTCACTATCTTAAAACTAATTTTGAGACCTTGGGGCGAACGTTCCCAGGCTTCATACTCGTGCCGCTGCTTTTAACTTATCCTGCTCGATGGCCGATAAAGCGATCTTTTGTATAGTAGCGTCATCCATAGGCGGATTATGCAAGCCGGCTCTTACATCCCGATAGTATCTCTGCAATGGACTGCTGCGGTGGATGCTTTTGATTCCCAGGATTCTCATCGCTTTGTCCACAACAGCAATCGCCGAATTGGTGACTGCATGTTTGGCAGCGCCGAGCTCGTTCGTGAGGAGCGGTCTTCGCGATACATCATCGTAGGCTTCGGCAGCACTATATAAAAAATGCCTTACTTTCATCAGCTCAAGATCCATTTCGCCTATAAGCTGTTGAATGTTGGCCAGCTGACTGATCGGCCCGCTTATGCTATTAGGCGAATATTGATTGGCAAACCCGACCGCGTAATCTCTCGCGGCCTGAGCGACGCCCAGATAACAAGCCGGAATGTGGAGCAGCCAACCGTTCACTTCTTTTCCTCTGCCAAGAATATCCGGCTCAACAAGCAGATCCTCATGAACGGTGACTTGCTCCAGGACAAGATCATGGCTGCCAGTTCCCCGCAACGAAATGGTATCCCAAGTTTCATCGATGCTAAGTCCCTCTAAATCCTTATGTACCAGGAAATACCCGATCGTCTCTGTCTCCTCTATCCATGCCGAAACCAGAAAATAAGTTAATATAGGAGCAAGCGATGTAAACACCTTACGTCCCGAGAGCACCCAATGGGTTCCCTTTTTTATGGCCTTGGTCTCGGGACGGCCGCCTCTTGTCGGGCTTCCTGTCTGGGCCTCAGAGGCAGCTCGATTGATTAAGGCCCCCTTGGCAATTTCTTCAGCTATAAAATTCAGGTCTCGATCCGACCATAATTTTTTCTCAAACAGCTCCCCGATCACGGACAAATGCCAGCCAATAGCTAGGGCAGTAGAGGCATCGAAGCTCGCGACCGTTTCCTGAAGCAGCACCATATCATATACGTTTAGCCCTCCCCCGCCATAGACCTTTGGAAGCGTCGACCGGGTGTAGCCCAGTTCAATTAAATCGACTATATTTTCGGTAGGGAAGAGCCCCTCCTCATCGGTACGCGCGGCTTTATTTTTGAAATCAGCCTCCTTTTCGTAAAGCTTGTTCAGCCAGTCCTGTTGAATATCCCGCCGTATAAATAAATTCATCCGGATTCCCCCTCCATGCGATAAAAATGCCCTCTTGCCTAACCATTCAAGATACCATATAATTCCGATTGGATTTATTTAGTATCATGTTATTTCCAATGCCTGTTATTTGTCAAGAAAAGAAAGCTCCCTCGATCAACTTTAAATCATACTTTACTGATTGGTTTACTTATGTTAATATTTGGTTCATCCAAAAATGGTTCACGATCAGATCAAAGGAGGTTTGCGTTATGAGAAAAAAATGGTTATCCATGGCTGTCGCTAGTTTGGCGCTGGTCACTTTCCTGGCCGGATGCGGTTCAAGCACAACGGCTTCCACAGACGCGTCAAAGGATTCTTCGGATGGTAAGGATTCCAAAGCCAGAGTTGTCAAAATAGCGTATGATCAAGCTTCCAAGCCGATAAGTTACACGGACGACAAGGGCAATCCAACGGGATATGATGTGGAAGCTATGAAGTTAGTAAGCCAATTACTCCCTCAATACAAATTCGAATTCGTTGGAACATCCAGCGACGACTTATTGTTAGGCGTTGAGCAGGGCAAGTATCAAGTGGGGATTAAAAATGCCTTTTGGACAGAGGAGCGAACCAAAAAATTTATTTTCCCCAAAGAATTCCTGGGCTTAAGCAGCACCGGACTTGTGTTGAAGAAAAAGAATGAAAACATCAAAAACCTGTCGGATTTTGCTTCAGCCGGACTTACCTTAGCGCCAATTGCCGCAAATAACGCGCAATATACCATTATTGACGAATACAACAAGGCGAATCCTAATAACAAAGTAAAATTGCAAGCCGGCGATTCGTTCACAGTGGATGTAGTTCAATGGGTAAATGAAGGACGCGTGGACGGAGGAGTCATGATTGAAGGTCCTTTTCATAAGCAGGTCACTGAACCGGACGGCCCCTATTATAAATTCAAGGATCAGATTGTCTACAACGAGTTCGCCGTAATCAAAACCTGGCCGTTGTTCAATAAGAAGGAACAGGAATTCGCAGATGCTTACGATGAGGCTATTCAAAAGCTGAAAAATGACAAGAAGCTCAATGAATTGAGCATCAAATTTTATGGGCGGGATTTATTCGAGGTATTAAATTCTGTTAAAAGGTAACAGCCTGTTGCCTAACCGGTTTTCCAAAGTCAAATAAAAGCTTGTCACTTGAGTGGCAAGTTTTTTCGATTAATGCTTTTACCTATTCCTAAGCCAGAATGAAGGTGAACCATGAACCAGTATTTCGATGCAAAATATATCTTTGACTCCATTCCCGTGTTAATTCCTTTTTTAAAAGTAACCTTTATGGTTACCGGTTTCTCTGTGCTGTTCGGCACCCTTTTTGGGTTCCTTTTAGCGGCGGCAAAAATAGGGAAGAATCGCTGGGCTAATAAAATGGCTCATGGGTACACCACTATGATCAGATGTACGCCGTCCATTGTACTTCTATTTCTGACGTATTACGGAATACCATACCTATTCAATCAGTTTGGCATCGACTTGAACAGCATTGATAAATCTGTATTTGTGGTTATTACGTTCTCGCTTCAATTCGCGGCAGCGATGTCTGAGGTCATCAGGACCGCCTACGAATCTGTAGATAAAGGGCAGTATGAAGCTGCCGTAAGTGTAGGATTGAGCAGCACGCAGGCTTACAGGAGAATCGTTTTTCCCCAGGCTTTTGTAGTGGCGCTGCCCAATTTCGGCAACAGCTTGCTAGCGCTGATTAAGGAAGGCGCCTTGGCGTATACGATCGGATTGATCGATGTCATCGGGAAAGCAAGTTTAATTATTTCCAGCAATTACAACGCTCACGCGTTAGAAATTTATCTGGCCTTGTCCCTGATTTACTGGGTGGTTTCCATTGCTATTGAGCAGCTCTTCTCGAAGCTGGAACGAATATTCGGCAAAGGAAAACAAGCACTAAAAACCGTATGAGGAGGTGGGAAACGTGTCGGAGGGGCTCGATTGGGGATTTTTGGTGAAAACCTTTTTTATAGCATTGTCCGGTGCTCCTACTGCTTTGGCCATTACGGTGGTTGCGCTGCTGATTGCGGCTCCGCTCGGCTTTCTGGGAGCGTTAACGAGAATAAACAAAATCCCGGTTTTACACCGGCTCGCTCAGATCTATGTTTCTTTTGTAAGAGGAACACCTATCATCGTGCAAATTTTTATTATCTACAGCAGCGTGCCCTTATTGCTAACTTCTCTATTTGCGAAATTTCATATTCAAGCTGACGTTTACAAGGTGAATCCGATCTGGTACGCATTCATCGTATTTTCCTTGTACACGACAGCGACGCTGATTGAGGTATTCCGTTCGGCCATCAACACGGTCAATAAAGGGCAGCTGGAGGCCGCTTTGTCTGTCGGATTAACTACCGTCCAGGCTTTTAGAAGGATTATCATCCCGCAAGCGTTAGTCGTGGCATTACCCAATATTTGTACGGCAACAACCAACTTAATTAAAGCTACCTCTTTGGGCTATGCGATGTCCTTGCAAGAAATCACTTTAAAAGCCAAAGTGGCTGCCAACGTCGGCTACAATTACGTAGAGGCTTATATCGATATTTTTCTTATCTATTTGATCATTTGCAGCCTGGTGGAATATGGATTCAAGCGGTATGAGAAATATTTGAGGACCTACAAGACGGTCAATACCTAAGAATGAGCAAGGGGGGCCACACACGTGTTAGAGATTCGGGATGTCTATAAATCATTTGGTAAGCAGGAGATTTTAAAGGGAGTCAGCTTAAAAATAGATAAGGGTGACGTGGTCGTCATCCTTGGCCCCAGCGGTTCGGGTAAAACCACCTTACTCCGATGCATTAATTTCTTGGAAAGATCCGACCACGGGCATGCGGTGTTTGGCAATGTCGATGTAAACCTTCGAACAGCTACAAAAAAACAAGTTCACGCGATTCGGCAAAAGGTCGCTTTTGTATTCCAAAATTATAATTTGTTCAACAATAAAACAGCGTTAGAAAATGTGACCGAAGGGCTGATCATCGGAAGAAAAGTACCTAAACAGGAAGCGGATGAAATCGGCAGAACCATGCTGGACAAAGTGGGGCTTTCAGACAAATACCACGCGTATCCCAGCCAATTATCAGGAGGACAGCAGCAAAGGGTTGGCATTGCGAGGGCTCTTGCATTAAATCCTGACATCATTTTATTTGATGAGCCTACTTCTGCGCTTGATCCGGAATTAGTCGGGGAAGTGTTAACCGTCATGAGAAACATTGCAAAGGAAGGGACAACCATGCTGGTGGTTACTCACGAAATGTCCTTTGCCAGGGATGTGGCTAACACGGTTATTTTTATGGATGGCGGAAGCATCGTGGAGCAAGGAACGCCGAAGGACATATTTACCAACCCGAAAGAAGAGCGCACCCAACAGTTCTTAAGGAGGGTTTTGCCGGCGGATTACTCTTATGACATTTAGGTCAAGATACAGATTCGGATAGGTTGGCAGCTTCCGTTAATCAGGAAAAAACGCCACAATGCAACTCATCTTTGTGGAATGAGCCTAAACAGAAAGTGATAACTAGTTAGGCGTTTCCAGGGCATAAGCTCGGTCTTTGTACCAGGCTCATGCCCTTTGATTTTGCCTCGATCCGTCTACGGTTATGGCCGAAATACATTTATGTACGGTTGAAAATCATTTATTGAATGGATCCGGATTAATGCCGTACTCTTTTTCAATACTTAATAAGCCCTCGATATATTTTTTTGTTTCCTCTGTACTTTTATGGGTGTATATGTTAAGATCTTTTATTACTTCTTCTTTGCTTAATTGTCCAGAGGTATCGTTTTTCAGAGATAGTATTAAAGCTTGAGCTTCTATTAAATAACTTATTGATTTTTGCATGTGTTCATGAATTGAAATGATTTTAGGATATTCTTTATATTTCGAGGCGATCTCATCGATTTCTTTTTTTACATCCAACAAATTATTATATTTTTGCTCATGAAATTCAAGATTTTGCTTTATTATCCCAGGTATTTGTCGTATAACCAAAAGTCGTATACCTAATTTAGCCGTATCCTGCCTGTACGATTTTATTTTATCTTTCATTTCCAGTTCGATTCTCTGAGTCCTTGCTTGTTCTAATAAAGTTTTAGCATCCTTATTCCGAGGGTCATCCATAAGAACGTCATTAAAAAGCTTCTCGGCATCCTTGTAACGTTCTTCTTTTAATGCAGCTTTCCCCTCTCTCATGGCCTTATCAAAGGGTGAACTGCATGCACTTAAAAACAAACACAACGCTGCCAAAACTAAGCATAACTTCTTCATGGTTACTGTTCCCTTCGTGATAAAATATGTACAGAATTATTTTAGTGAGTATTTTCTGATATGGCTACAGAAATCAACACGACAATGACTGCTAGAGAAGGGGAAATCACCGTTATCAATAAAAAATTTCAATCGAAAAAAAGGGCGCTGGCAGCGCCCTTTTTTCATCAACAAAAACTCCTCATTCACTCCCCGCCAGGATACGTCTCCCGCAAAAACTTCACCGACTGGCGAATCAGCTCCTTAAGAACTTCCACGTCAATGTCCGCCACTTTGTTAATGTAAACGCAGCCTTTGCCTGACGTATGTTTTCCAAAATCCTTGAGCAACGCCTCACGCTGATCGTCTCCCGGGGCCAAATACAGGCTGATTTTTGCTTTTCGCGGGGAAAACGAGACGAGCGGCGCATCTCCCTCATGGCCCGAAGCGTATTTATAATGGTACGAACCGAAGCCGATGATGCTGGGTCCCCACATTTTTGCCGGATAACCCGTCGTTTCCGTAAAAAGATCCAGCAGCTTGTACGCATCCTCGCGTTTGCCGGGGTGGTCGATTTGCTCGATGAATTCGATGACGCTGTTTTCGGTTTCCTTCGTTTTCAGCTCATACATGAACCGGCACTCCTTTGCGGGGCATTCGCCTGTTTGCCAATCATCATACCTTTTTTCGGACGGTATTTCACCTCGTCGCTGTTCCGGGGTTATCCGTTACTTTACGGAGTAAATTCCATCTTTGTAGACCAGCGTATAGATCATGCCCTCGTCCGTCAGGAAGGCGTCGCGAATGCTGTCGTTCACCAATCGGACGTTGCTGCCTTTGGCATCGACCTTGTACAATCCGGGTTCATACCCGTTCGATACATAATACAGGCCTGTTTTGCCCGCGTAAAATGATGTGACCGATTTGTCGCTTCGTTTGAATTCTTTTCCCGCCGACGGGTCGTATTGATACAAATCCCCTGGGATGGAATCCTTGCCTGCCTCATTTGAGGTGTAATAAAAGCTTCCGTTTGCAAATTGGACGTTCAGCATTTTTCTAGACACAACGGTTTCGGGGGTTGCTCCGTTCAGGTTGGTTTTGCTCAGGTAACCCGATTCGGCGTTGATATAATAAACATCGCTGCCGATCATCCAAAAGTGGCTGGCCGGAGGCGTCAGTTTCGTCTGCGTCGAGTCTGTCGGATTAATTTTGTACACCGCGCTTTGGTCGTTCGGATCGGCTTCTTTATAACCTAACGTATACAGGTAGCCGTCTTTTACGTACATGGTGTTGTTCGATGCATAACCTATTCCGCCATCCGGGCTAAGCATCCGGTTAACCCCGTAAGCAAACTCCGGTTGGCCGATCGGCTTTTGTTCCCCTGTTTTCAGGTTGACGCGAGCCAAATTGCCCGACATGTCGGTCATGAAATTAAAGTTGGCCTTGTACAGATAATCCCCGGACTTCACGTATCCGGCAAAACTTTTGGCACCGGCTACCGGTTTTAACACGCCTTTTTCGACTTTGTACAAGTCCACCCGGCCCAAAGTGAGTTCCCCGTTATTCAATGTGACAAACAAATCGTTATCGATCGATTCGACGCTGCCCAGAAAAAGCCCTTGATCCGGTCCCATCGGCTTCAGCGAACTGATTTTTTGCGGTTTCTGAGTTTTTAAATCCAGTGCATGCAGTTCGGCCTGGTTGTTGATGTATGTCGCATAATAAAGCTTGCCGTTAAGAACTTGAAGCGATGTTATCTGCGGTTTCCCGGGCAGCTGGATCTGAACGTCTTTTTGCCCGTCCGTTTTTTTGAATACTTGCTCGATGGTATCGTTTTTGGTATACGTTCGTTTGATATAGTAAGTCGTATTTCCATACAGGGTTAACGGCGAGATATCTGCCGACTTCACCAAAGGCTTCCGCGGATCGGTCAGCTGCGTTTTGATGCGGTCTTTGAGGGCGGCAGACTGCGTATCCTGCAA
Source organism: Paenibacillus sp. YAE3 (assembly GCF_057546105.1). NCBI lineage: Bacteria > Bacillati > Bacillota > Bacilli > Caryophanales > Paenibacillaceae > Paenibacillus > Paenibacillus sp. YAE3. The sequence goes on along the minus strand of NZ_BAAIYF010000001.1, from coordinate 401,880 downwards.
ATCCACGGGAGCGCTTCCCATCAGGAGGAGTCCGTCGGACCATTGAATGTTTTTTCCGAGCGCTTCGGCTGTGCTTTTTAATGGAAGCATGATCTGGCCGTCTATTTTTTGCGGCGCGGCGTCTATCTCGCGGGGTTCGTTGTTGATCCGCATCGTGGTGCTGTTCACCTTCAGCTTGATGGTCTTCTTTGTCTCGTAGTTTACGAGCATCACATCGTCGGGACTTTTCGGCTCCCAAATGGCCTGCCAGGTTCCTTGGCCCTTGTCCAGCTCGTTGGCGAGCGTGCTCATCAAGCGGATCGGGACGTACACGCGTCCTTCGCGCTGAACGATCCGGTAATCGCTGAAATGATTGGCCATTTGCCCGTTTATATAGGCTTTTCCCTGAAAGTTTTGCGGGATGATCACGATGTGGTCGAATGCCTTGCTTAAAGGCTCCGGGGTGGTGCTTTCAGCCGCGTAAGCGGGAATGCTGCCGAATGCGAGCCAGGCAGACAACAACAGGGCGATGCTTTTGGATTTGTTCATTTGTTCCTCTCCTTGTCAATGGTTTGCTGGAAAACGGAAGTTGAAATAGCATGTTTAGGGATGAGATGCACACGGAAGATGTTTAAAAGTATAGACGCAAAAAGGAGGGGAGAGGTTACCGTCTGATTTTCCAACGTGAAAAGAAAAGCCCTTCCGCACCCGGAAAGGCTTTAACGACCAATCAGCTTCGGACCGTCTTTAACGCCGTTGCCCATTTATTGTTAGTTAGTTATAACTAACATCCCGTTCGAAAAAAACTTCGCCTTAAGATGAAAAATCGCTATTCCCCGATAGCTCCTCCTTTCCTCGCAGTATGGTTCTTCTGACAAAAACGGCGAAAATGAGCAAAGAAAGAAGTCCGGACACCGCGCATGCGGCAAACAAGAAAGGGTAACCCAGGTACTGGGAAATCAGGCCGAGAACCATCGACCCCAGGCCGATCCCCAAATCCATGGCGGTGAAAAAGGAAGCGTTGGCCACGCCTTTTTTCGTTGGGGCGACGAGGTTGACGGTTGCCGTCTGCAGCGTGGGCTGCGCCGATCCGAAGCCGATTCCGTACAACACCGCGGAGCACATCACGCCCACGTAACCGGTGGATATGCTTAACACCGCCAGCGCAATGACCGCAATGATCACGGCCGGGATAACGACTGCCCCTTCGTTGTACCGATCCGCCAGTTTTCCGGCAAAGGGACGGGTAATCGTAAGGACGATGGCGTAAACCAAAAAGAACGTGCCTGCATTGACTTGAATGGATTCGGCAAACAGGGGGAGGAACGTGGTGATCCCGCCGTACGTCAGCGCCAGAAAAAATATCGATGCCGATATAGGCAGCACGGATTTGTCGAAAAACGCCATTTTGTTTTTGCGGTCCGACCGGAAGGCGGGGACCCTGATAAACAATGCAATCGCGATGGCGGCGGCAGACAGGCAGGAGGCAAGCAGAATGGTGCGGTCAAAGGCGTAATGGCCGATCATCCACACCCCGACGATGGGGCCGATGGCCATCGATACCGTCATGGACAGCCCATACCATCCCATACCTTCGCCCCGGCGCTCCTCCGGTATGACGTCGGTGATCGAGGTTCCGATCGACGTCGTGGAAAGGGCCCAGCCGAAGCCGTGCAAAATCCGCAGCAGCAGCAACAGGACGAGTCCGCTGGCCCAGTTGTACAAAAACATCGAGACGGCAAACAAAACAAGTCCCGCCAGGATAAACGGACGTCTGCCAAAACGGTCCAGAAGTCCGCCGACGATGGGGCGGGCAACCACCGCGGATAACGTAAACCCGCCGATGATGAGTCCCAGCTGTGCTTCGTTGGCGCCGAGTTCCTTGATGTGCAGCGGCAGCGTCGGAAGCAGGATATAAAAACCGAAACATAAGAAAAACAACGTCACCATCAATCCGACAAACGTTTTGGTCCACAATCGGTCCATAAAGCAGCCTCCTCTATGAGCATGGTAATTATATATATGTTAGTTACTAGTAACTAACATTCAATCCAAAAAAAATTATGCCTTTAACCCTCTGGCTAATATGGATATCGATTCTTCGATGTGGTCTTCCCGTACTTCAGGGACGATTCCCTCCAGCATCGTGCTTGCCACGAACTTCCCGTAATTGAACTTCATGACCGTCAGAGCCTGGATTTCAGGGTCGCCTTGAACGACTTTGCCCTTTTCCTGCATGGTTTTGAGATATTCGGCGACGATGCTTAGGAACCTCACAGCATTGTTGTGCACACCCCGATGGATTTGAGGCATCGTTTTTCGTTCCATGACGGAAATCAAATAGATTTTTTTATCTCTTTTTAGTACGTCATGGTACAGTTTGCTGATCATCAATAAATCGGCATCGAGCTCATACGTGATGTTCTGCTTAATGATCTGCTCGATCGGGGTGGAGAACATGTAATGCTCCAAAATAGCTTCCAAAATCGCCTTCTTAGAGCCAAACGTCCGAAAAACGGTCATCTCGCTGACGGATGCGGCGGCGGCAATTTCCTTGATCGTAACGGCTTTATAGCCTTTTTCGGACATGAGTTCGACGGTGGCTGCCAATATTCGGTCGGCCGTGTTTTCGGTTTTGGTACTCAGACGGTATCACCTCGCTGCTGCGTTAGTTAGCGACAACTAACATTTTTGCTTATATCATATAATTCCAGTCCTTGGATGTCAAGGGGGGTTAGGAGCCCGACCGACGAAACGATCGGAGCTCCTGCTTTTTTTGATGATGATCGATTCAAACTAAAATGCCCAATTACCGTTCCGGAACACCGGCTCGATGGCGCCGTCGGCGGTAATGCCGTCAATGTCCATGTCCGCCGAGCCGATCATGAAGTCGACGTGAATCAGGCTGTGGTTCAGCCCGGCTTGGTCCAGCTCTTCGCGGGACATTGCCAATCCGCCTTCCACGCAGGTCGGGAATGCATCGCCCAGAGCCAGGTGGTTGGAGGCATTTTCGTCGTACAACGTGTTGAAAAAAATCAAATCCGACTCGGAAATCGGGGAGCGATGCGGCACCAGCGCCACTTCGCCCAAATAACGGGCGGCTTCGTCGATGCTGAGCATCGTTTGTAACGATTCATAACCCGTTTCCGCGGAAAAATCGACGACTTTGCCGTTTTCGAACGTCAGGCTGAAATTTTCGATCAGGTTGCCCTGATAGCTGAGCGGTTTGGTGCTGCGGACGACGCCGCGGGTTCCTTCCTTGCGCGGCGACGTAAACACCTCTTCGGTTGGCACGTTCGGGTTAAACGGGTTGTTCTGCGCGTTGACCGCGGTGCCGCCGTTCCAAATATGATGATCCGGAAGCTCGACCGTCAGGTCGGTGCCCGGGGCGCGATAATGCAGCTTTTTGTATTGTTTGCGGTTGAGGTACGCCCTTTTGTCATGAAGGGTTTCGTTATGCTCATGCCAAGCCTGTACCGGCTGCTCCCGGTCGGCGCGGGACGCCTTGAAAATGGCCTCCCACAGCGCTTGGATCGCCGCTTCCTTGTCGAGGTCCGGGAATACGAGCTTCGCCCAGCCTTCGGACGGCACGCCGATGATCGACCACGTGAATCTGCTGGCGGACATGTCCGCCCTCCATTTGGCCAGCGCTGCTCCGGCGACTTTGGAACTGGCTGCAATCCGTTTCGGATCGATGCCTTTTAGCAGTTCCGGGTTGCTGGATTCGAGAAACAAAAAGGCCCCGCCTTCCTCGCCGAACTGCTGCACCGCTTGCGCTCTCCATGCCGGATAGGTTTCAAAAGCTTCGTCCGGCGCGAGGCGGTATTTGATCTGCGTGCTGATCTCATCCTGCCATTCGATATGGACGAGTTTGGCACCGGCTTTATAGGCCTGCTCCGTCACCAGACGAACGAATTCGGGCTGATGGATCGGCGCGCTGATCCACAGCGATTGGCCCGGCTGAATGTTCACCGCGATTTTGACGGCCAGCTCGGCGTATTTTTCTAAACAGCTTTGGAAATGTATCATGATTTCCTCCTTCGGAATCGGGATCAGGATATATCCATTCGTCTTTTGCGGTTCGATTTCCTTTTTTGGAGGCCGAGAAGACGCCATGCAAAAAAAGGGCAACCCCTTTGTAAGCAAACGGGCTGCCTCTTTCCGATTTGTCATCCGGGCGGAGAGTCCGGTTAAAGGGAGCCAGAAACGTCCGGACGGGTTATGCGGTTTTGGCTTCGAGCCGCCGGGCAATGATGGATAGGGTATAGTTGACGGCAAAATACAATACGGCGGCCAAAAGCAGGGACGGGATGACATAGTTCGGGCTGTGCCCTTGCAAGATCTGGATGTTATGCATCATTTCCGGAAGCAAAATAATGACGCAAAGCGAGGTATCCTTGAGCAGGGAGATGAACTGGCTGACGATCGGCGGCACCATGCGGCGCAGCGCGAGCGGGAGAATGATGTAGCGCATCGTCTGCATGTAGCCGAGCCCGGAGGAACGGGCGGCTTCGATCTGACCGCGGTCCACAGAGTTGAGGCCGCCGCGGACGATTTCGGAGATCATCGCGCCTTCGAAAATGGTCAGGGCGGAGACGGCCGCCCACAACAGCGGGAGCTTGACCCCGACTAACGGAAGAACGATATAGATGAAATAGATGATCAGCAGCAAAGGCAAATTGCGGATCAGATCGATGATGACGGCTAAAACACGATACAGGATCGGAATGCGGGCATAACGAATGGCGCCGAGCAGCGTACCAAGCACGAAGCTGAACGCGATCGAAAGGGCAGCCACGAGAAGGGTGACGCCGAATCCCTGCAAAATGAAGGAAAGGTTCGGCCAGGAGTACGCTCCCGCAAAATCCATGCTTTAAGCCTCCTTTCGCAAAAGTGATGCGTTTCCCCGGTCTAACGGTCCGCGGCGCGGAACCTCCGTTCCATGTAATGCACCGCCATGCTCAACGGCAGGGTCAGGATAAGGTAAAATAAAGCCACGATCGTGTAGACGGTTAACGGCAGGAAGGTGTCGGCATTGATCAGGTCGGCATAATACATCAAATCGAAGCCGGAGACGACGGCGAGAATGGACGAGTTTTTCACCAGGTTAATAAACTGATTGCTGATTGAAGGCAGCACGATTTTGATCGCTTGCGGCAGGATGATATGCACCATCGTCTGCATATAGGAAAGCCCCGTTGCCCGGGCCGCTTCGCTCTGGCCGGATGGCACGGACTGGATCCCTGCGCGGATGGCCTCGGCGATGAAGGATGCGGTATATACCATCAGGCCGAGGGTGCCGGACGTAAAACCGTCCAGCGGCACGCCAAGCGTCGGCAGCCCGAGGAAAAAGACGAATACGACGAGCAACAGGGGGATATTGCGGATGAATTCGACGTAAGCGGTACCGATCCAGTTCAGCGGCTTCAGCGGCGCGATGCGCATGACGGCGATGATCGTCCCGAGAATGAAGCTGCCGACAAGGGCAAGGGCGCTGGAACCGATCGTATGCAAAAAACCTGCGGAAAACCGGTCCCAATGGTCAAAAAGGATGTGGATGTCGAACTTTCCCTCCATGCTTAAACTCTCCTTTCCCTAAAGATAAGCCCGAAGGAGGACGGGGGGAGGCTGAAGCCTCCGATGGATGCCGCAACTTTCCCTTACTCCGGCTTCACGCCCATCCATTGCTCGTATAACTTGTCGTATTCGCCGCTTTCTTTCATTTCCTTCAACAGGTCGTTGACGACGCCGACGAATTCCGAGTCCCCTTTTTTGATGGCGATGCCGTAAGGCTCGTCGGTGAAGTTGCCTCCGACCAGCTCATAATTTGGATCCTGCTTCTGCATGCCGAGCAAAATGGCGTTGTCGGTCGTCAGGGCGTCCCCTTGGCCGGCTTTCAGCGCGGTGAACGCATCCTGGTAGTTTTCGAATTCCAGCACCGTGGCGTCCGGCGCTTTTTCGCGGATGTTTTTCGCCGAAGTCGAACCTTTTACGGCCAACACTTTGGTTCCTTTTTTCAAATCCTCCAGGCCTTTGATGGGGCTGCCCTTTTTGACAAGAAGGGATTGGCCCGCCTTAAAATAGACATCGCTGAAGTCGACCTGCTTCTTGCGGTCTTCCGTGATGGTCATCGTCGCGATGATCAGGTCGATATCGCCGTTTTGCAGCAGCGGAATCCGGGTTTTGGAGGTAACCTCCTTCAGCTCCACCTTGTTTTCGTCGCCGAGGATCTTTTTGGCGAGCGCTTTGGCGATGTCGATATCGAAACCTTCGACCTTGCCCGTAGCCGGGTCCTTCAGCCCGAACAGCTTCGTGTCGTATTTCACGCCGGCGATGACCTTGCCGCGCTCCTTGATGGCCGCCAGGGTGCCTCCCTCGGCGTTCTTTTTCCCGCCGCCGCAGCCGGCAAGCGCCAGGCAGGCGGCAAGCAGGATCAGCAGCAGGCTGACATAAGATCTTTTTTTCATTCGTTTTTACCCCTTTCTTTTTGCGTGTTCCCGAAGCATATGTAAGCCGCAGTGATCAATCATCAATCAATGCCGGATCAGGCGGCTGAGGAACAGTCTGGCCCGCTCCTCGCGCGGCTCCCGGAAAAAATCGGCGGCCGTTGCTTCTTCGAGGATTTGGCCGTTGTCCATGAATACGATCCGGTCCGCGGCTTCCCGGGCAAATCCCATCTCATGCGTGACGATGACCATCGTCATGCCCTCATGGGCCAGATCCCGCATGACGTCCAGCACTTCGCCGATCATTTCCGGATCGAGGGCGGAGGTGGGTTCGTCGAACAGCATGATTTTCGGCTTCATGGCGAGCCCTCTGGCAATCGCTACCCGCTGCTGCTGGCCCCCGGAGAGCTGGGAAGGATAACTTTCGGCCTTGTCGGCGATGCCGACCCGCTTCAAATACGCAAGGGCTCTTTCCTCCGCCTCCGCCTTGCTTAAGCCGAGCACCTTCATGGGAGCGAGCGTGATATTGTCGATCACTTTTTTATGGGGATACAGGTTAAAATGCTGGAATACGATGCCGATGTCGCGGCGGAACCGGTTAATGTCGATTTTTTTATCGTGCAGCGGCGTGCCGGCCACAACGAGCTCGCCGGAGGATATCGTTTCCAAGCGATTGATGCAGCGGAGCAGCGTGCTTTTGCCGGAGCCGGAGGGACCGATGATGACGACAACCTCGCCTTCTTCGATCCGCAGATTGATATTTTGCAGAACCTGAAAGCTGCCGTAAGCTTTGTCGACCTTGCGAAACTCGATCATATCGATGACCTCCCTTCGTAAATGGTTGCGCCCGGCTTCCAAATTGGACGCCATACATCTTTACAATATATGGCCGGGCTACGGGCATCATGCTAAATATTGCAACCTGCATGTCCGCTTCTGGTGAACACGAAAAAGCCCGAGCCTATCCTAGGCACGGGCTTTCAGGATCTTATAGCTACCGTTTTTTCTTGGCTAGTGCGGCAACAAGAGAAATGATGGACAACACGAGCGCGGCAATCGAGACGACCAGCGTAGCGGTTTGTACGCCACTGGAGGACGAGTTGTCGGAGGCGGCGGGAGCCTTAGCGGCGTTTTCCGCGCTGCCTGCGTTCCCTTGCGTCTGGTCTTGCTGTCCTCCGGCCGCGGCATTGTGGCCGTGATCGGCCGGTGCAGCGGCCTGACCGGCAGCGGTCGTGATTTTCGTGATCGAATGCGGGGATTCGGAGCCTTCGTCGCCGCTCCATTCCACGATGCTTCCGTCTTTGTAATACTGGAACGCATCCCAGGCGACTTCCGTTTCTTTGCCGGGATTATGGGCCACGAAATTGAACTGCTGGAATTCGCCGGCTTGAATGCCTGCGCCGGTCGCTTCCCAGGTGATGCTGCTGATTTTGCCGGAGCCGTCCTTTTCGGTGGCGACTTTCCAGTCCGGAACCGGCTGATAGTTCATCAGTTCGACGCCTTCCGGCACTTTCAAGGTGACTTTGGTCGTCGGGATTTCTTTTTCGGACGGAATTTTGATCGTATAGGTTTCCCAGGCATCGGGCTGGGAAACGGCGGGCTTGACGGTGACATGCGCGCTGGCGATCCCCGAAAAGAGCAGGAAACCCGCCGCGGCGGTCGCAATAAACGGAAGACGTTTAAACAGTTTCATCATCGTTTCTCTCCTTATTTGCATTTTGGATTTGTTTCAACATTTTCATTTCATGGCCTTAATGATTACCGACATGAATGACGATATCGGTGTCCCAGGACTCGAGCTTGTCGGTCAGGACGTGCACATGGACGTTCCATTTACCGGCCATCGTGATCAGATTGCTAGCTTTGAAGCCTTCCGGCTTGCCGCCCGGCATCACGATTTCGTATTTGCCCATGTCCATGTCAAGATGCGTCAGCGTGAGCTTCACCTGCTGAATCGCCGTCACGGGCTGCCCTTGACCGTCTTTGATTTGCACCTCGAATTCGTTCGTGCCTGTTACGTTCGGAGTGATTTTCAGCGCGACGACCGCTTTGTTTTCCAGCGTCTGCTGCACGTCGACCGGGCCGGGCGAAGAAGCCGCCGTAGGCATGTTGGTCAGGGCCGCCGCCAGTACCAGGGCCAATACGCCTGCCGTAAGTTCAAACCACACGCCCGCCCCCAAGGATTGTTTGCCTTCTTTGCCGCGCAGCCAGTTCATGGCGGCGCAGCCGACCATGACGAGAAGCAGGGCGCTTTTGCCGTATAGGATCTTTCCGTACGCCGTGTGGAAAAGCGAATACCACGTCGGCACGTTTTGCAGGCTGGCATATACTCCGCTGATCAGAATCAGGACCACGAAGACCGTGCCCCATAAGCTGAATCTCCGGATGACGGCAAAATATCCCTGTTTTCGTTCCTCGGCTCCGGACGGCAGGGCCGCTTCTTTCGGCAGCAGCGCCCCGAAGGCCAGCAGACTGCCGAGCCACAGGGAAGCGGCGCCTAAATGAAGGAAGTCCATCGCGATGCCGAGCGCTTTTTGCGAAGAGGCGGCCGGATGGCCGATAAAAGCTTTGGCCAGCAGCAGGACCATCACGAGCAAAAAGGCGACCGTACCCGCGATGTAGGCATTGTCCTTGTCCTTGATTTTCGGCAGGGCGTAGGCGAGACCGATAAGAATCGCCAGCAGCAGCAGCTGCACCAGCCAGACTTCGCCGAAGCTCGTAATCCGCAGCATTTTGAGCAGCAGGGACGGGTCGGCCGCAACGCCGCTCCAGCCGACGCCGGCATCGATCCCCGTTTGCAGCGGCAGACTGATCAGGAAGCTTGCGGCGAACACGGCGATGCTGATCCACATTAGCCACAAGCTCCGGCGCGACCACGGCGGACGGATTCCCGCACCGGCCGGAAGCAGGTACAGCTGGTAGAAATAAACGCCTGCAAGGAAGGCCAGGCTGATGTAAATAAGCCAGCGAATGGCGATCAGGTCGGCGCCGGGCCAACCGGCGGACACGACCGTTTCGGACCCGGCCGCACCGCTGCCGCCTTCACCGATCCGGAACGAATAGGTTCCTTCGATGGGGTGCCCGTCGGCGGATACCGCTTTCCACTGCACGGCATAAATGCCGTTGGGAAGATTCGGCTGCAGGTCGGCCTCGAGCGCCGAGTTTTCCCCTTCGGGGAAACGGCTTTCGCTCGCGTTGACCGTCTTGCCGGCGGAGTCCGTCACTTTGATTGCGTGGAAAGCCTTTTGCAGCGGTTCGTTGAAATAAATGTCAATTTTGGCCGGAGGCTTTTGGAGCGCCTCGTTTTCGGCCGGAGACGATTTGACGATATACGCATGGGCCGAAACCGTTCCGGGATACAGCAGCAGGACGGCAAGGATCACCGTCATCAAACCGGAAAGCAGCCGCGTTTTTGTGTTCAATGGATCACCTTCGATCTGGGGATTTGCAAAAAGGCGTTGGTGTGGAAAGCCTGTTTGCAAACCACCGGATTGTTGTTCTTTGGGAAGAGGATTTTGCAAAATGTGATGAAATATACGCCTGAACGGCAATGAAGGACAAAGGTTCGCCCCTTCCGTCACGTTTCCTTTAGCCCAGAAATCATTGTATAGCCGGACTTTCCGGAAGGAAATGACCCGTGTGGGCTATAAGGACCACGGACAAACTTCCGCCCGAAACCGAAAATGCCTCAAACCCGCGGCGCAGCGGGGAAAGACGGGCATGTGGCAAAATTCCGAAAAGTGCAGGAAAACGAAGCATTTGGTGGAAGGGAAGCGCTGCGGTTTCCAACCGGATCAAGCTCAGGGATTTTTTGTGAACGTCCAAGCCGGCGATGCCCTTCATCTGGAAGGAAGAGGGGCATCGCTTCCGGTACATGAAGGCGCATCGGCTCTCTAACGGGGGATAAGGGAGGAAATCGGAGCATCTTTCCGGCTGGCACCGTTTATGGCGGGCTCCCGCGGGCTCAGCTGTCTCAGGGAAGTTTCTGGTTTTTTCTGAACGTTTTCAATATTTTTCACATCGCTTTATAATGAATAAATAAGAAAAACTTCCCGAGCAGGGGAAATCATTTATCAGGAGTGATGACATGAGCCAGGCCGTATTGGAGCGTCGCAGCGAGATGCTGAAGAAACACATTCAACAACTGCTTATCCGGGATAACCAGCACGGAATCAGCCGGCAGCAGAGCTTGTTTCTGCAGCAAATGATCAAGGAGCTTCATCAGACTTCGCATGAAATGAACGGCAGCAAATAAGACTTAGGCAACGTGTGCAGGAACCGGAATCATTTTGGATGTTCATAAGATCAGAATAAGGCTGTTCCCCAGAACCGCACCCCATGTAGACGAGAACAAAACTACGATGGGGGGCCGGGTTCAGGGAACAGCCTTTTTGTTCATTGTATTAACCCAAGGTTGGGTGCTCTTCTCCGTTTGTGTCCCAGACGCCCACGCCTTTTTCTTCAATGTATCCGATGAACAGTCCGGCAAGCTCGGGATCGAACTGGGTCCCCGAACAGCGGCGAAGTTCCTCCACGGCTTCCTGGACGGATTTGGTCGGCTGGTAAGGCCGTTCCGAGGTCATCGCGTCGAAGGAATCGATGATGGTCAGCATCCGGCATAATAGCGGGATTTCGGCCCCTTTATAGCCGTGGGGATACCCGGTACCGTCAAACCGTTCATGATGCAGCTCGATATACGGCGCGAGATCCTTGAATTTGTCGCTTGTGATCGCCATTTCCTTGCCCCAGTTGACGTGTTTCCGGACCGCGGCCCATTCTTCGGGAGTCAGCTTGCCTTTTTTGTTCAAAATTTCCCATGGAATTTCCAATTTGCCGATGTCGTGGATCAGGGCGCCGAGCACGAACTGCCTGCGGGCACTCGGATCGAGCTTCAATAGCAGGCTCATGTCCATGGCATAGCGGAATACCCGCTTGGAATGTTTAAACGTATTGATGTCTTTATACAAAAAGAGATTCAGCAGCTGCTCGATGTCCCGCACATCCTGCGCGATTTCGATTTCTTGCTCGAGCGGGACGGAGCTGCCGTAGATGTACGCGACATTTTTGCCCTGCTTTTTGGCGTCGTACAGCGCCTGATCCGCCTGCAGGACAAGCATGGATTTGTCGTGGATGTCGATATGGTAACCGGAAATGCCCGCCGAGAAGGAAAGGCATGCATGCGGCAAAATTTCTACTCCGGCAAAGGGCGTATCGTTGACCTTTTTGCGCAGCCGGTCCACGAACACAAGCGCCTCCTGTTCGGTAAACCCGGGCATCAGCAGCGTAAATTCCTCTCCGCCGTACCGGGAAGCGGTGATGTTCGCCTGCTCGGCTTCCTCTTTCAAGATGGACCCGAGCAGCCCCAGCAGCTTATCTCCTTCCAAATGGCCGAAATGGTCGTTATACCGTTTGAAATCGTCGATATCGATCATGACCAGGGAAAGGGGGGAGCCCTCGGACCGGGCCTGCCGGATTTCGTCCTCGAGAAGGCTTTCGAAATAGCTGTGATTGAACAGCCCCGTGCGCTGATCCCGGATCGCCCGTTCCTGAAGCTGCAAATACATATCGAACAGCTTTTTGAAGAGGTGGGACAAAAAAATGCTGATGCCGAGGAACAATACGAGCCCGGTCACCCCGTTGTTTTCGATCAGAATGGTAAGAACGAGCGACAGAATCAGGATGCACGTGTACACAAGCGCCGACTCCTGCAGCAGCCCCCTGACGGTGGCGCCGATCCGGCTCCGGTCAGTGAGATAATAATAGATTCCGATGCAGAGGACATTGACGGCGAAGTATATAATCAGGGCGCCTACATAAGATAGTAAATGCCGGTTTTCCAATTGTCCCAGCCGGCCTCCAAGCCCGCCGAAAACGGCGCCGGCCGCGCTGATCATGATCGCGTAAATGGAGAAATTGGTAAAATGCTTCCATCCCGACACCTTCCGCTCGACAAGGGCGAACAGAAGCGAGCTCAGGAAAAGGAGGGCAAGCGCCGCCGGCGTCCCGTAAATAAAGAGGCAGGCAAGGTACACCGCCGAATCCATCGACTGTTTGTTGCCTTCCGGGGGAATCTGAAAAGTATAAAAATATAGGACAAGAGACGCCGCGAACATCGACGCCGGCACCGCCCACTGTCCGGACGCAAAATCCCAAGAAAGACGGCTGATTTGCAGCCCAAACAGGAAGGTGCCGAGGACGCAGAACAAAAGGGCATTCATGTTTGCCGTAAACCAGGATCGCATGATCGGGTATTTTTTTACCATGGATATTTCCCCTGTTCAATCAGATTGTTCTGAAAGTTGAAGCATGAAGCAAATCCTATCAAAACAACATTGCTTGTTAAATCAATATAAGGGAATCGTTTTTAGTTCGCAAATATTGTTTCGCATTCCATGCAGCGGGTTGGCAAAAAAACGAAAACCGGGCCAGGGGAAATCGGATGCGGCGATGCCGATGAATGCCGCTTGCATACCTAGAGGGGGTATAGTATAATGATCTCGAAGGCTTCGATATAAAGGAGGTGGAGTGAGATGATTGCCCAGACTGAACTTAAGGAGAAAGATCCGGCCGGAAACGATGCCGGGCTTCGGAGCGATGCCTGTTCGGAAGGCTGCAGCGAGCGGCACAGCCACCATTCGAGTCAAACGAAAAATAATCTCATCACCCGCCTGAACCGCATCGAAGGACAGATTCGCGGCGTCAAGGGCCTGATCGAAAAGGACACCTATTGCGACGACGTCCTGAATCAGATCGCTGCGATCCAGGCCGCTCTCAACGGGGTCGGCAAACTGCTGCTGGAAGGCCACATGAGAAGCTGCGTGGTCGAACGGATTGAATCCGGGGAATACGAAGTCATCGACGAACTGCTCGTCACCGTCAAGAAGTTAATGAAATGACATCCCGCTGCCGGGATGAACCAAAATCCGAGGAGGAAATATACCATGAAAAGCGTAACTTTGAATGTTCAAGGAATGTCCTGCAGCCATTGCGTCAATGCGATCGAAGGCGCCATGAAGGAAATCGGCGCAACAGGCAAAGTCGATTTGGCCGACAACAAAGTAACGGTGGATTTTGACGAAAATAAATTAAGCCTCGAGAAAATCAAGGAAGCCATCGAAGAGCAAGGCTACGATGTAGTTTAAGATTTTCGGCGTGGAGTTTCTGGCGGCGGCTGACCTTTTGACAGGTCGGCCGCCGCCTTTTTGTTTTTTATTTTGCGCCGGCGCCAAGGTTTGTCCTTCTGAGAATGAGCCGTCCTGCATATAATACGCCAACAGGGTATGACTTGCGGAAAGGAGCCGGGACTATGGAACGGAATACGGGGAACCGGGAGCACGAAAGGCAAGCGACGCTGCTAATTACCGGGATGACGTGCGCCGCCTGCGCGGCCCGGATCGAAAAGGGCCTCGGCCGGATGGAGGGCGTCGTGCGGGCCCATGTCAACTTGGCTTTGGAGCAGGCGACCGTCTCCTACGACCCGAAACATACGGATCTGGGAAAAATGGAGGAAAAGATCGGATCGCTCGGCTACGGGATGATGAAGGAGACGATGGATTTCGATATTTCCGGGATGACGTGCGCCGCTTGCGCGGCCCGGATCGAAAAGGGGCTCGGCCGAATGCCCGGGGTTACGCGGGTAAACGTAAACCTGGCGCTGGAGACGGCCCGCGTGGAATATGCGGCAGGCATGGTCACCGTAAAAGACATGGAGAAAAAAGTGGAGCAGCTCGGCTATAAAGCCGTGCCGAAACGGGAAGCGAAGGACAGCGCCGAGCTCCGCCGGCAGGAGATTGGCCATAAACGCTTCAAATGGATGATGGCGGCCATTCTTTCCCTGCCGCTCTTGTGGGCGATGACCCAGCACTTCCCCATGACGTCTTGGATTCCGGTGCCTTCGCCGTTTCTAAATCCATGGTTTCAGCTGGCGCTGGCCACGCCGGTCCAATTCCTGATCGGCGGGCAGTTTTATGCGGGCGCCTATAAATCGCTGCGGAGCGGAAGCGCCAATATGGACGTGCTGGTGGCGCTCGGAACGTCTTCGGCCTACTTTTACAGCTTGTTCTTGACTATCCGCTCCCTCGGATCGGACATGCACCATCCGGCGGAGCTGTATTACGAAACAAGCAGCGTTCTGATTACGCTGATTCTGGTAGGCAAATGGTTCGAAGCCTTGGCCAAAGGCCGCTCTTCCGAAGCCATTAAGAGCCTCATGGGGCTGCAGGCAAAAAGCGCGCTTGTGCTCCGCGACGGGCGCGAGACGAGCATTCCGATCGATGAGGTGAAGACCGGGGATACGGTCATCGTGAGGCCGGGCGAAAAAATACCGGTAGACGGATGGGTGCTTCAGGGCGTGTCCTCGGTCGACGAATCGATGCTGACGGGGGAAAGCCTTCCTGTCGCCAAACGCGAGGGCGATGCCGTCGTCGGCGCCACGATGAACAAGAACGGCATGCTGCGCATCCAGGCCGCCAAGGTCGGCGGCGATACGGCCTTGGCCCGGATTATCAAGGTCGTGGAAGAAGCCCAGGGCTCGAAGGCGCCGATCCAGCGGATCGCCGACGTTATCTCGGGCATTTTCGTCCCGATTGTCGTCACGATCGCCATCGCCGCGTTTCTGGTTTGGTATTTCTACATTCTTCCCGGACAGTTCCCGGCCGCGCTCGAAAAAGCGATCGCCGTGCTGGTCATTGCCTGCCCGTGCGCGCTTGGACTGGCGACGCCGACATCGATCATGGCCGGCTCAGGCCGGTCCGCCGAGCTCGGCATCCTGTTCAAGGGCGGGGAGCATCTGGAAGCGGCCCAGGGGATCGAAGTCGTCGTGCTGGATAAAACGGGGACGGTCACCAGCGGCAAGCCGATGCTGACCGACGTCATCCCGGCGCCGCTTATGACGCAGCAATCGCTGCTCCGGACGGCGGCGGCCGTCGAGCGCAAGTCCGAGCATCCGCTTGCCGAAGCCATCGTGGCCGGAGCGCTCGAGCGGAGCAAGGCGCTGCCGCTGCCGGAAGCGAAGGACTTCGAAAATTTGCCGGGATACGGCGTTTCCGCCCGAGTGGACGGGCGGCCCGTGCTTGTGGGCACCCGCAAGCTGATGGAAGAGCGGGGCATCCGTATCGACCCGGCCATACATCCGATGAGGCTGCTTGAGGATGAAGGCAAAACGGCGATGCTTGTCGCCGTGGACGGCAAATACGCAGGGATGGTCGCCGTGGCGGATACGATCAAAGACACCTCCCGCGAGGCGGTATCCCGTCTGCATCAATTGGGCATCGAAGTCATCATGGTTACCGGCGATAACGAGCGTACGGCCAAAGCGATCGCCGACCAGGCGGGGATCCGCCGCGTGCTGGCCGAGGTGCTGCCGGAAGCCAAAGCCGATGAGGTCAAAAAGCTGCAGCAGGCGGGCAAACGCGTCGCCATGGTCGGCGACGGCATCAATGACGCGCCCGCGCTTGCCACGGCCGATATCGGCATGGCGATCGGCACCGGAACGGACGTCGCGATGGAGGCGGCGGACGTCACGCTGATGCGCGGGGACCTGAACGGCATCGCCGACGCCATCTTGATGAGCCGCCGGACGATGGGGAACATCAAACAGAACATGTTCTGGGCACTCGCCTACAACACGATCGGCATCCCGATCGCGGCTGCAGGTTTTCTCGAGCCGTGGCTGGCGGGAGCGGCCATGGCTTTCAGCTCCGTATCGGTCGTCCTTAACGCGCTGCGCCTGCAGCGGGCGAATCCGTAAATATCCGATGGAAGAGGTTGACAACGAAAAGTTTCATGCCCTATAATAGCCAATAATTTATAAAACCAAATGTAGGGATTAGAAATAGTAGAGGTGAAATGACCTTTCAGAGAGCCGTTGGTTGGTGCGAAACGGCAGCGTCGATCACTTTGAACTCGTCTATGAACAGCTGCCCGACAATGTAGGGTTAGACGGCTTCCCCCGTTACAGGGATAGATGGTGATGGCCATCGAAAGAGATCATTTCGTTATGGAATGAATTAGAGTGGTACCGCGGGTTCAACCTCGTCTCTATACAGAGACGGGGTTTTTTTGTTGGTTAAAGTCCGGGTTTAACCAATAATCCTTCACTATATATCAAATAACCTTTGGGAGGAATGAACAATGAACCGTAACATTATCGTTTTGGACACGACGCTGCGCGACGGGGAGCAGGTGCCCGGCGCAAAACTGAACGTGCAGCAAAAGATCGAGTTTGCCCAGCAGCTGAAGCGGCTGAACGTCGACATCATCGAGGCGGGGTTCCCTGCGTCTTCCGCCGGCGATTTTCAAGCTGTCCAGGAGATTGTGCGCACGGTCGGCGACAGGGTATCGATTACGTCGCTGGCGCGCGCGGTGAAAAACGACATCGATGCCGTATATGAAAGCATCAAGCTTGCGCAGCACCCGTTCATCCATATCGTGCTCGGCACCTCGAACATCCATGTGGACAAAAAATTCAACCGTTCGAAGGAAGCCGTCATGCAGATGGGCGTCGACGCGGTCAAATATGCCAAAACGCTGCTGCCTGAAGTGCAGTACTCCACCGAGGACGCTTCCAGGTCGGACTTCGAATATTTGTGGCAAACGATCGAGGCCGTCGTCAAAGCCGGCGCAACCATCATCAACGTGCCCGATACGGTCGGGTACGCCGTGCCGGAGGAGTTCGGCGAGCTGATCCGCAAAATCAACGAGCGGCTGAAAAACTTGAACGACAAGGTCATCCTGAGCGTCCACTGCCATAACGACCTGGGGCTGGCCACGGCCAATACGCTGAGCGCGATCCATAACGGCGCCGACAAAATCGAGGTGACGATCAACGGCCTGGGCGAACGGGCGGGCAATACCTCGCTGGAGGAAGTGGTCATGGGCCTGAAGGTCAGAGAAAACTATTACGGCTGCAAGACCAACATCCAAACGACCGAGCTGCTCAAAACGTCCAGATTGCTGACCCATTTGACGGGGCTGGACGTGCAGGTCAACAAGGCCATCACGGGCGAAAATGCTTTTGCCCATTCCTCCGGCATCCATCAGGACGGACTGCTGAAAGACCGCCAAGTGTACGAAATCATGACCCCGGAAGAGGTCGGCGGGGAAAGCATGGAACTGATTTTGACCGCCCGCTCGGGCCGCCATGCCTTCAAAAACGCGGTGGAGAAAATGGGTTTCGACGTCAGCAACGCGGAGGATTTCGAATTGCTGTTCGGCAAGTTCCTCGCGCTGGCGGACGCCAAAAAAGAAGTGTACGACCACGACGTCTTTTACCTGGTGACCAATCACCGTATGTTGGACGAAAGCGCAAGCGGCCATTTGTATGAGCTGGAATCGTTCCAGGTCGTCACCAACGACTTGTATCCAACGGCTACCGTCAAATTGAAAAAAGGCTCCGAAATATACAAAGACAGCGCGGTGGGCGACGGCCCGATCGATGCTTTGTACAGCGTGATCAAATCGCTCGTCGGGCTGGACGTGCAGCTGAAGGACTACAAAATCAACAGCCTGTCCCGAGGCAAAGAAGCCGTAGGCCGCGTCAACATCCGGGTCGAATACCAGGGCAAAATCTACTCCGGACGCGCCATGGACACGGACATCATCAAAGCAAGCGCGCTGGCGTTCCTGAACGGCATCAATGCCGTGCTGCTGGACGCTTCCGGGTCGGCGCCGGCCGCCAAGTAAAAATCATTGAGGAACATATGAAACAAGGAGGAACAGACATGGGCGAAATTCATGAAGGGGTGCAGCAGGTGCAAGCCCTGCTGTCCGAAATGGGGTACGGCCATACCGTCGTTTGGCTGCCGGATAGCGCCAGAACCGCCCAGGAGGCGGCCGAGGCGATCGGGTGCGAGGCGGCGCAAATCGCGAAATCGATCATTTTCCGCCTGCAAAGCTCTGGTCAGCTGCTGCTGGTTGTCGCAAGCGGAGCGAACCGCGTCAACGAAAAGCGAATCGCGGATTATGTACACGATACATTAGGCAAAGCCGATGCCGATTTCGTGCGCGAGCGGACGGGTTTTGTCATCGGCGGGGTCGCCCCGGTCGGGCACCGGGAAAAGATGATCACCATCATCGACGAGGATTTGCTGCAATTCCGGACGATATGGGCTGCGGCCGGGCATCCGAAAGCCGTGTTTCAGCTGACGCCGGGCGAGCTCGTCGCGATGACGAAAGGGCAAGTGAT
Organism: Paenibacillus sp. YAE3; assembly: GCF_057546105.1. Classification (NCBI taxonomy): domain Bacteria; kingdom Bacillati; phylum Bacillota; class Bacilli; order Caryophanales; family Paenibacillaceae; genus Paenibacillus; species Paenibacillus sp. YAE3. The sequence goes on along the minus strand of NZ_BAAIYF010000001.1, from coordinate 383,271 downwards.
GCCCGTAAAATAAAACGAAGGATCAAATTGGCGCAAAAGGCAAGGCTTCCGCAGCATTGAGACGAGGGTACGAGGGGATTATCATAGAAGATGAACCGTACAGATACGATCAGGAGGAGATTATTCAACATGAACGATACGATATCTTTATTGATGAATCATCGCTCGATCCGAAAATTCAAGGACCAGCCGGTCACCGAGGAGCAGCTCCGAACCATCGTTTCCGCGGCCCAAATGGCTTCCACCTCTAGCAATGTGCAGGCGTACACCGTCATTGCGGCGACGGACCCGGAACTCAAAAAAAGATTGGCGGAGCTGGCGGGGAACCAGGCTTACGTGGAGCAATGCCCGGTATTTCTCGTCTGGTGCGCCGATTTGTACCGGCTGAAGCAGGTGACGGCAGAGCCGCTGCAGGGCCGGGAGTCGCATGAGGATACCACTGAAAACTTTATCGTCGCGACGGTGGACGCCGCGCTGGCGGCCCAAAACGCGGCCATTGCGGCGGAATCGCTCGGCCTGGGCATCGTTTACATCGGGGGCGTTCGCAACCGGATTGCCGAACTGTCCGAGCTGCTCGGTCTGCCTGAGTTGGTATACCCGGTGTTCGGCATGTGCGTCGGCGTTCCCGACCAGGAGCCGGGACAACGCCCGCGACTGCCGCTGCCGTCCGTGCTGCACTATAACGGCTATTCCAAGGAACAAAGCGTGGCCCCGGTCCGGGAATATGACGTGACGATGGCCGCATACCTGAAGGAGCGGACCGGCGGCAAAAGGGATGCGACTTGGTCGCAAGTGATGGCCGACCGATTGGGCGAGCCGATTCGCCTGCACATGAAGCCGTTTCTGGATGAGAAAGGATTCATGAAGAAATAAGCCGCCTGGCGCGCGGCCCGGTTAAATTCCGTAAAAACGCCTTGCGTTCGAATATAAGCGCTGCCGGGATTCTTGCAGGGAAAAGCCTTGGATCCGGCTCCATTCTTCCGCTACCGCGGCGGTCATCCGCGGATGGGTCATCTGCCCGTCGAACGGACCTTCAAACGGCCACGGGCCGTCGGTTTCGGACATGACCTGACCGGGAGGATAGACGCGGGCGAGTTCGCGGATTTCCGGCTCATAGGCGATATCCGGCGTGAAAGAAACGTAGTAGCCGTTTTCTGCCATACGCCGCACCGTAGCGGGCGAACCTTTGAACCAATGGAAATGGGCCCGCTTCACGCCGTACCGTTCAAGCAGGCGGCAGGCGACGTCGGCATCCTCGTATACCGCATGAAGCACGACCGGCTTGTCATGTTCCTTGGCGAAGGCGATAAACCGTTCCAGCAGCTCCTCGTAAGGTTTGCCGTCGAACGGCCGGCCGGCTTCTTCGGCTTCCTTGCGCGTATAATACGGTAGACCGACTTCGCCGACGGCGACCATGTCATCGGCATGCCTCCGCATCCAGGCCAGCAGCTCGTCCACGTCGCTTGGCGCCGGGACGGGCTGTTCCGGGTGGTATCCGAAGGCCGGATAGACCAGGGAAGGGTATTGCCGGGCGAGCCGCAGATTGCTGCGTGCGGATTCCAGGTGCATGGAAACGGTAATGACGCCTGCGATGCCGGCAGCCGGCAAGCCGGATAGGATGTCCCGCTGCTGGGCATGGTCGTAAGCATCCAGATGGATGTGGGCGTCGATCAGCGGAGCCGCCTTTTCGTCCCGGGAAGGTTCGGCTTGAACGCTGTCGGCCGGGCGGGCTGCAAACTGAGGATTCGAATTCGGTTCAGGAGCAAAATTCACGGGTAAAATCCCTCCTTATTCGTCGTTCATCATGCGAATTATTCATTGTATGAACATGATTATAACAAATAGGCTTCGAGGGCTCCCGAAAAGGTGCGTTTTTCCGGTATCAGCGATTTTCCGCGCCGACCTTCAGCATATGCTGATAATTCGGAGGCAGCTCGTAGGTTTGCAGATGGCGGAAAGCCGCCAGCTTGACTTTGTCGGGGAACAGCGGAGAAATTTCAATCGTCATCCGGTCTTTCCCGACGCCGATATGCGGTCCTAGAACAGGGGAGACCTCAAGCGTGACGGAGAAGTGAAAGCCCCGGTCTCCCGGACCGCCGTTGACCCGTGTGGCCTGAAGGATTTCGATTTCGTAGGGGTAAACGAGCGGATTCGCCGTCAGCAGGTTTTGGTAATAATCGTTTACGGCGTTTTGGATTTCGGGAAGAAGCAGCTCCAGCATCATGTCTTGGTACAGCTGCAGCTTCGGCTCTTTCGGCTGAAGCTCCTCCGCGGCGGCAGCGGCGGGGCAAGAAGACAGGAAAACGGACAAGAGCAGCACGGCCGATCGTAGTTGGGATTTCATCGTTTCACCTCGTATACAACGTTCCCCTGATTTGGATGAAAATATTCGGCTTGTAAAACGATTCGAACATGATCGGAGATCAAGAACATCATCGGGGATCTATACAAAACGGCCCGTGCATGGGTTCCTTCCGGAACGGCAAGCACGGGCCGTTTTTTATGCGGCCGAATCTTAAGTGGCTCCTTGCATTTTCAGCTGCTCTTCGCGCAGCCAGCCGGACAGCTCGCGTCTGAGCCGGATGAAATCGGGATGCTCGATGATGTCCTCGCGGCGCGGGCGTTGGAACGGCACGTCGATCTCGTGAAGCACCGAGGCGGGACGGCTCGAAAACACGTAAATACGGCTGGATAGCAGCAGCGCCTCTTCGATATTATGCGTAATAAAGAGCACCGAGCGGCGGCTCTCCTCCCAAATATCGAGCAGCCAGCGCTGCATGTCGCTGCGGGTCAGGGCATCGAGCGCGCTGAACGGCTCGTCGAGGCACATCAGCTCCTGCGGGCTGAGCAGGGCGCGCAGGAAAGCGGCCCGCTGCTGCATGCCGCCGGACAGCGTATGCGGATGGTTTTTCTCGAATCCGCCAAGCCCGACCTTACCGAGCCATCGGCGGGCATTTTCGCGGGCTTCCCGGTCAACCTTCCCTTGGACCTCCTGGGACAGCAGAACGTTGTCTTCGATCGTCCGCCATGGGAACAAGGCCGGCTGCTGCGGCATGTAGCTGATATGTCCCTGCTGGCCGGTTACGTCCGCGCCGTTCATGCGTATGCTGCCCGCATCCGGTTTGACGAGGCCGCCGATGATATGGAACAGCGTGCTTTTGCCGCTGCCGGACGGTCCGAGGATGGAGACGAATTCGCCTTTGCCCACGGTCAGCGTTACGTCGTCCAGCACCTGCAGCCGGCTTCGCTTGGACCGGAAGGTTTTGCTGATGCCGGCCGCTTCGAGGGCGGGAACGGTTTGATGATCGCCGGTTTCCAGGGCAGCCGGCTTTTGTTCCAGCGTTGACATAGGTTTAGCAGCTCCTTTCTTTTCCGGTATCAGTTTTCCTGTTTCGGTTTCCACCGTACAAGCCATTTTTCAAGCAGGGCGATGATGCCGAACAGGAGCAGGCTTAGCGCCACGATGATCATGATGGCGACAAACATGCGATCGGTGCGGTAGCCCGATTTTTGCAGCATCATATAGTATCCGATCCCCTTGTCGGCACCGATCCACTCCGCGATGACCGCTCCCATCACGCTGTACGTCGCCGCGATTTTGACGCCCGAAAAGATCGCGGGCAGCGCGTGCGGCAGCTCCAGTTTGGCGAAAATTTGCCGCTTGTTCGCGCCGATCATCCGCATGTAATTCAGCATGACCCGGTCGGTCTGCTTCAGTCCGCCCATCGTGGCGACGGCAACGGGGAAAAAGCAGACCAGGGTAATGACGATCAGCTTGGGCAGCAGCCCGAAGCCGAACCAGATCATCAGGAGCGGGGCAAGCGCGATGGTCGGAATGTTTTGGCTCAAAATGAGCAGCGGGTACAAGGCCGACTTGAGAAACGGGATCAGGTGCAGGATCAGCGCGATGATCAGCCCGACCGCCGTTCCGATGATAAATCCTTCGAGCGTCAGCCTCACCGTGGCCCCGACATGGCCCCACAGATCCCCGGCCCCAACTGCGGTTTCCTTGGCGATATCCACCGGGGAGGGGAGGATCCATTTTTCGATATGAAACAGCGAGGTGCTCAGTTCCCATGCGACCAAAAAGAAGAGGACCGCCACAAAGGGCGGCCATACGCTATTCCACCAACGTCTCATGGACGGTATTTCTCCGTAAGCCGCTCCATGCTGATGCCGCCGGGACGATGGGCGATTTTGATCTGGGAAATGATGCTTGGGCTGCCCGCCTCCACAAGAGCTTCATGCATGCGGCGCACGACGTCGAGCAATTCCTCGAGTTCGCCTTCCATCGTCGTTTCAAGCGGGTGCACCTCGTATTTGACGCCAGACTTTTGGATCACTTCGATGGCGCGGTCGACGTAATCGTAGGAATCCTCGTTGTTCGGCGTTTTTGGAATGACCTGTATGCTGAGCAGGGTATGAGCCATATCAATCACGTCCTTTTAAAATTTGATGATTGCTTTAAATCACGCAGCGGGTTCGCTTGGTACAGCGATCCTTACCTATTGCTGCGGCAAAAAGTCGTTCGTAAACGCGTTTTCGACGTCCAGCGGCTTGTCGAGCAGCTTATGCTCGTACATCCAATCCGAATATCCTTTCCATACCTGTTCCTTCTGCTCGCCCCAGCGCTTGGCGTCGTCCTGGTATTTCGGGCTGAGCCACTTCTGGCTGGCCATGACGAGATCCTTGTCGAGCTCGGGCACGGCTTTGATCAAGATGTTGGCTGCATCCTCGGGATGCTCAATCGCGAATTGATAACCTTTGGAGGTAGCGCGCATAAACGCTTTGACCAGCTCCGGATCTTCCTTGATCTGCTTTTCATTGGTGACGAGGACCGGCGTGTAATAATCCAGCTTGTCGGAGAAGTCTTTGACGTACAGCATATCGAGCGGCTCCTTGCGGAGCTCGGCTTCGATGCCGGTCCAGCCGTAGAAAATCCAGGCGAAATCGATGTCGCGTTTCACCGCCGTAAAATAATCCGCTTCGCCCATGTTGACGATTTTCAGCTTGCTGACGTCGGCCTTGTCGATGTCCATGATCGAATCGATCACGGCTTTTTCCACCGGGGAGCCCCAGCCGCCGTACGTTTTGCCTTCAAAATCCTTCGGCCGTTTGATGTTCCGGTCCACGGGCGCGGCAAAACCGGAAGTGTTATGCTGGATCACCGCCGCGATCGACACGAGCGGAACGCCTTGCGTGCGCGCTTGGGTGACGTTTTCCTGCACGCTCACGCCAAACGGCACCTTGCCCGATGCCACCATCGCCTCCGCGCCGCCGGCTCCCGGCTGCACGATGTCGACGTTCAGGCCTTCTTCTTGGTAGTACCCCTTTTCTTTGGCGACGTAGAGTCCCGTATGGTTCGTGTTCGGCGTCCAGTCCAGCACGACTTTGACATCCTTCAGCTTTTTGGGCTCGCCGCCGCCGGCCGAGGAGGTTTCCCCGGAAGGCGTTCCTTGGCCCGTCGTTTGGGCGTTTTTGCTTCCGCAAGCGGCCGTAACCAGCACAAGCAGGAATGCCAGCAAAAACAGTCCGATTTTTTTCGTTTTCATTGCGTTTCTCTCTCCCTTGTCCATTTAATCCCCTTCATTTTGCAAAAGAATCGCGTTTCCATATCTGGAGGCGAATCACGGGACCGCGGCCGTCTTTATTTTCGCCGGAAGGTCCGATCATTCAACAAAAAAAGCGCCCCGGATGCGGGACGCTTAAGGCGCAAGGATGACATGGCGAACGCCATGACGATGGCTTTTCCTACGCTGGCATTACCCAGATCAGGTTTAAGGGTCAGTATCTTGGAGGGATACAATCTCAGCCGGCCGATTCCAGCACCCCGGATTCTTATGAAGTTAACGGGTTATTACATTGGTATTATAGTCCTAAGCTCGGAATAATTCAACGCTTTCGGCCGCGCGGCTGGACAAGCCAGCGTATAAATGCCCGTAGAAATGCCACTATAAGGATGAAAGGAGTCTGGTTTTTACAGGGGGCTGAGGAAAATCAAAACAAGCATTTCGTTCATTCAAACGGTCATGATTTTGATGCTGAGCACCGGCCTGCTGAATCATGTCATCATCATTCCTATTTTGCTTGACGCGGCAAAACGGGACGCCTGGATTTCGGTGCTGCTGGCATGCGGACTCACGCTCGTATGGGCGGCATTTCTTTATGCGGGCATGGCGAAACTCAATAAACGCCATCTGTTCGATTGGTTGGCCAAAGCCTATCATCCGATCGTGGGCCGCGTTTTGGCCGTTTTCATTGGTTTGTACCTGTTTGCCATTTGCGCGGTAACGACCCGGGATACCGTATATTGGATTCATCTGACCTTCTCTCCCGAAACGCCCATTATGATCTTTTCGTTTCTGTTCCTTCTGATCTCGGCTTTAAACGCTTTTTTGGGCATTCAATCCGTTGCCAATACCGCGAGTTTATTGCTGCCGATGGTGATTGTGCTTGGCTTTTTTGTCATGTCGTTTAATATGCCCCACAAGGACTACTCCTTGCTGAAGCCGATGCTTGAACTTGGCATGGGGCCCGTGTGGAAGGGGACGCTTTATGCGGGGGCCGGCTTTGCCGAAGTCATCATGATCTTCTTTTTGCAGCATCATATCCGAACGCGCATAACCTATGTTTCCTTGGCCGTCACGGTTTTGCTTTTTTTAGGACTTACTCTGGGGCCCGTCATGGGCGCCATCGTCGAATTCGGGGCGGACGAAGCGGGCAAGCTCCGGTTTCCTGCTTACGAGCAATGGAGGCTCCTGAACATTGGCCGATACGTCGAGCATCTGGACTTTTTTAGCGTCTACCAATGGTTCTGCGGCGCATTTTTGAGAATTTCGCTCGCTTTGTTCCTCATTCTCGACGTTTTTCGGGTGAAGGGCAAAAAAGAGAAAGCGTGGGTGCTGGGGGGGATTTTTATCGCGATCCTGATCATCATGGCCGTTCCTTTCAGCGACCGGTATTTTATGAAGGCCCTGTCCGTCTATGTGCTTCCCGTATCGGTGTGGGGAATAGTGGCTTTTTCGGTGATCATCACGGGGCTGATCGGCTTGGCCCGGCGAAGGGGGAGAATATCGTGAAAAGCCGTGAACGAAAGGAAGCCCAGGCCATCGAAGGCATCGTTACGGAGCTGTTTGGATCAAGCTCGGATATCCGAAGAAAAACGATTCCGTTATCGGTACCGGGTTATTCGGTTCAGCTGATTTACTGCCAGGGATTGTCCGATACGGCAAGAGTGGAGCAATGGGTCGTGCCCGAACTGATGAATATACCGGAGCAGATCCTGCTGTCGGACGAGATGGATTGGCCGCGCAAAATTCCGTTCCCCATGGACCCGATCCCCGAGGACCAAAGGGAGGCGGCAATGAAAGAGACCGTGCTCGCGGGAGACCTTCTGCTGATCTTCGCGCCGTCGAACAGCTGCTACTCGATGATTATGACCAATGCGCCCAAACGGCAGCCGGAGGAGCCGAACACGGAGGTTTCGACGAGGGGGCCGAGGGACGGTTTTATCGAGGACTCGTACACCAATATCGCTTTGATCCGAAGACGGCTGAAGACCCATCTCCTTGCCGTCGAGGAGTTTACGATCGGTTCCGAAACGTCGACGAAAGTTCATCTTCTGTACCATAAGGAGACGATCCAGGAGCATGTCCTGCAGGAGATCCGAACGAAACTTTCCCGCGTGAACGTCAAAGGCCTTGTGAGCAACAGCCAACTCGAAGAGATATTGACGGGCTTCTCGCTTTTTCCGCTGATGACTTATACGGGAAGGCCGGACTATGCCGTCAACGCGCTGCTTCACGGGAAATTTGCGATCGTCATGAGCGGCGCTCCGACGGTGCTCATCGCCCCGGCGAGCTTCAACTTTCTGCTCAACTCCTCGGAGGACGCGCATCTCGTCAATGTCGTGGTTGCTTTTACGCGTTTTTTGCGGATTTGCGGCGTGCTGCTTTCCCTGTTCCTGCCGGGGTTTTGGATTGCGCTGACGACGTACCATCAGGACCAAATCCCTTTTACGCTGCTGGCGACCTTGGTGAATTCCAGGCAGGGCGTGCCGCTCCCGGCTCCTCTGGAGGCGATGGTGATGCTGCTGTTGTTCGAGATTTTCCGCGAAGCAGGCATGAGGCTACCTTCCGCGTTTGGACAGACCTTATCGGTCGTGGGCGGGCTGATCATCGGCCAAGCTGCCATCAGCGCAGGGATTGCGGGCCCGGGGACGATCGTCGTCATCGCCATATCGGTGCTTGCGACGTTTACTTTGGTGAACCAGTCCCTGGTCAACATCGTCAGTCTGTTTCGCATTCTCGTGCTTCTGATCAGCGGGCTGTTGGGGTTGTTCGGCACGCTGTTCTGCCTGCTGGCTTTGGTCCTGTTCATGGTCAACCTGCGCTCTTTCGGCACGTTCTATTTGTCTCCGGTAAGTCCTCCGAGATTCAGGGAGATGTATAAAATCCTGTTTCGGATGCCATGGGGAAAAGGCGAGTTCACCAGCAAGGCGGGGAAAAAGGGATGAAAAACGTGCGTTGGGTTCGCTGCCTCCTTGCCGCGGCGCTCTTGATCGTTCCGCTTACGGGCTGCTGGGGAGCAAGGGAAATCGAACACATGATTTACGTTAATACGATCGGGGTCGATTACGTTGAAAACCAGGTTGTCGTTTACATCCAAATGGTTAATTTCAGCGGCATCGCCAAAAAGGAGTCGGGACAGATGCAGCAGCAGAAGACCTCCGTCGGAAAAGCGGGAGGGGCTTCGTTCGATGAGGCGATTTTTAATTTGTACGCTTCCAGCCCGCAAAGGATCTCGTGGAGCAACGTAAAGTCGATCGTTTTCAGCGAGGCTGCCTTGAAGCATGGCATCGTGGATCAGGTGCTGGAGGTATGGGACCGTTATTACGAATTCCGGTATACCGTCTGGACGATGGCCACCCGGGATCCGTTGGAAGAGGTGCTCAATACGAAATCCATCAACGAGCTGTCGGTCGTATACTCCCAGCTTAACAGCCCGATGCGGATCTATGAACAGAGCTCGGTCATCGCCCCGCTGTACCTTTACAAGTTTATATGGAAATGGAAAGAGAAGGGCGAGACGGTTCTGCTGCCGTACGTCGAAATCATGCCGGGATGGACGGAAGACGGAAAACCTTCGCCCAACGTCAGCATGACCGGGGTCTGTTTTTTGAATAACCAGAAATTCCGGGGATGCCTCGTGTCGGAGAATATCCTGGGCCTGAGGTGGCTGGAAAAGAAAACGAGAAGAACCCCGCTTGCGGTCAAGCAGGAGAAAAAAGTACAGGCCATGTTGGTCATGAACAAAATCAAGCCCTCGATCCGTCCGAAGCTGAGGCAGGGCAAGCCCGTTTTCGACATTAGCGTGTCCATGCAGGCCACGATTCCGCAGCTGAACGCCAGACTGAACAAGAGGGAACTGGAAATGGAAGCTGCGAGGGAAGTGAAGCAACAGGTGATGAGAACCTACTTAAAAGCCTTGGAAATGGACGTCGACGCCTATGGGCTATCGGGCATACTCCGCCGGAATATGCCCGATGCCTGGCATCGATTAAGCGCCAAGGGGGAAATCGATCTGGATTCGGACAGCATCGGGAAGATCGATATCAAGGTGAACCTGATCAGCGGCGGCATTTCGAAATTGAAATAAACGCCGGTTGCCCGTCGATTGCTTCAGTTGCTGCAAGCCTCCTGCGCGATTTCCTGCCGTCGTTCGGCGGCTTGGAGCTGCCTGCGCTGCAAAACATATGCCGCGAAGCTGAGCGCGACCATAAAAAGCGTAAACAAAGCGAGCATCCACGAGGTTTGGTTCACCTCCAGATGGTCCATGCACCAGCCGATGATCAGGGGCAGCACCGCTCCCCCGACGCCGCCCGAGGCGATCAGGATGCTTGGCGTCGATTCTTCGGTTCCTGCCAGCAGCTTGCTCGCAAAGACAAGGGCGATCGAAAAGATGCCGGACATAAACAACCCAAGCAGCAGGATGACGGCAAACGCGGACCAGACCGCGGCGGTAAAAGGAAATACGGCGAGCAGCACCAGCGTGGCGGCGCAGCTGTAAAAAACATAAACGCGGTAATGGATCCGCTCGGCGACGGTCCCCGCGAAAATCCGCCCGACGGACATCGCGATCCAGAAGCAGGTGACGCTAAGCGCCGCGCCGGCTTCCTTCATGCCGATTTTCTCAATGAGAATGGCAGGCATGAAGTTGGCTAAACTCATTTCCGTGCCGACATAAAGAAAGAAAAAGACCATAAACAGCGCCAGGATTCCCCAGGATTTTCCCTGATACGGAAAACGTTTTTGGCGTGCAGCCTTGCTGATGTCCGAACCGCCGACGTTTGCTGCCGGCTTCTTGGCACGGAGCTCCGCGTCGATTTCCCCAAACGAGCTTTTGGCCCACAGCAGCAGCGTCGCCAGAGCAAACAAGGAAATGACGAGGAAGGAAAAACGCCACCAGCCTTGGGAGATGAATCCGCTGGCAATCAGCGGCATCACCATCGCACCGACTCCGAATAAGACTTCGAGCCGGCTCATGGCAACCGCCGTTTTTTCCTTGATCGCCGCGATGATGATCGTCCCGATGACCGCTTCGATCATGCCGAACCCAAATCCGGCGCATACCGCGATCGGGTACAACCATCCCCACGGCGGCAGCAGCAGGTACGCAAGCTCGGCTGCGCAAAGCAGGGAAATGGCGATCAGCAGCCCGCCCCTTTTGCCGAACCGCCGGTTGAGAAGCGGGGAGGCGAGGACGCCTGCCAGAAAACCGGCAAACTGGGTAAAAATGAGCGTGCCCCCTTGGCTGTATTCGCGGCCGTAATGTTCAAGCAGCACGGGGAGCACCGAGCCAAGCACCACATGGGCCAGCCCGATCAAAAAGTAAGATAGACATCCGATCCATATCAATCGTTTCATGGTGACTCCTTTTAAAGGTGATATTTGCTTCTTCCGGATTTTGACCGTCATTCCCGATGAGCATATATGTTTATCATACTCGAAAACGGCTTCCAAAAGGCAGCTAAATATTGAAAAATCCTTCTGAATGATTCATCCCGTTCCGAAGCGGGCACACTACCTTTACAGCAGTTCACCGTTTTATTCGGAAGGAGAAGCATTGTACATGGAAACCCGGATCGTCATGGAGCAAAACATCGTCAAAATTTTGGACCACCATGAATATTGCGCGTTTGCCACCGTGGAGGGAAACAAGCCCAAGCAGCGGTACATGATGCTGTACAACAGGGGCCTCAGCATTTATCTCATTACGGACCGGAAGACGCATAAAGTGGAGGAGCTGGAGGAAAACCCGCATGTTTCCCTGCTGTTCGGGTATGAAAACGGGAGCGCCGAAGGCTGGGCGGAAATCGAAGGAACCTGCAGCATCACGAATGACGGGGAGCTTCGCGAGCACTTCTGGAAACCCGAATTCAAAGCCAGCTTCACCGGACCCGAGGACCCGGACTACGTTGTTTTGAAAATCAAGCCGATCCGCATGATCCATGTGTCGGAAAACGGCGAAAGACATGAATGGATCGAGTAAAAACAGGGCTTTTTGCGGGATTTTAGGACTATATAAACGTATGTCACATCTTCCATAATACTCGGGACAGGGTCCCGGGTATTATTTTTGGCCATTTGGATGCATTTGTCTTTATTTTGGCTGGAAATGGATTTAAACTACTAGTGGATCTAAAACATATTTAACCGCTGGTCACTTTAGAAAACGGTTACAAAAGGTCCATGCAATGTACTTATCAGGTACATATTTTCAAGGAGGGGTAACATGTCGAAGTCCCGTAAAAAAGTAGCAAAAACCATTACAGCCGCCGCCGTGGCATTCAATGTGCTGGCGCTCCCGTTTGCGGCCTATGCCGACGGAAGCACGGCGAACCCGAAGGTCAAACTCCGTTTGATGGAAACATCCGATTTGCATGTCAACATGGTCAACTATGACTACTATGCGGACAAGCCGACGGACGAATACGGATTCGCCAAAACGGCCAGCCTGATCAACGCTGCGCGCAAGGAAGCCAAGAACAGCCTGCTGTTCGACAACGGCGACCTGCTGCAGGGCAATCCGCTGGGCGATTACGTAGCGAAAGTAAACCCGCTCAAGCCGGGCCAAATTCATCCCGTGTATAAAGCCATGGACTTGATGGACTATGACGCGGGCGGCGTAGGGAACCATGAATTCAACTACGGGCTCGATTTTTTGAAGCTGGCCGAACAAGGAGCCGACTTCCCGATCGTCAACGCCAACATTTACAAGGACGACGGGGATCAGGACGAAAGCAATGACGTGAACTATTTTACCCCTTATACCATCCTGAACAAAAAAGTGATTGACGAAAACGGCCAGGAGCAGACCGTCAAAGTCGGCGTGATTGCTTTTGCCCCGCCGCAAATCATGCAGTGGGACAGCGCCAATTTGGTCGGCAAAGTCATCGCCAAGGACATCATCCAGACCGCCAAAAAGTTCGTGCCGCAAATGAAAAAAGAAGGCGCCGACATCGTCGTCGCGGTTCCGCACTCCGGCTTCGAGGAGATTCCGCAAACGGAATTGATGGAAAACTCCGTGCTTTATTTGAGCCAGGTCGAAGGCATCGACGCGATCATGTTCGGGCATGCGCATAAAACCTTCCCGAGCGCCGAATTCAAGGGCAAAAAAGGGGTAGACCTCGAAAAAGGCACCATCAACGGCGTTCCTTCCGTCGAACCGGGATATTGGGGGGACCATCTCGGCATCATCGATTTGGACCTTGAAAAGGTGGACGGCAAATGGAAGGTCGTCGATTCCAAAACCGAAACCCGCGCCGTGTACGACGTAACCAACAAAAAGGCGCTGGTCGACGCCGACCCGAAAATCGTCGATGCGGTAAAAACCGAGCATGACGCCACGATCGAATACGTTCGCGGTCCGGTAGGCAAAACCACGGCGCCGATCAACAGCTATTTTGCGCTCGTGCAGGACGATCCGTCCATCCAAATCGTAACCAACGCGCAAAAATGGTACGTGGAAAAGAACCTGAAGGGCACGGAATACGAAAATCTTCCGGTGCTGTCCGCAGGCGCTCCGTTTAAGGCGGGCGGACGTTCGGGCGCTTCGTATTACACGAACATTCCGGCCGGCACGATCGCAATCAAAAACGTGTCCGACCTGTACGTATACCCGAATACGGTGCATGCCGTCGTCGTCAACGGCGAGGAATTGAAAAACTGGCTTGAATGGTCCGCGGGACAGTTCAACCAAATCGATCCTTCGAAAACGACGGAGCAGCCGCTTATCAATAACGACTTCCCGACGTACAACTATGACGTCATCGACGGCGTGACTTATCAAATCGACGTGACGCAGCCGAACAAATACGACCTGAAAGGCAACGTGGTCAACCCGAACGCGAACCGCATCAAAAACCTGCAATTCAACGGCAAACCGATCGATCCGAAGCAAAAATTCGTCGTGGCGACCAATAACTACCGCGCTTCGTCTTCCAAGCTGGCGAATCCGGACGGCAAACGGATCATCATGGCGGCTCCGGACGAAAACCGTCAGGTCATTATCGATTACATCCGCGACAACGGCACGATCAATCCTTCCGCGGACAACAACTGGTCGTTTGCTAAGGTCGACAAAAAGCTGAACGTCACGTTTACGTCGTCTCCGGACGCCAAAGATCTGGTAGCGAAAAGCAAAAACATGACGTATGTCGGCGACGGCGGCAACGGCTTTGCGAAATATGCGCTTGATCTGTCCGTAAGCGGGCCTGCGCCATCGACGGACACAACGACGCCTCCGGCGAAAACTCCAACCGTACCAACAAAGCCGGAACAGCCTCCGGTTCCTACGGTTCCGGAGAAACCGTCGCAGCCTGAAACGAAGCCTGCACCTAAACCGGAGACAGACAAGCCGTCCGCAAACGGTAAAGTATACGTCATCAAAAAAGGCGACAACCTGTACCGCATCGGACTCCGGTTCGGCGTGGACTGGGAGAAAATCGCCAAAGCAAACGGCATCACCAATGTCCGCGGCCTGAAAATCGGGCAGCAAATCATCATCCCGTAAGCCAAGGAGCCATATGAACAAGCCGGCAGCGATACGCTGCCGGCTTGTTTGGCGTTTGGAGAAGGATGGTTCAGGGATCGTCGACGTCTTTGCCGATCATCAAAATTGGTATATATTTGAAGTGACTGCGTTTAGGAGGTGTTCTTTATAGTTAAGCGAAGCCATTATGCGTTACTTTTTTTGTCGATGTTGTTGGTATTGGTGATCGGCTGCAATCATAAGAAGCCTGCAGGGGTTCGTGCTTTAACATCATGGGCTTTTAATTTTGTTAACTGGAACAACGCATTTTATAAAGAAACGGATGAAAAGCTGCACAAAGTCGGGCCGAAAATCGGCGAAGTTGAATCCTTTGCGACCGACGAAAACATAGAATATCACGGAACCTTTTCAAACGAATACGAAGTTGGTTCAGAGATTTACTCCGTTGAGGGAATAGATCCTGCGAAAGCCATCGCAGTGAAATCCAAGGGAGTGTTCACCTTGTTGATAGAACAATCATTGAACATGAATCAAATCCCCTAGGTCTGCAATACGTGACATGGACGGGAGGCAACCATGAGCTAGCCTTGCAAAGCGTGCCCGATTTGGACATGGCTCAGGCCATGAACCGTATGTTTTTTTCCATAAACGCAAACTTCGGCTGCCGTTTCCGACTCGTTGGCCACGATCACGTCGTGCTCCCCGACAGTGACTTTCAGGCGCGATCCGCGGAACATGACCTTAAAGGAGAAGGACGTCCAGTGCCCCGGATTAAACGGATTCAGGCGCAGAACGCCGTCTTGAACCTTCAAGCCGCCGAAACCGTAAACCACGGACATCCAGGTGCCGGCCATGCTCGTAATATGACAGCCGTCTTCGGTGTCGTTGTTGTAATTGTCAAGGTCGAGGCGCGATGTGCGCAGGTACATTTCGTACGCTTTTTCCCTGTAGCCCAGCTCGCACGCGATGATGGAGTGAACGCAAGGCGAGAGGGAGGACTCGTGCACCGTGAGCGGCTCGTAGAAATCGAAGTTCCGTTTTTTCGTTTCCAGGTCGTAGCGGTCTCCCAGGAAGAACAGCCCTTGCAAGACATCGGCCTGCTTGATGTACGCCGAACGCAAAATGCGGTCCCAGGACCAGTTTTGGTTCAGCGGCAGGTGGACCGGATCCAGCTCTTTGACAGGCGTCAGGTCTTTGTCGAGGAAGCCGTCCTGCTGCAGGAATATTCGACGTTCGTCATCGAACGGATAATACATTTTGGCGATGATGTCCTTCCATTTCGAGGTTTCCGCTTCGGTCAATTCCAGCTTATCGATCAGCTCGCGATAACGCGATGGCTCGTTCTCCCGCAAATAATCGAGCACTTCGAGCGTATATTCCAGCGTCCAGGCCGCGATCCGGTTGGTGTACCAGTTGTTGTTGACGTTGTTTTCGTATTCGTTCGGCCCCGTCACGCCAAGCATCATGTATTGATCCTTCGCGGCGACGTAGTTGACGCGCTCCTCCCAGAAACGCGAAATTTCGGCGAGCACCTCCAGGCCGTATTGGCCGAGGTAGTCGATATCCCCGGTGTAGTTCACGTAATTGTAAATGGCGTAAGCGATCGCGCCGTTCCGGTGAATTTCCTCGAAGGTGATTTCCCATTCGTTATGGCATTCTTCGCCGTTCATCGTCACCATCGGATACAGGGCGCCTTTCGCGAAGCCGAGCTTGCGTGCGTTTTCCTTCGCTTTTTCCAAATGCTTGTAGCGGTATATGAGCAGGTTGCGGGCGATGGAGCTGTCGGCGGTGCTCAAGTAGAACGGCAGGCAATAAGCTTCGGTGTCCCAATAGGTACTGCCGCCGTATTTTTCGCCGGTAAACCCTTTGGGGCCGATGTTCAGGCGGTCGTCTTCGCCGGTGTACGTCTGGTTCAGCTGGAAAATGTTAAACCGGATCGCCTGCTGCGCCGCGACGTCTCCTTCGATCACGATGTCGCTGTCCCGCCATTTATCGGCCCATGCCTGAACCTGCTCCCGGTACAGCGTTTCAAAACCTGCTTCCAACGCGCTGCGGAGAGCTGCACGCCCGGCGTCGATCAGCTGGCCCAGGCCATGGTCGCGGGAGGTGACGTTTGCCGCATATTTGTAAACGACGACCTGCTCATTTGCAGCCGCTTCGATTTGCGCGCGGAAGCCGACGTATTTCTCTTTCTCGACCTGCTCGGTTTCGAGCTTCACGGCTTCGCCGTTTTTGGCGATTTCAAAGGCCATGACCGAGGTCAGGTGGAAATCGAGCTTTTTCGTTTTGACGGTCAGCGCTGCATCGCGTTCCCCGAATTCCTTCGCAACTTCAACCCAAAATTTTTCGTCGTAGTTGGCGTCCCGGTTTTGCACGTCCCCGTCCAGATAAGGGGTGACCGTCAAGATGCCGTCAAAATTCAGCGGCGTAACCGCGTAACGAATGGCACCGATCTCTTGGCGGGCCATGCTGACGAAACGGATCGCATCGACGCGGATTTTTTTGCCGCCTTCGAATTCGGCCGTAAACGCGCGCGACAACGTGCCTTCCTTCATGTTCAGCACACGGGTGAAATCCGTGACCTTGCAGGATGCGAGATCGAGCGGCTGTCCGTCGACGGCGATATCGATGCCGATCCAGTTGGTGCTGTTCAGCACTTTAGCAAAATACTCCGGGTAGCCGTTTTTCCACCAACCCACGCGGGTTTTGTCCGGATAATAAACGCCGGCCATGTAGCTGCCCTGAAGGGAAGGCCCGCTGTACGACTCCTCGAAATTGGCGCGCTGCCCCATGTATCCGTTTCCAATGCTGAAAATGCTTTCGGATATTTCATGCAGATGCGGCTGAAAATCCTCTTCAACGATATTCCATGGATCGAGCTTTAAATACGGTTTCATCATCATCGGCTCCTTTATGAGGTAAATGGGTGGGTGCAAATTTCTGGTCAAAAAGCTTTTAGCCAATTTCACAAGCCAAAATTTCCAGGGAAATATGTTGAAAATTAGCTGGATGGAAAGATTTCTGCAAGACGGTTCAGCGACATTTCCCGCAAAGACGACACGACCGCATCGGCCCGGCCCAGCGTCGCAGGGGAGCCGACGCCGATGCTGCGCATGCCTGCGCGGATTGCGGCTTCGATGCCGGCCTCGGCATCCTCGAACACGACGCAGGCGGCGGGATCGACGCTTAGTTCCCGGGCACCAAGCAAAAACACCTCCGGATCGGGCTTGGCGCTGACGGTTTTGGTCCCGTCGACGATGGCGTCAAAATAAGGAGCCAGCTTCGTATTGTTCAGAATTGTCATCGCGTTTTTGCTGGCCGAGCCAAGCGCGACTAGCATGCCGCCGGCTTTCAGCTCCTTCAGGAAGTCCAGCGCGCCCGGAAGGATTTCGGATTCATCAATGCGGGTAATGTAATCCACATACCAGCCGTCCTTTTTTTCGGCGAGCGCGAGGCGGGCGTCGTCATCGGGCGAGATGCCGCCGATGGAAAGCAAAATATCCAGCGAGGCCATCCGGCTTACGCCTTTCAGCCTTTCATTGTCCTGCTCGGTAAACTCGAAGCCAAGCTCTCCGGCAAGCCGCTTCCAGGCCAAATAGTGATATTTTGCGGTGTCGACCAACACGCCGTCCAAATCGAACAGGCAGGCGCGAATCGGAGTATGAAGCGTCATGGAAAGTCCCTCCTCGAAGTTTGTGCAAACGTTTGAACTCGAACGGAAAATAAAAGAAGCACCGTTGATGCTCCGCTTATTTCGTACTCGTTTCATGGGGGAACATGCCGCTTTGGCGCAGGGCATGCCTGCTGCATCCCCAAGTTCCAAATCTATGCGGGAGAATCCCGCGGGGACGCCCCGATTGGGCGTCACGACTTCTTATCTGTCCGGCGGGCCGGCCATCGCCCAGCGCGATTGGCAGCCATTCGTCCGGTTAGTTCTGTTTCGGCGGCGTGTAGACGGATGATTCCCGAATCACCAGCCGGTGGGGAATGATATAACGTTCTTGAAGATTTTTTTCCCCGTCGTGTTGAATGGACTGAATCAATGCTTGCGATGCGGTGTATCCGAGATTATATATGCCGATATCCATGCTGCTGACCGGAGGCGACGCGAGTTCCGAGATCGAAAGATTGTTGAAGCTGACGATGCATAAATCTTCGGGAACCTTGTAGCCCAATTCATGAAGGCCGCGCAGGACGCCCAGGGAAACAAAATCGTCCATCACCACCAGCGCCGTCGGGCGTTCGGGCAGATTCATGAAAAAGGACATGGCGCGGTAGCCGCTTTCCTGCAAAAATTCGCCTTCGACGATCCAGTCGCGGCGCATTTCGAGCCCGGATTCCTCCAGCGCGTTCGTGTAGCCCTTCAGGCGGTCGCGGGAAACGATATGGTTCGGCGGGCCGCTGACAAACCCGATCCGCCGATGCCCCAGCGAAATCAAATGTTTGGTAGCGTCGTAGGCTGCCTGCACGTTATCGTTGTCCACGGACAGGATGTCCGGATATTTTTCGCTTCGCCCGATCAGGACAAACGGGAACTGGTTTTTTTTCAGAAACTCGACGACCTGGTCGTCTCTTCGGGAATACAGCAAAATCGCGCCGTCGACCCGTTTGCCTTTGAGCAGCCGGGATACGGCTTCGATCTCCTCCTGTTCGCTTCCGCCGGAGCTGATCAGCACGTCATATCCCGAACGGTTGGCCTGGGTGACGATGCCGCGAATCAGCTCCATGAAGAACAAATTCAGAAACAGCTCCTCGGCAGGCTTGGGAAGAATGACGCAAATGCTCTCGGTTGTTCTCGACACGAGGCTTTTGGCCATAATGTTCGGGTGGTATCCGAGCTCCTCCATCACGTCCCGCACCTTTTGGGACGTTTCCCGGCTGATTCTGGTATTGTTCGACAGCACACGGGACACGGTGGAGGGGGAAACGCCCGCCTTTTTGGCGACATCTTTTATCGTTACAGACATGGTGACCTCCCTGTGGAACCGTTTGCGTTCCTGGATAGACGGGAACCTTTGTTCAAATGTTCACCTTATTTTTTCACTTGATATCTTAATCCAAAGCATGTGCGCTTGTAAATACGGTTCATCCGGGTCTGTCCGAACAAGGCGCGGAAACGGCGAAAAATCCGGCAGATATCGGTCCATTTCCGATATTGCAATCGCGCCGGGCTGTCAAGGATCGGCCAAGCTTTGGCGTCGTTTTGGGGTGCCCGGAAGAAAAACGGCGAAGAAAAAAATGTCTTGCGCGTGCGTTTTCGGACAGCGTATCCTGCGTAGTAAGAAAGCACGGGCGGCAAACCATGGTGGTGCGGCAGAGCGTGACATGCTGCCTGAACGTCCGTTTTCTTAACATTGTCTGATGACTTTGCGAAGGAGGAGAACATGAAGCATAGAGCGCAAACGGCAAGTCAGGCGTCCATTGGAAGATGGGGGCGCGGTGCGGCGGCTGCGGCATTGGCCGGCATGCTGCTGGCAGGCTGCGGCAGCGAAGGTCCCGGGGCGCAAAAAGCCCAACCGTCGGAACCGAACGCGGCAGTCGAAGGGCCGCGCGAATCCGCCGGGACAGATAGGAAAGGGGAAGCGCCCGGGGGAGCAGGAGAAACGAAAACGCAGGTTCGCGAGCAGCCGTCGACCGTTTATTACGAGGTATTCGTCCGGTCTTTCGCGGATTCCAACGGGGACGGCATCGGGGATCTCAAGGGATTAACGGAAAAGCTGGACTATTTAAACGACGGCAATCCGGATACCCATGACGATTTGGGAGTAGGGGGCATCTGGCTGATGCCGGTGCAGCCGTCTCCGAGCTACCATGGCTACGACATTACCGATTACCGGAGCATCAACCCCGATTACGGAACGCTGGAGGATATGAAAAAGCTGATCGAAGAAGCCCATAAGCGGGGGATCAAAGTGATCATGGATCTGGTCGTGAACCACACCAGCGTGAAACATCCCTGGTTCATCGAGGCGAGCCAAAGTAAAAACAGCCAACACCGCGACTGGTACGTGTGGGCGGAGGATCAGGGCATCGCTCCATCCGGCGCCAGCGCGGCGGGCAGCGGCAATCCGTGGTTTCAACGCGGGGATTCGCATTATCTCGGCACCTTTTGGGAAGGCATGCCCGATCTTAATTTCGACAATCCGGAGGTGCGCAAGGAGGTCCAGGACATCGGGCAGTTTTGGTTGAAGCTTGGCATGGACGGCTTTCGGGTGGACGGCGCCAAGCATATTTACGAAAACCTGCAAAGCGACCGCGGCACGGCAACCACGGACAAAAACGCGGCATGGTGGCAGGAGTTCCGCAGCGCCATGAATGCCGTCAACCCTGACGCATACATGGTGGGCGAGGTATGGGAACAATCCGCGGCCGTCATCGCTCCCTACTTGGACCGGGCCTTCGATTCGGCGTTCGATTTTAACCTTGCGGACAACATCCTCAGCGCCGTCCGGCAGGAGAAAGACAACAATTTGGCTTTTACGCTCGAGCGCACCCACCGGTTCTACATGGAGAAGTCCGGAAACCGGTTCGTCGACGCCGTGTTTTTGTCGAACCACGATCAGGACCGGGTCATGAGCCAGCTCGGAAACGACGAAAACCATGCCAGAATGGCCGCCGCGCTTTTGCTGACGCTGCCGGGCAACCCGTTTATTTATTACGGCGAAGAAATCGGCATGCTTGGCGCCAAGCCGGATGAGCATATCCGCGAACCGTTTGCATGGACGGCGGACGGGCACAGCAAGGCCCAGACCTTTTGGGAAAAACCGGCCGTCAGCGGCGAAACCCGGGAGAAGGCCAATGTTCAAACCCAAACGGAGCAGGAGGATTCCCTGTTGTCTGCTTACCGGACGCTGATCCGCTGGAGAAACGAGCTGCCGGCCCTCCGCGACGGGGAACTGGCAAGCGTCGAAACCGGGAATCCGGCGATCGTTTCGTTCAAGCGCCAAAGCGCGGAGCAAACGGTGCTCGTGCTGCATAACCTTTCCGGCCAGCCGCAGGAAGTATCGCTGGAAACCGCCGGCCTGTCGGCTTTCAAGGATCTCATTCAGAGCAGCAGCAATGCGGCCGCCATGAACAAAAATATCGTTTCGCTCCCAGCCTATTCCACCGTTATTTTGCATTAAATCCATCCGTAAATCGAAGGAAACCTGCGATAATCGGAGATACAGGAGGCTTTTTACCAGTAAATGAGATAATTTAGCCGAAAATATGCTGTGCAAACGTTTTTACAAATCAAAAGACGGCGTGTATGATAAACCCATGATTAAAGCGCTTACTTGGAAATGAGACGATGAAAAATGGTCTGTCATACATAAAAAGCGGACCGTTATTGCTGATTGTGAAATCGTTTGCGCTAAAATCGGGACGTACAAAGATTAATTTCAGGAGAGGGGTTATTGCGAAATGAAAATGAAACAGTTTTTGGCTTTGGCTGCGACGCTGACCATGGCGTTTTCCATTACGGCTTGCGGCAGCTCGAACAAAACGGCCGAGGAGCCGGCACCGTCCAACAACAATACGGAATCGACGGCTCCGGCCGAAAATAACAACACCGAGGCTGGCGCGGAAGCGCTGCAACCGGAAGAGGGTGCTTCCCTGGTCGTTTGGGAGAGCAAAGACGAAAGAACGTTTACGGATGAAATCGCGAAGCAATTTACGGCGAAATATAATATTCCGGTCAAAATCGAAGAAGTCAATCCAACGGACCAAGTGACGAAGCTGTCCCAGGACGGACCTTCCGGGCTGGCCGCCGACGTCGTTATTTTCCCGCATGACAATTTGGGCAGAGCGGTTGAAGCAGGCCTCCTGCTTCCAAACGAAGCATTCAAGGACGAAATCACCAAAAACAATACCGAGGCAGCCGTACAAGGCGTATCCTACGACGGCACGCTTTTCGGATATCCGAGAGCGGCTGAAACCTACGCGTTGTATTACAACAAATCCCTCGTGAAAGAAGCGCCTAAATCGTTTGAAGATGTCATCGCTTTCGGCAAAACGTTTACGGATAACGCCAAGAAAAAATACGCCATCATGTGGGAAACGGGCAACATGTACTTCAACTATCCGTTTATCGCCTCGACCGGCGGATATATTTTCGGCAAAAACGGCACCGACAAAGACGACATCGGCATCAACAACGAAGGCGCGCTGGAAAGCTTGAAAGTGTACCAGGAGCTGAAAACGATTTTGCCGGTGAAGAGCGGGGACATCAACCCGGACATCAAACGCAGCTTGTTTAACTCCGGCGACGTGGCCATGGACATCAACGGACCTTGGGAGCTTGGCGGCTACAAAAAGGCGCTCGGCGACAACCTCGGCATCGCGCCGATTCCGACGATCGGCGGCAAAACAGCCATCTCCTTCTCCGGTATTAAAGCATGGTACGTCAACTCGTTTACGAAATACCCGAATGCGGCTCAATTGTTCGCCGAGTTCGCATCCACCAAAGACGCTCAGCTGCTGCTGAACGAAAAAGTCGGCTCCATCCCTACGAACAAGGAAGCGCTGGAATCCGACCAAATCAAAAACGACCCGTATATTTCGGCATTCGCAGAGCAAGCCAAAAACTCGCAGCCGATGCCTTCCATTCCTGAAATGGGCAACGTATGGAGTCCTGTGAATGCGGCGCTGCCGGAAATTTGGGACAACAATGCGGATCCGAAAGCAGCGATGGATAAAGCGGCTCAGCAAATTAAAGATTTGAACAACGGCGCGACCAAATAATAAAACAGAAGCTTGGCAGATCCTGTTGAATCGACCCGCCGCTCACCGAGCGGCGGGCGATTCTCCTTAAAACATCGTCATGTTTGCTGTTTTCGTCAAAAGAGCATTTTTCTCGCGTCGCTAGAGGAACTCCGCTTGGGGTCTGGTTTCACGCGGAACGCGTCAACAGATGCTTTCGCATAATTCGGGGAGGGGAGAGGGCTGATGCAAAGGCACCGCAGCAAGGCAACGATACTGTCGATTTTAAGCATGGGACTTGGACAAATATATAACCGCCAGTTCATCAAAGGCATCTTGTTCCTGCTTGTTGAAGCATGGGCTGTTTTTTATTTCAACAGCAATTTGGGTAGAGCGTTATGGGGGATCGTAACTCTTGGGGAAACACCCCGGAATATATCCAAAAAGATCGAGGGAGACCACTCCATTTTCCTTCTGGTCCAGAGCTTGATCACCCTTTTATTCTTGGTTCTGTTTATTATCGTCTACATCATGAATATCCGGGATGCCTATAAAACGGCGCAAAACCGGGAAAACGGCAAAAAGCCGAACAATTTTAAACAATCCGTCCGGTATGTGTTGGATTATAAATTTGCGCAATCCTTGTTGGCCCTTCCGACGATAGGCATTTTGTTTTTTACAATTATGCCGATTCTGTTTATGATCATGCTGGCATTCACGAACTATTCGTCGCCGAACCATATGCCTCCGGCGAAACTTGTCGATTGGGTCGGCTTTCAGACGTTTAAGGACCTATTGGCGCTGAAAACGTGGAGCCATACGTTTTTTGGCGTATTGACCTGGACGATTATCTGGGCGGTTCTGTCCACGCTAACCACTTATTTGGGAGGCCTGCTGGTGGCGCTTCTGATCAATCAGCAGGGCATCAAATTCAAAGGGCTGTGGCGGACGATCCTGGTTATACCATATGCGATTCCGCAGCTCATCTCGCTGCTTGTCATGCGGAACATGTTTAACGGCCAATTCGGCCCAATCAACCAATACCTTGGCTACTTCGGCCTTAGCGGTCTTCCTTGGCTTACAGATCCGTTCTGGGCCAAAGTGACCGTTATCGTCGTCAACATGTGGGTGGGTATTCCGGTATCCATGATTCTCATCATGGGTATCCTGACGACCATTCCGAAGGACATGTATGAAGCGGCGGAAATTGACGGGGCTAGCGGATACCAAAAATTCAAAATCGTCACGCTGCCGATGATCCTGTTCTCTACGGCGCCGACGCTGATCATGCAGTTTGCGGGCAACATCAACAACTTTAACGCCATTTATCTGCTGACGAACGGCAATCC
Organism: Paenibacillus sp. YAE3; assembly: GCF_057546105.1. Taxonomy (NCBI): domain Bacteria; kingdom Bacillati; phylum Bacillota; class Bacilli; order Caryophanales; family Paenibacillaceae; genus Paenibacillus; species Paenibacillus sp. YAE3. Next base: position 359,188 of record NZ_BAAIYF010000001.1, on the reverse strand, counting down.
GGTGGTCGGGGATTATCAATACGCCGGCGCGACGGACCTGCTCGTGACCTGGCTGTACAAACTGACGCTGGATCAGAATAAATACAATATGGCATCCGCTGTCGGCATCATCATTTTCCTGATTATCGCCTCGTTCTCGATTTACAATTACCGGCGGACCAAGTCATTCAAAGAGGAGGATATGATCCAATGAGCGGACGCAAAGTGAGAAGAGGTTTCCGGCTGGGACTAAGTTATCTTGTTCTGGTCATCCTGTCCGTATGCGCGGTTTATCCTGCCCTTTGGGTGGTCTTGGGATCGTTCCGGCCGGGGAAATCGCTGTACAGCAAGACGCTGATTCCGGAAACCTTTACGCTGGACCATTATCGCGAGCTGTTTACTTCGAAAAGTTTCATGTTCGGCCAGTGGTATTTGAACACGCTGAAAATTGCCACGTGCTCAATGATCATCGGCGTATTATTGACGCTGCTGACCAGTTATGCCGTATCCCGGTTCCGTTTCCGTTGGCGGAAGACGGCGTTATCGACCGTGCTTATCCTGGGGATGTTCCCGGGCTTCATGAGCATGATCGCGATCTACCTTTTGTTAAAAGAGTGGCATCTGCTGGACACGCATCTGGCGCTGATCGTCGTGTATGCCGCCGGAGCTCCTCTCGGGGGGACGTTTATTGCCAAAGGTTTTCTCGATACGATCCCGCGCACGCTGGATGAAGCTGCCAGAATCGATGGAGCGAGCAACTGGAAGATTTTTACGCGCATCATTTTGCCGCTTTCCAAACCGATGATCACCTATATGGCATTAACGCAGTTTGTCGGCCCTTGGGTGGATTACATTTTTGCACGGCTCGTTCTGCGGACGAAGGAAAACTGGACGTTGGCGGTCGGGCTATACGATATGGTCGCTTCGAACCAAAACACGAACTTTACGGCGTTTTCCGCCGGAGCGGTCCTGATCGCGGTGCCGATCACTATTTTGTTTATTTTCCTGCAGCGTTTGCTTGTCGACGGATTGACGTCGGGCGCAAGCAAGGGGTAACGGCGGTTGGTGACGGCGCGCTTGAAGCGCTTCAGTTCTACAAACAGGCGGATATTTTGAGGTATAACGGTATGGATGTTATGTCCAGATGTTGAAGGGCACTCACTAGGAGTGCCCGTTTTTTATGGTATAGACCTGCAAACTGAGTCGACCTTTCAAATTCCATCTTCCATTGATTATGGGATTCGGTTGAAGAGCAGGAGAAGTTCCCTTCAGTGTCGGTGGACGCTCGAAATGCCTCTCAGCACCCAAGGCTCGTTTGGCGGCTAAACGGTAAATATCTATACGCCCCTCGGGTTAAAAGGAACGACAACCGCTCGCTAATTTGACGGATGTGGCTGACGTCTGCCCACAGAATAAAATAATTGTATGACGTTTCCCCCATTTGAACGGGACGGGGATATCTCACGATAAGTGCCGCCTGTTTATTCATTTCTGCAGGCTGGTCGGCTGAGGGGAAAATGAAGCACGCCTCTTGACTTTGTATCATCGTACTGACAATCCTGGGAGATGAACCGTAAGGCATCAATGGATGAAAAGCTTCGGAGCGGCATACATCCGCGATCCGGTCGCTCGCTGAAATTGCGGATACCTGAAAAAAACCGTCGATCCCTTCGTACCTCTCTTCGCTTACACGACGCCAGTTTGCGGGATACGGAAAAGATACCCGATACACTAAGCTTGTGAAGATGTTTTCCGGAAGCCTTCTGACGCGAGGAGACCACTGTATGGCGGTAATCCGGCCGCCGCTGAGGACGTTCACCGGTTTCTGCTCCCCGATATCGGCAATCCAGAGCTGACTTGCGCTTCCCACGCCTGCGCATCCCGATAAATACGCGATTTTTTCACCGTCCGGCGACCAGCCGACGGGAGTGGCGAAACAGTCGGAAACTGCCAACGTCCTTTGATTTTGACCGATACGGCTGTCGATTTGGATGAGAGAATAATAATTCGGTTCCTGATAGGCCGTAGCGCTGTAGGCGATGCTCCGGGAGTCATGGGACCATGCCGGATAGTAGTTTTTGGCGAGCGGTCCGCCTTCCAGCTTATAGATGGTACCGGTGGTCAAATCCACCGTCGAAATGATAGAGATGCTTGCGCCGGGGGACGTATAAAGCGCGAAGGTTCCGTCTGGGGAAATCCGAACGTCATGAAGAGGTCCGTCCGTGTTTTGCGTGATTTGTCTTCGGTCAGTGCCATTCGCCCGCATCCGGAAGAGCTGGGTATTGCCGGAGGAATCCGGGGCCGCAAACAGAAGCTCGGTACCCGAAGGGAACCACTGGACATCGCTGGCACCCGGCTCCGTGATGGCATAGCTGCTATGTGAGAAAGTATCGTAGACGACGATTCGAGCGTTATTGACATACGCAAGAGATCGGTTGTCCGGGGACCAGTCCAGCAGCGTGTAGGGCTCGATTTGATCGATCCTGGCGACGGCGAGAGTAACGGTATCCAGCACGTAAACCACGTTGCCAGCGCCGATGAAGGCGATTCTCCTGCTGTCGGGAGACCAATAGGGAACGGAAAATTCCGCACCAAGTCCCTGGGTGAGTTGAACATTAAGACCGCTCTGCGGTCGGAACAACCAAATCTCGAACGTTCCGTTGCGGTTCGATGTGTAGGCAATCCATCCTTGATCCGAATGATGAGGAACAGCTTTCACGGCCAACATCCTCTCTTGAATTATCTTTTACCTCAGATATATTCAGTGGATGGAAATTAGGCGACAGTCCCGGACGGCATTTAATGTATCATTTTGAACATGTCGCATCTTTCATATTGAATTTTAAAAGGGTTGAAAAAGAAGGATTCGGAAAACGAAACTAATCATCTATACAAGGTCAAAAACGCTTCCGCTCTTGATCCGATTAAGAACTATTGGAATCATGAAACATGACTTAGCACGTTTAACATTCAGGCGAACTTACCGAGAAAATCATGTATGCATATACGGTGGAAGGACCAAAAGCCAAGCCCGTCTCGCCCGTTGAGAGGGGCTGTTTTTCCACGGGCATATCTCTATCTTGCTGTTATATTCTTAAAATCCGACTGTGCATGAATACGCGTGATATACTCCTAGTGACAAAACGGATGACTGGCAACGCATGATGAACGGAAGCCATAACTTCAAGGGAGGAGCGTATTTGAAATGCACAAAGTGATAGAGCCCAAAATTCTTTATTTCGGAACCCCTGTCGTCCTGATCAGCACCTTAAACGAAGACGGTTCAGCCAATGTAGCCCCTATGTCTTCCGCATGGTGGTTAAACCAGACTTGCATGCTCGGGATGAGCCGCAAATCCAAGACCGTCCAGAACCTTATCCGCGAAAAAGAGTGCGTATTGAATCTTCCGTCGCCGGATCTTGTCGGCGCAGTCGACAAACTGGCTTTACTTACCGGCGCGAACCCAGTGCCCGATACCAAAATGCAGCTCGGATACCGATACGAACCCGACAAATTCGGAACGGCCGGACTCACCCCCGAACCTTCGGACTTGGTTAAGGCGCCCCGCGTTGCGGAATGCCCGGTTCAGTTAGAGGCATCTCTCGTTAAAGTACACGATATTGGCCAACCCAGCAGTCTGGTAGCGATCGAGGTTGCCGTTACTAGAGTGCATGTCGATGAAAACCTTCTAATGGCAGGGGAGAAGAATTACGTCGATCCGCTAAAATGGAATCCGCTCATCATGAACTTTTGCGAATATTTCGGATTAAGCGGCCAATTGCATCCCTCCAGGTTGGCGCCGGTATTCGGTCCGGTTTCCCGCGGTTGAACTGGCCCGTAAGCATCGACCCCCCGAAAGGATAAGCAAGTGAAAAAGGAGCAGTTGTCTCTCGGCAGCTGCTCCTTTTTTATGGATGATTTCAGGCGCGGCCCGGCATGGTACAATACTAGGCAAATACACCTCTTGCGAAGGAGAACGCCCGAATGTTCAAAATATTTATCGTCGAAGATGACAAGGGACTTGTCGGCTTGCTGAAGGAGCATTTGCACAAATTCGGCTACGATGCGAAATGCGCGGCCGATTTTGGGGCGGTGATCGCCGAATTCGAACAGTTCCAGCCTCATCTCGTGCTGCTTGACGTCAATTTGCCGATGTTCGACGGATTTTATTGGTGCCGGCAAATCCGGAACGGCTCAACCTGCCCGATTATTTTCATCTCCGCCCGCGACGGCAAAATGGACCAGGTGATGGCGCTCGAGAACGGGGCCGACGATTATTTGACCAAACCGTTCGACTTCGAAATCGCCCTCGCCAAAATCAACAGCCAGCTCCGCCGGGCCTACGGGTCTTACGCGGCATCGCAGCAGCAGCGGACGGTGGGCGTCTCGGGGCTGACCCTCGATGTGGAACGGCTGGCGCTCTCCTTTAACGGGGACAAAACCGATTTGAGCCCGACCGAAGCGAAAATTTTGGACGAACTGATCGCAAGGTCCGGGCAAGTCGTCAGCAGGGACCGGCTGCTCGACAAAATTTGGGACGACCAATGGTTCGTCGACGACAACACGCTGAACGTTTATGTGACCCGCGTCCGCAAAAAGCTGGCCGCGGTCGGCATTCATGACGCCCTCCAAACGATCCGCGGGCAGGGATACCGTCTCCTGCCGAACTGGGGGGATGAAACATGAGGTTGTTCATCCGGGACCAGGCCCCTCTAGTCGCCGTCTATCTGCTGCAATTATTCCTCGTAACCCTCGTGTATTGGCTTGACGGCAGCCGCGATGTAAGCATCAGTCTATACGCCGGTCTGCTCAGCGTATGTTTGTTGTCCGTTTACCTCGTGATCCGCTATATAAGAAACCGTATTTTTTACGTCCGGCTGGCCGCGGAGGTTTCTTCCACCGAGGAGCTGCTGAAAGACAAACATCAGACGCCGCTCGCCCAAAGCCTGCAGCGTTTGATCAAGCTCCAGTACCGGCGCTATCAGACCGATTTGCAGCATTACAAACATAAAATCGAATCCCATATGGAGTTCATTCATCAGTGGGTCCATCAGATGAAAACGCCGCTGTCCGTCATCCATTTGATGATCCGGAACAGGGACGAGGCCGAATTCGCCGCCATCGGCGACGAGCTGGACCGGATTCGCAAGGGACTCGACATCGTGCTGTACACCGCGCGCCTGGACACGTTCGAACGGGATTTCCATGTCGAGACGCTTGATTTGCGCCGGGTCGTGCGCGAGGTGACCTCGTCCCAGAAAAGGCTGTTTATCCGCAGCCATGTGTTTCCGCTGATCCGGCTGGACGAGCCCCTGCTCATTGCTTCGGATGAGAAATGGCTTGCTTTCGTGCTGACGCAGCTGATCACCAACGCGGTCCGTTATACGCGGGGCGAAAATCGCAAGATCATGTTTTACGGCTATCGCCGCGGCGAACAAGCGGTGCTCGAGGTGCAGGACGAAGGGGTCGGCATTCCCCAAGGGGATTTGCCCCGCGTATTCGAGCCGTATTTCACCGGGGAGAACGGCAGAGAGTTCCAGGAATCGACGGGCATGGGGCTTTATTTGGCGAAGCAGATTTGCGGGAAGCTGGGGCATGACATTCAAGTGGAATCCGAGGCGGGGAAGGGGACGACGGTCCGGTTGGTTTTTTGAAAACTTGGTTCGCGCAGTGAAGCTTACAAAAGTGTAAGCTTGTGTAAGCTTACGGCATGGCAGCGGGAGAAGCATCTTCCCTATAATAAAACCATGAGATCGATCTTATGAAGCAAGGAGCCGGCAGCGTTGACAATTTTGGACGTGAAATACTTATCGAAAATTTACGAAGGGCAGGTGCCGCGGCAGGCGCTGGACAACGTTCGGTTCTCCCTTCGCGAGGAAGAATTCGTCGGGATCATGGGGCCGTCGGGAAGCGGGAAAACGACGCTCTTAAACGTCATTGCGACCATCGACGAACCGACCTCCGGCGAAATACAAATCAACGGCATCAATCCGCACCAGCTCGGCCGGACGGAAACGGCGCTATTCCGCCGCCGCGAGCTCGGATTCGTATTTCAGCATTATAACCTTCTTGACGCCATGACCGTGGCCGAAAACATCGTGCTGCCGTTGTCGCTTGACGGCGTGCCGGTGGGGGAGATGGAGCAAAAATTAAATGATATCGCCTTAAAATTGGGCATTTCGGACATCCTGGACCGGCGGATTTACGAATTATCGGGCGGTCAGATGCAGCGTGTTGCCATTGCGCGGGCCATCATCCACAAGCCGTCGCTGATCCTTGCCGACGAACCGACGGGCAACCTCGATTCCAAAGCATCGGACGACGTGATGAGGACGCTGCGGACCTTGAACGAGGAAGGGGCGACCATCTTGATGGTGACACATGACCCGGTGGCGGCAAGCTTCTGCAAGCGCGTCATTTTCATCAAAGACGGCCGGTTTTACAACGAGATTTACCGGGGGGACAACCGCCAGGGATTTTTTCAGCGGATCATCGACATGCTGTCGCTCTTAGGAGGGGATCGTCGTGTCCTTTCTACAATTCGCTTATAGGAACGTCTCCCGCAACAAGCGCACGTATGCAGCCTATTTTTTGAGCAGCGCTTTTTCCGTCATGATCTTTTTCGTCTGCACGCTGTTTATTTTTAATCCGGGGATCCGCGAGTCCATCATGTATCCGATCGTCATGCAGACGATGATTACGGCGGTATGCGTCATGTATCTTTTTTTGTTCTTTTTTGTTCTGTATTCCGTAGGTTCGTTTTTGGCCTCGCGCAAGCATGAAATCGGGATTTGGCTGATGCACGGCATGACGAAAAGGCAGCTGCACCGGATGATTTTTCTGGAAAACATGCTGATCGGCACCGGGGCCGTCGTCGCGGGCATCGCCTCGGGGCTCGTCACCGGGAAGCTGTTTCTGATGATCGGCTCCCTGGTGTTCGGCGTTCCCTCGATTCCGTTCCGCTTGACGTGGGAGGCGTTTGCACTTACGACCGGCGCGTTTGCGGTGCTTTTTCTGATCATTTCGATGTGCACGTCGGGTTTGTTGCGGAATCTTTCCTTAATCGAGCTTTTTCAAGCCGGACGCCGCACCAAACTTGCTCCCAAAGGGTCCGCCTGGCTATCGGCAACAGCCGTCGTGCTCATCATCGCAGCCTACGGGTTTGCGGCGACGACGAGCGTTTCCGATCTGTACGTCCGCATGCTGCCCGTCACCGCCATGACCGTCGCGGGCACGTATCTGCTGTATAACCACGCAGGGGTATGGCTTGTCGAGCGGCTTCAGAAAAAGCGGGGCTTGTTTTGGAAAAAAACGAACATCGTCACGTTGTCCAATCTGTCCTACCGGTTAAAGGACCATGCCCGGATGCTGTTTATGGTGACGATCGTATCGACCGTCTCGTTCTGCGCCGTCGGGGTATCCGCCTCCATTAATACGCTGTCGGAACAGTTCCATAACGATTACCCGGCTGCGGTCAGTTATTTGGCGAAGGACGGCAATCCGGCGGAAGGGGAGCATCTGCAATCCATACACAGGGAGCTGCTGGCAAAAGGACTGCACCCGCGCATGCTCCAATTTCCGGTCAAAAATATTCTGGTCGCTCCGGAAGGCTCCGGCTCCGATCCCGAGGTGCTGTCCGTCATTTCGTTATCCAGTTATGAACGGGCGGTCCGGATGGCGGGCCTTTCGTACGGCGAACAGCCTCTAACCGGTTCGGATGCGCTCGCCATGGTCAGCTCCGAACGGGATCGGGCGTACATGAAAGCGAGGCCGCTGGCGGTGCATGCCGTTACGGGCGGGCAGCTGCATATCAAGGAAATCGGCTATACCCGGCATGTCGCCGTGCCGGAGCATATGCTCCGGACGGGGCTGCGGCAAATGGACGGCTATACCAACGGCCTCGTGGTCAGCGACGAATTGTTCGACCGTTTGGAGTCCCGGGCGGGGATCGACCGCTATACCGCGTTTTACGTGGACGACTTCCGGAAAACGCTCGGAGTGGCGAGCACGCTGGCCGATTCGGGCGAGGTGAGGTTTAGCGAAAATCGCAGCTTTACGATCGCCGTCAGCGGCACGCTGTACGTGCTGCAAATGGGGGCGTACCGCGCGATGCTTTTTGCCGCCCTGCTGATCGGCACGGTATTTTTCATCGCCGCGGGTTCCTTTCTGTATTTCCGCCTTTACGCGGATCTGGATTACGACCGGCGGCAATACGCCGCCATGGCCAAGCTGGGGCTGACGGACAAGGAGCTCAGCCGCATCGTGACGCGGCAGCTGGCGCTTTTGTTTTTCGTCCCGATCGTCCTGGCGGTCATTCACAGCAGCTTTGCCTTTATTGCGCTTCAAAGCCTCTTTTATTTATCGATCGCTTTGGAGATGGGGTTCGTCCTGTTTTGCTTTTTTGCGGCCCAGGCGATGTATTTTTTCTTCATTCGCTTCCACTACTTGCGGAACGTCAGGAAAAAGCTGCTGTAACGGGGCTTGGAGAAATCGAACGGGGCAACCCGAGTTTTACCGAAAATCATATCGGCCTTCTGATCATAAGAACGGAGGTTCTGCATGCAAAACTGGATAACGGATATCATGGAACAATTCGGATACGCCGGCATTGCGTTGGTCATTGCGCTCGAAAATTTGTTTCCGCCGATTCCGTCGGAGGTGATTCTAACCTTCGGGGGATTCATGACCACCAAAACCCATTTGACGGTGCCAGGGGTGATCCTCGCTTCGACGATCGGTTCGGTGGCAGGGGCGGTGGTGCTTTATTTGATCGGCTTGCTGCTGGAGGTCCGGCGGCTGGAGCGGATCGTCGAGCGGTGGGGGCATGTTCTGCGCGTCAAAAAAGAAGACATCCATCGGGCGGACCGGTGGTTTGCCAAATACGGATATTGGACCGTCTTTTTCTGCCGGATGATTCCGCTCGTGCGGAGCCTCATTTCGATTCCGGCCGGCATGGCCCGGATGAAATTCGGTTTGTTCCTGCTGTTTACGACGATCGGGACGTTGATATGGAACACGGTCCTCGTGTATCTGGGCGCGGCTCTGGGCGAATCATGGGAAAGTATCGTGCACTATATGGACATGTACTCCCATTTCACCTATGCTGTAATCGGGCTAGTTGCTCTAGCAGTCCTATATCTTTATCTGCGCCGGGCGAGAAAAATGAAAGCCCAGCAATAACTTGAAGGAGTTGTGGAGAGTTTTGGAGTGGATGGAGTACATTAAAGCGGTGATCCTCGGGATCGTCGAAGGATTGACGGAATTTGCGCCGGTGTCTTCCACCGGGCACATGATTATCGTGGACGACATGTGGCTGAAGACGCAGCAGTTTTTGTCCCAGCCGGTGGCGAACACCTTTAAGGTCGTCATTCAGCTCGGATCGATTTTGGCCGTCGTGGTGCTGTTCTGGAGCCGGTTCATGGATCTGCTGGGTCTCCGGAGAAGAAAACCGGCAGAGGGAAGCGGGGAGCAGGCGCAAGGCCGCCTCAAACTGACCCAGGTCATTGTCGGGCTGATCCCGGCGGGCATTTTGGGCGTGCTGTTTGAAGATTATATCGACGAGCATTTGTTTTCGACACGGACCGTGCTGATCGGCCTGGTCGTCGGGGCGCTTCTGATGATCGCAGCCGACCTGTGGCGCCCGAAGCGCCCGAAGACCGAAACGGTGGACCAGATCACTTACGGACAGGCCTTTTCGGTCGGTTTGATCCAGTGCCTGTCCTTATGGCCGGGATTTTCCCGATCCGGATCGACGATTTCCGGCGGGGTGCTGCTGGGGATGAGCCACCGGGCGGCGGCCGACTTCACGTTCATTATGGCCGTGCCGATCATGGCCGGCGCAAGCGGGATATCGCTGCTCAAAAACTGGGAATATTTCACGGCCGACATGCTGCCGTTTTTTGCCGCCGGATTCATCAGCTCCTTTATCGTCGCGCTGATCGCCATCCGGTTTTTCCTGAAGCTCATCAACCGGATCAAACTCGTGCCGTTTGCGGTATACCGGATCGTGCTTGCCGGAATCATCTTTCTTATGTTATAACCCGATACGTTATGAAGCCAAGCTCCCGAGTCCTTTGACGCGGGGGCTTTTTTTCTAAGTCCTTCCAAAGCGGGCGGGGCATCGTGTACAATAGGGTCGGCAGAGGAGGCCTGCGGATGAAAATCAAAGTGCTGATTGCAGACGATAATTCCTTTATTCGGGAAGGCATGAAAATCATTTTAAACACGTTTGGGGATTTTGACGTCGTCGCTACCGTCGCGGACGGGTGGGAGGCCGTGGAATATTGCCGGAACCATGAGGTGGACGTGGCTTTGCTGGATGTGCGGATGCCGAACATGAACGGGGTGGAAGCCACCAGAATGCTGAGCGGGGAAACGTCGGCCAAACCGCTGATCCTGACGACCTTCGACGACGATGAATACATACTCGATGCCATCCGTTTCGGGGCGAAAGGATACTTGCTGAAAAACAATGATCCGGAACGGATCCGCGACGCGATCAAAAGCGTGTACAACGGTCACAGCGTCCTGCAGGACGTGGTGCTGGATAAGCTGAAGTCCCAGGTCGGGGGAGGGCAGGAGGCGAAAGCCGGAAGCCTGCCAGAGGCTGACAGGAAGCAGGCAGAGGGAACTCCGAAAGAGGCGGGAGACGGACGGGATGCCTGTCCTTTCGACCGCAGCTTGTTTACCGAACGGGAGCTTGAAGTGATGTCGCTGATCGCCCAAGGGTTGTCCAACAAGGAAATTTCCAAAGAGCTCTTTATATCGGAAGGGACGACGGCCAATTACATTACGTCCATTTTGAACAAAACGGCACTGTCGCACCGTACGCAAATCGCGATCTATTACCTGACGGGCAAAACCCGTTAAAGCGAAAGGACAACATAAGCATGGAACTATGGACGGTCGGCAATAAAACGATCATGCTGCTGTTTGTCGTGACCGCAACCTACTTTACGGCGGCCGCAAGGGACGTATGGCTGGTGTTCCTGTTTCTGGCTTATTTGGCGCTGAACCTGATTCTGCATATCGTCAAGCAAGCCCGCACCAAAAAGGCGATTCTTTTGGCGATCATCCTGTTTTTGATCGGCTGCGCGGTCTACCATCCGTATTTTGCGCTGCTGCTTCCGCTTAGCTTCAATGAGTTCGCTTCCTTTTATCCCCGGTCCAACGGATTTTTGCTGCTTGCGATTTTGGCTCCGCTCATGGTTCTCCGCGATACGATGATGATTTTGTATGTGTTCGCGGCAGCGCTCGGCTTTTTCAACTATTGCATGGTGCGCCATTACATGGGGAGAGTCGGCAAGCAGGAGGACGAGCTGGAAAACATGCGCAGGAATCTGCAAAAAATGGCCAAAAGCCTGAACGAAAACCAGGATTTTGCCCGGGCTTCCGAATATATGGTCAAACTTGAGGAGAGGAACCGGCTCACGCAGGAAATCCATGATGGCATCGGCCACGCGATGACGGGCGCATTGATTCAGATGGAGGCGGCCAAACGGCTGCTGAACAGCGACCCGGCCACCGCGGAAACGCTGCTGCAAAACGCCATCGGCATTTCGAAGGAAGCGATCGAAGAAATCCGGGTTACGCTCAAAAACAACAAACCCCCGGTGGAGCAGCTTGGGCTCAGCCGCCTGAAGACGGCCGTCGAAGCCTTCAGCGGAAGGACCGGCCTCATGACCTCGGTCGTTCATGAAGGCAATATGGAAGTCATCACGCCGCTGCAGTGGAAAATCATTTACGAAAACGTGACGGAAGCGATGACCAACTGCGCGAAATATTCCGGCGCCACGGCCGTTCACGTGGAAATCCGGGTGCTGAACCGGATGATCAAAGCGGTCGTCGCCGACAACGGCAAGGGCGCGGCCAAAATCGTCAAAGGCCTGGGCTTGATCGGGATGGAGGAGCGCACCGCGTCCGTCGGCGGGACGGTCGTAGCCGACGGCACGAACGGTTTCAGCATCACGACCCTGATTCCGTATGAGGGCAAGTGAGAATTTTCATCCGCCCCGCGGCGGATGCCCACAACAACATATGAGATTTCTCATGTACAAAGGATGAACTTATGCACTGACGTAAGGGCGTCCTTTTTTATTAACATAAGAGCATGAAGAGAACAACGAAACGGAGTGAAAAATAAATGAACATTTTGGATATTCGGGGCCTGACGAAAAAATTCGGCGAATTCGTCGCGGTCGACAACATGTCGCTGACGATCCGGGAAGGCGAAATTTTCGGGTTTCTCGGGGCCAACGGCGCCGGCAAAAGCACGACGATCAACATGATTTCGTCGCTGCTGCGGCCAACGAGCGGGGAAATTCGGATCTTGGAGAAGGACATCGTGAAGCAAAGCCGCTTCGCCAAGATGAATCTGGGCATCGTGCCGCAGGATCTGGCGATTTACGAAGACATGACCGCCTATGAAAATGTCAGCTTTTTTGCAGGGCTATACGGGCTGCGGGGCGACAAGCTCAAGGAACGCGCGGAAGAAGCGCTGGAGTTCGTCGGGCTCAGCGACAAGGCGAAAAGCTTTCCGAAAAACTTTTCGGGCGGGATGAAGCGCCGCCTGAATATCGCCTGCGCCATCGCGCATAAACCGAAGCTCATCATTATGGACGAACCGACGGTAGGGATCGATCCCCAGTCGCGCAATTATATTTTGACCTCGGTACGCAAGCTGAACGAATCGGGCTGTACGATCATTTACACAAGCCACTATATGGAAGAGGTTGAGGAAATCTGCTCGCGCATCGCGATCGTGGATCATGGCAAAATCATTGCCGAAGGCACGAAAGAACAGCTCAAGTCGACCATAACCGACGTGAAGGATATCCGGATCGAGCTGAAATCCGTGCAAGGAATGGAAGGGGAACTTTTGAAGCCGGTTCCGGGCGTACGGACCGTGCTGCAGGAGGAAAACGTGATCCGCGTGCACAGCGATGCGGCGGTCGATAATTTGAACCGGATATTGAAGCAGCTGATGGACGCTGGCAAGGAAATCCGCTCGGTCGAGGAACAGGAGCCGAATCTGGAGACGGTATTCCTGACGCTGACGGGTCGTAATTTACGGGATTAATATTCGCGAAAGGAGGTTATTGACGGGGTGAACATTTTATCGATTGCAATCAAAGAGATGAAACACGATTTCCGGGATCGGCGCACGATCCTGTTCATGCTCGGCTTTCCGATCGTGCTGATGCTGATTCTCGGCTTGGCGCTGACCAACGCCTTCAGCTCGGAAGTTTCGGTCGGGGACGTGAAGGTGGCCGTAAAAGACGCGACCGGGGGCGGTCCCCTTTCCGAAGCCTTTGCGGGTTTCGCGAAGGAGGTCGGCAAAACGGGCGTTACATTCGAACCTTTAAAACCGGGCGTAAACGGAAGAGAAGAGGTCGAAAACAACCATGTTTCGGGTTACGTGGAGCTGACGAACCAAGGCATTTCCTTGTACGGCAGCAGCCGGGACGCGATCGAAAGCAACATCGTGCAGGGGATGCTGGCTTCTTTTGCGGATAAATACAACGCGGCGGCGGCGGTGGCCCGCATCGAACCGGCCAAGACGGAGATGGTGCTTGCAACCGGCGGAAGCGACTATATCCGGGAGTTGTCGGTCGACGCCAACCGGACGCCCGGCTCCGTCGATTATTACGCGCTGGCGATGACCGTCATGGTCGGCATGTGGGCGGCGATGGGCGCGGGGGCGCTCATTCAGGGCGAGGTTTTGCGGGGAACGGCCGTAAGGCTTGTCATTGCCCCGATCCGAAAAAGCGAGATATTCGTGGGCAAGATGTTGGGCGGGATCATCTCGAACTTATTATGCGTTATGGTGATCATCCTGTTCAGCAAATACGTGTTTAAAGCCTACTGGGGCCATCATATGGGAGTCGTCATCGCGGTTTTAGTGTCGGAGGTCATTATGGCGATGAGCCTGGGCCTGGCCGGCAGCTATTTGTTGAAGGGAAAGGCTTCGCGGGGCGTCATCAGTCTGGTCGTTCAGCTGATGTCCTTTTTCGGGGGCGCGTATTTCCCGATTCTCGACGAAGAAGGCGGCGGCCTCATGGGATTTCTCGTCAACCTGTCGCCGATCCGCTGGGCCAACCACGGGTTAACGCAGGTGATTTATGCCGATAACGTCTCGGCGGCCTGGCCGGTTTTAATGTTGAACATCGGTTTTGCCGCGTTGTTTTTGGGCGTATCGATATTGGCAATGAGACGCAGGGAGGGACTGTAACATGTGGAGAGATATATGGTTTTTGGCGACCCGAACGCTGCTCATGACGTTTCGCAAACGCAGCACGCTCATCCTGTACTTCGGTTTGCCGATCGCCGGCATCGTGGCTACCTTTTTGCTGTACGGTTCGGTCGGAACGACGGAGCTGAGGGTAGGCGTCGTCAACGAGGACAGCGGTCAACGGATCGCGGAAGACACGGTCGGATTCGTTAAAAATCTGGATCATGTCAGCATCGTTCATGTCAGCCGGAACGAATTAAAAGAGCAGCTGGCCGCAAACAAACTCGACAGCGGCTTGATCATCGATTCCGGCTTTTCGGAAAGCGTACTCAGCGGCAGTCCCGATCATATCGCGATCGAATCGGTCAAAGGCGCCCAGGTCACGGGATATATGAAATCGATGCTGCGCGGGTATATCGACAACGTCGCGGCGATGGGCAAAATCGCTGGCGGAGACGGAACAAAATTTCAGCAGATCTACGATCAATACCGTTCTTCGGCATTCAAGCTCACGTCCGAATCCGTAAACGATACGTCCCTGGCCAAACAGATGTCGTACCAATCGATCGGTTTCCTGCTGTTGTTCATGTTGAATTCGGCCGCCAGCCTGGCGGAGTTGATGCTAAAACACCGGGAGAACCGGACCTATTACCGGATTTTGTCCTCCCCGATCAACGCGAAGACGTACGTGCTCGCCAACATTGCGGTGAATGCGGTCGTCATGCTCGCACAGATCGTGATTGCTCTCTTTTTCATGAAGGTCGTGTTTCATATGGATCCCGGCATTTCCGTCTTCGAAATGTTCGCCCTTCTGGCCATTTTCGCGGTCGTATCGATCAGCCTGTCGCTTGTGATCATCGCCTTCTCGAAAAGCTCGGGCATGGCCGGCGCGCTGCAAAACCTCATTATCGTGCCGACATGCCTGCTGTCCGGCTGCTTCTTTCCGCTCAGCATCATGCCGGAAACGCTTCGCCGGGTGTCCGACTTTTTGCCGCAAAGCTGGGTGCTGCAGTCCATCGAAAAACTTCAGGAAGGGGCAACGTTCGGCTCCATTGGGTTTCATCTGACGATTTTGCTTGCCTTTGCGGTGGTGTTTTTCCTGATTGCGACCTATAAGTTCGGACGGAACAACGATACGAGAAATTTCGTTTAGAGGCCGGTTCATTCCGAAAGCAGTTGAATATATGTTATTCCAAATGGTGAAGGGGATGTCCCGCGTTGGCGGGCATCCCCTTTGCTGCTTGCAGTATGCTTATTTTTGTGTCCGCTGCAAAGCCCGAAGCATCGCGCAGCCGTAAGCCGGGAGCTTCATGCTGAGCACGCCGCCGTGGGCGGATACCGTTTCGCCTGTGCGGATATCCTCCCAGCGTTCCTCCGGCACCGGCACGTTGATGATTTTCGCTTTGGCCGAATTATTCATGAAAATCACGATGCTGTCGTTTTCGTCCTCCCGGGTATAAACGAGGTTCGTGCTTCCCGCTTTCGCCGACAGGAACCGGAGCGAGCCGGTGCGCAGCGCGCTGTACTTTTTGCGCAGGCCGATCAGCTCCCGGTAGAAGGAGAACAGATCCCGGTCCTGCTTGGTTTCATCCCACTCCATGCATTTGCGGCAGCCCGGATCATGTCCTCCGGTCAAGCCGACCTCATCCCCGTAATAAATGCAAGGGGCCCCGGTATAAGTGAATTGAAACTGGACGGCGAGTTTCATTTGTTCCTTGTTGCCGTTGCATTTGGTCAGCAGCCGGGCTGTATCATGGCTGTCCAGCAAATTGAAGGCCACCTCGTTCACCTGGCGCGGATAGCGCACATACTGGCTGGCAAGGGCGTTCGCGAAACTCCGGGCGTCCCGGGTCCGGTCGACGAAGAAGTCCAGCACCGCATTCGTGAACGGATAATTCATGACGGCGTCGAACTGGTCGCCCATCAGCCAAGGGGAGGACTCATGCCAAATTTCGCCGAGAATGTAGGCGTCGGGTTTGATGCTTTTGACGACCTTGCGGAATTCGCGCCAAAACTCGTGATCGACCTCGTTTGCGACGTCCAGGCGCCAGCCGTCGATGTCGGCCTCTTGGATCCAATAGGCGGCGGCCTTCAGCAAATATTCCTTCACCTCGGGATTGGCGGTGTTCAGCTTGGGCATCAGCGGCTCGAAGGCAAACGTATCGTATGTCGGAATGCCGTCTTCGACGGCGATCGGGTATTTGCGGATGTAGAACCAGTCTTTGTAGCGCGATTTTTCCCCGTTTTTTTGCAGGTCCACGAAAGGCGCAAACGTCCGTCCGGAATGGTTGAACACCGCGTCGAGGACGACCCGGATGCCGCGCTCGTGACAGATGGCGACGAGCTTTTTCAGCGTTTCGAGGTCCCCGAACTGCGGGTCGATCTGCATGTAGTCCTCGGTGTCGTATTTATGGTTGGTCGTCGCTTTGAAAATCGGCGTAAAATAGATGGCGTTGATGCCGAGTTCGGACAAATGGTCGATATGGTCGATGACGCCTTGAAGATCCCCGCCGAAAAAGTTGTCCGGCTTAGGCGTTCCGCCCCATGGAAGCGTGCCTTCCGGATCGTTGGACGGATCGCCGTTCGCGAACCGCTCGGGAAAAATTTGATAAAATACCGCGTCCTTCACCCAGTCCGGCGTTTCGAACACGTCGGCCGGATTGATGAACGGATATTCGAACAGGCGGTCCGGATTTTCGGGCTCCTGCTTAACGAAGTCGTATTCGGTCATCCAATATTTCTCCGCGCCTTTTTCGAGCAAAAATCCGTATTTCAAACGGCGATATTCGGGAACGATTTCGCATTCCCAATAATCGAACAGCTCGTCGGACGCCAGTTTGTTCATCGGAACGTAGGTCTTGGACCGGTCCCAGATGTATTTGTCCCCGGCCATCGCGGATACGGCGGTAACGTCGCTTCGTTTGGTGCGAATGCGCAGATGGATCGTGCGCCCGTCATAGGCGTAACACCAGTTCAGTTTGGGACGGTGATAGACAGCTTCAAGCAGCATGGAAATTCCTCCTTAAGGCTCAAATATGATTTTTGTGCGTAAGAAAGCGATAGTAGCGAAGGGGGCAGAATCGATCCCGCCACATCAAAAAAGGTACAACCTGGACGGATAGCGTTGTCCGAGGTTGTACCTTGATTTCAGGGTAGCATAGCCTTTAAATTGATAATGAATGATACGTAAAATATACCATGGTTTCATGGACGACACAACCGGGTTTCTGCAGGGGCCGGGTGAAGGAAGGATGGGCAATCATCATGGGCATTCATTTGTTATATATCGAAGACGACGCGGAAATCGGAACATGGGTAAACGAAGATTTGAAGGGGAGGGGGTATGAGGTGACCTGGCTGCAAAACGGGGAGCGGGCCGTCGATCATGCCGCAGGCTGCCGTCTCGTCATTCTTGACGTGATGCTGCCGGGGCTTGACGGCTTTACGGTCGGGCAGCGGCTGAAGAAAGCCTACCCGGATCTGCCGATCCTCATGCTGTCGGCCAGAACCTCCATCGACGACAAGCTCGAAGGGCTGCAGTTCGCCGACGATTATGTGACCAAGCCGTTCCACCCGGATGAGCTCGCCGCCCGGATCGAGGTGCTGCTGCGCCGCTCCGGCTCGTATTCGTCGGAGGCGCTTGCGCTGGGGCATCTCCTCGTGTACGAACGTGAAAACCGGATCATGAACAAGGATACGGGCGAGGAGATCGTGTTGACGGGCAAGCAGTTCCAAATTTTCATGTATCTGCTCCGCCATCTCGGGCAAATTTTGACCAAAGAGCAAATTTACGAGGGGGTTTGGGGAGATCCGTACCTGGACGGGGACAAAACGCTGATGGTGCACATCCGGTATTTGCGGGAAAAGCTGGAGCGCGATCCGGCGAACCCGGAGATCATTGAAACGATCCGCGGCGTCGGCTACAGGGTGAAGGCATGAGGGAAAAAAAGCTGCCGAAGCCCCGGTTTCGCGGGTCTTTGCTTTCCAGGTACCTGCTCCTTATCCTGATTGCTCTGCTGTTCATTCCGGTCTTGTTCCCTGCGTCGCTGATCGGTTACCAGGTCGTGCAGAACATGGCGATCGGGAACGCGTTGCCGGATGCGGGGATACAGCCGGAGGAGCGATACCAGACGATCCACCTCGAAAAGATGTGGCATAACGAAGCCAAACGGCTGAAGGGAAGCACCCCGGAGGAAATCGACCGCAGACTGCGGGAGCTTAGCGAGGAATATGCGAAGGTGGACATGTTCTGGGTGGACGCGGATTCGCATGTGCGGCAGCCCGCCGGCGGCCGATTGCACTTGCCCGAAACTTGGGATGCGGCCGACGCGATTTCCTACATGAAACGTTACCGGGGAACGACGCAGCAGTTTTCCGTGATCGCATTTATCGGGGACGACGAAAAGCTGAACCGGGGATTTATGGTCATGCAGGTATCCAAAGCGGCGATAGGGCCAAGGGATGGCGGCCTGTCCGCCCGCGAATCGATGGTATTTTTCGGCATCATCCTGCTGATGTTCGTGCTTTTTATCATCGTTTCCTGGATGTTTTTCATGAACATGCGCCGCAGGCTGCTCCGCCTTCAATCCGCCATGACGGTCCAGGACGGAAGCGGGTTGCCTGACCCGATCGCGGTTCGGAAAAGCGATGAAATCGGGCAGCTGGAGGCGGCGTTTAACGGGATGGTGGACCGGCTCGACCGGAGCCTGAAACGGGAGCGCGAGGAGGAAGAGCTGCGCAAACGGCTGATCGCCAACCTGTCGCATGATTTAAGGACGCCGCTGACGGTCGTCCGCAGCCACGTGTATTCCCTGCAAAAGGAGCAGCTCTCCGAGCGCGGCCAGGAGCTGTTGAAATTGACGGAGACCAAGCTGGGCGATCTTGCGGGCCTCATCGACAACCTGCTGTCCTACAATTTGCTGACGAGCGGAAAATACACGCTTCACCCGGAACGCATCGACGTGCTCCGCATCGTCCGGGAGAGCGCCGCGGCTTGGTATCCGCTGTGGGAAAAAGAAGGTTTCGAGGCGGATATCGACCTGCCGGAGGGTCCCGTTTATTGGATGCTCGACGCGCAGTGGTTCCGGAGAATTCTGGATAACTTGTTCCAAAACGTCGTCAGGCATGCCCGGAGCGGACAGTATATCGGCATCCGGACGGCGACGGATGCCGCCGGCTGCCTGGCGATCGTCATTGCGGATAAAGGCAAGGGAATGCAGGCCTCCTCGGGAGACAAGGGGGCGGGCATTGGTCTGGCGATCGTCGGTTTCCTGACGAGGGAAATGGGGCTCGGCATGGAGATTCGCAGCGACGAAGGCGGCACGTCCATTTTGATTTCCCCGGCTTCCGGCAACGGGCAGGGGTTGAAGCTGAAATAAGAGGGTAAATGAGGGCGGCCTCAAGTTTAAAGAAATTTTAAACTTGAGGCCGCCCGTCTTTTAACCTGCGGGAGCTAATATAGTTCCCGAGGTGATTCATGTGAGAGAACTCGTGATCGAGACGAAAGATTTGAATAAGAAATATCGCGGGCGTTATGCCGTCAGAAATTTGAACCTGGAAATCGGAAGAGGGGAAATTTACGGATTCCTGGGCCCGAACGGCGCGGGTAAAACGACGACGATCCGGATGCTGCTCGGGCTCATCCGCCCGACGATGGGCTCCATCCACATTTTCGGCAAGGATTTAAGAAAGGAAAAGCTGAACATTCTTCGCAAGGTCGGCTCGCTGGTGGAATATCCGTCCAACTACGGGCATCTGACGGCGGTGCAAAACCTGGAGGCGGTGCGCCGGATATTGGATGTGCCGAAATCGCGGATCGACGAGGTGCTGAGCATCGTATCGTTAACCAAGGACGCCAAACGCCCGGTGAAGGGGTATTCGCTCGGGATGAAACAGCGGCTGGGCATCGCGACGGCCCTTCTCGGCAATCCCGAGCTGCTGATTCTGGACGAACCGACCAACGGGCTGGATCCCGAAGGCATCCATGAAATCCGCGAGCTGATCCGCAGCATGCCGCAGCAGCACGGCATCACGGTTCTGGTCTCCAGCCACCTGTTGTCCGAGGTGGAGCAGATGGCCGGTACCGTAGGCATCATTCGCGAAGGAGAGATGGTCTTCCAAGATACGATCAGCAATTTGCAGCAGCAGGCGTCGGGAGGATTCCGGCTGGTCGTTTCCGAACCGGCTGAAGCGCTTCAGCTGATCCGGGGACAAGGTTATGCCGGGCGTTTGGAGGACGGAGGTCTCCGGCTGGATCAGTTAAGCGATCCGGAAGTGGCGCTGCTCGTCAAGCGGCTGGTGGACCATAACCATGCCATATACCGCGTGGAAGAGAAGCGGCGCACGCTCGAGGATATATTCATGCAGGTGATCGAGCAAGGGGGGCTTTCCTGATGATCGGCAAAGCGTTGTCGTCCGATTTTCTGAAAATTCGCAGAAAAGGCATCTGGCTTCTCGTTTTCCTCGGCTCCGTCGGGCTGTTAGCCATGCAGGTTTTGAATTTTGGACTGCGTTACGATTACTTGATCGACCGATATAAAGCGGATTTGTGGAAGGGGCTGATCGGGGAGATTTTCTCCTTCGTTCCGATCGCCCTTTACTTGGGGGCTACGCTGATCTCCTCGCAGATCGCCAACGTGGAGCATCAGAACAATTCGTGGAAGCAGCTGCTCGCTTTGCCGATTTCCAGAGCCTCCGTGTTTACCGCCAAGGTTTTGCTCGGCTTGATCGCGATGGGAGTCGCCTGCCTTATTTTATCCGCCGGCACCGTCGTGTTAGGCATTCTGCTGAAATTCGGGACCGACGATATCCCGTATTTGACGATCCTGAAGCTCAGCTTCCTGCCTTACCTGGGGGCGCTGCCGATGCTGGCGCTGCAGCTGTGGTTATCCTTAACGCTCAAAAACCAGGCCTTGCCCATCACGCTCGGCATCACGGCGGCCATTGCTTCGATGTTTGCCGCAAACTATCCGGAATTCATACCGCTTTCTTGGCCGTTCCTGTCCTTTATCAGCGAAGCTAAACCGGCGCTTCCCGTAGGTGCGGGCATTATCCTTGCCTTTGTCGTCTACATGGTCGGCATGGGCCACTTTCGCGGAAAGGACGTGAACTGACATGGGAGGTTATTTTAAAATTTTGGCGTCGGAGCGGCTGAAAATGTCGCGGTCGTTTATCGTGCTGTTGTTGCTGCTGAGTCCGGCGATCTCCGTTCTGGTCGGGCTGATGTCCGACATCGAAGGGACGGACCGTCCTTGGCTGATTCTGCTCGGGGTGATGGGCATGATCCATGCCCTGCTGTTTCTGCCGATTTTGTCCGGGATCTTCGCCGCTTTCATTTGCCGGTACGAGCACCATGGCGGCGGCTGGAAGCAGCTGCTGGTGCTGCCGGTCACGCGGACGGGCGTATATTTCGCCAAATATACGATCGTCGCTGCCATGCTGGCCTTCATCCAGCTGTTGTTTTTGGGAGCGTTGCTTCTTGTCGGAACGGTCAAAGGCATCGACGCCCCCGTCGACTGGGGGATCATCGGGCGCTGCCTGCTTGGCGGATGGGTCGCCTGCCTGCCGCTGGCGGCGCTGCAGCTCGCCGTTTCGCTGATGTGGAGCAGCTTTGCGGCTCCGCTGGCACTGAACGTCGTATTTACCATCCCGAACATGCTCGTCGTGAACTCGGCCCAATTTGGTCCCTATTATCCTTGGGCACAGCCGTTTATTGCCACGGTTCCTGGTCAAGCGATGGAAGGAGGGGGCTTCGGGGCGATGAACCTGCCGTTCGAAAACCTGATTGTGACGGTACTCGGAAGCTTCGTGGTATTCCTGATTTTCGGCTGGACCTATTTCAAAATGAAGGAAGTATAGCAATAACGCCCTCTCCAAGTGGCTGTGAACCGCCAGGGAGCGGCCTTCCCATACCAAGCGTCTTCGCAGCGGCGAGGGCGCTTTTTGGTCTGCGCGGCATCAAAAAAGCGCCATTTCCGCATGAACACCGTACCGACGTTGCGGAGAGATTTCGGCATTCCTTAAGGTTAGCTATTCACAAAGTAAATATAACATGATATATTATTATATAACGTTTACATATTGTAGAAATTGGCGCTATCTATCCAAACCGGATAGATATTTTCTTGTGGAGGGAACTTAACATGTCGCATGAAACATCCTCAAAACCGATGTACGAGCAAATATTCGAAGCGCTGCGCGAGCAGATCATATCCCGCAAATACGCGCCCGGCGAACGGATTCCTTCGGAGAAGGAATTGGGCGAGGCTTACAACGTCAGCCGGATTACGAGCAAAAAGGCGCTGGAGATGTTGACCCAGCATGGATACATCGTCAGGCAGCCCGGCCGGGGTTCGTTCGTTTCCGAGCATTTCGGTTCGGAAAGGACGCAGGCCGCCGCCGCGCAAGGGGCTGCAAAACCGCGCCGCAGCCTAGGCCAGCCGTTGATCGGGCTCGTCATGACGGACTTCGGGGACAGCTACGGGACAGGGCTCATATACGGCATGGAGGAAGCCTCCCGGCAGCACGACGGCTATTTGGTTCTGAGAAGATCGCTTGGCGTGATCGCCAGCGAGGAAGAGGCGATCCGCGGCCTGCTGGAGCTGGGCGTCGACGGGCTCATCATTTTCCCTGCGCAGGGGGAGTATTTTAATGCCGAAATCTTAAAGCTGGTCATCGGCCAATATCCTTTCGTGCTGCTGGATCGCCATCTGAAGGGCGTTTCGGCAAGTTCGATCAGCACGGACAACGCGGCAGCCGCCAAGCGCATGATCGAGTATCTTTTCGAGCTGGGGCATACCCGCATTTCGCTTTTGACGACCCCGCCGCAGGATACGACGGCCATCGAAGAGCGGATCGAAGGGTTTATCCAGGCCCATGCGGAAAACGGCATCGTCGCCGACCGCAGCCTGTGGATGGAGCAGATTACGGCCACGCTTCCGGCCGCATTCGTCCCCGAGAATAAAGAGAAGGAAAAGGAAAACATCAAAAAACATCTGCGGGAGCATCCCGAAATTACGGCGCTTTTTGCCATGGAGTACAACATTGCCCAGCTGGCTTACGAAGCCGCCCGCGAGTCGGGCCTTCGGGTTCCGGAGGACGTATCGATCGTCTGTTTTGACAGCCCGGATTACGCGGGAGAACCGCTGTTTACCCATATGCGCCAAAAGCAGGAAGAAATGGGCAGGCTGGCCTTCGAAAACGTGCTGAAGCTCAGAAACGGGGAAAGCGTGCCGAATAAAATGCTGCTTGATGCCGAATTGATCCTCGGCTCATCGACGGGACCGGTCCGCAAGGAGAAGTCTCCGGCGTAGGCGTATCGAAGCGGAATGCCATTCTTAGCGAATGGCGTTTTTTTTTTGCGGATGTATGTTTAATGGCCTAATATTATATTGGTATATAAGAATGTTATAAAAAACATATTGACATGTTAATTAGCTGAATTTATAATGTGTCTATGCAAGCGCTCACAAGGTTGATATACAGTTGTTATTTGAAGTTTGGAAGCAATGGTATGACATCATAAACCAATCCGTACATAAAGGGGAATGCGCATGAAGACTTTGGGAAAAGAACCTGTTTCGCTCGGGCCGCTTACCGAAAGGATGTCCGCCCGGTTGGCCGGCAAGCCGCGGCTTTTGGATATTTTCCGGAACGCCATCCGCAATACGTGGGGGACGACGTTCAAGAAAATGGCGGACGGGACCACGTTTGTCATCACCGGGGATATTCCCGCGATGTGGCTGCGCGATTCGGCGGCCCAGGTCAGACCGTTTTTGGCGCTGGCGGAGGAAGACGCAGAAACGGCGGATCTGATCGAAGGATTGGTGATTCGGCAGCTGAGGGGGATTTTGCACGATCCATATGCAAACGCTTTCAATGCCGAGGCGAACGGGCATGGACATCAAAACGACGACACGGACATGACGCCTTGGATTTGGGAACGGAAATACGAGATCGACTCGCTTTGTTATCCGCTGCAGCTGAGCTACCTGCTGTGGAAAAATACCGGAAGAACTTCGCATTTCGGCAAGGAATTCGTCATGGCCGCGGGCGCGATTTTGGATCTGTGGACCACGGAGCAGCGGCATGAGACGCATTCGGCCTACCGGTTCCAAAGGAAGGACTGCCCTCCAACCGACACGCTGGTCCGGGAAGGGAAGGGGGCGGAGACCGCTTATACCGGCATGACCTGGTCCGGATTCCGTCCGAGCGACGATGCCTGCGAATACGGGTATCTGATTCCATCCAACATGTTTGCGGTCGTGGTGCTCGGCTATCTGCAGGACATTGCCCGCGAAGTGCTTCATGATGAAAAGTTGTGCGGCCGGGCGGGCAAGCTCGCGGCGGAGATCGACCGCGGGATTCAAACATACGGCATTGTGCAGCATCCCGAATTCGGCCCCATCTACGCTTACGAGACGGACGGCCTCGGGAACCACAACCTGATGGACGACGCCAACGTGCCAAGCCTGCTGTCCATTCCTTACCTCGGATACCGGGGAGCGGACGACGAGATCTACCGGAATACGCGCCGGTTCATTTTAAGCGAACATAATCCTTACTACTACCGGGGGAGCGCGGCCGAGGGGATCGGCAGCCCGCATACGCCGCAAGGATATGTCTGGCATATCGCCTTGGCGATGCAGGGATTGACCGAGGAAAACCCGGAGGAAAAGGGGCGGCTGCTGCAGCTCATGAGCGAAACGGATGCCGGAACCGGACTGATGCATGAAAGCTTTAATGCCGATGATCCAAAGGCGTATACCAGGCCTTGGTTCTCCTGGGCGAACATGATGTTTTGCGAGCTGCTGATGGATTATTGCGGGATTCGGGTACGGCGGTGAAGGCCGATGACGATGCGAAAACGCACGGGGTTGAACCATCGGACCGGCAGGAGATCGGGCTGCCGAGCGGCCGGGCCGGGAACCATTTTTGTCTAAACAATCGCATAAAGGAGGTATGTGAAACATGAGGGTCAACAATAGGAAACTTCGCGGCTGGACCAAGGGCTACCTGTTTATCTTGCCTTCGATCATCGGCTTCAGCGTGTTTGTCGCTTATCCGCTCCTCTCGTCCATGTATTACGCCTTAACGGAGTGGAGCGGTTACGATACGCCGCAATTTGTCGGCTTCGACAACTTCAAGTACATGTTCACGGAGGATCCGGCTTTTTGGCCTTCGGTCCGCGCGACGCTTTATTTCGTGCTTTTGAGCGTGCCCTCGTCGCTGATTTTGGGATTGCTGCTGGCGATGCTGCTCAACAAAAGCCTGCCCGGGATCAAATGGTTCCGCACGATCTATTATTTGCCGACGGTGGTGCCGTCCATCGCTTCGCTTACGTTGTGGCTGTTTATCTACCAACCGCAATACGGCTTGGCCAACTCCCTGCTGAGGCTGCTGGGGCTGCCCGAAGGGACGTGGCTGACGAGCGAAAAGACGGCGTTGCCCTCGCTTGTGCTGATCGGGTTATGGCAGGTCGGCTCGGGCGTCATCATTTTTTTGAGCGGCCTGCAGTCGGTTCCGCAGGAGCTGTACGAGGCGGCGGAGGTCGATGGTGCCGTCCGGTGGCGCACGGCGCTGCATATTACCGTCCCTATGATCACCCCGATTTTGTTCCTGCAGCTGATCCTCGGCATCATCGGCGCGTTTCAGGCCTTTAATCAGGTCCAAGTGCTGACGGGCGGCGGACCGAATTTTTCGACCTCGCTCCTCAATTTCAAAATTTACAATGACGCCTTCGGCGGCCGAATGTTCGGTTACGCGATCGCGGAGGTATGGGTCCTCTTCGTGATCATTATGATTTTTACGGCTTTGACCTACCGGTATTCCAACCGGTTCGTTTATTACGAAAGCGACAACGCGAGATAAGGAGGTAAGTTCGCCATGGCGATGCATACGGAAGCGCGGTTCCGGCGAAGACGGAAGTTCAGCTTGCTGGATACGCTGCGGTTTATCATCCTGGCGGTCGGCGCCGTCGCAATGCTGTTTCCCCTGCTGTGGATGGTGACCATTGCGCTCAAAGGCAACAATGACGTGTTCAAAATCCCTCCGGAATGGTTTCCGCGGGAGCTTCACTGGTCCAATTTCGTGACCGGAACGAAAGAAATCAACTTTTGGCAAACCTTCGGCAACTCGATGTTTATCGCGGTGATGTGCACGATCGGGCAGATCGTCAGCTCGGTGCTGGTCGGTTACGGGCTTGCCAGGCTGCATTTTCCGGGCCGCAAGCTGTGGTTTTCGCTGTTTGTCGGCAGCCTGATGCTTCCCGGATTCGTCGGCATGATCCCTCTTTTCAACCTGTATACCGAGCTGGGATGGTATGACACCTGGCTCCCGATCATCGTGCCCGCCTTTTTCGGCAATGCCACGTTTTCCTTTCTGTACGTCCAGTATTTGCGGACGATTTCCGTATCGTTTGACGAAGCGGCCAAAATCGACGGCGCCTCCGACCTGTACATTTTGACCAAGGTGCTGGTGCCGATGACGATGCCGGTCATCATGACGATGGTGATTTTCTCCTTCCAGGGGGCCTGGAACCAATACCTTGAGCCTCTGATTTACATCATCGATCCGAGCAAATGGACGTTGGCTCTGGCGATGGCTTCCTATAAAGGCACCTATGCGACCGCCTGGAACCTGTTCATGGCCGCGGACCTGATTTACATCCTTCCGATGCTGCTCATTTTCTTCTTCGGGCAGAAATATTTCATGCAGGGGCTCGGCTCCCTTAATTCCGCATCGCTGAAATAACCCGGGTGAACCGGATCGGAGGTGTGCGAGCCGATTTTATCCGATGATACAAGACATAACTGGCTTTCAGGCGTCATTTTATCTAATTCGTTTAGGGAGGTCTTTTTATGAAAAAGGGTGCCAAAAAATGGACCGCTGGAATGATCGCGCTTATGCTGTGTTCGAGCCTGCTCGCCGCTTGCGGGGGCAAGTCGGACACGGCCGATTCGCCGGGAACGGGGAAAGGGACGGACAGCAAGGGAAAACAGGTCGAAGTCACGATGATCACCTGGGAATCGGCCGAGATGAACGATAAAATCATGGCCGCCATGAAAAGCTTCGAACAGGAAAATCCCGACATCAAAGTCAAGCTGATCCCTACCCCGCTCGATAACTACGGCGTCAAAATCAACGGCATGCTGACCGCGAAAAAAGCACCGGACATTTTTATGACGGGCAACGACATGCTGCTGGACAATGCCTCGAAGGGACTTCTGTACGACTGGACGCCGATGGCGGAGCAGGACAAAGAGTTTATGAACGGGTTTTATAAAGGCGTGGTCGACAGCTGGCACTTTGACGGCAAGTTGGTCGGTCTTCCGGGCCTCTTGAATACGTACGGCATTTTTTACAACAAAAAAGCGTTCAAGGACGCGGGCCTGACGGAACCGAAAATCGGCTGGACGTACGACGAATTTTTCGCGGATATGGAGAAGCTCTCGAGCAAGGAAGGCGGCGTGGATCAGTTCGGCTATTACGCTCCGCTCGATCCGTTTTACGTCTCTTTGTATTCGGTATCCGCAGGCGGGGCACCGTTTGCCGATGCGATCATCAGCCCGTCGAAGGTGGAAATCAGCGACAAATTCGTCGAAGGCGTCGAAAAATACAAAAACGCGATCGCAAGCGGACATATGAACCCGCCGACTTTTGATCTGACGAACGTCATGAGCTCCTTCAAACAGGGGAAAGTGCCGATGACGCTGCAGGGGCAATGGGTGGCCGACGACCTGATCCGGACCGCGCCGAAAGATTTGGAATGGGGCTTCGTGCCGATGCCCGTCGTGAACAGCCAGACCGAAATTTACGATGCCGTAGGCTGGTGCAGCCCGACAACGATCGAACATCCCGAGGCCGTCTGGAAAGTGCTTAAATATCTGGATTCCAAAATGTACGAGGAAGTGCTGCCGAAAACGCCGGTCGCGCCGGCCGCCTATCAGGCATCTTCCGCCGCCTACTTCGACGCTTTGAAAGCGGCAGGGCATCCGGAAGTCGGGGAAGGCATCGACCATATTTTGAAATCCCCGAGCACGCAGCCGGTCCGTTTCCTGGCGACCTGGACGGGGAAAGCGAATCCTTTTATCGAAGCCTCCTGGAAAAACGTCCTGATGGGCAAAGCGCCGACCACCGAGCTGAACACGATGGCGGACAAAATCAACAAAGTGATTTCCGAAGCAAAGTAAGCGCCTGGCGTTAAAGCATGAAGCCGATCCGGTTCCACCCCTGGGCGGAGGTCGGCTTCAAGCTTTCGCAAATATCCGCAACATAACCAGGGAGGGAATTGGGATGTCATGGAACAAATACCGCGCATGCAAGCTTTTTGCCGCTCCGCTCGCGGCGGTGCTCGCGTTCGGGGCGTTGTCCGAAACAGGAGGGTCGGCGGCCTACGCCTTTCAGGCAAGCGACGGCGACGCGGCCATCAAGGCGTTTAACGCCGCGTTCTGGGATCCGTCCGCCAACATGTTTTGGGGCAACACGAACCGCAAAGACCATCAAGGCTTTTGGGTCGAAGCCGAGCTGTGGGAAATGGTGATGGACGCGTACCAGCATACCTCCGACCCCGGCCTGAAAGCCCAGCTCCGGGCCCAGATCGACGATATCTTCGACGGCACCGTGGCCAAATACGGCTCGGATTGGACGAACAATCCGTTTAACGACGATATCATGTGGTGGGTCATGGGAAGCGCCCGCGCGTATCAAATCACCGGAGAAGCCCGATATTTGGAGGCCGCAAAACGCCATTTCGCTTTTGTCTACGACACGCAGTGGGACGACGATTTTGCCGGCGGCGGCATCTGGTGGCTGAACAGCGAGCATAATACCAAAAACGCCTGCATCAACTTCCCGGCCGCCGAGGCGGCGGAATATTTGTACGACATTACGAAAGACCGGTATTACCTGGATGCGGCGACCCGTATCTTCCGCTGGGGCAAAACGATGTTGACGGACGGGAGCGGCAAAGTGTTCGACCGGATCGAAACGGAAAAAGGCGCGATCCCGGACGCCACGCATTACAATCAGGGCACTTACATCGGGGCTGCCGTCGGCCTGTACCGGATAACGGGGGATGCGACATACCTCGACGATGCGGTCAAAGCGGCCGGTTTTACCCAAAACCATCTGGTAGATGCAAACGGTTTGCTGAACTACGAAGGCCCGAACGGCGATTTGAAGGGCGGCAAAACGATTTTGATGCGGAATATCGCTCATCTCCAAAAGGCGCTGGACGAAAGAAGCGAAAGCAAATACAAGGAATTCAGCGCCGGGTTTGACGCCTGGGCGGCTTTCAACACGGAAATGGCATGGAGCCACCGGAATCCGGACAATATCGTCGACGGCAACTGGGCCGGCCAGCTGTTGTCCGGCACGTACGAATCCTGGTCGTCGGCCGCGGCCGTCGAAGCGCTGAACGTGATCAAACCGATGGAGGCGGAGCTCCGCTACGCCGTTAAGGATCCTTACAATAAAATCGAAGCCGAGCGCTATAACATCGGCAAAGGATTCGTTTTGGAAGGGGCGCTCGAAGGCGGCCTGCAGCTTGGAGGCATCCAGCCTGGACACTACGCGGCCTACAAAAACGTCGATTTCGGATCGGCCGGCGCCAAAGGTTTTATCGCGAGAGCGGCCAGCGCCACGGGCGGGGGCAACATCGAAATCCGGCTCGACGCGTTGGACGGGCCGAAAGTCGGGACGCTGCACGTCGAAGGAACCGGCGGATGGAACAACTACATCGATGCCGTCACGCTGCTGAAGGACGATCAAGGAAATCCAAGCACGATTACGGGAAAACACGACGTCTATCTCGTCTTTGCCAAGACAAACGATCCGTATCTGTTTAACCTGAACTGGTTTAAGTTCACCGCGGGCGATCCGACCAAAACCGACGCCTATGCGAAGCTGAAGGCAGGAGATTTCGAAAGCAGCGAGGGGCTGGGCAAAAATGCGGAGGGCGGTTATCTCGACGGCATCCGCAATAACGCCTTTGCCTCCTATAAGGGCATCGATTTCGGATCTGGCGCGTCCGGCATCAGCGTGCATGTATCCAGCGGCAGCCAGGGCGGCACGATCGAAGTCAAGCTGGATTCGCTGAACGGACCGACGGTAGGCACGGTGGACATTCCGGCGCTTGGAGGCTGGGACAAGTGGGTCGACATCATGGCCAACATCGATGACAAAGCGGCCGCAGGCGTGCATGACGTCTATCTCGTTTTCCATGGGGCGGGCGGCGGCGACTATCCTTGCAATCTGGACTGGTTCACGTTTACGACCATGAAAGGCAAAGCAAGGGATGCTTATGCTAAGCTCGAGGCCGAGGACAACAACGGCGGTGTTGGCTTTGGCACCGAATCGGGCGGCGGGCAAACGTATTTGGCGGGCATTAACGCCGCCAACAACCCGTATGTCATGTACAACTTTGTGGATTTCGGAAGTATAAGTCCTTCCAAATTCCATGTCCAAGCGGCCAGCGCGACCGGCGGCGGCACGATCGAGGTCCGATTGGACAGCATGAACGGCCCGGTCATCGCCGAAAACAAGATTGCGGGAACCGGCGGCTGGCAAAACTTCAAGGTGTTTTCGACCGACGTCACAACTCCTGTCACCGGAAAACATATCGTGTTCCTGTTGTTTAAAGGAACCGACTATTTGTTCAACGTGGATAAGTTCACGTTTGGAGACCCGGCTGTATTCACGGCGCCGACGCCGCCGGTCGAACCTCCCAAAGACAACGTTCCTCCCGGAGACGTGGAAAATGTCCGGATGACGCGGGCAAACGGCCAGCTTACTTTGACGTGGGACGGTCCTTACGATATTGACGGCCAAAAGGTGCGAATCACCTTGTTTTCGGACGGGCGGCAGATCGGCGATCGGATTGAAGTTAAACGGGGCGTACAAACGGCGGCAATTCCGGGGATCGAACCGGGGAAGGAATACAGCATTCAGTTTCAATCCGTAGACCTGTCAGGCAACGTGTCCAAGGGGATTACGGTGGAAAGCAAAGAGCAGCCCGTCTACTCGCTCACCGTGGGCGGCCATGCGCTGATGGACGGTGACTCCTTTACCGATGATGCGGTCCTGACCCTTCAGGCGGGAGACGGTCTGCCGGCAGGCGGTTCCGTTACGCTTGGCTTGGACGGCAAAACGTATACGGTCGATTCCCATACCCAAAACATCTCCATCGGATTGGCAGGTGAACTGGGCGATCGGACGGCGAAGGTAACGGTGAATGATGGCTCTGCGAATCCCGTTTCGAAAACGTTCCGGTTCCAAGTGACGACCGATCTGGGTTCTGTCCAAAACCTGATCAACCGCTTCGCGGTGGCAGGCGACCTCGACGGCCCCCTTGTCCCTCAGTTGACCAACGCCCTCAAACAGGCACAGCATCAACGGGATAACGGCAAAGCGGATCAGGCGATCAAACATCTGCAGGATTTCGTCAAGCATCTAAACAACGATGCGCTGGGAGGCCATGTCAAAGGCAGCGTCAAAGCAGCGCTCAACGCGGACGCGGAGTTTCTGATTCGCGCTTGGCGGGCAGGGGCGGAATAGCCGCCATCGTTCAAAGAACATCCAGCCCCAAACCAACCGCCGCCATTTATAGCCGGTTTGGTTTAAGCACTCCGCTCGTTTGAGCGGGGTGTTTTTGTGTTACGATGGGTAATAAAAGTTCCCCCTTGACCCTCCTCTAAGGTCAGACCGTAGACTTCACTACAGAAGGGAGTGAAGCATCATGCTTCTTACAGTCAAAGAAGTGTCGGAGCTGTCCAAGGTGACGGTCAAGACGCTGCACCATTACCATAAAATCGGCCTGCTTGAGCCGGCTGAAATCACGGAAGCGGGATATCGGTTATATGGCGCAAAAGAGCTGGAACGGCTGCAGGCCATTCTGTTTTACCGCGAGCTGGATTTTTCGCTGGAGCAAATCGGGCAGCTGCTGGACCGGGAACCGAATCGAGCGGCGATGCTGGCGGAGCAGGAAGAGCTTTTGGAACAGCGCAGGCTTAGGTTGGAGAGGATCATGGACACGCTGCGGAAAACAAAAGAGGGCCTGAAGCGCGGAAAACCGCTGCCGCAGGAGGAATTGTTTATCGGCTTCGAAAGCGAGGATGAGTGGCGGGAAGCGTTGCGGGAACAAAGCGAATATCTCAAGGAGCAATACGGCGTAGAGCTTGAAGCGGAGCAGATCGATGTGCTGGGGATGAACGAGCAGGCCGCTGAGGCGGCGGCTTTTATGAAAAGTATGTCCTCTTTTCTGGCCGGAGGGGTCAAACATAACGACCCAAGGGTTCATCAATCGATCCGGGAACATTTGGCGTTCATGAACGGTCACGGACATCGGGTTGCAGCCAAGGATTTTGCGGCACAAACGGCGTTTTTCCTGCAGGATGAGTTTCACCTCCGGATGCTGGAGGACCAGCAGACCGGGCTGGCTTATTATCTGAACGCGGCTGCGGCGGCGTACGCCGAAGCTGAACCCGATGCGTAACGCTATTCCGATTCATCCCGTTAAATTTTCATGAGATGAAACATTCCGTGAGGCGCGAGGATCATCCTGGATTCCATTTGCAGATACCAAAATCAAAGCACCCGACCAAGGGTGCTTTTTTATAATGGTTTTACGGATTTTGGCCTGGCGCCGAAATCCCGGTTACGGCCGTAACCGCATCCGGTCCAGCAGCAACCCGTCGGAATCCGGGTTTTCGCCTTCGACCCAGTCGCGCATGTAATAGCAGAGATATTTGCCGTAACGGCTGTCCGTCTGCAGTAGCAGCTCGTCGATGAAATAGACGCCCTCCGGAATCTTGTCCAACAGCAGCGTGCCAAGGGCTCCATAAATACCGCAGGCGACCTGAAAATAGGTGGCGTTGGTACGGTATTCCGGATATACGTCCGAACTGGCCATGATTTTCTAAGAATAAATCATATTATACGTAAGTTTATGGACTCCGTTTGAATATTGTTTCATGTCAACTAATTCCAAGTTCAAACGTGGCTTAGCACTACCAAACAAGGGGATGCCCGCTCCGATTATGACTGGATTTACTTTTAATACTAATTGGTCAATGAGTTTTTGCTCAATCAATGAACCTGCCAACTCTCCACCCCCAGAGAGCCACAACTTACCTGTCTCATTCATTTTGAGGTCCTTGATAAAGTCTGCTGCGTTACCTTTGACAAGTTCGACTTTATCGTTGGATTCAAACTGCAAAGTGTTCGAGAAAACGTAATGTTTTAGCTCCTTAAAATAACCAGGTTCACCGGGTTTAGCACCGAATTGAAATCCGTACTCGTATGTTTTCCCCCCCATTAATACTGCATTGTATTGCTGGACATCGGTAATAAAGTCAGTAACGTGCTCCCCTTCATACAAAAAGATTGAGCTGTCAGCATTTCCGTCTAAATCGGCGATGAAATTATCAAGTGTAGTTGCAATATGGTAGACTAACTTTGCCATACCGAGATCCCTCCATAAAATACAGACTACTCATTCATTCAAATTAGTTGTTCGAATTTCCTTTCATGACTGTTCTTAAGTCATCACCGAACTCCATTTATCGACTTTTTTGCTGAGAACGTCTTGAAGCTCATTTTCATCCTCGCTCAGCTTGTAAAATAACGCCAAGGCGACTAAGATCACGTCTACGCATTCTTCCTTCACGTCAGAGAGATCCAGCTTTTTATACTCGCTGCCGCTCGCCTGCCTGTAAGAAAGCATCGCTTGCGAAGTTTCCCCGACCTCTTCGGTCAGTTTTAAAACCATCTGCTCCAGCGTTTTCTTTTCCTTTTCGCTTAATTTCTTGATTTTTTGCAGTAATTGTTCCACGGTTCGTCTCCTCTTGAACGTATCGTTACATCTAAGATTGTACCATGTTTCATCGAATCGTTAACGCAATGCATTCGGCACCGGAACCGCAATCAGCCTCCCGTTATCTTGGGCCTGAATGATCAATGTGCTGCCGCTGCGCAGGGTCGGCCCGTAATTGCGTGATCCGGTGTTCACGGTAAAGGCGGGGGCGGTTGTCTGCAGGTTGTAACCATAAAACACGCCGTCGCTTTGCCCGATATACACGCCGTTGCCGTAGATTTCGGTCCGTACGACCGGGTTGTCGGCCCCCCATCGGACTTCCTGGCCGTCTACGAGCTTCATGCCTCCAATGGAATACCCATTGTAGGTCCAGAAATAAATCCTGCCGGCATGCACCGATCCGGTTAAATCGATGGGGTAGGATGGTTTATTCCACTTTTTCACCGGTTTGCCGTTTTTCTCGTAGTGCGCAAAATCGTATCGATGGATGGCGTCTTCCGTCACAAGATACAGGTCATTGCCGCTGAGCAGCATGCTGCCTGCGACTCCCGCAGAACGGGAGCTGTTCGTACGGTTCCATGAGTAGACCCGTTCGCCGACCTTTTCGCCGGTTTTGGCATTCAGTACGGATAGGGTGACATGAGGAGATTCGTTCGCATCCGCTTCATCAAACAAAGAAGGTTCCCTTTGGGAATATACCAGCCCGTCCCGGACAGCCAGTGGCTCTGCCTGGAACGCTTCCTTCCATAAGGTTTTGCCCGTTTTTTTATCGATGGCTTTAAGCTGCGAATAGGAATACGCTCCGGAAATGCTATTGGACATAAAAATGATGCCTTCCGCTTCCAGGGACAGCTTGCCTGCGGTGTCTGCCTGATCCTCGACCGCTTTCCAGCGCGGTTTGCCTGTCGCCGCATCCAAAGCGATGAGGGTTTGCTTTTTCGTAACGTACACGGTATCGCCGATTACCACCGGCTCGTCCGCATCCGATAAACCTGCAGCCGTTTTCCACAACTCTTTGCCCGTTTTGACATGGAGAGCATATACATGTCCGTCTTCCCCGACGCCGTAGGCCGCTCCTTTTAAGTATTGCACCGACGGCTTCAGGTTGCTGCCGTAGGTAAAGGCCTTTTTGCCCGTGGACAGATTCAGCGCGATCAGCTTTTTCCAGGAAAAAGCAAGCACCGTTCCGTCATCGGTGACGTCGGCCTTGGAGCCGGGATCGACCGCTGCGGTCCACAGCGGCTTTTGCACGGGAGCCTTAATCTTCTGACCGCCCGAAAAACCGATCGAGACGGCCGGAGCATCGGCATGGATTGCCGCCGGCAGGGAGACCGTGCCGCAAAGCAAAGTTGCCGTTAGGGCAGTTACATGGATAAACTTGGTTTGTTTCTTCATGATCATTGCGCCTCGTTTCCGCCATTATTTTTCGAATTTTGATAGGGTCATGGATGCCAAAATTTAACCGATCCTTAAATTAAACGCAATTTCCAATATAAGGTTGCTGATCGGCCAGGCAAAAAAAGGTTAATATGGACGAAAGGTTTTCTTTTCATTCCTGAAAGCGGCGGCCGGGACGATCCATTTTTTTGTTGCGTTTCGAATAAAGAGGTTTTATGCTGATAAATGCATGTTTCCATATTATGAGAGGCCTTGCTTTTCAGAGATGAGATAGCAAAACGACAATTTTCTCGAAAAAATGGAAACGGGAGATGGAACGGACCACGGTTTTCTTACGTATCAAAAGACATATCGATCAATTCAGAACAAGGGGTGGAGGCACAATGGGCAACGACATGAGCGTCATTTTAATCGAAAAAACGCCAAACGGCGAACTGCGTCACATCGAAGAGCGCAATTGGAGCATGAATATGGTGGCGGCGCTGGAGCATGTGAATTATCTCGTCGTCAAAGGCCAGGAGTACGAAACGATCGAGGGCAGATTAAACGTGGACGAAGGCAAGCTGGAGCTGCTTCTCGTCCGGATTCGCAATGAATAGCCATCCAAGCGGGCAGAAAGGAGGAACAGACATGACGAACGAACAACAGCCGCAGAACAAGGACAAATACCCGGCCAAGCTGTTTACGCCGGACGGCAAGCCGGTTCGGGTGTTATCCACGTCGCTGGGCGTGGCGCTTTTGGCAAACGCTTTTTTGCTGGCGGGCGGAGTAACAGCGGACTCTGCAAGCGCGGCCGGGGAATCGGCGGATGAGCCGAAGCTCGTCGCATGGTCGACCGAGGAAGTCAAAGCCTATTTCGACAAAAACGTCGACTGGAACATCCCGCTTCCCGAAGAAATCGAAAAAGAAGGGGAACCGCAGGCCGGAAGCTCGGGCGGCAGCGGAAGCGGAGGAACGACGGTCATCAACAATTACGGCGCAAGCCATTCGGGGTTCGGCTGGGACGACTTGCTGCTGTACCATTTTTTGTTCAACAGCGGATCCAGCTACCAGCCCAGCACGTATTACGATAACCGCAAAACGTATTATACCGGCACGTCGCAAAGCTATAAGCCGCGCTCCTATTCCAGCGGCACGTTCCAAAACAAGCAGGTCGTCGGGTCGACGGTTACGCCGAAAACCTCCCGTTCGACGGGTTCGATCACCCGGCGCGGCACCTCTTCAAGCTCCGGCGGCATCGGCGGCAAATCGAGCGGCTACAGCTCGTCCGGCTCCAGCTCGAAATCCAGCATCTTTTCGGGGTCAAGATCCAGCTCGAGGAGCGGATTCGGCGGATGACGGGCAGCGTATTCGAAGTGCTTAAGCCGGGCGGGTACCCCCGCCAGGAACGGGTCGAAGAGCTCGCGAAGCTGGGCTTCACCTGGGCGAACCTGGAGGATGAGGAGTATTGGCTCGATCAGCTCGTCGTGATGAACCGGAATACGTATGCAGAGCTTGAACAAGCGTCGGCCCGTTTATGGCGGATCTTGGACCGGACGGTGCGTTATGTCCACGGGAACAGGGCGTTGTACGAACTCATCGGCATCCCGCCGATTTTGTGGGATATGCTCGACATTTGCCCGCTGCCTGAGGAGAACCTGATCAGCCGGTATGCGCGTTTTGATTACGCCGTTTCGCATGACGGGAGCATCAAGCTGTACGAACTCAATGCCGATACGCCGACCGGTTATGTGGAAGCATCGATCGCAACGCCGTGGATGTGCCGGGAAGCCGGCATCGATTCGCCCAATGTCCGCATGAAGGACCTTGTAGCCGCGGCTTGGGGCGCGGAGCGTCCGGATACTGCCGCATGCGTCGCTTACGGGGAGCATCTGGAGGACTCCGGTACCATCGAAGCGCTGGTGCGCCACAGCGGGCTGGACATTCGGTGCGTCGATTGCCTGGAGCTTACCATCGATCATGGCATCGTCAAGGACGGCAGCGGACGGGAAATCAAGCGGATGTTCGCCTTGTATCCGAAGGAATGGATGGCCGTTGACGACGGAGGCGACGCGCTTGCTTATGCGATCGAGACGGGCAAGCTGACGCTGTTCAACCCGCCCCACAGCATCCTGCTGCAGTCCAAAGGGCTGATTGCCGCGGCTTGGGGGCTGTTTGAGCTGGGGTTATTGTATACCGCCGAAGAGCGGGAGACGATCGAAAAATATCTTTTGCCGACGTACAACAAGCCCGTATTTTCGGGGAATTACGTCTCCAAATCGATGTTCGGGCGCGAAGGCGGATCCGTGCAGATGTTCGACGGCAGCGGGGAGCTGGAGATCAAGGATGAGGACGGCTTTGACACCAGCGAGCTGTTCCCTTCCGTCTATCAGATGAGGGCCAATCTTCCGGAAATCGAGACGGTGGCCGGAACGCGGCGCCTGCTGACGGGGATGTTCATGATCAACGGGCAGCCATGCGGCCTGCTGGGCAGAGCCGGAGGGCTGATTACGGGAAATACGAGCCATTTTATAGCGATCGGAGTGAGATAGATGACAAGAAACGGAAAGAAACACCCGCGTTCCGGGCATACCTTCAGGCTTGCGGCCGTTTTGGCGCTTTCCATGCTGGCCTTGCTGCTCCTGAGCGCCTGTTCGGACAACGAGCAATCCGTGTTCTACTCGGGCTCCTCGGCGGACGGGCAGGACATGGTGTCCCGCGTGCCGTGGGATTACCGGATCATTGAAGGCAGCGTCGGCGATTTGATCGGCAGCGACATGACCGTATTGCCGGACAACGAGCTGATGCCCAACGACGGGAACTATGCGACGGGGGACAAAATCTGGGTCCTGCAATACATGGATGCGGAAATGACGACGGATTCCCGCCAGCGCAGCAGCGTCCATTTGTCCTCCTGGAGCACGATCAAAACCTTCAAATCCCAGGCGGAAGCCAAAAAAGACATGGCCAATCTGAAAGTTCCCGTCACGACGGAAATCGATCTGGTTGGCGTGTACAAAACGCAGTACAAGGACAAAACGCGGAACTTCGCCGTGCTGGAGCTGCCTTCCGGCAACCGGATCAAGCAGCCGATCGACGACGCTCGCTACAAAGCATTGGAGAAGAAAAAGAAGGTATCCGTCAAGCTTGAAGAGATTCATGATTTTGCCGACTACGATTCGGCATACGCAAAATTCAGGGGGTGGGCGAGTTGACCGTCGTCGTTAATCTGGTCGTAAGTGTACTTGTCATCATTGTGCTGCAGCTGCTGGGCATGCTGATTTTCAGCTGGATGACGCCGTTTAAGGATATGGAGGAATTGAAAAAGGGAAACGTGGCCGTAGGGCTCGCGCTTGGCGGCAAATTCATGGCCACGGCGATCATCTTGGGCGTTGCGGCTTATACCAACACGTCGATCTGGTTTTTGGCGATGTGGTTTGCCGTCGGTTACGTATGTTTGATCGCGGCGTATTGGATATTCGAACTGGTCACGCCGAGCTTCAAAATCTCGGAGTCCCTGAAGCAAGGAAACGTGGCCGTGGCGACGCTGCTGTGCATGGTGTTCATCGGAACGGCCTTTGCCATCAGCAGTTTGATCGTCTAACGGTGTTGCAATCATCCCGATATCAAAAGCTCGTCTTCAGAAGGGAAGAGGCAAGTGCATTTTTTTCTCCAATTATCCGCACGCATGATGCGTATGCGCAAAACGACCCTGGCCCTGATCGTATTTTTTTTCGTGACGGGCAGCGCAACCATCGCTTATCTCCTGGAGCAATCCACGTTTGGCACCTGGTTTAACGCCCTGTATTGGGTGATGACGACCATGGCTACCGTCGGGTACGGCGACTTTTTCGCCACGACGGTTGGGGGCAAGCTGTTTACGCTGTTTTTGTACATTTTCGGCATCGGTCTTCTCAGCTTGGTCATCGGCAAAGTGATCGATTCCATCGGAAGCATTCAGCGGCAGAGGGAGGCAGGAACCTTGAGTTACCACGGACGGGATCACGTCATCATTATGAACTGGAGCAAAAAGGCGAAATCCGCCGTCCAAGAAATTTTGACGTACGACGAAAAAGCTCAAATCGTCATTATCGACGAACTGGAGCGGCATCCGATCAAGGATCTGCACCAGGTGCATTTTATCAGCGGCGATCCATCGGCGGAGGATGTGTTGCGGAAAGCGGGGTTGGAAACGGCGAAGGCCGCTATTGTTTTCGCGGATACCCGGATCGAAGATACTTCCTTGATCGACGGCAAATCGCTGATGATCGCCTCCAGCATCGAACGGATCGCTCCGCAGGTGCATACGACGGTCGAGATCATGCATGAAAAGCACATCCAAAATTTCCGGTTCGTCCAGGTGAACGAATTTGTGCTCTCCCATGACGCCATCTCCAGCCTGGCGGTGCGCGCCGCCCTTCAGGAAGGGAATTCGGCGGTGATCAACCAGCTGATCAGCCGCGAACAGGGGGACGACATCTACGAGGTTCCGCGGAAATCGGAGTGGCGGACTTACGGAGACGCTTTTCAGGATTTGCTCCGGCAGGGGGCAACCTTGCTCGCCGACCGCAGCGATCTGTCCATCAACCGCAGGCTGAACGACCCGATTCCTTCCGAGGCCCGGCTGTATGTGGTATCGGATGAAGCGACGTACCGGCGCATTGCGGGCAAATCATGATGGAAGAAATGGCATCGATACATTACCAACATAGGCAGGATTCGCCCGGCAGCTTGTGGAAGCAAGTTTGGCGGGCGTTTTTTATATCGGGCCTTGGCGTCATTCGTCGAACATCCTATAGGTAGAGCCGAAGCAAGACGCATACATATGAAACAGATGCCGGGAAATGAACACCTATAAGCGAGGGGGAGTTTGGTGGATTTACGTCCTTATCCAAATTTGTGGATCTTCATGGCGTCCAATTTATTGATGTTCGGATTGTTTTGTTTCCGGCTTGTTTTGGATATCCAGCTCCAGGTTATGCCTGCATTTGCATGGCTCTCTTTTCTCGTCTGCCTGGGCAGTTTGACGGGGATCCTGTTCACGGGAGCGGAGCTGGCGACAAAAAAGCAGGAGCGTTTTCAAGGGAAAGTCATCAATATAGAAGGCCGGATCATCCATGTCTTAACGACGGAAAACCGGCTGAAACGGCTTCGAATCAACGCTGCCTGGGCGCGCGAAAGGCTGAAGGCCGATCAGGAAGTGGAAATCAGGCTGACTCATTATACCAAAATGCCGGTAAGCATAACGGTTTTGAAGGATTCTGCGCGGACGGAAACGGAGTAGGCCGTGGAAAGGGCAGAGATTCGTTATTTTTTTGAAAGGATGCATGCAGCATGAACCAAACC
The DNA here is from genome assembly GCF_057546105.1 of Paenibacillus sp. YAE3. Classification (NCBI taxonomy): domain Bacteria; kingdom Bacillati; phylum Bacillota; class Bacilli; order Caryophanales; family Paenibacillaceae; genus Paenibacillus; species Paenibacillus sp. YAE3. Next base: position 318,446 of record NZ_BAAIYF010000001.1, on the reverse strand, counting down.
ATATATGAAGATTGGAACGGCCACAAAATCAAGTTGACCTGGTTGCCCGGAGACGAGCCTCCCGATCCCGCGCTGGTGACGAGCGTGCACGGCATTTGCCTGCATCAGGGGCTTGTTCTTGCCGTGCATGTGCAGGGCCGGGGTTACAACGTGCCGGGAGGGCATGTGGAGCCGGGAGAAACGCCGGAGGAAGCTTTTCACCGGGAAGCATTGGAGGAAGGCAGCGTCAAGGGGACGATCGCTTACCTTGGAAAAATGGAGGTCAGCCACGAAGAAAACGAACGGTTTGATCCGAACGGGAAATATCCGATGGTCGGGTATCAGCTGTTTTACCGGATGGACGTGACCGAGCGGCTGCCGTTTAACCGGGAGCATGAATGTTTAACGCGGATTTGGGTCGAGCCGGAGGAGTTTCGTTATGTCGTAAACGACCATGAACTGGTCGGACAGGTTCTGTATGAGGCGCTGCATAAGAATGGGGAACGAAAATAGATTTTTGCGGACATACCTATAGAAAACGCAGGGCTGGGGGGCGAAAGCGTGAAAAAACGGATCGTATTATGGAGCGGCATCGGCATCGTCTTTCTTGCGGCGATCACGGCGGGTTCCTACGTCCAAAATATCGGAGTCCAAAACATCAAGCTTATGTATGTGCTGCATGCGACCGACAAGACGATCGTTTTGATGGATCAAGGTTTGAACGGAACCGTTAATTATCTGACGAAAGCTAAGAATCCGGCCGAAGTAGTAAAAGAAAAGATGAACAAGGAAGGCTGGAGTTATACTGAACAGGAGGGGGCGGGCTATTTTTTCGAAAAAGACCGGCAGCGCTGCATTGTGACCGTCAGGCAGTGGAACCACAGCTATTTTATACTATCGGTTGAAAAGAATCTCGTCGATCTTGCGGGATAAGTTTCCAAAAAGCGGGAAAAGAACTTGCCGGCATGGCGGCCGGCGGGTTCTTTTCCCGCGTTTATTGCGGATGGGTTCGCCCGGATTGATGCTCGTAGTTGCGAATCAGCATCCCCTGGGCTTTCCGCATGCCGAGTTTTTCGTAGAATGGCTGGAGATCGGGATCGCAGAGAAGATCCACCATGTAAATTCCTTTCAGCTTCTCGATCATCCGCCGGGCCAGCTCTTGTCCGATTCCCTGTTTCTGATAGGCGGGAACGACCTCCAGCAGCGGGATATAGGCCGTCAGCACGCCATCCGACAACGCGGTAATAAATCCGACGACTTTCCCCGTTTGCTCATCCTTGGCCAATATGCAAGAAGACGCATTGCGGAGAATCTGCATAAAAACGGCATAAGAAGGCGGGTTCGGCCACCCGTCGAAAAATCCCTCCGCCAGCGAAGCTTCGGTAATATCGCGTAAATGATCCTGATATTGAATCATGTCATGTTCCTCCTCCTGAACCGGTTCTCTACAACTTACCCTGATTTCGCGCAGTAAACAACCGTTTTAACGATTTTTTAGGTGGCGCCGCGAATCTTGGGGCTGTTATGATGGGGAGGAGAAATTTGGAATATTGCTCGCTTCGCGTTCGATGCGGGCTGAAAGAAGGAGATTCCATGAGACAGGTGATCGCGCTTGGCGGAGGCGGTTTTTCCATGGAGCCGGACAATCTGCTGCTGGACCGATATATTTTGAGCCAGTCCGCGGCCCGTAAGCCCAAGGTATGTTTTATCCCGACGGCTAGCGGGGACGCGGAAGGTTACATTGAGGGATTTCGCAAAGCTTTTTCGGCGTTCGACTGCATTCCTTCCCATCTGGCGCTGTCCAGGCCGCCTGCAGCCGACTTGGAGGATTACGTCCTGGAAAAGGATATCCTTTACGTGGGCGGAGGCGATACCGTGCGGATGCTGGAGATCTGGCGGGAACACGGTTTGGACCGCATCCTTCGGCAGGCGTGGGAGCAGGGCGTCGTGCTGGCGGGCCTCAGCGCAGGTTCCATGTGCTGGTATGAAGAGGGAGTCAACTGCGATGAAGACGGGCAGGCGAAAGTGGTCCAAGGATTGGGTCTCATCCCCGGAAGCCACAGTCCGCATTACGACTCGGAGCCGGAGTACAGGCGGGGGTATCATGAACTGCTGCGCAGCGGCCGAATCCGCGCCGGCGTCGGCGTAAGCGATGGAGCGGGCATTCATTATATCGGCTGCAGAATTCATCGGGTCGTCAGTTCGCGGCGGGATGCCCGGATCTACGGGGGCGAAGCCTTTGACGGCAAAGTCGCGGAAACGGAGATGATTCCCGAATATTTGGGAACGCTTTAAGACTGGGAGTTAATGCAAAATAATACAGGCCAATCTGAAAGGGCAGCGCCAATATACATAGGGAGTGGTTTCTCATGTTTGATGAAGCCATGGCGGCGGTCGAAGCGTACCGCAGAGTTATCCATGAAGGGACCGTGGAAGAGGTGAACGCATGGATATCGGATGACTTTATCGGTTATTTTGGTTATTACCCGGATCGGGATTACGAGGTTTACCGGTCCGAGCATTATAAAACGGACAACCTTGAAACGCTGGCCATGTATGAGGGTAAGGAACCTCATTGGGAGTATAGCGACCTCGCAAGGAACATGCGTACGGAAAATGAATTGGTCCTATCGTCCATCGTGAACTTCAGCCTGCACGGCAAACAAGTCGCGAGCGTGTTGGCCATGGAAGTATTTCGCAAGGAACAAGGAGCATGGAAGCTGTACAGGCAGCATATGGAGAAATATGCCTCTGTCTGAAATGATGCAGCCATGCCCTACTTAAAACCCGGGGGTGAGGACAAATGGAAAATCCACTGAATATCGAGGAATGGATCGTGGAGCTGGATATCCGCAGCATGCAGGCTGCCATGGAATCGGGCGAAACCACCTCCGAAGAAATCGTCAAAGCCTATCTGAAACGGATTGAGCGCTACGACGGCAAGCTGAAATCCATCATAGAAGTAAATCCGGATGCCCTAAGGATCGCAAGGGAGCTCGATGACGAACGTTACGAAAAAGGAACCCGGGGGCCGCTCCATGGCATCCCCCTGCTCTTAAAGGATAACATCGATACCCACGACGCGATGCATACCAGCGCCGGCACGCTGGCTTTGGCGGAGCACGTCGCGGCGGAGGACTCGTTCGCAGCGGCTCAGCTAAGAAAGGCCGGGGTGGTATTCCTCGGGAAGGCGAACATGACCGAGTGGGCGAATTTTATGGCGAGCGGCATGTGGGCCGGTTACAGCAGCCGCCGGGGATTATGTCTTAATCCGTACGGACCGGGGGAATTGTTCGTGGGCGGGTCCAGCTCCGGCTCGGCCGCAGCCGTGGCGGCAAACCTGGCCGCCGCGGCGATCGGCACGGAAACGTCCGGGTCGATCATCAGCCCGGCCAGCCAGCAGATGCTGGTCGGCATCAAGCCGACGGTCGGGCTGGTCAGCCGTTCGGGCATCATTCCGATCACGCACACGCAGGATACGGCCGGACCGATGGCCCGAACCGTCGCCGATGCCGCGATCCTGCTGGGGGCCATGACCGGAATAGATGAGCGGGACCCGGCCACGCAGGCAAGCGCAGGGCGGTTTTTGCAGGATTATACGCCATTTCTTGACGCTTCCTGCTTAAAGCAAGTGCGCATCGGCATTCCGAGGCATTATTTCCGCGATCTGGATCCGGCCCGAAAGGCCGTTCTCGAAGCGGCGATCGAAGCGCTCCGCAGGGAAGGGGCAACGATCGTCGATCCGGTAGAGCTCCCTTGTCAGGATGCGTCCTGGAACGGAAACGTGCTGGTCTACGAATTCAAAAAGGGCGTCAACGATTATCTCGCGCAGCTTCCTGAAAGCATTCCCGTTCATACGCTGGCCGAAGTGATCGCGTTCAACAACGGGCACGCCGACCGGTGCCTGAAATACGGGCAGGACCTGCTGGAGAAATGCGAAGCGACCAGCGGGACCCTAACCGAACCGGAATATTTGGAGACGCTCCGTTACAATCAGGAGATGTCGCGGGCTAAGGGGATCGATTACGCGCTTGAAACCTACCGTCTTGACGCATTGCTGTTCCTCGGCTGCGACGAAGGGGACGATATCGCGGCCAGAGCTGGCTATCCGGCGATTACGGTGCCGGGAGGTTACGCGGAGGACGGCGTCATCGCTCCGGGAGGCTACATCACCAAAGGCCCTGTCGGAATAACGTTTATCGGAACCGCGTTCAGCGAACCGACGCTGATCAAGATTGCCTATGGATACGAGCAGGCCACCCGACACCGCGTACCGCCGGATATGAGCAGGCTGGAGGAGCAGTAACAGCCTCATCGTTCGGATCACCGTCGGCAATCGCTTGATCTTGCGGCCGATGAAAAAAGGAGCCGTTCCCCCGCCAATCCGGATGCCGGAAAGCGGGGGAGGCTCCTTTTATTATTCACTTTGGCTCATGCTGCGAACGAGGATGATGGCCGTGACGGCAACGGAAGGTTAACTTAACGTATCGGCTCGAGCTGGAGACCCTCCAAATTGCGGCGGATCAGGGCGCAGGAATCCTCGAACCGCTTCCGTTCGTCTTCGCTTAACTTAAGCTCCAGCAGTTCCTGAATGCCGTCGCTGCTAATGATGGCCGGGACCCCGGCGCACACGCCGTGTTCGCCGTACTCCCCGTCGAGTATGGCGGATACGGCGATGATTTTATGTTCGTCGTTCAGGACGGCACGGGTAATATGGGCGATGGCGCTGCCGATCCCGAAATGGGTCGATCCCTTCCGCGTGAAAATTTCCCATCCGGCATCCTTCGTTTTGCGCGCGATATCGTTCAAATCGACATGCTTGAAACGTTCCGGGTGCTGCTCCAAAATATCGAGGATCGGCTTGCCGCCGATCGTGACGTGCGACCATGCGACGAATTGCGATTCGCCGTGTTCGCCCAACGCATACCCGCTGACGCTGCGCGGATCGATGGAAAACACGTCCGAGAGCAGCGTTTTGAGCCGCGAAGTATCGATGGAAGTGCCCGTACCGATGACGCGATGGCGCGGAAAACCGGTAAGCTTCCAAATCATGTACGTAACGAGATCCACCGGATTGGCGGCCGTGATGAAGATCCCCTGAAAACCGCTCTCCACGATCGGCGTCACGATTTGACGCGTAATTTCGGCGGCTTCGGCCAGGACGTCCATCCGGTTTTGCCCCGGCTTCGGATTGGCGCCGGCCGTCAGGATGACGACGTCGACGTCGGCGCAGTCCGCATAGGTTCCTGCGTACACGGTCGTGCGCGTATGCGTAAAATCGATGCAATGCGACAAGTCCAGCGCCTGGGCAAGCGCCCGGTCGTATGTGCGGTCGATCATCATGATCTCGTCGCAGATGGATTGGTTGATCATCGCGTAAGCGCAGCTGGATCCGACCATGCCGGAGCCTACGACGGCAACTCTTCTTCTTTTGCGTTTCATGTTTCATTCGCTCCTTCAATCCTATTGTACACGAGATTGTGATAAAAATCCCATAATCGGCCGCTTCGGCGAAATTCGGTCCATTACGGCCCAAAAACGATAAAAACCGGCAGCGCGGCGGCTTCCGGTGAGAGTCCTTTTGGAGCTTCGTTCAGGGGGCTGGAGGACTCCAGGGCCGCCGGATCCATGTGCCTGGCCGCAGCCTTAAAAAAAGACCCCGACAGCGCAAATATCTGCATAAATGCGTCCCGATGGAGCTCCCCAAAATCGCGATCGTTTCATGTCCGTTGATCCGTCTGAGCCCGGCATACAGGGCGGTGCTGAACATCACGTCGACGATGACGAACTTTGCCAGATCCGCGCGCGTAAATACCCAGACCTGAAACTCCTTTTGGTGAATCCCCGCAAGCTTTCGCATGCCGCCCTCCTTCCCTTTCGCCATAAATCCCTCGCTTTTTTAGGATATATCAAAGCAAAACGTTTGAGAACACGCGGACAAGATCGAATTTTGTTCGGCGATCATACTCTTCGTCCCATAGCCATATTGAAAATAGCCCAAAGCGCCGATCGGCAGCGGCTCTGCCGGTTCCGGAGCTGCCCGGGCTTGAGGGCATCCCGAAAGTCCCGTCACGACCTGTTATGGATGCAGACCGCGCTTGAAAAAAGCCTGGCATCGTAAAAAACAGGGTATCCCCGGTCGCCAAGACCGTGAGGATACCCTGTTTGCCGCTTCAAGCGGTTGTTGTAATGAGATTAGTAAGCCAGCGTATACAATGCTTTGATGTGGGAGAGGTAACGGATGTTACTTGCTTCCTTCATCAGCGTCGCCGGCAAACCTTTCAGCGAAATGTTGTTTTCGCCGATGGTTGCTACAGCGTCTTTGCGGCCAAGGCTAGCCAGCGTACCGGAGTTTACCGGAGCAAACGTTTCGAAAGCCTTGTCGTTCAGGAACGCATACAGGTTGTAGCCGATCAGCTCGCCCATTTGCCATGCGATTTGCGCGGTTGGAGGGTAAGGACGTCCGGTTTCATCGAAGTATACGGCGCTGTCGCCGGCAACGAATACGTCTTTATGGGACGTGGATTGCAGGAACTCGTTGACGGTTGCGCGTCCGCGGTTGACTTCCAGGCCGGATTCGCCGACAAGCGGATTGCCTTGCACGCCGCCGGTCCATACGAAGGTGTTGGTGACGATTTTTTGGCCGTCTTTCAGGTCAACAACGTTACCTTCCACGTTCGTTACAGGCAGTCCGGTCAAGAACGTTACGCCGCGGTTTTCAAGGCTTTTGGTCGCGCGTTCGATCAGATGGTCAGGAAGCACAGGCAAAATTTTAGGGCCGGCTTCAACGAGCATCAATTTGATTTCGCTGCGGTCAATGCCGTATTTTTTGGTCAGGCTTGGCAAGATGTCGGCGATTTCGCCCACGAGTTCGACGCCGGTCAAGCCGCCGCCGCCGATGAGGATCGTTGCGTCAGCCGGATCTTTGGATTGGGAGTAAGCTTGGATGCGTTCTTCGATATGGCGGTGGATGCGGTTGGCATCGTCAGCGGATTTGAGCACCATGCTGTATTTGTCGAGGCCGGGAATGCCGAAGTAAGCGGTGATGCTGCCGAGGCCGACGACAAGCGCGTCGTAAGTCAGCTTGGAACCGTCCGAAAGCTTCACTTCTTTGTTGTCCACGGAGAAAGACTCGACCTTGGCGATTTTCAGATCGATGTCTTTGCCTTTGAACAGTTTTTCAAGCGGCATGGCGATCGCTTTTTCTTCGATGCTGCCCGCAGCCAGGCGGTGAAGCTCGGTAATGATTTGGTGAGTCGGATATTGGTTCACCACGGTCACGCGCGCTTGGTCTTTGTTCATGTATTTGCGAACGGTCAGCGCGGAGAGGAGTCCGCCATATCCTGCACCCAAAATGACAATATGTTTTGACATAGTTTTTCCTCCGTCCTTACCTAAATATTAAAGTGGATTATTTTTGTTCTTTCGCGTTTTCAGCAGAGACTTGGAGATAAGCGTTCACGAAACGGAACATTTTTTGTGCTTGAGGATCTTTCAGCAATTTGAGCAGGCCAAAAAGACCGATCACTTCTTGACTGCTTTCTGCGCGGTCTTTTGCTTCGATCACGTTTGCGGCGACGGATTTCACCGATTTGATAACCGGGGTTGCCATCTCCTGAATGGCGCCAACCGTGTCGCTTTTCAGCGTTTTGTCCGTAGCCACGGCTTGAGCGAAATCGTAAGACTTTGTCAATACATTCACAAGCTCGGTCAGCTTTGGAAGATGGTTGACCAGCGTGGTCAAAGATTCCTGAACCTCGGGCTTGAGCAGCTGGTCGAGCAAATCCTGTTGATTTTGGCTGACAGGCTCGTTCGCTTGTTCAGTCTTTGCATCAGTAATTGTTTCCGACATGTCCATTTCTCCTTTGCGTAAGCAGCAGTGCTTAATTTTATTTTAAAAAGGGCTAATAGACCCTTTTTGGGCAGAGGGGTCTAGAAGCAACAGACCTTCCTCAAGTGAAAAAGGCCGCAATCTAACTCATCATTACCTATGTTAACATAATGTTCACCAAAAGGATAATGAGGCATTTCAAGCCTTACGCACAAATTGTGAAGTTTTACACAAGTATACGTCTTCTTGGTCCGAATCTCTCTGTTTTCCTCCATTTTTGTGCGCAAATTGTGACAAATTCAACAAAGTGTCGCTGAACGGATGAAACATGTTGCCGCTTTTTGTCCTTCTCCCCTAGGTTCTGCATTTCCATAATGCAATATACCTTTGAATGCAGCAAGATGCAAGGGGAAGGGGCTCCGTGCCGAACAAAAAACCGCCTTCTGCGGCGGGCCGCGGAAGACGGTGAAAGGATGCGTAAATATCGTTGTTATTTTGCATTCGTCGAGGTCGGGGGTTCCTGGGGCAGCGGGGTGCTTTGCAGTTCGCCCGACGCTTCGATGGAGCGGTATTGTTTCAGCATGAACACTCTCCAGCGGACGATCATGCCGAACGCCAGCAAGAAAAACAGGGCGCCGGACTGCGGAATCGAAACATACTCGTCAATCACCTGGTGAAGCACGGTACGGACGATCAGCAGGACGAACAAGATGACCACGAAGCTTTTGGAACGTCTGGCGAACACCTGGCCCTCCGAGACCTCGAATTTGGTGCTGCGAATGAGCGGATATGAAAATATGAACCAGCCGACAAGGAAGGCGGCCAACGCCCAGAGCCACGGAACCCGGACTTGCGGCGCCACGAACATCAGGAAGCCTGTGGCCATGCCTAGCGGCGGAATAATGATTTTTTTGATCGTTACCGGTCTGTTGCTGGCCTTCAAGCGGACAAAAATGACCAGAAGAGCCATCAATAAAGCCCCTACGGTGGATCCGATTTGAAGATATGAGGGACTGATATGAGCCACGTTCAAGACTCCTCTCTTCATAATGATATAATTAATCACGTATAACTATATTATATCACACCCGGCAAGAAGTAAACTTGAACGCCATATGACATTCTTTACTTATGGATCGGCTTTTTGCTCGTGTGCAGCCCTTCCAAAAAAGCCCGCAAAACGTATTCCAGGCTTTCATCCACCTTCAGGTCCATTTGAAATCCTCCGTGCTGCTCAAGCGACGCAAACCCGTGCAAAAGGCTGCGCAGTCCGCGGATCGCGTGCAGCGTTTCCGTTTCGCCGAGCCCGTAAGGCTCCATAATCCGCAAAAAGAGGTTCAGCAGCTCCTGTTTCGCCGATTCCAGCTCTTCGTGCCGCTGCGTGTTTACCTTATAAAAGGCTTCGTACAACCCGGGGCGGGAGCGTGCGAACCGGAGGTAAGCGCCGCATAAGCTGAGGATCGCATCGTCGCCCGTTTTGCCGATGACTGCGTCCCGTGTCGTTTCGACAAGCAAGCGGATGCAGTGAACGGTCAGCGCCGCCCGCAAATCGGGAAGGCCGTTCACGTGGTTATACAGGGAAGGCGAACGCACTTTCAGCTTTTGCGCAAGCGCAGCCAGGGTCAGCGAATCCAATCCGGATTCGTCGGCGATTTCGGCGGCGGCAACGAGGAGGGTGTGACGGTCGAGGCCCATTTTCGCCATCTTATTTCACCTCCCGAAAAGCGGCTTCGGCCCGCAGAATGGCCTGGTTCATGGCACCGGCGGGCTGCTCCAGCATCCGGCCGTGGCCGACGGCCAGCCAGGACGGCTTCAGGTCGGCCAGGCGGCGGGCGCTTGCCAATGCGGCTTCTTTATTCCAGGTCGCCATCGCGGGGAAAGGGAAAAGCGGCCGCGTGTCGCCGGATACGGCCATCCCGCCCCGGATTTGGAACGCGTCGCCGGCGATCAGGACGCCGCTCCGGGTATCGTAGAAGGCCATATGGCCGGGCGTGTGCCCCGGAGAGGCGATGGCCAGGAGGGAACCTATCCGATCCCCGTCCGCCAGGAGGCGATCCGGATTCGTGCGGACTTTTTGCGGGACGTCCCCCTTGATCGGCGTTTGCGGTTCTCCCGCTTCCAGGGCGCGGCTGCCGGCCAAAAGGGCCTGATCCCGGCGCGATATAACCACTTCGGCGTTTGGGAGGGCTTCCTTTAATCCGTCCAAAGCCCCGACATGGTCTCCATGCGCATGGGTGAGCAAAATGCGGGTAATCGGTTTACCGAGCGAATCCGCGGCGTTAAGAATCCCCTTCAGGCTGAACGGCATGCCGGCGTCGATCAGGGTCAGGCCGTCCGCTTCTTCGACGAGATACACGTTGACGGGGAACAGGCGGGGCAAAAAGGAAAGCTGGGTGACTTGATGAACGGTCGTTTTTTTCATGAAAATCATCCTCCCATACGCTAAAACTAATCTTATTAGCATTATAACTAATGGTATTAGTTTTTGGCAATCATTTATTTTCCAACATCAACACATTTTTTTATAAGGCATCTTCAACGTTCGATTCCGGACGCTCTCCGGACACAACGTTATAGTTGGACGAATGCGTTTCACGCCAAGGCTGCTTGGCGGAAAGCCGCTGCTCGGATGTTTGCAGCATTCTCTTTCAAAAAAGCGTTTTCAAAAGGACGAAATCATACTATAATGGGAATTGTAAACCCTTTCATATGTCTAATCTGATTTGGGCCCTTCATTCGGAGGGCTCCTTTTTTTCGGGGTTCCCCGCAAAAGCGCTTGAACCGGCTCGCAGCCCGGGTCCGCTTGACGGGGACTTTTTGTATAAAAAGCGAGAGGAAAAACCTGCCTCCTTCGTCTACTAGATATGTAAAATGGTCAGAGGAAGAGAGAGCAGGGGAGGATCGTTATGATAGACCCGTCACGGGACGCTGCGCTGGTCAAACAGGTGCTTGCCGGACATAAGGACAGCTTTGCGCAGCTGGTCGATACGCATAAAAACAAAATATACGGTTTGCTTCTGGGCATGGGGGCAAACCCGCAGGACGCTCAGGATTATACGCAGGAAGCTTTTCTGAAGGCTTACCGCAAGCTGGCAAGCTTCAGGGAAGACTCCAGCTTCGCCTCATGGCTGTACACGATTGCCGTGAACGTCATGCGGGACGCGATGCGGAAAAAAAAAGACCTGCTGGCGGATGACGGCGTCCTTGGCGAGGGAAGGCACCATGCCGAAACGCCGGAATTAGCCTTTCTGCGCAAGGAGACCGGCGGAGAAGTGCAGCAGCTCATCAACCAACTGCCCGAAAAATACCGCATCGTGCTGCTGCTGCGATATACGAACGAGCTCAGTTACGAAGAAATCGCCGAAATTGCCGGCATTAAGGTAAACCAGGTGCGGAACCGGCTTCACCGAGCCAAGAAGTCCTTATGCAAAATGGTCAAGGATAAGGAGGGGATAAAGCATGAAATGCTGGAATCTGTCTCAGACAAGAGAATTCATTCGGTCTGGAAATAACGCGATGGATGAAGAGGCGCGCCTCCACATGCAAACTTGTCCGGAGTGCCGTTTGCTGCTGCAGCTGGCGGAAGAGGGGGAAAAGGCGTGGGAAGAGCTGCTCTTTCGCAAGGCATTGCCCGACGGGTTCACGGAGCGGGTGATGGCGTCTTTGGCCGACATTGAAATCGAAGACGGGGACGGAACCATGGAGCATGGGCATCCGGCATCTTTTCGGCGCAAGCGCAGATACGGACGGATCATCCGAAAAAGCGCGCTGTGGATCGCATCGCTGGCCATCGTCACGGCTGCCCTCACCTTATATGCCCAGCCGTCCATCGCCGATTGGGTAAGGTCCATTTTTTCCAAAGAGACGACGGACAGCGGGATGCTCGATGCGCGCAAGCTGGGCATTGTGCAGAATCCCCATGTGAAGGTGAAGGATAAAGGTTACGCGCTGGAAATCGACGAGGTCGTTGCGGATGCCACCAGGCTCGTCATGGGCGTGAAGGTGACGGACCCCCAAGGGAAGCCTTTGGTTTACGCGATCGATTGGCATGATCTCCATATTACGGATTTGAACGGAAATGAGGTCGCGGAGCTGAGAGGCATCGAGGGATCGGACACGGTCGAAAAATTGACGTTTGTTTTTGTGAAGGAAATCCCGGCGGATGCGCTGATCGTGCAGGCACGAGTCGACCATCTGCAAATTCCGTACACCGGAAAGGTCGTCGACGGGAAATGGGATTTCAGGTTCGAGCTGGACATGAAAAAGGCGAACGCGATGAACATCACGACGCCTTTGCATGAGAAATATACGACCCCCGACGGTCTGCGGATCGAAATGGAGAAGCTGGTTCGCACGCCAAGCGGAGTGCGGCTCGAGTTAAGCACGTCGTTAAGCCCCCGGGCGGCCCGGCGTTCTCCGGGCGAACTGGAGTCCAAGCAGCAGCTGATGTTTCATTTTGAAAATGAGCAGGGGGAAGACATTTCGAGCGTCAATAACATCAAGTTCCCGCATATGGAAACCATCATTTCGCAAAACAGCGAACTCCGGGGCGGGAAACGCCACTGGACGTTCACGTTCCGTTATCTTCCCTATGACCGCCAGAAGCTGCGTTTCGTGTTGGACGGATATTCCATCCCGGTCCGAAGCGGCGGTTCGGTGGAGCTTGTTCCAAGCGAGCTGAAACACCATCCGGCCGTGTTCAAGGATCAAGGAGACGAACTGACGTTAAGCGATTTCTGGGTCGACAACGATCCCAACCAGAAAGAGGGGGCAGGCCCGAACGTCAGCCTGATCCGGATGAAGGGCAAATTCCGCAACATGTTCAACCATGACGAATGGATCGTAAAGGATTCGGACGGAAAGGAATACCTGGTGACGTACAGAGGATCGGTCGGGTGGGGTGAATGGAACGAGGCAACGGGGGACCCTGGCTTTATCGTGAACGGAATGAAACGGCTGCCCGAAAAAGCGACGCTTATCCGCATCGTTACGGACAAATGGTACAACAACGTGGAATGGTCCTTTGAGCTGCCGAAGGGTAAATCGATCCCCGGTCTGGAGCATGCGGACCCGCCGACGTATTAACGGAATCGGCGCGGGCTTGGCCTGAACGACAAAAGCGTACCCCTTCCAGGGAGCCTGGAAGGAGGTACGCTTTTTGGGCTAAAACATTCATTAGCGAAAATATTCATCCGATAAACGGTTTTCCCCATAAAATATAAAAATCAAACGTCAGCCTAAAGGAGCTACGGGCGAGCAGCCCTCGGACCTGTTCCTCGGTGGCTTGCCAGGACAGCGGCGTCATCCGGAGCATGGCTTCCAAATGATGCGGCTCCAGCTCGGCTTCGTACCGCACGTGGCGCTGCTTCATGTCCGGAAAATGTTTGGCGAACAACGCGGCCGTATTTTCCGCAGCCTTCGTGCGGCGGGCACGCTCCCCGTACAGAAACTGCCTGAACTCCCGCAAATACTCCGGTCCCGGAACCACCTTCGCAAGCATGCCGTTCGGTTTGAGCAGCCGACGGAATTCCCCGTAATTGGAGGGGGACAATATATTCGTGACGACGTCAAACGCTTGATCCCGAAACGGACTGCGGGCCAAATCGGCCACGACCCAGATGGCGCGGGCGTTTCTTTTGGCGGCCGACACGATGCCCGGCTTGGACAGATCGGCCCCTACCGCGACGATGTCTTGGTTCATGGCAGACTCCAGTCTGGCTTGAAGAGCGGATACGTGCGATCCTTCGCCGCATCCGGCATCCAACAGCGCCAAGGCACGGCCGGACCCGGCCGCATGTTGCCGTTGATGACGGAAAATAAATGTTCGAGCAGCAAATCAAAATATCCGGCGTCGTTGATCAGCCTGCGCGCCGCGAACAATTCCTTTTCGTATTTGCCCGGCTTGGCGTTCGGCAGCAGGTGGACGTACCCGTCGCGGGACAGATCAAAAAGGTGGCCGGCCGTGCATGACAGGCTTCGTTCGCCCGCCATGTTCATGGCCCCGCCGCAGACGGGACAGCGGAAGATGGTTGCGTGGCGGGCTAAAAGGCTCGCCAAATGATGCAGATGTTCTTTTTTGGACAATGCAAATACACCCCATTCATTCGTTTGGTTCGGGATATTGCAAATCCCGGGGCAAATGAAAAAGGCGCAGTTAAATAAACCTCGGCTTCAGGCTTCAAAAAAAAGCGGCCGGGTCGATTTAAACCTGCACCTCTCATTAACGCAAACGAATGTAATGGATCATGGCCTTGTCCAGCTCCTTGCCCCAAAATAGGCGGAAGCATTTTCTTCCGCCGTTCTATTGTAACACGAACCCGAAACAAGATAAAATCACAAGGATGGGGTTTATCTTTCCGACGGCTTGATACACTAGAAATAAAGGTTGTAGATTTCGTGTCCGGACCCCCAAAGGAACGTAAAGGAAATGGTCCGCCCCGGTTGACACCGGCAACTGTTAACCATATAATTACAGTATAAGGAGGAGCAAAAATGAATAGTGAGTTTAACATTGCCGTCCATTGTTTAACCCTTCTTAGCGTAAAAGAGGATCATATGGCTAACAGCGAGGAAATCGCCAAAAGCGTATGCACGCATCCTGCCCGCATACGCAAGGTGCTCGGCCTGCTGCGCAAACATGGGTACGTGGCGACAAAAGAAGGCGTCGGCGGAGGGTATCTGCTGAATCCGGACACCGAAAACGCGACGCTGGGAGACTTGTATCGTTTGCTCGCCCGAGGCTCCTTGAAGCCGGGCTGGTGCTCCGGCGGCGAAGAGCTGAATTGCGAGGTTGCAGCCAATATCCAGGGGATCATGGATCAAATATACAGCGGCGGAGAATCCGCGCTGGAACGATATCTGGACGGGATTACGATGAAGGACGTCAAACGCCAGATCGTTGAAGCCGGAACCGCGGACCCGGTTTAATATCGCAGTTATAGACAGGCAGCTTCTGAAGGGGCTGCTTTTTTGCTGCGCTTTTTTATGGAGCGATGTGGCAAAATCGATGGACAAAAAATAAAACCGTTTACGCTTCTGCGCTGTCTTAAATATACGGAATGACAACATCCGTTATCGATCCTGGAACGGTTCGATGAATCTTCACCGGCCGGTGAAAATGCAGGAAAGGGGTTAAGCGAGATGAGCGACCCGGAACTTACGGCCGCTGCCTGCCATGGGGATGAAGAAGCGTTTTACGCGCTGGTATCCGGATTAAAGAGAAAGCTGTACGGCATTGCGTTCAGCTATTTGGGCAATGAGGCGGACGCGCTCGAAGCCATGCAGGAAGCGGTGTGCAAAGCCTGGGCGAACTGCCGCAAGCTGAAAGAAGCTTCGGCCTTCGAGGCGTGGCTGGTCCGCATTCTGATCCGCTGCTGCATCGACGAACAGAAGCGGAGGAAAAGGACCCTGCCGCTTCTGTTCGACAAAGATGAGCGCATGGCCGAGATGGTCAGCGACAGCAGGCTGGACTTGCATCAGGCGATGGGGCGGCTGAGGCCGAAATACAGGCATGTGCTTGTGCTGAAATACTATCAGGATATGACGCTTGCCGAAATTGCCAACGTGTTGGACAAACCGGAGGGTACGGTAAAAACATGGCTTCATCAAGGCTTGAAGCAGCTGCGCGGCAAACTGAACGCAGGGGGCGAGGTATATCATGGGGAATGAACAAGAACGGCTGCTCGAGCAATATTTCGAGCCGGCGCATATCGCCAGGCGGAGAATTCCCGAACAGCGGCTTGATGCCGCGATCAAAAACGGAATGGCGCGAGGGGGAAAAGCCCAATACCGGCGGCGGGTCGGCAGGGTGGCTGCATCCTGCGCGGCAGCGTTACTTTTGCTCATTGCGGCTGCCGTCTATGTGCCCGAGCTGACTTTTGGAGGCCGTTCGGCATCCTTGCAGAGTGCAGCCGAACGGCAAATTCCGGCTTACGTCGAATGGTCCGTCGGCAAACGGGGAATGCTGCGCGAAGCCTTGGATCAGGGGAAATATCAGGCGGTCGGCGCAACGGCATCCTATGAGGGTTACCATGTCACGGTGGACGGAATCATGACGGACCGGAAGCATGTCGTGCTGTTTTATACATCGAAAAGCGATCAAGGGGATCGGATCACGCCCGTAAATCCCGGCCTGTACACGAAAACCTACGATAAGCTGCCGTTTCGGCAATTCGTGCGCGACCATCGTCAAAAAACGGGATATTACGACGAGGGAAGCTACCGGGATATGCTGATCTTCGATCTGACTGGCAGCACGCAGCTTCCGGACGAGTTTTATTTTTCGGGTAAGTGGAGCAACGGCGAGCCGGTAGCGACGCAAAAATTTCTGGAGGTAAAGATTCCCGTAGACTTATCCAAGCTTGCGGTGCTTGAACGAACGATACCGGCTGGCCAATCGTTTGATTTGGAAGGCCAGAAGATCAAGCTGGAAACGATGGTGCAGGTTCCCGAGCGTTTGAACTTAAAACTGACTTCGGATGCCGGCACGCCTAATATCGCCCGTTTTTTGGATTGGGGACTCTACACGAAAAATGACCGCGGAAACATGCTTCAGCCAGCCATGGGCCCGATAAAGGAAAACGGCGAGCTCATCTTTAGTTTCCATGCTCCGGACTATGTGAAGGGAGACCCGCTTGAACTGCGGGGATCAGGGATTGAAACGGCTTTTCGGGGGAAAAGGAAGCTCGTGATCGACACGAAACAGTTTAAGCTGATTCAAGCGCCGGACAGCAGGCTGAAGCTGGCTTCCATCGAAACGTCATACGAACGGATCCGCATCACCTCGGGGTTCCCGAGTTTTGATCCGCGGATTACCCAGTTTATGAAAGTAAATCCCGAATTCACGGACGGAAAAGGAAACAAACATAAGTTGATCGCCAACAATGCCGAGGTGATTCACGAGGGGTGGAGAAAGGATGCCGATACCGGATTGGATGCGTATTATTTCGACATTCCCGGCAAGGCCTATCCGCAGCCCCTAACCTTCGAGGCGGAGGAATATCCCGGTACGTTCATCCCACAAACATTCAGCCTTACGATTCAAAAATAACGAAAAAAACAGACCGGGCGCGGCAGGCCCCCGGTCTGTTTTTGGCTTCATCTATGTTACGTTTGGTCAGGCTTGAGAAAGGTTTTGACGGCCGGCGGCTCGTAGGCGCCGAACTGGTCGAGCAAGCGGCCCGGGTCGGTGTCGACCAAAGCCATGGTCAAATATTTTTCGTGCAGGAACTGCTCGCGGGCCATATGCTTGAAAAACTCGAGCAGAGGATCGTAATAATGGTTGATGTTCAGGAATCCGAGCGGCTTGCGGTGCAGCCCGAGCTGGGCCCACGTAAAGATTTCGAAAAATTCCTCCATCGTTCCCGGCCCTCCCGGCAGGGTCATGAATCCTTCGGACAATTCGGCCATTTTGGCCTTCCGCTCATGCATCGAATCAACGATGATCAGCTCCGTGAGATGTTTGTGGGATATTTCCCTTTTGTCCAAAAACCCCGGCATGACGCCGATCGCCTGTCCGCCTTCCGCCAGGACGGCATCCGCGACCGCCCCCATCACGCCGATGCTGGAACCGCCGTACACCAGCGTAATGCCGCGCCGTGCCAGTTCCTTCCCGAGCTGCTTTGCGCCTTCCGCGTACACGTCCGACGCGCCTTTGCTTGAACCGCAAAATACGGCTACCGATTTCAATCCAATCTCCTCCTCCAAAACGTTTTCTCTCATCTAGACATTGCCGATTGCTTCGGAAGCTTACGCTTTCCAGCCGAACTTACATCAACGCGATCCAAGCCCGGAAACGCAGAGTCTCCCTCACAGCATGTCCGCATGCAAGAGGGCTCATGCGTTCACGTCCTAAAAATGGAAGAACTTGCGTTCCGATACCATTATACCTGCAAAAAGTTTTGTCATAAAGGATGGGAATGCAGCAAAGAGAATGGGGAAGGGCGTTTTTTCGCCGGCCGAAAAAAGCGAAGTTAGCGTTGCCCCGCGGCACGGAAAAGATTATTGTTAGATTAACGGACAAGCGACATGGACACAGGAAGGGAAAATAAAATGAAGGAGCGGGATGAAAAGGATGAGCGACAACAAAAGATGGTTTTACGCCGGTACATACGCCGGGGCGGACGAAGAAGGCATTTTTTTGTGCGCCCTCGACATGGATAACGGCAGCATGGAAATCGTGCGCGGAACGGACGGCATCGCGAATGCGTCGTTCCTTGCGCTGGATGCGGCCAAAGACCGTTTGTATGCCGTGAGCGAGACGGAGGAAGGCGAAGTGTACGCCTACGCGGTAGATGGGGAAACCGGCGAACTGCAGCTGCTGGACCGCAAGCCGACCCACGGCTCGGCCCCTTGCTACATCGCGTTAACCCGGGATGGGAGCCATGTGCTGGCGGCCAATTATTCCAGCGGCCACGTGAACGCCTACCGGATCGAAGGCGACGGGAAACTTGCCGAGACAAGCCTCGTCCGCCATAGCGGCAGCAGCGTCAATAAGGAACGCCAGGAAGGGGCGCATCCGCATTCCGTGTTCCAGGATCCGACCGGGACATACGCGCTGGTATGCGATCTCGGCTTGGATGAAATTGTGTTTTACCGTTTGGACGGCGGCAAGCTTCAAGAGCATAACAGGGTTAAAATCGCTCCGGGGGCGGGTCCGCGCCATTTCGAATTCCATCCTTCGGGCAAATGGGCGTACGGTATCAACGAGCTGGACGATACGGTCAATGTGTATGCGTTCGATGGGGAGGCCGGGAACCTGGAGCTTTTGCAGACCTTGTCGGCATTGCCGGAAGGAGCCGCAACCGGAAGCAGCAGCGCGGACATCCATATTTCGCCATGCGGACTTTTCCTGTACGCCTCGAACCGCAGCGACGACAGCATCGGGCTGTATCACGTCGACCCGATGACGGGGCTCCTCAAGGCGGTCGAGTGGGTATCGACGGGGGGGCGAACCCCGCGCAACTTCGCGGTCGTCAAAGGCGGTTATGTGCTTGCCGCGAACCAGAACAGCGACTCGGTCGTTTCCTTCCGCATCGACAAGGAAAGCGGACGATTGACGCCGACGGGGCATACGCTATCGCTGCCGAAACCGGTTTGCGTCGTCCCGGTGTATAAATAATATTTTGCGTGCGGCTTTAGGCAGCTTTCGCTTGAATGCGAAGGCTGCCTTTTTATGCGGGTTCGCCGCTGTTTGAAAAAAGCCGCTTTTTTTCTAAAAAAAGGATTGACGGCGCTAAGAGTCATGATTACAATACCAATATAACATACTAAACAGGTAGGATTAATAAAAAATAACAACGCAACATTATCCGAATCACATCGTTCCCGCCGTACAAACGGAGGAACCGCCGATCCGAATGGCAAGATGCGCTTTTTTAGCGCGCGCAGATCATTGGACAGGGGTTTCTCCGTTTTTTTGTGGCTTGAAGCTTAGGCGGGGAACATCATTTAAGAAATGGGAGTGGGACCATGATGAATCGCAAGGGGATCCAAATCGCAAAAAAAGGAGCGGCAATCACGCTCGCAGTGCTGCTGACGGCGGCGCTGGCCGCTTGCGGCGCAAAAAAAGAAGCCGGGGAGTCCGCAGCGGCGGGGGGACAGAGCCAAGGCAGCGAGGCCAAAAGCGAAACCAAAAGCGAAGCCAAAGAGATTCAATTGCTGAACGTTTCGTATGACCCGACCCGGGAGCTGTATGAAAATTACAACAAGGCGTTTGCGGCGTATTGGGAAAAAGAAAAGGGGCAAAAAGTCACGATCAAGCAGTCCCATGGCGGTTCCGGCGCGCAAAGCCGCTCCGTGATCGACGGATTGGAGGCGGACGTGGTGACGCTCGCTTTGGGTTACGACATCGACGCCATCCAGAAAAAAGGGCTTATTCAAGAGGGATGGCAGGACAAATTCGAGCTGAACAGCACGCCGTACAATTCAACCATCGTCTTTTTGGTGCGGAAAGGCAACCCGAAAGGCATCAAGGACTGGAACGACCTGATCAAGGGCGACGTGCAGGTCATTACGCCGAATCCGAAAACGTCGGGCGGAGCAAGGTGGAATTACCTGGCCGCTTGGGGATACGCCCTGAAGCAGAACAACAACGACGAGCAAAAAGCAAAAGAATTCGTGCGCGAGCTGTTCAAGCATGTGCCCGTGCTGGACACCGGCGCCCGCGGGGCGACGACGACGTTCGTGGAGCGGGGCATCGGCGACGTGCTGCTGGCGTGGGAAAACGAAGCGCTGTTGTCGGTCAAGGAGCTGGGCCCGGACAAATTCGACATCGTTTATCCTTCGGTCAGCATTTTGGCGGAACCGCCGGTGGCGGTCGTGGATAAAGTCGTGGACAAAAAAGGGACGCGCGAGGTCGCGGAAGCTTACCTGAAGTATCTATATTCGGAGGAAGGGCAAAAAATCGCCGCGGAAAACTTCTACCGCCCGACGCTTTCATCGGTGCTGGACCAATATAAAGACACGTTTAAAACGCTCGATCTGTTTACGCTGAAGGATATTTTCGGGACATGGGCCGAAACGCAAGCGAAACATTTTAACGACGGCGGGGTATTCGACGAGATCTATACGCCGGGCAAATAATGGGGACCGAACAAGGGAAGGGGTGAACGCATGAGCCGAAGAAAAACGGGCCAAAGCCGGGTGCTTCCCGGCTTCGGCCTGACGCTGGGATTCAGCGTCGCGTATTTGAGCCTGGTCGTGCTGGTGCCGCTCTCGGCGCTGCTCATCAACTCGACCGGTCTCGACTGGGCCAAGTTCTGGCAGGTGGCGACCGACCCGCGCGTGCTTGCCTCGTACCGGATCAGCTTCACGACGTCGGCCGCGGCCGCGCTCGTGGATGCCGTGCTTGGCCTGCTGTTGGCCTGGGTACTCGTCCGTTACGAATTTCCGGGAAGGAAGCTGTGCGACGCGCTGATCGATTTGCCGTTTGCGCTGCCGACGGCGGTGGCTGGCGTGTCGCTGACTGCCTTATATGCCCCGAACGGATGGATCGGCTCGCTGCTGGCGCCGCTTGGCGTCAAAGTCGCCTTTTCGCAGCTTGGCATCACGCTGGCGCTGATGTTCATCGGCCTGCCGTTTGTCGTCCGGACGCTCCAGCCGGTCCTGCAGGATATGGACCGCGATGCCGAGGAGGCTTCCGCCACGCTTGGGGCCGGCAGGTTCCGGACGTTCCGCAGCATCGTGCTGCCGGCGCTGGTTCCGCCGCTGCTTACCGGTTTTGCTCTCGCTTTTGCCAGAGGCATCGGGGAGTACGGCTCGGTCGTGTTTATATCCGGCAATATGCCGATGAAAACGGAAATCGCGCCGCTGCTCATCATGTCCAAGCTGGAGCAGTACGATTACGCGGGAGCGTCGGCCGTAGCGGTGCTGCTGCTGCTCATTTCGTTCCTGATGCTGCTGGTCATCAATTCGCTGCAGCGATGGTCCAGCCGGAAAAAGGAGGCGGTATAGATGGCGGGAGGCGTACCTGGAGCCGCTGCCGTGAAGCAAGTGCAGGCGTCGCGGGCTGCAACGGAAAGACCGTTCGTCAAACGGCTGCTGATAGCCGGTGCAGGCCTGGTTTTGCTGTGGCTGATCGTGCTGCCGCTTGTCGTCGTCCTGACGCAGGCGCTGAAAAAGGGATGGGACGTATATATCACCGCTTTGTCGGACCCGGATGCACTGTCGGCGCTGAAACTGACGCTGCTTGTGGCGCTTGTGACCGTTCCTTTGAATACGATTTTCGGGGTGGCCGCCGCTTGGGCGATCGCCAAATTCAAATTTAAAGGCAAGGGCGTTTTGATCACGCTGATCGATTTGCCGTTTGCGGTTTCCCCGGTCATCGGCGGGCTGATCTTCGTGCTGGTGTTCGGGGCGAACGGCTGGTTCGGCCCGTGGCTGGCGGACCATGACGTCAAAATCATTTATGCCGTCCCCGGCATCGTGCTGGCGACGCTTTTTGTCACCTTTCCTTTCGTGGCGAGGGAACTGATCCCGCTCATGGAAGATCAGGGCCAGCAGGAAGAGGAGGCGGCCATCACGCTCGGCGCGAAAGGCTGGACCGTGTTTACGAAGGTGACGCTGCCGAACATCAAATGGGGCCTGATTTACGGAATCATCCTTTGCAATGCGAGGGCGATGGGGGAATTCGGCGCGGTATCGGTCGTGTCGGGACATATCCGCGGAGAGACGAACACGCTGCCGCTGCATGTGGAGATTCTGTACAACGAGTACCAGTTTTCGGCCTCGTTTGCCGTCGCTTCGCTGCTTCTGCTGCTGACTCTCGCGACCCTGCTGATCAAGAGCCTGTATGCAAGAAAACATGAGCATTGACGCGGCCCCGGGAGCGGCCGGAGCAAATTTTACAAAATCCGGATTGACAGCGATTTTGGCGGCATGATAATGTAACTGTAACATCATAAAACTAAGTAAATTGGTTGGAAAAGAATGAATTGATTGTGTATGGAATTCATGAATATCGTTCTGAAGCAAAGGAGGCGCTTGTCATGGCAAAAGGGCTCCAGTTAAATGAGGTATGGCTTGAGAGGATCGCCGGCCAGCTAAACGACATGGAATTCGGTTCCCTGCATATCGTCGTGCATGAAGGCCAAATCGTGCAAATTGAACGGACGGAGCGGAAGCGCTTTGAGAATACGCCCTCCAAGCCGGCGAAGGCGGGAATCGCAGCCAGATCGAGGCAGGATTTGAAAAAGGCCGCGCCGGACCGCCGGTAGCGGCGGCCGGGCAAATTTGCTTCAGCTCCCGGAATCTTCCCGGGCGGGGACCCGAACAGAACAGACACGGAAGGACGGAACGGAAAAAGTCAAAACCCGCTGATGCAGCAAGCCGTAAACGAAGGCTTGCCGTCAGCGGGTTATTTGTTGTGCCGCGTCGGGTCGCCAGGCTCCAACAAGTCGGCGGAACCCGCGTACGGACGGTCCCTCCGCGAACGCTTCGGTCCCAATCCGAAACCGCACAAAAACAAGAGAATTTGAACCGCTAATATGTAAGGGGCAGCCTGCAGGCCGGCAAGATGGGCCGCTGCCGCGGCGGTGATGCATAAGGCCAGCATCCGATAAGCGTATTTGGGCGAATCCTTGCGGGGCGTCATCACGGCAAAATGAAAGGAAACGACGGCCACGAGGCATGAAACATACCGCATCCACAGCTCGACTCCGGTCCAGGAAAGCGCCGGAATACGTTGATCATGGAACTGCCCGTAAAGCCCCAGGCTCCAATAGACGATGCAAGCCAAAAGGAAAAAAGGCACCGCAGGCCGCACGAGCTTCCAAAAGGCCGTTCCCCACCCCGGGTTGTCCAACGAGCGGATAATGGAAGCCTGCTCGGCGATTTTTTTCTTGATCTCGCGGTCCAGCAGCCGTTCAAGCTGGGCATGGCGCGAGGCGTCCCGTTCCCTGGCATAAGCGTCGATGGCTTCGATCATCTCCGTCGTCACCAGAGGGACAGCTTTGCATTGCTGCAGGAGCAGATGCAGCGGTTCGGGCTCATGCTCCGCTTCATCCGGAGCGGCATCCGCATCGCCGCTCAGCATGCCTGCCGCGCGGCAGTACGGATCAAGCGTCTGGCGCAGCCTTTCAAGCCGTTCCGAGGCGGCCTTTCGAAAAGAGCGGGCGGTGCGGACGTATATCCATATGAACGCGATCACCGCAAATCCCGTAAAGATGATTCCGGACTGCGTACCGGTGAGATCATCTGCATGAATCCAAGCCGCAAACGGCAATGCGCAACCCTCCTTCATCGCTTTTGATTCCACTATTGCACAATAGGCTCCGGATTTCAATATTTCCTGAATTATTCCAGCTTCGCCGACAAAATATGCGGCAAACTGTCCAGATCCTCGAGCAGCTCCTGCAGGGTCCCGTTATATTTCGTTTTGGCATCGATTTTAAGATGGTACATGCCAAGGCGTTCGGGGTCCTGCTCCATTTCGTACGACGAGATGGAGATTTTCCGCGACGTTAGCGACTCCAATATCGGCTTGACGGATGATTTGGAATCCAGCTCGAAGGAAATCTGCAGCGCCCGCCCGGATTTGAATATCATGCTGAGCAGTTCCAGGCCGATCATGACAAGGACCGTCGCGCTGATGCCCGCGGCATACATGCCCGAACCGATCGTCAAGCCGATGCCCGAGGTCGCCCATACCCCGGCGGCCGTCGTTAATCCGCGCACCATTTTCCGTTCAATGATGATCATGCCGGCCCCGAGAAAACCGATGCCGCTGACCGCCTGCGCCGCGACGCGGCTCGGATCCAGCGAGACATGGTCGTGTTTCAGCACCTGGGAAAAGCCGTATTGCGACACAAGCATAATAAGCGCGCTGCCGACCGCGACGAGAAAATGGGTTCTGAGCCCCGCCTCCTTGGCCCGCAGCTCCCGTTCCAGGCCGATGATCGCGCCCAGCAGCCCGGCTACCGCCAAACGGATGATGTACTCTGCAACCATGCATTCATCAGCTCCTTTGCAAAATAAAGAATCGATCCTGATCGCCGCTTATGGATTTGCCGGCGGCACACCATTTGGATAGAAATGGGTTATCCCATATGATAACAGAAAAGAACGAGCTTCGAGGACGGCCGTCCTGATATCGGAAGAAAAATTGGCGCGGACAACGGGTGTCTATATTTTTATGATTATAAGAAAGTTTAAACATAAAGAACGCTTTTATATCCGGCGAACCGCTTTCGCTGCCGGCCGAAGCGGGTAGACACCGCTTACATTTTGATTTATAATGAATCGCAAGTTCATAAAAGTGGCGGAGAAAAGGAGAACACGCGAATGAAGTCCCTCTGGGGACCGTTTGGTGTTTTTCTTTTCTCTTTTTCGTTTTATCGTAAAAAGGAACAGGGATGGGGGAGCGACATGACCTTTACGAATCAACGCATTTTGCCGGCCGCCCGTAAAGTGAAGGACCTGGAAAAACTGATGAAATTGTCGTACGAGCATATCGTCATTTTGGATACGCACATCAGCCAAATCAGTTCGATCGTTCAACTCGCGAAATCGCACGGCAAAAAGCCGCTGCTCCACGCGGATCTGATCGAGGGGCTGAAAAACGACGAATACGCGGCGGAGTATTTGTGCCAGGTCGTGAAGCCGGCGGGCATCGTTTCGACCCGGGCCGGGGTCATCGCGAAAACGAAGCAAAACGGGCTGCTTGCGATTCAGCGCTTATTCCTGCTGGATACGAACGCATTGGAGAAAAGCTACGCGATGTTCAAACGGACGCAGCCCGATTACATCGAAGTGCTTCCCGGTGTCATCCCGCATATGATTACCGAAGTGTCCGAACGGACCGGGAT
This sequence comes from Paenibacillus sp. YAE3, assembly GCF_057546105.1. Lineage (NCBI taxonomy): Bacteria > Bacillati > Bacillota > Bacilli > Caryophanales > Paenibacillaceae > Paenibacillus > Paenibacillus sp. YAE3. The sequence continues at coordinate 293,333 of NZ_BAAIYF010000001.1, read as the reverse complement.
TCCGGTGTTCGCGGGCGGGCTGATCCGCACGGTGAACGACGTGGAACAGGCGATTGCCGCGGGAGCGTCGGCCGTGACGACGTCGAACGTCGAGCTGTGGAAGCATTTTGAGCATAAGGAGGGGGACTAGGTTGCCGCAAACCTTTATTATGGCTCTCGATCAAGGGACGACCAGCTCCCGGGCCATCATTTTCGATAAAAACGGGCAGGTCGTCAGCTCGGCGCAGCAAGAAATCAAGCAGTATTTTCCGGAACCGGGCTGGGTCGAACACGATGCGAACGAAATCTGGGTTTCGGTGCTGGCCGTGATTGCCGCATCGTTGTCGATGGCGGGCATCGGGCCCGAGCAGATCGAAGCGATCGGCATTACGAACCAGCGGGAGACGACGGTCGTGTGGGACAGAACTACGGGGAGGCCGATCCATCGCGCGATCGTATGGCAGTCCAGGCAATCGGCCGACATTTGCGAAGACTTAAAGGGCCGGGGATATGAAGAGCTGTTCCGCGAAAAGACGGGCCTTGTCATCGATGCTTATTTTTCAGGAACGAAAATCAAATGGCTCCTCGACCACGTCGAGGGAGCCCGTGAAAAGGCGGAAAAAGGCGAGCTGCTGTTCGGAACGATCGATGCCTGGCTCGTATGGAAGCTGACCGGCGGCAAGGCGCATGTGACCGATTATTCCAATGCGTCGAGGACGCTTCTTTATAACATCCACGAGCTCGCTTGGGACGACCAATTGCTTCAAATTTTAGATATTCCGAAAGCGATGCTCCCGGAGGTGCGTTCGTCCTCCGAGGTATACGGAAGCACCGTGGAGCACCATTTCTTCGGCAGGCAGGTGCCGATCGCCGGCATCGCGGGCGACCAGCAGGCGGCACTGTTCGGTCAGGCCTGTTTCGAGAAAGGGATGGCCAAAAACACGTATGGAACCGGCTGCTTCATGCTGATGAATACCGGGCATGAGGCGGTCGACTCCAAACACGGCCTGCTGACGACCATAGCCTGGGGGATCGGCGGCCGGATCGAATACGCGCTTGAAGGCAGCGTGTTTGTGGCCGGATCGGCTTTGCAGTGGCTGCGGGATTCGCTGCGGATGCTGAAAACCGCGGCGGACAGCGAGCAATATGCGGCACGTGTCCCGTCGACCGAAGGCGTATACGTCGTCCCTGCATTTGTCGGCATGGGCACGCCCTATTGGGACGGCGACATGCGGGGAGCCGTTTTCGGGCTGACGCGCGGAACGACAAAAGAACATTTCGTTCGGGCGACGCTGGAATCGCTGGCGTATCAGAGCAAGGACGTGCTGGACGTGATGGCCGTCGATTCCGGACTGAAGCTGACCAGCCTGCGCGTGGACGGGGGCGCGGTGCGCAACGAATTTCTGATGCAGTTTCAAAGCGATCTGCTCGATACGGAAGTGGAGCGGCCGATCGTCAACGAAACGACGGCGCTGGGCGCCGCTTATTTGGCCGGGCTTGCGGTCGGCTATTGGAAGGACCAGGACGAGATCAAAGGGAGCTGGAGGCTCGACCGGTCTTTTAAACCGGCCATGCCCGATGATGAGAGGCGCCGCCTGTATGAAGGGTGGCAAAAGGCGGTTCGGGCAGCGATGGCTTACAAATAGGGATACTGCAATCGCCGTTTGCATGCTATAATGATTACAAGTTCATACGATGGTAGGAGACGTTTGAGACAACCACGAACGCCCGCGCTTCGCGTTTTGCACGCGAAAGCCGCGGGATCTTCGTGGTTTTTTTACTTTATCGAAAGAGGGGCTGCGATATGAAGCATAGGTTTTCCGGAATGGATCGCCGAACCAAGCTTGAGGAAATGGCAAACGGGATTTATGACGTTCTGATTATCGGCGGCGGCATCACAGGGGCAGGCATTGCCCTAGATGCGCAGAAGCGGGGAATGAAAACGGCCTTGATCGAGATGCAGGATTTTGCGGCGGGAACGTCCAGCCGATCGACCAAGCTGGTCCACGGCGGGCTTCGCTACTTGAAGCAGTTCGAGGTGAAGATGGTGGCCGAGGTCGGCAAGGAACGCGCCGTGGTTTATGAAAACGGGCCCCACGTCACGACGCCGGAGTGGATGCTCTTGCCGTTTTACGAAGACGGCACGTTCGGGGCGTTCACGACGTCGGTCGGGCTGCGCGTGTACGATTTCCTGGCAGGGGTTAAACCCGAAGAACGACGCAAAATGTTAAGCAAAGAAGAGACGCTCGGCAAAGAGCCGCTGCTGCGGAAGCAGGGCTTAAGAGGCGGCGGTTATTACGTGGAGTACCGCACGGATGACGCGCGCCTGACGATCGAAGTCATGAAAAAAGCGGTGGAAGCCGGGGCGAGCGCCGTCAATTACGCCAAAGCGGAGGAGCTTGTATACGAAGGCGGCAAACTGGTCGGGGTGAAGGCAAGAGACGTCATCGGCGGGGGCGTATACGAGATCCGGGCCCGGAAAGTCGTCAATGCAACCGGGCCTTGGGTCGATACGCTGCGGGAGCTGGACCGGTCCAAATCCGGCAAAACGCTGCGCCTGACCAAAGGCGTGCATCTGGTTTTCGACGGCTCGCGTTTTCCGCTCCGGCAGGCGATTTACTTTGATACGGCCGACAAACGGATGGTGTTTGCCATTCCCCGCGACGGAAAAACGTACGTGGGCACGACCGATACCGACTATGCGGGAGACACGGTTCATCCGCGCGCGACGGCCGAGGACCGGGATTATTTGTTGGCCGCCTGCAATCATATGTTTCCGGAGCTGCTGCTGACGGCGAAGGACATCGAATCCAGCTGGGCGGGCCTGCGTCCGCTGATCTACGAGGAAGGCAAATCGCCTTCGGAAGTCTCGCGGCGCGACGAAATTTTCGTTTCGCCTTCGGGCATGCTGACGATCGCCGGCGGCAAGCTGACGGGTTATCGCAAAATGGCCGAAACCATCACGGATCTGCTCGCCCGGAAGCTCCAGGCCGAAGGGTTCGGGCCGTTCGCCCCGTGCGCTACGCGGACGCTGCCCATTTCCGGCGGGGATGTAGGCGGCTCGGCGCGTTTTCCCGAATTCGTTCGCGAAATGACGGAAAAGGGCAAGCAAGTCGGCCTCGCGCCGGAATCGGCCCAACGGCTTGCGCTCCGTTACGGCTCGAACGTTCCGGCCGTATTCGACCGGATCCTTTCGGCGCAAAAGGCTGGAACGGGCCGCGGACTGTCCCAGGAAGTGCAGGCGATGCTGCTGTACGCGATCGAGGAGGAAACGGCGGCAAAACCCGTCGACTTTTTCATCCGGCGGACCGGGGCGCTGTTTTTCGATATCGCATGGGTGCGGCAGTGGAAAGAACCCGTCGTCAGCTTCATGGCGGAGCAGTTGGGCTATAGCGAAGAGCAGGTTCGGGAATACGCGGAAGAGCTTGAGCTGGAACTGAAGGCGGCCGTCGTGCCGGCGGAAGAGCTGGAACCGGTGTATTCGTAACGCAGGGCTCGCCGGCTTTTCATCCTCCTCCAAAGCAGTATGCAATGGCGCCGGAACGGAAGGCGCGGCATAAACGAATATATGAGCTTGCAAGGATAACGAAGGCCTAGGCGCCGCGACTCCCGTACCCGGGAGCGCGGCGCTTTTTTGCGGGGTATATAGGAAAAATATTCGACAAAGCTTGGATGAAGCGGCACTTGGTCATTCGGCAGACGTTAATAAGACAAGTCAACGGATAGAATCGTCGAATGAATTGAAACGTGGGCTGCGGTCGCGGGCGGCGACAGTCCCATGAATCGTTCGGTCTATAAAGGATGGATGGGGGAAATCGCGTGTTTTCTGTGCCGCGTGTTGAACGCCACCCGAAGAATTGCGGGCATAAAACGGCTTTTGAGGGTAATATAGGAATAGCGGAAAAGAGATCATTTGGACTGAAGCTTCGGCAGGTTCAAAGCAAATTGAGACAGAGGAGACATCTTCATGACAGAAACCATTCACCCCATGAACATAACGATTTTCGGAGCCACCGGCAAAGTCGGGCAGGCCTTGGTCCGGGAGGCGCTAAACCGCGGCCATGACATAACGGCCGTCGTACGCGACGCCTCCCGGTTAAAGATAGAGCATGAACGTCTGCATGCCGTGGAGGGGAATTTGTTGGACCCCGCGACGGTCGAAAGAAATGCGAAAGGACGCGAAGCGGTGATCAGCGCCTACGGACCGAAGCCGGGAGAAGAGGAGGAGCTGCTTGAAGCGGCGCGTTCGCTGATCGAAGGGGTACGTCGTTCGGGAACGAAACGCCTGCTTGTCGTAGGCGGCGCCGGCAGCCTGCTGACCGATGACGGCACCCGGCTGATGGATACGCCTTCGTTTCCGGAAGAATGGTTTCCGCTGGCTGCGGCGCATGCCGACGCCTACGTGATTTACAGCCGTTCCGACCTGGATTGGACGTATTTGAGTCCGGCGGCCGCACTGGAAGACGGCCCCCGCAGCGGCAATTTCAGAATCGGCATCGACCGGCTGATCACCGACGAGCTCGGCAACAGCCGGATCACGATCGCCGATTTGGCCGCGGCGCTTGTGGATGAACTGGAGGATCCTTATTTCGTCCGTTCAAGATTTACGGTGGGGTATTAAGGCAAGCACGCGGGCTCCGCTTCCCTCAAAGCGGAACATGCGGTCGGTTTACGCGAAAATGATGGGTTCGGACCTGCTGACAAGGAGGTAGACTTGAATGCATATCGTAACTTCGGCGCAGATGCGGGAGCTCGATCGCCGCGCAATAGAGGAGATCGGCATTCCTTCCATGGCGCTGATGGAAAACGCCGGCAAGGCGATCGCGGAGGAAGTGATCCGGCTTTGCCGCGAGCGGCAGCCTGCGCGGGCAGACCGGAATGAGGCGGAAGGCATCGGCCGGCAAGCAGGAGGGCGCGGATGCATCCGGGGCGACGCCGGCCTTGCGCTGGATCAGCCGGAACGCGAGCATTGGCTGATCCTCGCCGGCAAGGGCAACAACGGCGGCGACGGTTTGGTGGCCGCGCGTCATTTGCGCGAGGCGGGCATCCGCGTGACGGTGGTCTATGCCCTGCCGCCGGAGCAGCTGCAAGGGGATGCCGCCCTGCAGCGGGACGCCGCCGCGGCCCTTGGCATCCCCTTGCTTGTCCACGGGCGCGATGCCGTGGACTATGACGGATGCACGGGCATCGTTGATGCCCTGCTCGGGACCGGCGCCCAAGGCCAGCCGCGGGGCGCGTACGCGGACATGATTGCCGCGGCGAATGCCAGCGGCAAGACCATCGTGTCGGCGGACATCCCCAGCGGGCTGGACGCCGACACGGGGGAAGTCGGCCGGCCGTGCATCGCGGCCCGGCTGACCGTTTGCCTCGCGTTCCTGAAGCGAGGCTTGACGCAGTACCCCGGCGCGGAAGCCGCCGGGGAGGTGGTGGTGCGCTCCATCGGGATCCCCTCGGAGCTGTGCGGTCAGCAGGAAGGGGGCGCCTACCTGCTGACCGAAGCGGTGCTGCGCGGCCGCTTGCGCGTAGACACGGCGCGCCGCCGCTCGCCGGACGGCCACAAAGGCACGTACGGCCACGTGCTTGTGGCGGCCGGAAGCCCGCGCATGAGCGGCGCGGGGCTGCTGTGCAGCCGGGCGGCTTTGCGCGCGGGCAGCGGCCTCGTGACCTGGGCGCTGCCTGCACCGCTGCTGACGCATATGGCCGGGGCCGCGCCGGAAATTATGCTCGCCCCCGCCGCGGACGGGGACTGGGACGAGGCTTCGGCCGAAACGGTGCTTCAGCTGGTCGCAAGCCGCAGCGTGCTAGCCATCGGCCCGGGGCTGGGGCGGTTTGAAGGAGACGGCCGCTGGCTGCGGCGCATATGGGAGCAGTCCGAGCGTCCGCTTGTCGTGGATGCCGATGCGCTGAATATGCTCGCGGACTGCAAAGACTTGCCCGTCTGGCAGGGAAGGAAGGCGGATACGGTGCTGACGCCGCATCCGGGCGAGATGGCCCGCCTGACCGGCTTGTCCGTCAAGGAGGTCCAGCGGGACCGGATCGGCGCCGCTTCGCTGTATGCGGCAACCCATCGGGTTACGCTTGTGCTCAAAGGGGCGCGCACGGTCATTGCCGGGCCGGACGGCACCGTTTATGTCAATACGACGGGCAATGCGGGCATGGCGACGGCCGGATCGGGAGACGTCCTGACGGGCATCATCGCCGGATTGTTGGCCCAGGGGCTGGACGGCGTCCAAGCGGCCGCTTACGGCGTTTACCTGCACGGACTTGCCGGCGAAGCTGCGGCCGAAAGACGCGGACACCCGTCCTCCCTGATCGCGGGCGATTTGATCGAGGCGCTTTAACCGACGGAAAACCGGCTCAACTTACAGCCAAAACATGCAAATGAGCGGAACGACAAGCGCAAACAGCGGGGTAAGCAGGGAGCGGTCGGAGAACATCCGCTTTCCCAGGAAAAAAACGAGCACCGTGCATACGCCCGCGGCCGCCCCGATGTCGCGGTAACCGTCAAACGCGGGATTAGCGGCGAACAGGCCGTAAAAAGCGCTATACGCCGCTGCCGCATACAAGGCGGCCTGCTTCATTTTGCTCAGCGGCGGCAGCACGGCGAGGATCGCATCGGACGCGATGGAGATCAGCATGGCGTAGCTGTAAACCCAAATTTCGGGCGTAATGGACATTTCGGGGTCCGCCGCGTTCCAAGGCGTTTCCGGAACGGGAAACATTCGGGAAATCAGCAGGAGCATCAGCAGCGTCAATCCCGCGGAGGCCAATTTGTTCATCGTATATTTTCCCGACTTCAGCCGGGCATGGATAAAGGAATAATCCGGTTTCATCATTCGTTTTCACCTTGCCCCATCGTCATTCTCGTCAGGATTTTGCCAATCCTCATGGTACAGCATAATCACAAGCCGCGGGAAAGGTTACAGGAGAAGTCCGGCTTTTAAGGGGGTACGGACCCCAAGCCGATTTGCGGGCAGGTGCTTGCCGCCAAAACGCTGCTCGATGTCTGTTTTTGGAACATGGAGAAGGTAGATTCTTTGGGTTGGAACATGAATTCGGGCCTGTTTTGCGGGAACGGGATCTTGGATTCGGCTGATGAAAAGGGAGTGGGTGCATGAAGAAATTCATGGCAGGCGTCGGCCTTTTTTTCGGTGCGGCGGTTGTGTTGTCTACGGTTTATCTGCTGGCGGGCGGTTTGGCGGATATAGTGCTGATCGTCGGTTTTAGTATCGTGATCGCCATGTTGGGCGTCGTGTTGTACGACCGGCATCGGGAGCTGGATGCAAGAAAAAGGGCGGAGAAACGTCGGCAAATGAACCGGAGTATGTAACACCAGGGCCTAATCCACGAAAGGATCACGGACCGATGGCGGACGATCGCTACCTCACATGGAGTAGTGTGGAATCGGACTCATCAATTCTTTGAGAATGTTTAGTCCCGGGTTCCGGGAAATCGCCGCGAAAATGGAACCGCATAGAATTCAGCCTCCCGCCCAAAAAGGCGCGGGAGGCTTTTTTCTTAAGATCCCGGGCTGTTGTTCCGGATATCTTTATTCGAAAAGGACCGGGCGGTACGAAAATCACGCTTTTTTTCTTTTCGGTGTGCTAAGCGTCTGCCATTCGTCGCCTTGAATCATTTTGGCCAGATAAATGATTTGGCCGACATGGCTTGAATAATGCGACATCTGGCGCTCGACGGCTTCAAGCACGGAATGCGGCTTCTGCTTAATATAGACGGTCCTCAGCAGGTCCTCGCCTTTGAGTTCCGAAAGCGTCCGTAAAAATACGTCCCAGCCCCGGTTCCACACGGCGAGGAGCTCTTCCCGGGACGAAAGCGTGCCTTCGAATTCCTCGTCCCGGTTGCGTCCGGGTTTTTCGCCGTCCGTCGTCAGAAAATCCGTCCATCGCGAGATCATGTGGCCGCTGATGTGTTTAACGACAACCGCGATGCTGTTGGACTCTTCGCCCGGAGCCCAATTCAGTCTGGCATCGTCCTTGATTTGGCTGATGGCCTTTTCGGCCGACGCTTTGAGCTCTTTGAATCCGGCGGTTGCGATTTGAAGATAAAGATTGGCTACATCCTGTACGTTCGAAGGAGTTTCCATCCCAACACCTCCAGCATGAATGTGAGACGTTCGCAAGCGATGACTTGTTGTTGCGTACAACCAGTATATTCCTGAAGGTCCGGCGTCTGCAACAACAGGAAAATGCTTTTGGTACCGGTCATAACCGGACAGGTCGGCTATGCACTTCATCGTTCAGGATCAAGGGCAGCCCTCGTGGGAATGCCAAAATTCCCGGCCGCATCGGGTGCAGCGCGTTGTTAGTATTGTATGAGGGGGATCCTGGTAAATGCCGGTTGAATACTTTTTCTGTCCTAAAGTTATTCCTCGGGTTCGGGTGGCGTGAGCCGCTCGATGCCGCCCATGTACGGCCGCAACGCTTGCGGGATATCTATGCTGCCGTCCGGCCGCTGATGGTTTTCGAGGAGCGGGATCAGAATGCGCGGCGAAGCGACGGCCGTGTTGTTTAGCGTATGGCAGTACTGGAGATTGCCGTCCTCGTCCCGGTAACGGATATTCGAACGCCGGGCCTGAAAATCCAGCAGGTTCGACGACGAGTGCGTTTCGCCGTAGGCGCCGCGGCTTGGCATCCACGTCTCGATATCATATTGTTTATACGTTTTTTGCGACATATCGCCGGTGCACACGGCCATCACCCGGTATGGAAGCTCCAGCATCCGTAAAATCGCTTCGGCATGGCCGGTGATCTCCTGCAAAATAGCCTCCGATACGCTAGGGTCGTTTTGGCAGAGAACGACCTGCTCGACTTTGGCAAACTGATGAACCCGGTACAGTCCACGGACGTCCCGACCCGCCGAGCCGATCTCGCGCCGGTAGCAGGCCGACATGCCTGCCAGTCGGATCGGCTGGCCCACGTCGACGATTTCGTCGCTGTAATACGACACAAGCGATACCTCCGACGTGCCGACAAGCCATTTTCCTTCGTCCGCGATCCCGAAGGTCTGATCCTGCCCAGCGGGGAAGAACCCTGTGCGGGTCAAGGCTTCCGGCCGGACCATGACCGGCACGTCCATCGGCGTAAACCCGTGCGCCGCCAAATAATCCAGCGCCAGCCGCTGCACCGCAAGGTGGAGGTAAAGGCCCGCGCCCTTCAAATAATAATTGCGCGTCCCTGCGGTTTTTACGCCCCGCGGAATGTCGAATAAATCATGCATTTCCCCGAGGGCGACATGGTCCCGCGGCTCGAAATCAAAAACCGGCGCTTCGCCGAAACGGCGAACCTCGACGTTGTCGCCGTCGTCCTTGCCGATCGGCGTATCCTCCGACACGACATTGGGAACGAGCAGAAGCAGCTCCGATACCCGGCCTTCGGCCGCCTGAAGTTCCGTTTCGAGGGCGCCCAGCGTTTCGTTCATGTCTTTCACCTGTGCCATCAGCGGTTCTGCTGCCCCCCGGTTCCCTTGCTTCATGAGGGGAGCGACTTCCTTGCTCAGCTCGTTTCGCCGGGCCCGGATCGCTTCCGTTTGCCGGAGAAGTTCCTTTCGTTTGGCATCCCACGCGAGCAGCTCCTCCACCTGAAAGGGGATGTTTTTGTGGATGGCCGTTTGCTGCACCCGCTTTTGATTGTTGCGGATAAATTGCATGCTTAACATGATTTTGACAGCTCCTTTGTCCGAAAAAATACAAAAAGCGCCCTCATCCTTTGGGACGAGGAGCGCTTGCTCGCGGTGCCACCCAAATTGACCGGTTTGACGCTGCATTCAGCGGCAGGGACCGATCCCCTTGGTTCCGCGGTAACGGACGGAAAGCCGTTAACTTAGAGAGCAACATATGTTATTGCTCCGGTCGAAAACGCCTCGCAGTTGGATGCTGGTCATCGGCATAATATCGGTGTTCAATTCTTGCCGCTAAGTATAGCGTAATCCGTTTTCCCGCGCAATATGCATTTGCTGCTTGCATTAAATCAAATGCGCGAATCCCGTTACAGGCGGTGACATTCCTAACCGGTACGCCGTTTCGGGTGAAGGGCGCCTCGTATAGCTTCGCACACGGTCAATCGATGTTTCGGTGGCTTTGCTATCTTTTCCGGAGTTGGATACAATAGGGGGAGATGAACGGGCCCGATTCAGGTTGCCCGAGCAAAGGACAGGGAGGCAAAAACATGGCGATTGCGGAAGTGACGGTCATTCCCATCGGAACGGCGACGACCAGCCTGAGCGCTTACGTGGCCGATATGCAAAAGGTGTTGGCGAATCAGCAGGGCATCAGTTATCAATTAACGTCGATGAGCACGATTATCGAGGGTTCGCTTGAGGACGTATGGAAAGCCATTGCGGCGCTTCATGAAGCTCCGTTCCTTGCGGGAGCGCAGCGGGTATCCACATCGGTCAAAATCGACGACCGGCGCGACAAACCCTCCTCGAGCGCGCAGAAGCTGCAATCGGTGCGGGCGAAGCTGCAATAGCGCCTCCTAAATTTTTTTAGGAAAAACTATTGCATTTCCCCGGAAAAGCTGTATAATAGTTTATGTTTCGTTTGATTATTTGAATGAAACGCCTTGTTAAGCTGGTGTAGCTCAGGGGTAGAGCAACGCACTCGTAATGCGTAGGTCGGGGGTTCAATTCCCTTCACCAGCATCCTTATGAAGCCTTACAGGACGCGGGATTCCGAATTTCGGAAACCGCGTCTTTTTTGTTCTGGTTGACGATTTTCTACCCTTTATTCGAGTAAAGTGGGATCATCGGTATCTAATCGCTTACCGGTGATGGAATCGCCAATGTTTTTCAAGACTGATTCCTGGAGATTGGGGAGGACGTGCGAGTATGTGTCCAAAGTGACCTTAATGGAACTATGCCCGAGCCGTTCCTGAACGATTTTAGGGTGTATTCCAGCTTTGAGCAGCAATGTCGCATGAGGTATGTCTTAAATCGTGAAAGCGGATCTTAGGGAAGTCAGGTTGTTCTTTTACATTAGTATCCAATATCTTGTAATAATGACGCATCAGATTACGTGAGCCAAGTGGGGTCCCGACACTAGTTTGAATGACGAGCCCAGGATCGTTATACAGGGGATTGGCCTCGCGTTCACGCTCCTGTCGCTAAAGTGAGCTTCCAGGAGCTTCACCGTGTCAGCAAACAGCGCGATAGAACGCACGCTGCTGTCATTCTTGGTATCATCAAAATCATGGCCGACTTCGGCCAAAGTGTAGGCGGACGGACACCGTCTTTGTATACAAATCAACATCCACACGTCGTAAAGCCAGAATTTCGCTTTGACGCATCCCTGTCGATGCTGCGAGCTCAAACGCCATATAATATTGGTCCTTGGCTGCTGTATCAAGGAATAATTTGAGCTGTGCTTCATTCCAAACTTCGAATTTTTTCTTCTTACCCTGCAGAAGTTCTACAAATTGAGCGACATTCTGAGATATTAATCCCCAAGTTACAGCACGATTTAGTGCATCTAAAATAATAACATGTGCTTTTTTTATGGATCCAACAAATAATTTTTTGAACAGAGTTTTATGATAAAAGTCATGAAGTTGTTGTGGCCGTAATTTGGCCACTTTCACATTCCCCAGATAGGGGATAATATGTGCATGAACCAGCCAGTCATATGATTTCCAGGTGCCATGTTTTACCGAAGTCTTTTTGCCTTCCAACCAAGATTCCATAATCTCTCCAAAGGTTTTCTTCGTAGGTTCTACAAAAGTTCGCGGCTCACCAGTTTGGAGACTCTGCCGGGAAAACTCATTACCATAACCTTGCGAATTACCTGCGGCGCGCAGAGAGGGGAATTTTATCATGTAAAATCAAGTATTGGATAGCGTTTTGACGTTTGCGTCGGTGCTGGCCGTGTTTGTGCTGGCGCTGGTCCAGCTGGTTAAGAGCACTGTCAACGTGCCGAAAAACATCGTGCCGGTGATCGGGCTGGTGGTAGGTCTGGTTGTTGGCGCCGCGGCATTTCCGTTTACGGACTTGGATCTGGTGCTCCGGCTTTGGGCCGGGGGTATTGCCGGCTTGTCGGCCACGGGGCTGTTTGAGCTCGCGTTTAATAAGCGAAACGGTGGAACGAAGGAATAAAGCGAAGACCCTGCTGGCTACGTGCTGGCAGGGTCTTTTTATGTTTATACCTGGCCAATACAGCGAATTAATTTTCATACCATTATTTACCTAGTTGATTTTCAGTTTGTAAGTTATAATTTGATCCAAAATAATTATGGAGCGATTGAAATGAAGAAATTACTATTCTTTAGTTTTGCTATCATATTGGTTTTTTTTACGGGAGCGACACCAACGCTTGCAAAGTTCAATACAAAAGAATACATAAAGCTTGGTGCTCCTAATGAGCAATATGGGTATCCCCAAGGAATGACGGCTGCTGGCAAAGAGCTGTATGTCATGGACAGCATTGTAATTCGTAAGTGGGATGGTAAAAGATTCAGTGATTACTTTGACCTGAAGAAGTTGGGGCCGGATTTAAAAGCTTATGGCCTTCAAGACCCAGAGACGATACACTCGTTCAGACTGGCTCAAATGCAGGTGTATAAGAATGAATTGTATGTCAGCGGCCTGATGTTCCTCAATCTCGAGAATAAGAAAATGACCTACCGGGACAGCCTGGTGAATGGGTATACCTACAACGTCGTGTTTAAAGTGACCGGCGGGAAGGCAAAGCTTCTGCAGGTGAATCACGCCAAGATAAACATTGGGTTTACACCTTTTGATGTGTTCGAAACGGAAGACGGCCGGCCAGGCGACCTGTACGAGTGGGGTAAATACACGCTCTACGACTACGCCAAGTACACGCCATATCCGCACTTTACATTCTACAAAGACGATATGATTTTGGTGCAGCGGGTATTTACTAAAGATGAAGCGGAGAAGACGCCGCTTAACCAAGTGATAAGCTTGGGCAAGAAAACCGAAGTCTTATACGAATGGCGAGGCAGCGTGCTTCCAAGTCAATTTGGGGATTGCAATGCACTGAAGTGTGGCAAATACCGAATCCCAGTTCGGGACGGCGATATGCTCACACTTTATGATGGGGAGTCTGGCGTTCATAAGATTGACCTAAAGACCAAGAAGTCTGAGGACTTATTTATGCCTGAAGAATTTCTTCTGGAACGCCCGTACTGGACGGGCAAAGAAGTTTACTTCCTCAATGACTTCGCTGTATTCTTTATGAAAGAAGAAGATAAAGAGTTTGCTTTCTATGGTAAATATGCGGAAGAGTTTGATTTCTCCGGGGATATTGCAGGCTATGCTGTGACTGATACCAATATCTACATTTTAAACTTCGACACCCGGACTATTCATAAGTACGACATCCGCTCTATCTCATAACATATAGGTAGAAATCGACCGAAAAAATTTTAATTTTTCGCAAGTATTGCAGGAAGCACTCAAAAGACGATTGGGCATTAAGGATTACCCTTCTGCTAAGTAATAAGTTAACAAATGTAATACACCGCCCGTGTTGGGCGGTTTTTTTATTTGACATTGAATTTGGTAAAGACCGGATCGCGCAGCATGCCCGACTTGGTCCAGTTTCGCATTTTTACCTGAGCTCGGATCAGCGGCTCAATGTACACAAAATTCCGGTCCTCCCCTGAAACAATTCCCTTGCTTACCCCGTAAAACGCTCTTTTTTCTTTCGGCCCTGGCCCATGCTCAATTATCCCGGTCGGGCGCAGCCTTCCGGACCCATCCAGAACAGCAGTCAGCCATCCGAATTCTTCTTTACGATATCCCATGATATGGTGCCGCGTATAAAGCCGAATTACACCGTTTTTTTGTGAAAATACTAAACGGTGCCCGTCTACTTTTGGTTCAAAGATGTAATCTGAATTTGAAAACGGGCCAGGTGTTGTTGCTAATAACATCGGGCTGATAAACAAATAAACCACCTCAACTGTAATTATAGCGTTCCTAATTATGCTGAGGTGGCGGTAAGTTATGGATTAGAACTTTTGTATTCCCTGAAGTTTATCAAACAATATTTCTTGTGCTCTTTGTGCTAGAGCACCCGGTTTTCGTTTTTGACCAAATCCAAATATTTCGTCTCTAAGTGTTACGGGACTACTATACTCGTTAAATATCATCCAATTCTTTAATACGATTAACGCATCGCAGGCTTGATGAGGTTCCCAAGACGAAGTCCTTATTACTCTTAGACACTCGAGAAAAAGGAAAAAATAATCTCGTGGTGGGTATGTAGTGTAATAATCCTTGAGTTGTTCCCACTGTAATGGAATAGGTGATTTAGTCATATCAAGCCCTGGTTTTATCAAACGGGGATAATTCAACTCTGAGACTTGTTCTATAGCTTGTTCTAAACTATCCCCCCTGTTAAGTCTGGCTATTAAAAATTCAAGAATGGTAACTACTTTTTCTCTGCTAATTGCTCCCTTTTCCATAGGAATCCCCCTTGTCGTAATCAGTTTTTAAGGCGTCTGTTAGATACTATAAGTTATCGTAAATGGAATTTGTACCATTTTTAGCAATTTTACCGATGACATCAAAGTCGTCAGTTTTATCAGGAGGAAATTTATATTGATTATCGAACGTATGTTCGTATATAATTAAGAACGGTTGCTCTTATCATTACATAAATAGGAGGCGAGGAGGAGTGTTATCGGACGCAGAGCGTAAAATACTCCGGATCCTTTTCAACTATTCCAGCGGCCGGCGGCGGCTCCCGTCAATGCATGAGCTGACGATCAAAGCAGGTCGATCTAAGCAAGACGTTACCAGGGCGCTGTTGTCACTCGAAAAGCAGAGTCTCATTGAGTGCGGAAATAAAAGTTACGTCGAGTCAATCCTGATCATAAAAGGATGGGAAGACGAAGACAAGAAGAAGCCTAAGTGATCGACATCGAGCAATATCGATTACTGGACTCAATATTAAGGGGAGGGTACCGCATGGCAAAGAAACTGGAAGGGAACGGACTATTCGAATCATCCCGCATGATACTGCCGGAACACCGGGAAGCGTACAACCAATATATGATCCATAAAGACCCGCGCCCGAAGCCGGTAATCGAACGAGCAAGAGTGGCAGTAGATCGGCCAGGTGCTGCAGGATTCGTTTAACCTGAATGTACGGGCGACGCTGGACCTGTATCACCCGTATGAGGATAGGCAGGCGAGTGGGTTTGTGACCGTCATTAATGTTTTTCGAAAAGAGATCAAACTTTGGATAGCCCAAGATGAGTGGGAATGGATTAAATTTGCTGATATAATTTCGGCAAGTACATAAAAAATTTATGGAGTAAAGAAGGATAAACTAAAGCATCGTCGAATAGGATTTCCATATTCTAACTAATTTAAAAAGTAATTTTTGAAATTCCCGGAAAATTCATTGTCAATTTTAAATTGATTGTTATATAATACTTTAATGGTGCATATAATTACTTATTTTGGGCATTATAATACAATGTTAAATACACGGAGAGTGTGATTATGGACAATAAAAACCTAATTGCATATTCAAAGGTTCATGAGTACCTTCTCGGTAAATTACCAAGTACCAATTCTTATGATGATCGTATCATAGCGCAGAAAATTGGTTATTTGGTACAAGATACTGGTATTTACCTTGGGGAAATGAATTTTTTTTGGCATAAAAGGGGTCCATATTCACGCTCATTAGCGTCTGCCTTAAGATATTTCGAAAAAAACAGAGATATATTTGAAGAAGAGTGTATGTTTGTCAAACTTAATAAATTCGTGATACCTAAATTGGATCATTTAAAAAGAATTATTTCTAACAGATCTGAATCGTGTCCCGTAATGTTTTGGTTAGAAATTTGTGCTTCATTGAAATTCCTAAGCAATGATATGGGAACAAAGGATATTAATTTATTATCAGCTGCTCTAATTAAGAAAAAACCTTTTTTGAAACAGTTCGAATCCGAATTTTATAAAAGTTGGAATTTGTTAAATGATAGAGTGTTTATTTAAGGGTTTTACATGTAAAATACATGTAAAACCCTTTTTTTTATGGAAGGTGGTCATTTTATGTCTGCAACTGTAGATTATGGTTTTACTGCATGTAGTAAAAGACTAGATAAGTGGCTTGAAGAATCTAAAGAAGTATTAGGTAAAGAAGGACTGAACGAAACAGAAACAAGGAATAAAATCATTGACCCGTTGTTTAAGAATGTTATGGGCTGGGACGAAAAGAATATTGATAGAGAAGGACACTTAAATCATATTGGTTACTTCGATTATCAGTTTAGCTGTGGTAATAATAAATTTATCCTCGAGGCAAAAAAAGAAACTGTACAGTTTATTATGCCAAAATCAACTTCAATAAAGTTAAAGTCGTTAAAAGATAAATTAGCAGATTTTAAAAATGCTATAGAGCAGGCAATTGACTATGCTGTACCCAAAAAAATAAATACAGTTGTAGTTTCTAATGGATCTCAAATTGCATTAACATACATCCCTTTTCTTAAACTATCCTGTAATGATACATATCTTTTTCACGATCACCATAAGATTCGAGATAATTTTAGCATTTTTTGGAATTTGTTTTCACCACATCAAGACATCGATACAGAGCTGAAGGAGCTACTTGAAAAAAATCAAGACAAGTTAATAAGAAATAGGCCACCTTTTGCTCAGAAAGTAAACCATCAGCAGACAAACCCTGAAGAAGTTGTGGAATATAATAATCTATCAAACTATCTCGCTTCATTACATGATAAGTATTTCACAGAGATTATTGATGATTGGGACTTGTTGAAAAAATGCTACTGTGATTATGAAGGTGCCAAACAATATGAAAGGAATATTGAATTCGTTTTAAAAGATAGGGCTCCACGTATTAGTCGTGTTCTTGAAGAAGTGACAGATATGGATGACGACTACGCAATTCAAGAAGGAGAAAAAAAAGAAGTTATCGATATTAAGACAAAAAAAAGATCTGCAGATATATTCGATAACCGTTTTACGCAAAGCAGAAATAAATCAAAGATGTTTCTATTAGTAGGAGGAGCAGGCGTTGGCAAAACTACATTCATACACAGATTCTTCAATTTTATTTTGTCAGAAGAAGACAGGGAATCAACGGTTTGGGTGTATTTGGATTGCAAGGAGTGCTCCAACGATACGGATATCGATAGGTTTATATACCAAAAAATAGAAGACCAACTGTATGAAAAATATAATGAACTAGGGATTTTTGAATCTCCTGAGGTTTTGTTAAAAGTATTCACTGATGATATTAATAAAAATAAGTCGATTTTAGCGCTATTACCAGAAGATAAAAGAAATGAAAAAATGGCTGAAATAATAAGTAATATTGTTTCTAATGATAAAGAATCTTATGTAAAAAGAATTTTTGAATATGTCCAGAAAACTGGTTATAGTACTTGTGTTGTGTACGATAACGTCGATCAGTTAGATCCCGATCTCCAAAAAAAGTTATTTCAGCACGGTAATGTTATTAGAGAACGATTCAGAACCACTGTAATACTGTCTTTAAGAGAGGAGGTTTATTACCAGCACGAACATGATAAATCCTTTAATTTTGTTGAATGTGATGTGTTTCATGTTCCTGCGCCTAAGGTCTATTCAGTATTATCCAAACGATTAAAAACTGCAAAAGAAAGCCTGTCTGAAGAAGACATTCTATTCGGCGTTAAAACATCCAGAGGTCTATCGATAGAAGTCAAGAAACTGGATATATTAGAAGTGCTTTCGCAAACTTTTATGGGAGATGACGCAAACATCTTGTTGTTAGAGATGTTGTCAAATAAAGATATACGGGAATCTCTAAGACTTTTCAAAAAAATTGTTTCTTCACCGAATGTTAATTATGATAATCTCTTGACTGCAGCAGGGATTAGCTCAATCAAAGGAATTAGTGATAAAAGAATCCCGTATGGTGACCTTTTAAGAGGATTAGCATTAGATAATCGATATCATTATTTAAGTTCTAAATCAAAATTAATGAATATTTTCGATATAAATAATGATGGTTTCTATTCACACTTCACAAAACTAAGGATATTAGCATATGCTCAGTCAAATTTGTCATTGACGATTTCTACCCTTCCAAAGGGATTCTTTAAGTTAGAAAGTATGTACCACGAAGTATTTATTTACTATGTGGAAATTTATGGTACGCTAGAAACATCTCTAGGCGAACCGGCACCATGTTATGACGCATTGCATGTCGATGAGATCAGAACTTTGGCTGCAAAGGAGCGGAAACGATGAATTTTTTCAGTGCAACATCCCTGCCTTCGATGGTGATGTCCCTCATTGCGTTTTTGGTTTTATATTTTTTGTTAAGCAAGTATGCATTTGGACCGTTGTTTAAGGTTATGGAGCAAAGGGAGGCCCGCACGAAACAACATCTGGAGTCGGCTGAACAGCTTCGGGAGGAGATGCAGAGGCTTGAAGCCGAAAGAAACGCGGTGCTGCAGTCCGCGGTGCAGGATGCGAATAACGCCGTACAGTGTACGATCCGTGAAAGCTTGGCGAAAGCGGAGCAGGTCATCAAGGAAGCTAGGGACGAGTCGGATCGGCATGTGGCAGAGGCGCTGGCGGAGCTGGAGCTGGAAAAACGAAAAGCGGTGGAAGCCATCCAAGGGGAGACGCAGGATCTTTCGAAGCAAATCGTGCAGAAGCTTATTCCCGACCGGATTCATTGAACTATATTACATGAAAAAAACGCAGACCAGCGGTAATGATCCCGAAGGTTCTGCGTTTTTGTTTTTGGAATTATTTCGTTTTCTGCACCGTAGAAACACTCATCAGAATGGCGTTGGTGGTTCCGCCGCCGATATTGTCAAACGAGAACAGAGAGGTTGGAAGCCCGACCATCGTGACCTCATCGCCTTCCAGGATGTCGCCGGTGGAGTTCATGTATAGGCCGACAAAGGAATTGTCGTTTTCATCCCCTACATGGATGATGGCGATCGTTCCGATCTCCGTTTCTTCCTCCTCGATATCGATGACCGGTCCGCTTACCTGCACCATTTTATCCAAATACGGGTTGATGTTTTTGAACAGATGACGTGACGTGACGCTGGCATCCACCGAAGATTTGGCGGCTTTTTTGCTTTCTGCCGTCAAGGCAGGGAACAGGTCTTTATGGCTCACTATGTAGTTATAAGTCTTTTCGGTCATTTGGCCGGTATTATCGGTTATCGACGGAATAATTTGAGCCATCATGTCAGCCAATTGCGTTTGTCCTGCATTTGCTGCGGCGTTAGCTTGGCCGGTGGACGTTTTCCCCGTGTCGGCAGCAGCGAAGGCTTTGCTGCTTAATTTGAAGGAATCGACCATTTTCTGTACTGTTTCTTTGCCGCCGTTTTCATAGGATTCCTTGGTATAAGAAATGCTGAGCGTATAGGTAGAGCTGCCCGTCGGAACGATGTATTGCGTCAAAACGACTGGAACTCCCGATTGCGCCTGCGTATATTCGCCCACCAAAATTCCGCTGTTATTGGCCCCGTCGGTATAGCTGATTTTTTTGAAATCCTTGATGGCATTTGCCAGCGCACCGCCTTCATATTGGGCAACGACCATATCGGCGTTTTCTTTGGCCGTAAACGTGGAATTGTCGGCGGCAACATTCACATTATCCGCAAAGGCGGACTTCGGCGCGGGATCTGCATAGGCTGCTTTGATCGCAGGCTGGTTAAGCTGGGACAAATCGTAGGCTTGCCAGGAAGCCGGGTACGAAAAA
Organism: Paenibacillus sp. YAE3; assembly: GCF_057546105.1. Lineage (NCBI taxonomy): Bacteria > Bacillati > Bacillota > Bacilli > Caryophanales > Paenibacillaceae > Paenibacillus > Paenibacillus sp. YAE3. The sequence continues at coordinate 273,625 of NZ_BAAIYF010000001.1, read as the reverse complement.
GCGAATTCTTCGGTTTCGGCGGTAGCCAGTTTTTGATCTTCCGATTCTTTCGGGGTTTCTTTCGGCGTTTCCTTAGGCGCTTCTTGGGTGGCGGTCGTCTTCGGTTCCTCGGCTGCTTTTTCCTTCTCTTTGGAGCTGCAAGCAGTCATTACGAGGCACAGGGACAACAATAATACGATTGATTTCTTCAAAGTGTTTCCATCCTTTTGTCGTACCCGTCGGCTGGGAGATTGGCTTTCATCGTCCTGTAGGAAGCATAAGCTCAATGCATCGATTGGCTTGTTCGTCACCTCCCGGCTTGCTGCGGCTTGAAAAATAGTGAGTCTAACGGACTACTGATCATTTTAAGATATTCGACATTCTTTTGACTTATTTTACGGGGCAGATAATCGTTGGTTTCAATAAAACGACAATTTACCGCCTGAAATGATTGTAAATGGAATTTTAATGATATTAAATAAACATTTTGGACATAGTTCCTTCCTCCCGTTTTCCCTTTCTCCGTCCCGTGTATATAAGAAGTGAAGGAACGGGGAATACTTCCATGATATGGAGCGAATTTCTGGAGGTGGAGGCATTTTGAGCGAAAGCAGCATTACAATTCATTTTGTCGGCGGGGAGTCATTGAATATCATTTCGGGCGACGTTCCGGGAATCATTGCACGGCTGAAAAGCGAGGAATGGGTTGTCCTGAACGAACATCACGTCAAAACATCGAGCATTTCCTTTTTCAGCGTATACGAGCCGGGGTTCGAGAGAAAAAGCGACAAGACGATTCCGGGGAGCGGCTGATCCTTTTATAGGATCGAAGAGGCGTTCTACGCACGGCTCAACCCGGGCAAAGCGCGGTTCACGAAAGTGGGCTCAGCGCTTTTTTTGTTGCTGTCGGTCCCGGGCCTGCCTGGTGCGCTCAGAAAGCAATTTGTTGAACCTGACCATTGAGGCCGTTCGTCTTGTATAATGAAGTTAAGGAGTGATTGGTATGATCGTAGTCAGTTCCTGCCTGGCAGGATTGAAAGTGAGATATAACGGAACGGACTGCCTGGATGAAACGATTGGGCGTCTGGTCGAGGAAAAAAAGGCGGTCACGGTTTGCCCGGAGCTGATGGGCGGATTCGCGACGCCGCGGGAGCCGGCCGAAATTCAAGGCGGAACCGGTGCCGACGTGCTGGACGGACAAGCCCGGGTCATCGAAAAATCCGGCAGGGACGTCAGCGAGATGTACGTCAAGGGCGCTTATGCGGCGCTGAATGTGATACGCGGATTGGGTGCCCGCCTGGTCGTGTTGAAAGAATACAGTCCTTCCTGCGGCAGCTTGATGATCTATGACGGCAAGTTTGAAAACCGCAAAGTGGCGGGAAGCGGAGTGACGGCCGCGCTGCTGCAGCGGGAAGGCATCGAGGTCATTTCGGAAGAGCAGTTTCTTGAACGCTTGCGGCTCCGCGGCGAATGACGCGAATGCATTTTCGGTGGCGGAGTCTGACTTTGCCGGGAGTTATTTCACATTGCCAAAAGGGAATGTTTTGGGGTATAATAGGAACATCTGTTCTTATTTGATTAACGGGAGATGATGATAGATGAACAAACCGCATCCATCCGCTTTGATGACGCCGGAGCCGGAACGCAAGGAGGCATCCCGCCCGGAGAAGGAGCATCAGGATTGGGCAAGCATCGAACGCGAGCTTACGCATTCGCTCGAAGCGCACGTCAAAATCGGCATGACGGTCGACACGCCGAACGGAAGCCGCCAGCTGCGCGGTTTTGTGACCGTCGTCAATACATATTTGAAGGAAATCAAACTGCGCGAGGAAGATGACTGGCAGTGGATCCGGTTCGAGGATATCCGGGCCGTGCACGTCTAAACTTTCAAATACGGCCAGATCAGCTCCCCTCCCAGACCAAAGTCCAGGGAGCGACTAGTCTCAGGCTCGGCGCGAGAGTCGCCTCCGACCCGTATAATGAGTACCAGATATAACCAGAGGGGTATCGGAGGGAACTCATGATGAAGAAATCATATCAGTGGGCAGTGGCCGGGGCGATTCTTTCAGGGCTGCTGTTGACGGGCTGCGCTTCCGTTAACGAAGCCGCGCAATCCGTTAAGGAGGACCTGCAGCAGGTTACGGCCGCCGCGGGGGATTCGATCGGCAACGCCGCTTCCGGGATGGCGGACCGAATCAAGCGGAGCGGCAAACCGCTCGAGTTAACGGCTAGGCATGAATCCGGCTCAGAGACGGTGCTGCGCATCGAGCATGAGGTTGGAAACATTCGCCTTGTGCCGGTAGCGGGGGACGCGATCCAGGTGAAGACGACGATTTGGTTTTTGAAAGACAGGTCTTACGAAAACTTGGCGGAACAAGCGGAGACTTCGTTCCTTCCAGAGGGCGGCAACCTGAGGCTCGCAACCAGCCCGAAAGACGACCCGGAGCGGAATTTATGGGATTGGGCCGAATCCAAATACGGCTATTCCGACTTCGTCATCGACTATGAAATCGAAGTTCCCGGATCGGTGACGGGCATCGATATCGCGAGCGACGTCGGGGAAGTGAACGTGGAAGGGTTTAAAGGGAACTACCGAATCCGCAATAATGTGGGGAATATCGTCGTGCTAGACGGCCACGCGTTGGGTGCGTCCGAGATTGAAGCCGATGCCGGAAGCCTGCAGCTCCGAATGAACGGGATCGAGGAAGGCGGCAGTCTGACGGCCCGGACCGATGTGGGAAGCATCCGCGCCTCCTTTGCCGATACGATGAAATATACGCTTCAGGCGGAAAGCGACCTTGGGGCGATCACCGGCGTGCCGGACGGAAAACGGGAGTTTAACGGGGGAGGAGCGGAGATTTTGCTTCAGACCTCCGCCGGAGAAATTACCGTCGAGTAAGGGAATCATTCGTTTCGTTGATACGTATGTACAGCGGTTTTGCGGCCAAGCCAAATCCATGCACCTCGCGAGAGAGGCAGGGTTTGGCTTTTTTCGTTTGCCGCGGTTGTTTGAAGCCATGCAAAAAGCCTGCGGATGAGCGGGGGCCGCAGGCTTTTTGCCAAGTAAGGGGAGTGATGGGTGAAGCATGAGGTTGGCGGAAAACGAAAATGTTTATAACATCTTCGTTTCTAGTAATATATTCAAAAGGTTTGAGATGTTTCGTGATAGAAACAGCAGGTAAAAAGCTCATTTATTGCCGGGGAGATGGCAGATAAGAATAAGTAATCGGGACGATGGGAGAGCAAACGCCGTATTTAATCGCTTACATGGCATTTTGGGATCGATTCGATTTATGTTTATAATAATGATCAGTGAAAATCGGACCCGGCGAACCTGAGAGTGGGGAGCTATCATCTTGTTTGTATGCTTTCTTTCGGATTATGTACGGACGCTTCGGCACAAAAAATAGGATAGGAGGAATTATTTCTTTGTTTTTGAATGGCTTGAAACAAGGTTTCTTTAGTAATGTCAGAAAAGATATTTTATCCGGCTTGACGGTGGCGTTTGCGCTCATTCCGGAGGCGATCGCCTTTTCCCTGATGGCCGGCGTGGATCCGATGGTCGGATTATACGCGTCCTTCCTGATCGCCTTCACGATTTCGTTTGTCGGCGGAAGGCCGGGCATGATTTCGGCGGCGACGGGCGCCATGGCCTCCCTGATGGGGCCGATCGTAGCTAAATACGGCATCGAATATTTATTCGCGACGACCATATTGACGGGGATATTGCAGTGGGTGATGGGCGCGCTGAAATTCGGCCGTTTGATTACCTTCGTGCCGCAGCCGGTGATTGTCGGTTTCGTTAATGCGTTGGCCATCGTCATTTTTATGGCGCAGCTTCCCAACTTCGTCGGCGCGACCTGGGTCATGTATCTGATGGTTGCGGGCACGCTGCTCATCATTTATTTGTTCCCGTTCCTGACGAAGGCCGTTCCTTCGGCTTTGGTGGCGATCATCGTGATGACGGTGATTTCGGTATGGACGCATGCGGACGTCAGAACGGTGGGCGACATGGGGACGATTACGCAGACGCTGCCGTCCTTTCATATTCCGTCGGTCGCCATATCGTTCCATCTGTTCATAACCGTATTGCCGTACGCCTTGGCGCTGGCGGTGGTCGGAATGACGGAATCGCTGCTGACGGCGAATCTGGTGGATGAGCTGACCGAGATGGGAAGCGACAAAAACCGCGAGATCAAAGGGCAGGGCATTGCCAATATCGTTTCCGGCTTTTTCGGAGGCATGGCGGGCTGCGCAATGATCGGACAAACGGTGATCAACGTAAAATCCGGCGGCCGTTCCCGGCTGTCGACGTTGGTGGCCGGCGTGTTCCTGCTGTTTCTCATTATCGTCCTTGGCAGCGTGGTCAAGGTGATTCCGATGGCTGCGCTGGTTGGCGTGATGATCATGGTGTCCGTCGGAACGTTCGATTGGCATTCTTTGCGGACGCTGCATAAGGTGCCGATCGGCGACACGATCGTGATGGTCGTGACCGTGGCGATCGTGGTGGCGACTTCGAATCTGGCCCTTGGCGTCGTGGCGGGCGTGATCTTGAGCGCGCTGCGGTTCGGCTGGAAAATGGCGCGGATTCATGCCTCCACGGAACGAACCGGGCAGGGAGCCAAAATATATCGTATCCATGGGCAGCTGTTTTTCGGAACCATGTCGCATTTTACCCAGCTGTTTGCCTATCACGAGGATCCCGAGCATGTCGTCATCGACTTTACGGGGTCGCATCTGTGGGACCAATCGGCAACCAGCGCCCTCACCAAAGTGATCGATAAATACGAGGCGCTCGGCAAACGGGTTACCGTGCAAGGACTCAATGAAGAAAGCCGGGTCATTCTGGATAAAATCGGCCGTACGCTGGATTCATCCGCATAGCGGCGAAATCAACGAAGAGGCGTTCTCCTTGGCAGGAGACCTCCTCTTTTTGCGTCCTTGAACGGCTTATTCCGCGCGTCAATCTGCGGCCGGTACCCGCTTTTCATAGAGATTGAACGAAGCTCCCGGGGCCGGTCCGCGATACTCGAACCCGGCCCCGCTATATAGGCGGTTGAGGGCCGGCACGGAGGCAATGCAGTCCAAACGGATCCGATCCTTGCGAGGAAAACGGATGCCGTTTACCGCCCAGTCCAAAATGGCGCTGCCAAGCTGCTCGCCGGCAAAGTCCCGGTTGATGCAAAGCCGGTGCAGGTAAACGGAGGATTCATGCCCCTCCTCCCCCCATAGCGAACGGTCCCACGCGCTGGCGTGCTGCTGAAGAATGACCATGCCGGCGAGCGCCTCGCCTTTTTTGAATATAAATACGTCACCGCGGTCGATCGCTTCGGGCACGCCGTGGCGGTCCTCTCCCGCAAGCAGCTCATGCCATTGCTTGGAACCTTTGCTTTGCAGCCAGGCCGCGGCTTGTACCATCAGGCCGTTCACCGCTGCTTTATCTTCCGCTCCCGCCTGAACGGCGCGGATTCCGGGCTTGACTTCGTCGCGGATGATGCGGTATTTCATATCGTTCATATTCATCTCTCCCCTCCGTAACAAATAAGATGCGTATATAGAGCATACACGTTTGCCATCGGCTTGCATGCTCGTTTTCAGGATGATTGCTTCTGTTATCTTAAAAAAGTTCGCGGCTTTAAGCAATACATGCGCCGTATGCCGCATCCTTGCCGGAAGAGGCCTATGGCTTGAAGCAGGCCGCTGGGAGGGCGTATGTTTCATCCGTCATGAAAAGGGCTTGTATGAGGTTCGGGCAAGGGTATGGCCGTACAGGCCGCCTGAAGCCGGTCGGCATTGAATGGTATGAGGAGGGTTTCAAATGTCGTATTTGCTAGAACGAAGAGGGGGTGTCTTTAGGTGAAACAGGAGGAGTTCATCGCCAAATTAGCTCCGCTTGCGGTTGCAGACCAGGCGAAGACAGGAGTCCCCGCTTCCCTTACGATTGCCCAGGCGGCGCTCGAATCGGCATGGGGGGCAAGCAGCCTTGCGGCGCAAGCGAATAATTTGTTCGGCATCAAAGGCGAAGGACCCGCCGGAGGCATCCGTATGCCGACCTCGGAATATGTAAGGGGCGCTTGGGTGGAGATGTTTGCTTATTTCCGCAAGTACCATAGCTGGGAGGAGTCCATCCAAGACCATTCCCGCCTGATTCTCAGCGGGGTTGCCGGGGACCGGCGGTACAGCGGGGCGTTGCATGCGGACGGCAAAACGGCGGCAAAAGCGGTGGCGAAAGCCGGTTATGCGACGGATCCGAACTATGCGGAAAAGTTGATGCAACTCATGGACCGGTACGATTTGTATCGTTATGATCGCAAAAAGGAGGAGGGCGGGCCCATGACCCCAGAAGAAAAGGCGGCGTTCGAAGCGCTGCAGGCAACGGTCGCGCAGCAAGCCGCCTGGATCAAGCAGCAGGAAATGCTGCTCAATATGCCCTGCCCGGTTTGGGCGCAGGATGCTTACGACTTTTACAAGCCGTATATCTCGGATGGAAAAGGAAGTTATGATTTTTGGCGGCAGCTCGTCATTCAATACCGGCACGAAAAGGGAATTCGGGTCAACCCCGACGGCCCGAACGCGGACGGCCCCCGGCAATAAAAAACCTGCGGCGCAAAGCGTTTTTCACGGAAAAAGGAAGGAATATCGGTTTCATCCGCAGAATGGGTAGAGCGAAAATGGAAATGAGTGTAATTTGACTGCCCAATACCTGATGAAAGCGGAGGAAACCATCATGCCCAAAGGCGAATTGCAGTGGATCATCCCGGACGGGTACATTCCGCCGGACAGCAGCGGACGACTGGAAAGCCATGAATCGATATGCGTGCTGAATTTGAACCGGGAGGACGTCACGGTTACCGTCAACGCTTTTTTTGAGGACCGCGAGCCGTTGCTCGGCATGGAGGCGACCGTTCCGGGCCAACGAACGAAGCATATCCGAACCGCGTCGCTGCAAGCGGAAGGACGGTTTATCCCCAAGGGCGTGCCTTATGCCATGGAAGTCGTCAGCAGCGGTCCCGTGTATGTGCAGTACAGCAGGCTGGATTCCACGCAAGCCGAAAACGCGCTGATGAGCGTCATGGCGTATCCAGTCAAAGCCTAGCTTATCGGCTCTAAAAACAAATCCCTGCGGAAACGGCAGTTTCTTGCAGGGATTTGTTTATTTGGGCGGCATGATTCGGGGCTTTAAGCTAGGGCCGGATCGTCACGCGCGTGCCGACGGGCACGTAAGAGGAAAGTTCGAGCACATCCTCGTTGTGCATCCGGATGCATCCATGCGACACTTCATGGCCGATCGAAGCCGGATCGTTGGTTCCGTGTATGCCGTAGTGCGGTTTGGACAAGCCCATCCATAACGCTCCGAACGGCCCGCCCGGGTTTTCCTGTTTGTTGATGATCGTAAATTCGCCCGTCGGGGTGCTGGTTACCATTCTGCCGATGCCGACGGGATAGGTTTTCACGACCCGGTTTTCGTCCAGCAAATGCAGCTTGCGGTCCGAAAGGTCAACGATGATCCGATAGTTGGGCATTTGCATCACTCCTTGTTTTCAGAGTATGTTTATTATGCAGGGAAGGTATCACCGGACAAGCGCGAAAATCATCCAAAAATAAAGCTTTTGCCATTATCGGTAACAAAGGAGTTCAAGCAAGCCATGCACCGGAAAAAAATATTATCGTACGGCACTTTCGGCATTTTATTGTTGATCGCTGTGTTGTTTTTATGGAGAGAGGGCCCGTACGTTTACCATCCGGCGCGGACCCCGCTTAAGGGAGGAGCCGGAGCGGCCCGCGTTCACGGCTTTTTCTCGACCCGGCCGACGCCAAACGCCATTTATTATAAAAATAAGGTGATCGTCCTGATGTATCACGACGTGCGGCCCCACCCCACCGACATCAAGAGCTTGGATACGGCCGTATTCAGGCAGCAGCTCGATGCGATGAAGGCGAACGGCTTTCATTGGATCACGATGGAGCAATACGCCGACTTCATCACGAAACGCCGCCCCGTGCCGGACAACGCGGTGCTGCTGACGTTTGACGACGGCTATGAGACGTTTTACAAACATGTTTTTCCCATCCTGCAGGAGTACCGCGCGCCAGCAACCAATTTCCTGATCGTCGCGACCATCGGAAATGACAAACATCCGGGACTGCCGAAGCTCAATTGGCAGCAAGTGCAGGAGATGCACCGCAAGGGAATCGATTTTTACAGCCACACCTACGACTCCCATGCTTACGGTTATATTCGGATTTTGGGCAAAAACAAGGACCGGGCCGAGCCGATGCTGATGGGGCCGGAAGTCAATAAAACGCTGCACCATGTCGAGACGTGGGAAGAATATACGCAGAGGGTCACGCGGGACCTGGACTTATCCAATCAAATTTTACGAGCCAAAATCGGAAATAACCGCGACATTCTGGCGTTTCCCTACGGCGGTTATTCCAAACCCGTGATCGACATTTGCCGCAAGCTCGGCGTTCAGGTGACGTTCTCCGTCAAACCGGGCATCAACAGCCCGGGCCAGTATATCGGCTATCGGGTCAACGCGGGAGGCATGGACAACAATCCGATCACCCTCCTTGAATACATGAAGCGAGGCGCTCCGATCAAAACGCCGATCAAAGGCTATCGCCTCTAAAATGGACGAACCCCCGAAGACTGCGAATGGCAGCTCCCGGGGGTTCTGTGTATTTTGTCAGGCGCAGCATGACGCCGTCTATTTAACCCCTGACAGCCCGAAAATGGCAGACTGCAGCCGGTTCCTTAAGTATTCTTGTCGGTAAACAGAATAATGACCTTTCCAAAACAACAAAAGCCCTACCTCTCTTTTGTCCTTGCGGCTCCGATGACCGCGCCAGTGTGAATCAGAATGCGTCTTTCATAAACTCTTACTTCGTTAGGGTCATTCAAAATAGGAATTTAATGCTTCGTCGATCCGAATGAAGGTTTCATGGATCTGAAGGGTTATTCTTCTTGCGAGGAACGTAAAAGGAGTTAAATGAAATTGTACATTCTTATACTATATCACAAAAACCAGGATTATGCAAAAGTATTCTGAATTGTAGTGGGCAATGGGTTGGTTGGGGATGGCAACACTTTAACGTTTCGATTAATATCGAAGTATGAATGTGTTTGAGGGAGGAACGGACATGAGCGCAAATCCTAAGCTTGCGGAACTGGTATCTCTTCTGGGGGATCCGTCCCGGGCGGCGATCCTGACGAGTTTGATGGACGGCCGTTTCCATACGGCCAGCGAATTGGCGCTTGCGGCAGGCATAACCCCGCAAACCGCCAGCTTTCACTTGGGGAAAATGGCTTCCGGCATGCTGGTCGCAGCCGAGAAGCACGGCCGGCATCGTTATTACAAACTGGCGAACGAAGAAATCGCGCGGGCGCTCGAGACGCTGCTATCGATTTCCCGGCCCGCCGAAATCAGGTCGCTGCGCCAATCCGAACAAATGAAAGCCTTATGCAAGGCCAGAACCTGTTACGACCATCTGGCGGGGAAGCTGGGCGTCGGGTTGACCCGGGCCATGGTCGAACAGGGGTGGATCGAAGAAGGCGACGGCGAATTTGTCGTGACGACGGCCGGCGAGAATTTTTTTGCCGACTTTGGGTTGGATCTGCCTGCGCTGCGCAAGGAGCGTCGGTCGTTCGGCCGAATTTGCCTGGATTGGAGCGAGCGGCAGCATCATCTTGCGGGCAGCATGGGCCAAGCGATCGTCACCCGTTTGTTCGACATGAACTGGATTGAACGGGCGGCTTCCGGCCGAGCCGTCGTCGTGACGGAACAGGGCAAGGAGGGAATCAAGAGATTTTTCAACCTGGAATGGAAATGATTTGAAACGGATCTATGAATAAATTCATAAGTTCTTATGCGTGCCCCGCCTTGGCGGGGCTTTTTTTGCCGTTGTCACAAAATGTTTCCGAAAGCGGGATGTTTCTTGCGATTATTGTCACATATTCCGTTCTTTCGTCCGATAATGATAGTAGTATTGGACTGGCCATTTTACGAATAAGGAAGGCTTTGCTGTATGAATACCGATTCTTCTTGCTTGGAGACGCGGAAGGTATACCGGTCGTTTCTGGGCAAATTGATGCGCAATTATTTGATCGGGTTGCTGCTTACGGTTCTCGTCGTCGGCAGCGCGATCGTGCCGGCGACGCTGAACATCGCCACAGAGGAGTATAAACGCCTTGCACTCGTCTTGCTCGTTTCGCTCGTTTCCATGGGGGCTGCCGAATGGATTTTTTTTAACCGCCATATCCGCTCCCTCCGGGAGGGGCTTGCACCGGGCGCAAGCCTGGACGTGCTTCGCAACGCGTTCATCCAAACGCAGCGGCTGCCGCTGCTGACCGTCTTTCGGATTTTGGTGCCGCATCAGCTGAGCTTCTCGATACCGGCACTGCTGTTGACGGCATGGATGCTGCACGAAGGCCTGCTGACTTTTCCCGGATCTTATATCCTGGTGGCGGCTTTGGGGGCGCTGCTGGTGGCCGGGATGCATGCGATGCTGGATTTTTTCCTGACGACGGCCGCCATCCGCCCGATGCTGATCGAATTCAAAATGCTTGCCGAAAAAAAGTTCCAGGTGGAGCTGGATGCCGACGACCATGTGTTGTTGTCGATCCGTCCCAAATTTTTGGTCAGCGGCATACTGATCGGCACCCTGCCGCTGCTGCTGTTCAGCCTTGCCGCGCATATCCGGCTGGAGCAGCTCGACGGCGGCATGTTCCAAAACTACTGGGGCTGGGCCGGGCTGATCCTGCTCATCGATTCGGCTTTTGTTTACATGGGGGCAAGGCTGATCACCCAAGACATCGAGCGCCCGATTTCGCAGCTGTACGACGCGATGAACGAAATTAAGGAAGGACGGCTGACCAAGGTCCAGAACGTGTATTCCGATGAATTTTCCAAGCTGGTTACCGGCTTCAACATGATGGTCAACGCTTTGGAAATGCGGGAAAAGGAGAGCCAGGTCATGCTGGACAGTTATTTCGTCACGCTTGCCGTAGCGCTGGATGCGCGCGATCCGTACACCGCGGGCCACTCGCTGCGCGTCGCCGAATATTCGGAAAAAATCGGCCGGCTGTGCGGCATGTCCCCGGAGGAGCTGGCGATCGTCCGGAAGTCGGCGCTGCTGCACGATATCGGCAAAATCGGCATTCGCGATACCGTCCTGCTGAAGGAGGGACGACTGACCGATGAAGAATTTGATCAGATCAAAGCGCATCCGGAGCTTGGCGAAAACATCCTGCTCCAGATCGAACCAAAGGAAGTGATGGCGCCGCTGCTTCCGGGCGTCCGTTCGCATCATGAGCGTTACGACGGCAAAGGATACCCCGATGGGCTCGCCGGGGAAGAGATTCCGGTGCTCGGAAGGATCATCGCCGTGGCCGACGCCTATGACGCGATGACCTCCGACCGCCCTTACCGCAGAGGCATGGCGCCGTCCATCGCTTTGTCCATTTTGGATGAAGGACGGGGAAGCCAGTGGGACCCGGTGTTCGCCAAGGTTTTTGTGGACCATATGCGAAAACAGCTGCCCTCGATTCCCAAATGGGGGGCCTGAAACCGGAAAACGTCTGCCGGAACGGCAGGCGTTTTGTTGTGGAAGGGCCGGCTTCTTTGATACAATGTCAACAAAGAGGCGGCGCCATGACGGATCGGGTGCCGTTTGACATCCATGAGCGAAAGCAAAACGGGCTGGATTGAAAAATGATCAAGGCGGAGGTGGGCGATATGGGGATCGGAAAAGCTGCGGCGTGGACGCTTGAAGCTCTGCGCAGCATCATGTTTTTGGCCGTAGGATTGTTTGCTTTGGGGGCCGTCGAAAGGCCGCTGACGGACGGGAAGGAGCTGGGGCCGATCCAGATGCTGCTGTTTCTCGCCGCGAATTTGACGGTTCTTTATGTACTGCACCGTAATTTGTTCGGGCAGCGCCGGTTTTACCGTTCCGCGGAAAAACCGAAACTGTCCGGGGCAAAGACGGCGGCGCTCATCGGGTTTGCGTGTTTTGCCATCTTCATCGTAAGCGTATTTTGACTCAAAAATCATGATAGGGATCAAGCGAAAGGGCTGTCCTGCCGGCAAATCGGCGGGACAGCCCTTCATTGTTGCAAGCTTCTTGCTTCTTGGGGAAACCTCAATCCCAAGCGGCCCGTTTTCTTGGAAAGTTCGCTAGCCGCTGTCTTTTATCGGGGGCCCCGTTCGGCGACGCTAGTTGGCCGCCGACCGGAGAAAACCCGGCAGTCTGAGCATGGCCACGGTAAGTCCGGCCAAACCGAACGTGAGAAGAATGAGGGCTGCGCCCCATACGTCCCCTAGATGTGCGCCATGGGCGATAATATCCTGCAGCGAATGCTGCGCCCAAAATTGCGGCAGGAAATGGCCGACCGTCTGCACCGCCTTCGGCAGGAGATAAGAAGGGACCCACAAACCGCCCAGCATGGCGCCCCCCATGGAAATGACCTGCGTGATGACCATGGCCGCGCCTTCGCCCGGCACGAGGAAGGAGAGGGCGAGGCCGATGCCCGTGCCGGCAATGCTGAGGGATACCACGATGACGGCGAGTGCGGCGACGTCGCCCAGCGCCAGGCCGTATACGAAATGGCCGAAGGCGAACAAAATGACGCACTGCGCGATGACCGTCAAAACGAACGGGAACCACATGCCGAGCAAATAATGCAGCGGTTTGATGCGCGTCGTCCGGATACGCGACAGCAGTCCGGTTTTCTTTTCCTCGAAAAAGCGGCGGGCCATCGTGATCATGATGAAAAAGACGAACATGACCGTCATGCCGGGCACGACTTGATCAATCATGCTGAACTTATCCGAGGAGGCCGTCACGTTTTCGATCCGGATCGGGGAGGCGAGCGCCGCTTCGGCCTGCGCTTCGGACTCTCCTTTGGAGATCAGCAGGTCGGTCAGCTTTTGCTCGCGGTATTGGGTGGAAATGCTGCCGAGAATGGCCTGGATGGGGGCGACCTCCATCTGGGCGGACGGGTCCTGATACAGCTTGACGTCAGCCGCTTTCCCCGACTTCATTGCCTGCCCGAAACCGCTCGGGATGACGAGCATGGCCGAGAATTGCCCCTGCTTGATTTTGTCGAGCTGCCCGCTAACGTCATCCGCGGGAAGCTGCTCCACGTCCATGATGCCCTTCATTTGGCCGATCAGCGCCTTGGACGCGGCGGTCTGGTCCTGATCGATCGTACGCAGCGTCACGGAGGCCCCGCCTTCTCCCTGATTAAAGACGGAACCGAACATGACGATAAAAATAATCGGCATCAAGAGGAGAAAAAAGAAGCTTTTTTTATCCTTGCCTATGAGCCGCAGCTCTTTGATAATCATCGATTTCATCGTTGGAATCTCCTTTGTTCAAAGTTTGGAACCGAATGTTCGCTAGTCGCGAAGCGCCGTTCCGGTGACCTTCAAAAACACGCTTTCGAGCGAAGGGCGGACGATTTCCAGCTGCTTGACGTCCCATGCCTGCAGCGAAGCCTGGCGCAAAAGATGCTGCATGAGGACCGAAGGCTGTTCCGTTTCCAGCAGCCAGCCGGACCCCTCCTTGCGGGAGGAGGCGATATATGAATCTTGAGGCGGTTCTGTCAAACCGGGAACTTCCAGATAAATCGCCTTTTGGCCGTATTGCTCGAGCAGTTGGCCCAGCGGGCCCATCGCTTTGACCGTGCCCTGATCCATAATCGCGATTTCGTCGCAAAGGGCTTCGACCTCTTCCATGTAGTGCGTGGAGTAGATGATGGTCACGCCTTCGCGGTTCAGCTCGCGGATCATCTCGAAGATATGGTTGCGCGACTGCGGATCGATCCCCACCGTCGGTTCGTCGAGAATGAGGAGCTTGGGCCGATGGAGCAGGGCAGCGGCGATGTTGATCCTTCTTTTCATGCCGCCCGAGAAGGTGCTGACCGCTTCGTTTGCCCGCTCGAGAAGTCCGGTCTTGGCAAGCACCTCATGAATCCTTTGCTTTAGCTCCTTGCCTTTGACCCCATAGGCTTCCCCGAAAAATTCAAGGTTCTGGTAAGCGGTCAGCTTTTCGTACAGCGTAATGTCCTGCGGAACGTAGCCGATATATTTGGCGACGGCATCCGTTTCGCTGGCGGCATCTTTGCCGAACAGCTTCGCCGTGCCGCTGTCGGCCTTTACGATGCCCGTCAATATTTTCATCGTCGTCGATTTGCCGGCGCCGTTCGGGCCAAGAAAACCAAACGAGGTGCCGGGCTTCAGCGAAAAAGTGACGTTTTCGAGCGCCTGCTTTTTGGCGTATGCTTTTCGCAGTCCTTTGACCTCTAGCATATATTCGTTGTTAGATGCAGTATAATCAGCCGCCTTTGGCGGATGGATCGTTTGAACCATGTTTTTTCCTCCTATAAATCCAGTTTCTTTTCAAGCAAAAACGCCGTGATCCGAAGCACTGCAAAGGCCAGGATCCAGTCCAGCGCGACGATGGCCGGAAGCTCCAGCGGATAGGAAGCCCACAGGCTTTGCTGCGGTGAAAAGCTTGATTCGGGAATGACGATGTCCGTCAAGGAATACGTCAGGCCGAGGGCCGCCATGAAACCAACCCACAGGATCGGCGCCAAAGGACGGACGACGGTGTGTTGAAGAATGCCCATTAGGATGCCGACCGCGATGATCAGCGGGCTCAGCGTGACGATCAGCGACAGCCACTGGATTCCGGTCGCCATAAACTCCCGGGTCGTTTCGAACGAATAGTAGGGGATGGTGAAGGAAAGAATCATGACGTATACGGACGTGATGACAAACAGCATGAGGATCGCTGCCCATACCTTCAGCCAGCTGCCCAGCCATTTGGCGGCAATGAGCCGCACGCGGGATGCGGGAATCGTGAGCCACCAGCCGTAGGTTTCGTTGCCCCATTCGTTTTTGACGGACCCGAATCCAAGAAAAAATACGATGTATGGAAAACCCAGGGTAACGGTCCAAATGGCATTAACCTGAAGATCGTTCCGCAGGGCAAAATAGGTAGCGGTACCGATCATGGCGGCCAGGATGCATAAAAAGTAGGCCCACCACCAACCTCGGGGGATGCGGGTCCGGTTTTGCTTCTTCCAGTTTCCTTTGCTTCTGAACTCGTGCCGTACCAAATCACGGAAAACTGCGGAAAACATTAATCGTTCCACTCCTTCGCGTACAATTTGCGGAAAACGTTCCGCAGCGAGCCGTATTCCGCCCGCAAATCCTCGGAATTGCCGGACCAGATGGCACGGCCTTCCTTCATCATGACCGTGTAGTCGAACAGCCCCTCCACTTCCTGGATGTCATGGGTGCTGATCAGGATGGACTGCTCGCTTTCTTCCAGGTAATCGATCAGACTGGCGACGATCGCTTCCCTGGACATGACGTCAATCCCTGTAAACGGCTCGTCGAGCACGACAAGATCCACGTCCCGCGCAAGGCATAAAATGAGCATAATCCGCGCTTCCTGGCCTTTGCTCATGCCGCCGACGCGCATGTCGAGGTCGATCTCCATTTCGTCCGCCAGCTGAATCGCGCGTTCCATGGAGAAGCCGGGAAGGAAAGAGTTTCCCCATTCGAGCGCTTGCCGGGCCGTATGATTCGGATACCATCGGGCGCGGTCGGGAAGATAGGCGATGCTTTCGTTCGTCCGCCAGCCCGGCGTTTTTCCCAGCACCTCGATCCGTCCTTCGTCAGGTTTCACCATGCCCGTCAACGTACGGAAAAAAGTCGATTTGCCGCAGCCGTTCGGGCCCAGTATGCCGGTGATCCTTCCTGCGGGAATCGCAAGTTCAAGCCGATCCAGCGCGATTTTTTTGCCGTAACGCTTCGTTACCTGATGGCATTCCACAATGTTTGGGGTCATAAACCGTATCCTCCCGTCCCCGAATCTTTTTTCCCCCGGACGTATTTCTCGATGTCTTCCCATGAAAGTCCGAGGCTTTCCATCTGCTCCATGAAACTGTCGATATATTTGGCGGCCAGAGCCGTTCGAAAGGAGGCCACGTTTTCGGCGGAGGAGGTCACGAACGTGCCTTGACCCCGGCGTTTCTCCGTCAATCCGTCCCGTTCCAGCTCCTGATAGGCCCGCATCACGGTATTCGGATTAATCCGCAGTTCCTGGGCGAGCTCTCTGACCGATGGCATTTTGTCTCCCAAAGCAATCTCTCCTTTTGCTATTGCGCTTCTGGCTTGGTCCAGTATCTGTTCATATAAAGGTTGACTGAAATCGATCTGAAAATGCAGCGAGCCAACCTGCTGTTCTTCCATAGAGGTTCCTCCCACCGTACCGAAGTACGATTAGTGATTTAAGTGTATTATATCACTTAATACACCTAATACAATAGGCAGGACCAAATTTTTTGAAGTGGAGGGTTTATCCAACGCAAAAAAACCTGTCCCCTCCCGGATGGGAAAAGACAGGCGGTGCGCGTGCTCGCGTGCAAGGCATGCAAGCCAGGGAAGACGTTTTGTTCTTGAACAGCTTCGGTCAAACGCGGTCCGCTTTCTTTGAAGTCATGGTGATCGACGCGTTTGTTTTGCCGTTTTGCAAAAATTTGACGTACAGGAAGATCGAAAGGGCGACGACGCATTCGGACAACGGGATGGACAGCCATACGCCGCTTGTGCCCAGCAGGTGAGGCAGCACCAGCAGGAAGATGACCATCAGAATGATTTCCCGCGACAACGTGATCCATACGGCTGCCTTGACCTGCTCGGTTGCCTGAAAATAAGTCATCATGACGAAGTTGACGCCCATGAACATATAGCCGATGAAAAACAACCGGATGCCGTTGACCGCCAGCGACCGGACCTCTGCGGAGAAATCGCCGAACAGCGACACGATGCCTCCCGCGGACACGAGGCCAAAAAGAAATACGGCAATGCCGGAGACGATGGCCGTAACGACGGCGATCCGGACGGTTTGCACTTCGCGCAGGCGCAGCTTGGCGCCGCGATAGTAGCTGATCAGCGGCTGAACCGCCGAGCCCATGCCGAGGAACAGCATCAGCATGACGCTGTGGGCGTAATTGAGCACCGAAAAAGCGGCGACGCCTGCCGTCCCGGCCCAACGCACCATCGCCACGTTGTATCCGATCGTGAATACGGACAATCCGACTTCGGATATAAAGCTTGGAAAGCCGATCGTCAGCGTCCGGATGGCCAGCCGGAGGGAGAAATACGGCTTGACGAAAGAAAGCGTCCGTTCCTTGCGGAAAAAATGGACGAACAGGACCAGCGCGCCGACCAGCGTGGCGGCGACGGTCGCCAATGCCGAACCTTTGACGCCCATATCCAGCACGTACAGGAATACATAGTTTAAAACAATGTTCAACACCGCCGAAACGACCATCGAGATCATGGACAGATTCGGGTTGCCGTCATTGCGGACGAACAGGCTGAACGTATTTTGGATCGTAATGATAAAGCCGTACGTGAGCAGCACCGTCATATATTCAAGCGCATACGGGAGCGTATCCCGGTTGGCCCCGAGCGCATAAGCCAACGGAATTCGCAGCAGATAGGCCGTGAGCGCGACGAGCATCGTTAAAACGAAAATAAGGATAAGCGAATGCGTGAATATCCGCTGCGCCTGCTTCGCGTTTTTCGCGCCTTTCGATTGGGAGAACAGGGTTGCGCCGCCGATCCCGAGCCATAGCGACATGGCGAAAAATACGGAGAAAACCGGGGATGCGATGTTGATGCCGGCCAGCGCCAGCGCGCCCAGGCGGTGACCGACGAAAATGCCGTCGGCCACGACGTTGATCGACATCATCAGCATCCCGACAAGGGAAGGAATGAGATAACGTACGAATACTTTGCCTACGGGGTCGGTTTCCATTGCGGGCAAAAGCTTTTTTTCTTGACTCATGAGAGTTCCTCCATAACTTGATCAGGCTTGTTTAAGATTGTTAAAGGTTCATTCGGTCGGCTTCCGTCGCCGACGGAGCGGCCGGCGGTTCCGTCAGGCCGGTAATGCCGTATAGGAAAACATGCATCGCCTTAAGGTACAGCGCGCGCGCCTCCTCAAAAGACATTTTGTTCGAAGAGAACTCCATGCCGGCAAGCATGCCTTCAAGGATAATGCTGAGCATGCGCGCGTCGTCCGGTTTGAATTCGCCCGTCCGCATGCCCTCTTCCAGCAGCTCCTCATAATTGCGGAGATATCCGTGCATCATCGCTTCGATCCGGTCCTGATTCGGAGATGTAATCAGCTCGGTCGCGTAAAACTCGTTCATCGCCTTGGTGAGCGGATGCTGGAATCCGTCCATCAGAAAATGCTCGACCAGCGCGATCATCTGCTCCTTGACGGTATGGTATTTGGCCTTTTTCGCCTGGAACTGCTCGGCCCATTCCCGGTTCCATTCGTCAAGCAGGTGCAGCAGCAGCCCTTCCTTGTTTTTGAAATGGTAATAGATATTGCCTTTGCTGATTTGCGTGGCGGCGACGATATCCTCGATCGAGGTGGAGGCATATCCTTTTTGCCCGAACAAGGCGCGGGCGGCATCGGCGATTTTCTGTTTCGTCTGCTGGCTGGAAAGCTGTTTTTTGTTCATCAACCTCACCTTACCTTGGCTCCAATATTTATACTGAACGTTCATTCTAAAATAATTCTATTTCAGTATATCCGCACGACATTCGAATTTCAAATCTACGGAAAAACGATAAACGCAAAAGGGAGGGGGAAGCATGACGGGATGCGGGGATGCTTGGCCCCTGCGAACACGGCTGCTAAGGAAGAAGGAGCTGATGGCCCCGGGGGGAGGGGCCTGTTGAAACCGGATACCTGGAACAGGTAGAATGAGGAAAAAAGGATGACTTAGAAAGCGGGGTGGGGAAGATCGGATTGCAGGCATTGGTGCTTGGCGCCACGGGCCTTGTGGGCGGAGAGCTGGTTGCGGAACTGCTGCGCAGCGAAGCCTATGATGCCGTCGTCGTGCTGACGAGGCGTCCATTGGCGGTTCGCCATCCGAAGCTGCGGGAAACGATCATCGACTTGGAGGCGCTGGAGGATCATGCGGAAACGTTCCGGGGCGTCAGGGATGTGTTTTGCTGCCTTGGCACGACGATCCGAAAAGCGGGATCGCAGGCGAAATTCCGCAAGGTCGACCTTGAATATCCGCTGCGGGCGGCGAAAATAGCGAAACGTCAAGGCGCCGGGCAGTTTTTGGCCGTTACCGCGATGGGGGCCGATCCCAATTCCAAAATCTTCTATAACCGGGTCAAGGGCGAGGCCGAAAAAGCCATGGCTTCTGTGGGTATCCAAGGCGTGCATTTGTTTCGGCCGTCGCTGCTGCTCGGCGAGCGAAACGAATTCCGCTTCGGCGAGGCGGCAGGGGCCTGGGTCATGAAAAGCCTGGACCCCCTCATGCGGGGCAAAGCGGCCAAATACCGGGCCATGCCGGCTAGGACCCTTGCGCGAGCCATGGTGAACATCGCTTTAACGGAGACGGCCGGCGTCCATGTATACCCGAACGACGTGATTCGCGTGCTTGGCACGGAGGCGGAAGATGGCTGCGTGAATGCTTGAAGCGTCTCGCGCTTTTTCGATGGCGATAGCATAAAAACAGACAAGCGTCCCGGGATCCGTCATGGATCCGAGGGACGCTTATTTTTTCGCCGATCAGCAAACGGAACGCGGGAGAAGCCTCAGCGCGCAGCCTGCTCCTTCCGGTACTCGTTGGGGGTTTGGCCTTCCTGCTTTTTGAAGACCTTGCTGAAATATTTTTCGTCCTGGTAGCCGACCATTTCCGCGACCTGCGCGATGCGCAGCTGCGGGTTCAGCAGCAGCAGCTTCGCTTTTTCGATGCGCACGCCCGCAAGGAAATCCGATATGTTCACGCCGAATTCCTGCTTGAAGCGGCGGGAGATGTATTCGCGGCTCAGGAAAAAGCGGGCGGCCATGTCCTGCAGCGAGATATCCTCGGCATAATGGTTCTCCAAATACGAAGCGATGTCGTAAATGATGTGGTTTTCCCGGGAATGCCGCTGCGTGAGAATCCGGCTGGCCGCCGTCAGCCGGCCTTCGTATTGGGCTTTCCAGAGCGGGAAGGAAAGCCTTCCCTGCGGGTCGAGCGGAAGCGACCGCGGGAGTTCGAGCAGCGCGTCCTTTTCGGGTCCGTCCTGGGACGGGCTATCGTTGTGGTCCATCCACTGCTTCAGCATCCAGTCCCATTCGGCATTCCACTGCTCGAGCTGCGCCGGCGTTACCGCGCCGAGCTCCCCGACCCGGCTCATCCAGGCGTCCACCGCGGCTCCGATTTTTTCCGCGCTGCCGCTGAGCGCGGCCAGCCGGAAGCTCTCTTCGTGCGAGCTTAGACGAAGCGGTTTCGGGGGCTGCGGCGCGTCGCCGTGAAGCCAGCCGGAACCGCTTAACGCGTTCCGCCGCCACAGGGCCAGGCGGGCCTCCTGATAGGAAGCGGCTGTCCCTTGCGGAAAAGGCAGGCACGATCCGGCCCCGATATGCACCTGCCGGCGCAGCGTCAGGTCGATTCCCTGCCGGATGTTTTCAAGGACGGCCTGATGTGGCATCGTTTCGTCCCAAAGCAGCATGACGATCTCCTCGGGGCGTCCCAAATGATGAAAGGCGATGCCTTTTTGTCCGGACATCAGCACTTCATTGCAGATATTGATCAGCGTAAAGTACAGCAGCTCCGGCATCTGCCCGAATTTATCCAGCACCTCGTGGTCGAGCTGGGCGGTGCTGATGACGGCGGCACGGCAGGAGGCGGCGGAATCCGGCAGGCCGAACTCGTCCCGGAGCTGCCGGGCCAGTTCCTCTTTGCCGCCGGGGCCGCCGATGAGGTCGGTCAGCAGCTTGTCCGCGTAATGCGGCCGCATCCGGTTCAGCTCCATGTTTTGGCGCGTGCTGAGCCGGTCCTGCAGCGCTTCTTTCCGTACGGCCTCCACGGCTTTTTCCAATGCTTCGTTCAGCGCATCCGGATCGACCGGCTTCAAAATATAATCGAGGCCGCCGCTCCGGATCGTGTGCCGCACCAGCTCGAAATCGTCGTATCCGCTGATGACGATCGTTTTGACGTCGGGGCTGTTGTCCTTGATCCATTCGAGCAGTTTGGTGCCGTCCATCCTCGGCATGCGCATGTCGGTCATCACGATTTGCGGGGATTCCTCCGCGATGAGCTCCACGGCCGCTTGCCCGTCGGATGCTTCAAGAATGCCCGTCACGCCATGCCCGTCCCAATCGGCCAGCATTTTGATCGCATCCCTCACGTGCTTTTCGTCATCCGCTATCAAAACCTTCATCATTCGTTCGTCTCCTTCGTATATTTCGCTTTGGTGTGTATTCGGGCGGTGATCCGGACGCCTTGCGGCTCGATGTTTTCGATGTGCAGCGCCGATCCGTGCTCGTTGTACAGCTGAAGGCGCATCATGACGTTGTGCAGCCCGATCCCATACTCCCCGTTTCCGTCGGCCTGCGTCCCGCTTTGCTGGCGTTCGAGCCCGGCGGCGAGGCGGCTTAGCACGTCCGGCGGAATCGACTCCCCGTTATTTTCGATCGTAACCGTGAGGACGCCTTCCGGCTCCATCCGGCTTATGATGGCGAGTTTTCCTTTCCCGCCTTCCGGATTGTCCATCCCGTGTTTGAAAAAGTTCTCGACGAGCGGCTGCAAAATCATTTTCGGCACCTGCACCCCCAGCGTGTCCGGCTCCAGAAGGAGCGAAAATTCCAGCTGATCGCCAAACCTCTCCTTTTGCAAATCCAGATACAGCTTCACGTGTTCCGCTTCATCCTGAAGCGTGACGAGCGCGTCGTTGTTGTTCATGCTGTAGCGCATGATTTTCGCGAGGGATGAGAGCAAGGCATAAATCCGGGGCGCGTTGTGATGAAGCGCCAGCGTGCCGATCGACTGCAGCGTGTTGTATAGGAAATGCGGATTGATCTGGGCCTGCAGCGCCTTGAGCTGATTGGTTTTGTTGGCCAATTCCAGCTTGTATTCGCGCAAAATGAGGTTGTTGATCGTATCCATCATCTGCCTGAACCTGGCGAACATGATGCCCGTTTCGTCGCGGCTGCTCCAATCGATATCGACGTTCAGCTGGCCGGATTGGATCCGGTTCATGTAGCTGGTCAAACGTTTGATCGGCTCGGTGATGCGCACCGAAATGAACAGCGTGCCGAAGATGATCACGAGCAGGGCGATGACGGCGATCACCGTATTGATTTTCGTGAGCTCGGTCGCCCGCTCATACAGCGTCGCGTTCGGGATTCGCTTGATAATCGTCCAGTCCGTATAAGGCGTTTGCATCTTTTCGTACACATGCATCGCGCCGTTCATTTCAAAATAGCCGCTGACGTTTTGGCCGATATGGTCAAGCACGGCATGATCCTGCAGCTTTTGGCCGATTTGCTCGTCGTTGCCGGAATAAATGACGCTGCCGCCCTGGTCGACGATGACCAGCTGCTCGTTCTTTTTATTAAACAGCTGTTCGCAAATGGCCGCAACCGAATCGAGCCTGACGTCGATGGCCAGCACCCCCAGCACCTTTTCCGAAGGGATGTTGGTGATCGTCCGGTGGAAGGTGAACACCTGGCGCTTCGTATACGAGGTCGGCGACGGGGGAAAACCATAATCATGGCTGTTATGGGTCGGCTCGACGGCGGTCGTGAATCTTTCGTAAGGCACGGTACTGACGTAAGGCACGGGACGGAACTCCCTTTTCGGAAAGGTGGCCGGCGTCACGAGCGTCGATTGGTTGGACTGCGAAGCATGCAGGTAGATCCGCTCGATGCCGCTCACCGTGTTTTGTATGTTTTGCAGCAGCGTAAACACCTCGGCCACGGCTCGGTAATCGTCGGGAATTTTGCGCAGGTTCCGCAAAAAATTGGCGTCGTTATACACGACGAGCGAAGCCTTGTTGATATTGTCCAAATAATTGCTCAGATTCGTTTTCCCCTGAAAAATCAAATGCCGGTTTTCCTCCAGCGCCTGCTCCTTAATCGTCTCCTTCGTATGGATATACGTGATGCTGATGGACAGCAGCAGCGGTATCGTCGTCGCCAGCAGCATGAACTGGATCAGCCGTGAGCGGATGCTGCGGAACTTCATCGGTTTGTCCCCTTCGTTTAAATAATGGCCTCTTTTCGGCATATCAATATTTTCCCCCTAACGGTTCACGATCCTCCGTTTTTTTTGTAAACGCATTCCTCCATACTTAACCTACAGACAGTCAGAGTATTTTTTGCAAAGGGGAGAATCGGGATGAATCGCAAAAAAACGTCCGGGCTGCTTCAGCAGCTGGTGTTCGTGGGGCCGTCCACGCTCTTTTTTACCGTCATTATTGTGATTCCGTTCCTGCTGGGCCTCTATTACTCCTTCACGAGCTGGAATGGAGTATCCGGCGAGGTCACCTGGGTCGGCATCGACAATTTCAAACAAATATTAACGAAAGATCCCGACTTTGGGAAGGCTTTCTGGTTTACGGTCCGCTTTACGGTGATCGGCATTATTTTAACCAATCTGCTCGGATTTTTCCTGGCGTATTTCCTGACGAAGCCGCTGAAGACGCGCAACGTGCTGCGCACCGTCTTTTTTATGCCGAACGTGATCGGCGGCCTGCTGCTGGGTTTCATCTGGCAGTTCATTTTCGTCAAAGGGTTCTCTGCGGTGGGCGATGCCACCGGCTGGCATTTCTTCAACCTGCCTTGGCTCGGCGACGCGACGACAGCGTTCTGGGGCATCGTGATCGTGTTCGTTTGGCAAACCGCGGGTTATTTGATGGTCATCTACATTTCGTCGATCAACAATATTCCGAAGGACATTATCGAAGCGGCGGAAATCGACGGGGCCAGCAGGCTGCAAATTTTGAAAACGGTCATTATGCCGCTGGTCATGCCGGCCGTTACCGTCTGCTTGTTCCTGGCGATCTCATGGTCCTTCAAAATGTTCGACCTGAACCTGTCGCTCACGAAAGGCGGGCCGTTCCGCTCGACCGAATCCGTGGCGCTGAACATTTACAACGAGGCGTTCCAGAACAACCGTTACGGGCTGGGCACCGCCAAAGCGATCATATTCTTCGTCGTCGTGGCGGTCATTACGAGCCTGCAGGTGAAATTGACGAAATCGAAGGAGGTTGAATCCTGATGGAAGTATCCAAAAAATACCGCTTCGGAACGCTTGCGACCGAAATCGTCATGGTCGTCATCGCGCTGCTCTTCCTGATTCCGTTCTACTTCCTGTTCGTGAATTCGGTCAAAACGTTCGGCGATCTGCTGACCAATGCCGCCAGCTGGCCGAAAAGCTTCGAATGGCACAACTACAGCAAGGCGTGGGACATGACGAATTTCCCGTCGGCCTTCAAAAACTCGCTGATCGTCACCGTATTCAGCAACGTGCTGCTCGCGTTGTTCAGCGCGATGGCGGCATACCGGATGGTGCGCCACAACAGCCGTTTCAACCGGTTTTTGTTCGCCATTTTCGTCGCGGCCATGGTCATTCCGTTCCAGTCGATCATGATTCCGCTCGTGAAAGTGATGAGCTCGCTTAGCTTGATGAACAGCATACCGGGATTGATCGTGAGCTACCTCGGTTTCGGCGTGCCGCTTAGCGTATTCCTGTTCCACGGGTTCGTCAAGTCGATTCCGCTGGAGATCGAGGAGGCCGCGCGGGTAGACGGCACCAACACCTACGGCACCTTCTTCCGGATCGTGCTGCCGCTTTTGAAACCGATGTTCGTTACGGTTATCATTTTAAATACGCTGTGGATCTGGAACGATTACCTGCTGCCGTCCCTGGTGCTGCAAAGCGCCGATCTGCGGACGATTCCGATCGCGACGTTCGCGTTTTTCGGGCAGTTCACGAAGCAGTGGGACTTGGCGCTGCCGGCGCTTGTGCTCGGCATCTTGCCGGTCATCATATTTTTCCTGGCGATGCAGAAATATATCGTGGAGGGCATTACGCAGGGCGCGGTCAAGGGCTGATGGATGTATGAAACGGGGCGGGGCTTCACAGGTCAATCCGCTCCCCCTGTTTGATCAATATCGTAAGTGCTCATTGGCGACGCCGGTTTTTATAATGAAGAAGTAAACGATTACAAAGATAAAAAACATGGCAGGATTCGGTTCACACCGCAAAAAGGGAGGACTCATTCATGAAAAAACGTTCCAAAATCACGCTTGCTTCGATGCTCGCGCTTTCCGTTGTTCTGGCGGGCTGCGGCTCGAAAACGGACAAAACGGCCGACGGCGGAAGCGAAGGGCAAGGCGGCACCAAAACGATTCATATTTTCCAGTTCAAAGTCGAAATCGCGGAAGCGCTCAATAAACTAAAAGCCGATTACGAGGCAAGCCATCCCGGCATCAAGCTGGATATCCAAACGGTCGGCGGCGGTTCCGACTACGGCGCGGCCCTGAAAGCGAAATTCGCGTCCGGCGAAGAACCCGACATTTTCAACGTCGGCGGGTATACGGATCTGAACACCTGGGCGGATAAGCTTGAGGATCTGTCGGGCGAAAAATGGGTTAGCGACATGGTGGACGTGTCCAAAGACCAAATCACGAAAGACGGCAAAATTTACGGCATGCCGATGAACCTTGAGGGCTACGGCTTCGTCTACAACAAGGATCTGTTCAAAAAAGCGGGCATCACCGAAACGCCGAAAACGCTGACGGAGCTGGACGCAGCCGCCAAAAAGCTGCAGGATGCCGGCATCACGCCGTTCGTCAACGGCTACCAGGAAGGCTGGATTTTGGGACAACATACGCTGAACGTAGCGTTTTCCCATCAGAAGGATCCCGGCGCTTATATCGAAGGCCTGAACAAGGGTACGGAAAAATTCGCAGGCAACCCGCAGATGGACGGGCTGATGAAGCTGTTTGACCTGACGCTGAAATACGGCAACAAAAACCCGCTGACGACCGACTACAACACGGAAATGACCATGTTCGCAAACGGCCAGGCCGCGATGACGCAGCAGGGCAACTGGACGCAGGTGCAAATCGACGGCATTACGCCGAACATGAACATCGGACTCCTGCCGATGCCGATCAGCGATAACGCGGAAGAAAACGACAAGCTGCTCGTCGGCGTGCCGAACAACTGGGTCGTCAACAAAAACTCCAAAGTTAAAGACGACGCGAAGGAATTTTTGAACTGGCTCGTGACGTCCGATCAAGGCAAAAACTACATCACGAAGGAATTCAAGTTCATCCCGGCGTTCAAGAGCATCGACGCGACGGAACAGGATCTCGGCGCGCTGGGCGCGGAAATCCTGAAATACAGCAAAGAAAACAAAGTGCTCAGCTGGCAGTTCGCCCGATTCCCTGAAGGCGCTTGGAATGAATTCGGTTCGAGCATGCAAAGCTATATTGCAGGCAAATCGGACAAAGACCAGCTGCTGGCGGATTTCCAGAAAACTTGGGATAACCTGAAAAAATAAAAAGAACGAAGCGGCATCGGCCGATAAGAGGAGGCTCCCTTTGAACATTCGAAAGGAGCCTCTTTCCATCCCGGACATCCGTACAAAGGCGTCACAACTACGGAAAACGCAAGGAATCGGCATCATGTGCACCAAGAAGAAGGAGCGAGAGACATGGAAGGAAGCGAAGCAATCCGCCCGGACAAATACACGGAGGCGGGTCACACGGAAACAGGAAGATACTTGGGTGCGTTCCAAAAGCTGGAGCGGCGCGGGGATGCGTTTGTTTTGCGGGCCGAACGCGGCGGAGCGGCGGTATTGTTCCCGGCGGACGGAATATTCCGGATCAAATTTTTTTGGCAGGGAGAACCGGACTTGTCGTCGACGGTGGCGATCGACCCGGCGTTCAGGCAAAAAAGCGAAAGCGAGATCGGGCTGGAGGAAACCGGCGACCGGGTGATCCTTCGTACTTCCCTGATCGCGCTTGAAATCGACAAAACCACGTTTGCGTTCACGGTCCGCGACAAGGAAGGGAAGGTTCTCTGCCGGCAGACCCGCCTTGTGTGCCAACCGCGGAGCGGCGTGCACGCGGTATATGACATGCCGCAGGACTCGCATTTTTACGGCCTCGGGGAGAAATCCAGCTTCCTCGACAAACGCGGCGAGCGTTACACGAACTGGAACACCGACGTTTATGCGCCCCATGTGCCGGAAATCGAGGCGCTGTACCAATCGATCCCGTTCGTGATCCATATGGCCGGGGGAACGAGCTGCGGCCTCTTCTTGGATAACCCGGGCCGGACCGAGGTGGATATGAGAACGCATGCCGATGCGTTTACGATGGGCTGCAGCACCGGGGATTATGATCTCTATTTCATCGCGGGGCCGTCGGTGAAGGACGTGGTCACGCGCTATACGGCGCTGACCGGACGCATCGAGCTGCCGCCGAAATGGGCGCTCGGGTACCATCAATCCCGTTACAGCTACATGGATCAGGAGGAGGTATTGGAGCTCGCGCGCACCTTCCGCGAAAAAAACATACCATGCGACGTCATTTATTTGGATATCCATTATATGGACGGGTACCGGGTGTTTACGTTCGATCCGCTGCGTTTCCCCGATCCGGAAGCGATGATCAAGGAGCTGCGCGGCATGGGCATCCGCATCGTGCCGATCGTCGATCCGGGCGTCAAAAAGGATCCGAAATACGACGTGTACAGGGAAGGCGTGCAGCAGGGGCATTTTTGCACCAAGCTCGAAGGCGACATTTATTTCGACGAGGTATGGCCCGGAACAAGCGCGTTCCCGGATTTCACCGATGACCGGACGTCGAAGTGGTGGGGGGATCTTCATTCCTTTTACACGGAGAACGGAATCGAAGGCATCTGGAACGACATGAACGAACCGGCCGTGTTCAATGAGAGCAAAACGATGGACCTGGACGTCATGCACCGGAACAACGGCGATTTGAAGACGCATGAGGAGCTGCATAACCTTTACGGGCTGCTGATGTCCAAAGCGACGGCGGAGGGGCTGAAGCGGCAGCTGGACAACCGCCGCCCGTTCGTGCTGACCCGCGCGGGGTATGCCGGCATTCAGCGTTACGCGGCGGTATGGACGGGAGACAACCGCAGCTTCTGGGAGCATATGGCGCTGGCGATGCCGATGGTGCTGAACATGGGCCTGTCGGGTTTGCCTTTCGCCGGTCCCGATATCGGCGGCTTTGCCCACCATACGTCGGGACAGCTGCTTGTGCGGTGGACGCAAATGGGCGCGTTTTTCCCGTATTTCCGCAACCATTCCGCAATCGATACGCTGCGACAGGAGCCTTGGGCGTTCGGCGCGGAGACGGAGGAGATCATCCGGAAGTACATCGGTCTTCGCTACCGCTGGCTGCCGCATATCTACAACCTGTTCCAGGAAGCGGCGGCCACAGGCCTGCCGGTGATCCGCCCGCTTGTACTGGAATATCCGGATGACCCAAACGTGACCAACCTATGCGACCAATTCCTGCTCGGCGATGCCGTGCTGATCGCGCCGGTTTACCGCCCCGATACGGATCACCGCGCCGTTTATTTGCCGGAAGGCCGATGGTTCGATTATTGGACGGGCAAAAAGCTCGAAGGGGGACGGCATATTCTGGCCGCCTGCCCGCTGGATACGATGCCGATGTACGTCAAATCCGGGGCGATCGTGCCCGAGGGCGCGCTTGCGCAGCATGCGGACGACCAGACGAACGGGAACCTGACGTTCCATATCTACGGCGCGGAAGCCCAAAGCGGATTCCAGGCGGAGTACAGCCTTTACGAGGATGACGGCGCCACCTACGATTACCGCGATCAAACCTACTCCCGTTTGAATGTGCGCCTTGAAGGCCAAGAGGGAGGCCTCAAGCTGTCGTATGCCTATGCGCATCGACAATACGAGGCGAACCGGAGCCTGCTGCGGTTTAAGCTTTGCCGTCCGGAATTCGCTCCGAGCGGGGTGCAGGGGCTGGATGCCATTACGGCCGAGCAGCTCGGCGAAGGAGCCGAAGGCTGGCATGTGGACGGAGAAGGCAGCCTGATCATCCAGGCGGCGGACCGGCCGTCCGGAGCAAGCTGGATGATCACAGCCGCAAATTAACGCATGAGCCAAGCCTGTTTTGAACCGGAATCCCGGGGAAAAACAGGCTTGTTTTTTTAGGCGAAACCGTTTCCCCTTTGCGTTCGAAGCCGTTTGCAGAGGCAGAGTCCCGCGCGCCGCCGCTCCCGGACAAAACTTCGTCATGCGCCGAAAAATAACGATTGAGGTTTTTAAATTCGGCGGTTTTCGTATAAGATGAAGATATTATGTTTAATCACGGAAACGACAGGAGACAACCATGAATCAACCGCTATATGGCGTATGGCTAGGAGACGTGTTTTTTTGTTTTTCGGGAGAAATGTCCGAACCGAAGGTAGACGCGTGGAGCAAGGTCGTCAGATCGCTCCAGCTTCCGGACGGGTCGAAGCCGTTTAAGCAGGCGGTTCTCCGGCTGGCGGAGCTTCGGTACCCTTCGCCGTCCGCCGGCCAGCGAACGGCCCGGCGCGGCGAAAAGCGGCAGCTGATGGGCAGAACGCTGGAGGGGCTGGCCCTTTCGCCGGCCGATGCCTTTCACATGCTGCTCGCTTTGGATGAAGCCGCCTGCTCGCGCCTCGGCCTTCGGCCGGGAGCGGAGATGGGCTATTGGGCCAAGGCTGCGCGTTTTGCGCTGGAGCTGCTGATTCGCGGCCAAATCGCGCCGGGAACGGCCGAGGTATCCGCGGGAGGCACCCGGCGGCGTGCGGGCGTGCTTGCGCTGACGGGCAGCTGGAAGCCAAGGCTGCGCGAGCCGCATGACGTGGAGCGTTTCAGGCAGCTTGCCGGCGCCATGCCGCCGGTCGGGCTTGGCGTGCCCGCGCTTCTTGGAAGCGAGCCGATGACGAAACATGAGGCGGGGGCAGCGGTGCTGCATTCGTTTCTCAGCGCGATGATCCATGCCAGCGTGCAGGAGATCGTGCGGGCGCAGGAAGGCAAGCTCTCGCGGTATCAGGCCGACTACCGGCGCGGAACGTCGCCGCTGGCCGAGCTTTGGTGGAACAGCCTGCTGACGGCGAGCCGGACGATTTCCGCTCAGGGAACGACGGAAGAGATCACGGGTTTGGCCGAGGACGTGGCGGCCGCGGGGTTTACTTCGGTTCCCGAAGGCCCGCAGGACGAGGAGCGTTCCCGATCCGGCCGGCTGCGGCTCGGATTTCGCCTCGCTCCGAACCATACGGAGGAGCAGGAGCGCTGGAAGGTTACCTTTTGGGCGGAATTTCAGGACGAATTCGGCGCCTGGCTGCCGGCCGCGGCGATCTGGGGATACAAGGAACGCGACATTGAGCGGCGCGGGAAAACCTATATGAACGTGCAGGAGCAAATGCTGACCCTGCTGGGGGAAGCGGCCGAACTCTCCCCTGAAATCGCCGCGGCGCTTACCGTGCCTGCGCCCCAGGGGTTGGAGCTGTCGAGCGAAGAAATGGTGGCGTTCGTAAGGCATTCGGTTCCGCGGCTGAACAAGGCGGGAATGGCCGTGCAGATGCCGTCCAAATGGAGCCGGAAGGGCCGGCGGCGGGTCGGGTTGTCTTTAAAAATGCAAACCGACGACCATAAACCGGGCCTCCCCGTGGTCGGCATGGAGCAGCTGGTCTCCTTCCGCGTGGAGGCGGCGCTTGACGGGCTAACGCTGTCGCGCGAGGAGCTGGCCGAGCTGGCCGAAGCTTCCTTGCCTTACGTCAAATTCCGCGGGGAATGGATCGAGCTGGATTTGAAGGAAATCCGCCAGGTTCTCCGATATTTGAAAAAACATGACGAAGGCGAAATGGACCTTTCGGAATGGCTTCATTTATCGGCGGAAGAAGGCGGGGAGCGGTTCTGGAAAGGCATTCCGGTGCTCGGGCTTGAAACGGCCGGGTACCTTGAGTCGCTGCTGGGCGAAGACGGCCCGCGCAAAGTGCCGGTCAGACCGGTGCCGGCATCGCTGCACGGCGTGCTGCGCCCGTATCAGGAGCGGGGATTTCAATGGCTGTCCGCCATGAGGGACATGGGCTTCGGCGTCTGCCTGGCGGATGACATGGGTTTGGGCAAAACGATTCAGGTCATTACCTGCTTGCTGGAACAGCACCGGAAGGGCATGAATCCGGTTCTGATCGTATGTCCGACGTCGCTGCTCGGCAACTGGCAGCGCGAGCTGCAGCGCTTTGCCCCGGATTTGAACCTGTATATCCACCACGGCAACCGCCGGCTGCACGGCGAACAGTTTTTGCAGGAAGCCGGCAAACATGACCTGGTGCTGACCACGTACCACTTGGCGGGAAGGGACGGAGCGGACCTGGCCGCCATGGCCTGGACGTCCGTCGTGTTGGATGAAGCCCAATACATTAAAAACCACCGCACCAAACAGGCGCAGAGCGTGATGAAGCTGTCGGCCCCCCACCGCATCGCGATGACGGGAACGCCGGTGGAGAACCGCCTGGGCGAGCTTTGGTCGATTTTTCACTTTTTGAATCCGGGATACCTCGGCACCGCGACATCGTTCCGGCAGCGTTATACGGCCAGCGATGCAGGGACGGAAAAACTGCAGGAGCTTCATAAGCTGGTCGCTCCCTTTATGCTGCGGCGCCTCAAAAGCGACCCGGATATCCGCAAGGATTTGCCGGAGAAGCTGGAAATCAAGTCGTATTGCGCGCTCACGCCGGTTCAGGGTGCCATGTACCAGGCCGTCGTCGAGCAGGTGATGGAGCAAATCGGGAACGAAACCGGCATTGCCCGCAAAGGGCTCGTGTTGTCCTCGCTGACCAAGCTGAAGCAGATTTGCGATTCGCCGCAGCTGCTCGGCAGGGAAGAAAAAGGGTCCAAGGGCGAATCCTCCGGCAAAATGGAGCGGCTCTGCGAGCTGCTTGACCAGATTCAGGAATCGGGGGAAGCCGCTTTGATTTTTACGCAATACGTGGCGATGGGGCATCTGATCGTGGCGCGCCTGGAGCAGCGGTACGGCGTCAAACCGTTCTTTTTGCACGGGGGCGTCTCAAAGCAGGAACGGGACCAGATGGTCAGCGCGTTCCAGAACGGGAAGGGTTCGCCGTTTTTCGTGCTTTCGCTGAAAGCGGGGGGCGTCGGCTTGAACCTGACCCGGGCGAACCATGTGCTGCATTACGACCGGTGGTGGAACCCGGCGGTGGAGAACCAGGCGACGGACCGCGTATTCCGCATCGGCCAGCAGAAAAACGTCCAGGTCCACAAGCTGATCTGCCAAGGAACGCTGGAAGAGCGGATCGACGAGCTGATCGAACATAAAAAGGCGTTGTCCGAGCAGGTCGTCGGCTCCGGGGAAACGTGGCTGACCGAAATGTCCGACAGCGAGCTCAGGGAACTGATTACGCTTCAGGGAGAAGATTGGATGTAACCTTCAAGGAAGTAAGAACACAGCAGACCGGGAGGGGTACGATGACGAATTACATGGATACGTTCGAGCTGAGCATTGTCCCCGGCTGGATTCATGCCACAGCGGCGCCGGTCAAGGAGATCAGGCAAGGTGCGCCCTGGGAGGCCCATATACCGGCGGCTCCTTTTGCCGCGGAGGAAACCGCGGACATTCTCAGGGAGCTTGCCGGACATCCGCTTGAACTGCATGCTTTGCTGAAAGGGCAAATGCCTTTATGGCTCGAGGAGGACGTCATGTCGCAGTATGCGCCGGATTTGGACCAGGCAACATGCGCATGCGGGCAGGATGGCTGCGATCATATCCGGCTGGTTTTGGAAGAAGCGGAGCGAAAGTTCCGGGCGGAGCCGCTGCTCCGTTTGGCGCTGCTGGGGCTGCCGAGGGACCAGCTGCTGAACGCCGTCTTCCGGGATTGGGCCGAGCGGGTGCCTCCGGCAGCCGAATCCTCGGACGGCGATGCCTTGGGCAAACTTGAGGAAAAAGGAAAAGGCGGTCCGCTGGCGGGAGAATGGCTGGCCGAGGCTGCGGAGCAGGGGAAACTGCATGAGCCGGGAGCGGGGTTTCGCGACGTGGCTGTTTCATTGCGGACGGAGCCGGTTGACGAATTCGAGGTCGACGATTGGGCGGCGCTGCTGCCCCGGGTGAAAAACGTGCAGCAGATCATTCGCCAAATCGCGTCCGATGCAGCCGATAAAGCGCGGGAACGCGCGGACAAATTAAACAATCCGGCTCCATGACCCGCTGAAGGGTTCCGCATTCTGCTTTTGGGGCTGCTGAACGGTTCCGTGACGATCCGTGACGATTCATGCGCGATGCGCTTATTCCCAAAATTCGACTTGTTTTGCCGCAACTCCAAGAATCAAGTACAATGGACATAAATGACTGGCGAGGCAGAGTTAGGAGAATGGACATGAGCATGCAAACATGGAAAAAGGGATTATGGACGTGCCTGCTTGTAACCGCGCTTGTGCTTCCGACGGCCGTGCTGAGCGGCTGCGAGAAGACCGGCGGTTCCGGCAGCGAGCAGGGACAAGCCCTGAAAGGGGCGGGAAGCAGCG
Source organism: Paenibacillus sp. YAE3 (assembly GCF_057546105.1). Taxonomy (NCBI): domain Bacteria; kingdom Bacillati; phylum Bacillota; class Bacilli; order Caryophanales; family Paenibacillaceae; genus Paenibacillus; species Paenibacillus sp. YAE3. The sequence goes on along the minus strand of NZ_BAAIYF010000001.1, from coordinate 240,233 downwards.
AACAGGAAAATCAGGTTCCGGCGGATCCGGTCATGCAAAAACGCAGCGAAAGCTCGCTGCAGGCGACGATCAAAGAAGAGGACGGAAAAGAAGTGGTCACGAATCCGGAGGCGATGACGGTCATCGTCAACAAGCAGCGGAGCCTGCCGGAAGGATACGAACCGTCCGACCTCGTGGAGCCGAACGTGCCGTTTTCCTTCGACGGGCCGCACGAGAAACGGCATATGCGCAAAGAGGCGGCTGAGGCCCTCGAAAAGCTGTTTGCGGGCGCGAAAGAGGACGGCATTGAGCTTCGGGCGGTCTCGGGGTACCGCTCGTACAAGCGTCAAAAATCCATTTACGAAAACAACGTACGGACCAAAGGCGAAGAATATGCTTCCCGCGTAAGCGCGGTGCCGGGAACGAGCGAGCATCAGACCGGCCTGACGATCGACGTATCCAGCCCGAGCGTTAACAATGAGCTGGAGGAAACGTTCGGCGACTCGCCGGAAGGCAAGTGGCTTGCCGAGCATGCGCCGGAATACGGCTTCGTGATCCGGTATCCTAAAGGCCGCGAGGACATTACGGGGTATGTGTACGAGCCGTGGCATATCCGCTACATCGGCGTGGACCTGGCGGAAGACGTGGCGAAAAGCGGCCTGACGCTGGAGGAGTATTTCGACGAGGCGAATATCAAGCTGTAGGCAAGGGGATAGAAGGTATCGCTTCCTTGGACAAAGATAAAGGACGGACAGGCATGTTAGCCTGATCCGTCCTTTTTTGTGCAACGATGACTTGTCGTCCCGCTGTCGTTCATGGAGCACACGGGAAATTTCTGCCCTATTCCTCCTGGACTTCCTGCAATTCCTGCGGATAATACTCCCCGGCCGACGCCAGGATTTCGTCGCGCAAGCGAAGCATTTGATGATCCAGCTTATCCGCGGCCACGGCCGCTTCCTTCAATTCGGTCACGACGTGGCGCGGAACCTGTTTATCGTATTTGTAAAAAATGATATGTTCCATGCTGGCCCAGAAATCCATCGCTAACGTCCGCATTTGAATTTCGACCTTCATCCAGCGCGTGCCTTCGAACAAAATGAGCGGGACCTCGACGATGACATGCAGGCTCTGGTAACCGTTAGGTTTTGGATTGGCGATGTAATCCTTGATTTCGATGATGCGAATATCGTCCCGATGCGAAAAATGATCGAGCAGACGGTAAATGTCCTGCACGAAAGCGCACACGATCCGCATGCCGGCAATATCGTGAATATGGTTCAAAATATTGTCCAGCGTAAACTCGATGCCCTTGCGCTCCAGTTTATTGATAATGCTTTTGGGTTCCTTGATCCGGACCTTGATATGTTCGATCGGGCTGTAGCCGTCTTGAAGCTTCAGCTCGGTCTTGATGAGTTTGATCTTATTTTGGAGCTCCTCCAGGGCAAGCTTATAAAGCATCGGAAGCCTTTTCCATTCATTGAATTGGTTCAGCAAATTGTTCTCGATATCAAGCTTTTCCAAATCCTTCAGGGTGACAGAGCCCACTGCAAGCTGATGATTCGATTCTTCTTTCAATGGTCGGTTCTCCTATATCTGCTTTTTTTGATGTGCCTTGCGACCGGATGCATGCTCCGATCCTCTACACTTATTTTACCTGAAAAGACGGACCCATGGCAAAAGCGTCATATGGGAATTGCGGATCTTCGTCATGTACCAAAAGATATCTGAAAGCAGCGGTCATATTCGAAATATCGGCTCATGAGGTTGATAAACCTCAACTAATGAAAACCCTTAAGCATCCCGTTTTTTGGGAAAGCTTAAGGGTTTTTGCTGTACAGTACGGGCGGCGCTTTTAAGATTGATTCTTCATTTTTTCCATTTCAGCCAACGTCATGTCATTGCATAGCCGGATGAATTCAAGGATCAAACGCGTTTGTTCCTCATCGTACCGCGAAAGGATCTGAAGCGTCGACTGCATGATCGACTCGAACTGGGGAGAGATTCGGGACGAGCTGCCTTCGGCAGGTTTGACTACGACGCGCCGCCGATCCTTCGGGTCCTTATCCCTAACGACATAACCGGCCTGCTCCAATCGGTCGATCACGTTGGTCACAGCGCCTGTGGTTAGTCCGGTTAATTCAGCCAGCTGACCGGCGGTAACGGGTCCGGTGCGATTCAAAAAATCCAGGCACTTGTGGTCGGTTGCATTCAACCCCAATTTTTCGGAAACGAGTTGGTGCAGCATCACCGCCCGCGCGCTGTTTTGGCGTAATTCGTAAACCAGATCCTGTTGCAGCGGAGTAAGGTCTGAAAAAAGATGGGAATGATCTCTTGACATTATCTAACCTCCAAGTTATTATGAATTTATCTTAATCAGTTAAGATAAATAATTGATAAAGATAAATGATTCATTAAGAAACTTTATCTACCAAGATAATATGCCAAAAGTATACCATAACGCTGCATGATCGCCAAATTTTATCCGCGTAAGAGCCAATGAGGGCGAAATGATGAAAAAAGTAAAATATTTTAATTGATGGAGGGTACTGAGGATGGATTACGGTTTACGTGGAAAAGTGGTTTTGATTACCGGGGGTTCACGGGGAATTGGCAGGGCGGCCGCCCGGAAGTTCGCTGCAGAAGGCGCTCACGTCTACATTACCTATTTGAGTAATCGAAGCGAGGCGGACCGAACGATCGACGATATTCACTTGTCCGGAGGTTCCGCCCAGGCGGTCCAGCTATCCTTGAATGACGAGCAAAGCATCCATCGGGTCATCAATCAAGCGAAGGAAGAGAGGGGCCGATTGGATGTGCTCGTGAATAATGCCGTGTATTGGGGGCAAGAAGCCCCGATCGAGGATCCTGCGAACGAGGCGTGGTTTTCCGTCATCGATCAGACCGTCAAGGGGACGTATCTCATTACGAAAGCGGCCGTTCCGCTTATGAAGCAGGGGGGATGGGGGCGACTGATTCATGTTTCTTCCAGCCTGGTTTACAGCGGCAAACCTAATGAATCCGCCAACGTAACCGCTAAAGCAGCTTTGCACGGATTCAGCCGCACCTTGGCGGTAGAGCTGGCTTCAGATGGGATCTATTCCAATGTGGTTATTCCCGAATTAACGTTATCCGAATGGGTGTCGCACGCGTTCCCGCAACAGATGCTCGAAGAATACGCTCAATCGTTTCCGCCCCAAAGAATGGGGACCCCGGAAGATGTCGCTAATTTGATCGTTTATTTGGGATCAACGGCAAACAGTTTTGTAAATGGCGAAGAAATCCGCGTTACAGGCGGCAAATAACAAAGGGAGTGTGAATGAACATGGAAAATCGCAACCAAATGAAAGAAATTGAAAGCTTGTTTGAGAAGATGAAGCTGGCTTGGGGCAAAGGAGATGGAGAGGCTTACGGCGCATGTTTCACTGAAGATGCCGACTATGTCACGTTTCAAGGGGAGCATCTGCAAGGAAGAAAAGCGATTGCCGATACGCATCAAGAACTTTGGAACAGCGTATTAAAGGGATCGACTCTGGAAGGCGAGATCAAGAAGATCCGTTTCGTGACACCGGACATCGCGATTTTTCATGGACTCGGCGTCGTCAAACTCAAGTGGCAAAAAACAGCCCCGAAGAAAAGGGATTCGATAAATACGAATGTTGCCGTCAAACAAAACGGCGAGTGGAAGATCGCCGCTTTCCAGAATAGCCGGATCTCGGGCCCGAGCCTCATGCAAAAAATATTTACGAAGCTTAGCAAATAACAATTTTTATTTAAGAGATACCCGGCTATTTTAACGGTGGAAAGGAAAACGCAATGTTCGAAACGATTGCAAGTATGATGTTAACCTATGCGATGACGGCACTATGGTTTATCGTCGGTACGGGAGCCGCGGGGCTCCCGTACGTCCAAAGTCATCGCCGGCTGAAAGTCTGGGGAATGCTATTGCGCTGCATAAGTTATATCGGTCTTGCATTGGCCTTGTTATGGTGCATCCTGATCGTCAGCCTATACGTTAGGTGCGGCTGGTTGTTCGTTGAGGGCATCGTCAAATCGATTTTTCCCATCATGTTGATCGGTTATATCCCCGTGGTTTTGTACACGCTCCCCCGCTTAAGAAGCTTTCGAGCATCCAGTCCCGACAAACGGCCTTCAGATACGCTGATCAAAACAAGCCATCCCATGCTCGTGATCCCGCCTTATGCGGCTGCTTTCGCTTCAGGCATTGCGGCTTTTCATACGATCTTTTCGCAACCCACCCTTCCGAGCCTGCTCGAAACGGCACAGATGATCGTTCTGTTTCTCCTCGTTCAGGTTGTCCCTGCCCTTTTCGTCATCAGGAGACATCAGGCGATTCTGAAGGGGGCATTCACTGCGGCTCCTTTTTGGAAAAGGCTGTTGAAGTTCTTCGTGTCGGGTGCGGCGACGGCGATCGTAGCCATTGCGGTCGTGGTCGTTCAGGCTTGGGCAGACTTTAACGCGTCGAAACTGCCGGAGGCTTCGGATATGATGAATCATCAATGGATGGACGAAGGGGACGGTACGCCAACCATGATGATGTCCGGACATCATAACCATGCAAATATGGTGGAAGTATCGGCGCTTACGGGAGACATTTCTATTCCTGCGGATATTACGTATCTGCTCGTCGCGCAGAAGCGGGAAATTACGCTTGCATCAGGTGCCGTGGTCGAAGCCTGGACATATAACGGGGAGGCGGCTCCCGAGCTAAGAGCGCAGCAAGGAGATATGGTAGAAGTAAAGCTGATCAACAAGAATATCGATAAAGGAGTCACGATCCATTGGCATGGATACGATGTGCCGAACGCCATGGACGGCGTGCCTGGCATGACCCAAAACGTTGTCAATCCCGGGGAATCCTTCACTTATAAGTTTCGCGCCGAACAAGCAGGGACGTATTGGTTCCACTCCCACCAGCAGGCGGCAGAGCAAGTACGCAACGGTCTGTTCGGATCATTTGTCGTTGAACCCAAAAAGGAGACGATCCGCTACGATGAAGAGGTCACGCTCATCAATCATAACTGGAATACCGATCAAGGGGAGCGGACGGCTTTTGGGGATCAGGATCGTATGCAGAGGAAGCAGGTGAAGCCGGGGAAGATCATAAAGCTGAGGCTCATCAATGCCAATAATCAATCCCAGAAGTATTTGCTGCAAGGGAGCGATTATAAAATCACGAGTATTGACGGTACTCCCATTCAGCAGCCGGAGTCTTTATCGGATCAAACCGCATTCAGACTGGCGGCCGGCGGAAGATACGACGTCTCTTTTACGATGCCGGATCATCCGGTGCTCTTGAAATTAGGCGAATCTACGGATGCTGATGGACCGGGTATCCTGTTTTACGGCGATTCTCCGCCGGACGCCATCCGGTTTCAAACGGAATCCAGCCTGTTTGATCCGTCCCGGTACGGGAAGCCTGCCGTGAATGAATGGACTGCTGCGACTGAGTTCGATAGGGAATTTACGATGATATTGGGAAACAGGATGGGATTCTACAACGGAAAATTCAACTATCTTTGGACCATTAACGGAGAAGTTTATCCTCATACGCCTACTCTTGTCGTCAAGGAAGGCGAGAAAATCAAAACGACCTTTATCAATAAAAGCCTCTCCGAGCATCCGATGCATCTTCACGGACATCATATGACGGTATTGAAGAAAAACGGGAAAAGCGTCGAGACGCCTTGGGTAACCGATACATTAAACGTCAATCCGGACGAAACGTATGAGGTGGCATTTACTGCCGACAACCCGGGTATGTGGATGGACCACTGTCATATACTCGACCATGCTTCGGTCGGCATGATGCTGCATCTGATGTATGACAATGTGATCCCCTCTTTTGAAGCGGGAACGAGATCGGGAAACATGCCCGAATAGCGTCAAGACCTATATAGAAGCAAAAGATATTTACGAACTTTAGCAAATATGTACGCCCATATAAAAAGGCAGCCGACTTCTTTCAGTCAGCTGCCTTTTTTTAACCAACCGCCAGATTTCTGGTCATTTCCCCGCGACCGGCAGCGGGCATTCCCGACAGCTATTGCCGGGTACGCTGCCTGGAACCCGCGGCAGGGCGGGTAGAAGCGGATTTGGATTCCTTGGCGGGTTTGATGCCGTAGGCCTCCAGCAAAAACCGCGACGGTGCGGCAGGCTTGCTGTGGTAATAGGCCGGCGAACTTATGTACAGCCGCTCCTTGGCCCGGGTCACGGCCACATAAGCGAGCCTTCGCTCCTCTTCCAGGGCCGCCTCATAAATTTGTTCCTCCGCCGCTTCGGGACGGACGGCTTTGAGCTCCTCCGGCGGTTTGTCTTTCAGGGCCGTGCTGTGCGGGAGAATGCCTTCGCTGGCCCCGATCAAATAAACGTACGGAAATTCAAGCCCTTTGGCCCGGTGGATGGTCATGAGTTGGACGGCGTCGCCTTCGTTTTTGTCCTTCAGCGCCTCCATTCGGGCATGGCGCAAGGACAGCTCGTCCGCATAAGCGACAAACCGCTCCACCGAATCAAAACGCGCCGCGGCGCTTTCGAGTTCCTCGAGCGAATCGAGAACCATGTCCCTGTATTGCGTATATACAAGGGGATCGCCCGCCTGCACGTATTTATCGTAAAAAAGGCGGCGCATTTCCTGAAGCGCATAGGCGGGCTTCATCGCTTTCAATGATTTGATCAGCCGGATCCGCTCTTTCACGGCGTCCTGCTGAAACGATTGCAGCCTGCTCCAGCGCGTCAGATGGATAAGAGGGTATTTCTTCCGGGTTTCCTTTTCCTGCGCCAGAATGAAGGCATGGCCTTCTTCCTTGGGCACGTAAAGCGGGCCGAGCGCGCCCGGCAAAGCCTCCATTCGGCGCGGATTCAGGCTGAGCCGCAAATGGTCCATCAGCGGCTTGATCAGCGGCTGGTCGTAAAACACGGCCTGGCTGCCGTATTGCACGAACGGAATGTCGCGCATGAGCAGCTGCTCCAGAACGGCGCGGCTGCTGCCCGCGGTCCGGTGCAAAATGGCGATGTCCTTATACGCGGCTTTACCGCTCCGCACCTGGCGGGCGAGATGATCCACGACCCATGCGGCTTCCTCCTCGGGATGGGAAGGCCGGACATATTGCGGCATCCGCCCGGACGGGCCTGCAGCCTTGAGATCTTTCGGGCGGCGGGCCCGGTTATGGCGCACGATGGCGCCGCCGAGTCCCAGGATCCGGCTGTCGCTCCGGTAATTGATATCGAGCGTGACGATTTTGCTTTCGGGATACAGCTTGTCGAATTCCAAAATCGACTCCTGGCGCGCTCCGTTAAACGTATATATGGTCTGGTCGTCGTCGCCGACCACGGCGAGGTTGCGGTGCGCCGCAGCGAGATATTGCACCAGCTCGTATTGAATCAGGTTCGTGTCCTGGAACTCGTCGACCATAATCCAAGCGTACCGGTTCTGCAGCCGTTTAAGGAACAGGCGGTCATCCATGCGCCGCCGCAGCTGCAGCAGGATGTCGTCGAAATCCCATAGGTTCCGCTCCTGCTTCCAGTCTTCATAGGCTGTCAGAATATTCTTTACCGCCGCTTCATCGTCCGTTCGGTCCGGGAGCTCGTCGGCGCCTTTCCCCTGCATTTTCCATGAGGACAAAGCGGCAAGCAGCGTTTCGGGCTGGAAGGTCTGGGCGGAACCCAGCCGCCTCAGAATCATTTTCATAATGGTGTGCTGGGCGCCGAATTCGCCCAAAATCTGCTCCTTGTATCCATTCCGCCGCAGCATCAGAAGGGCGAAAGAGTGGAACGTCCTGGCCTCGACGGCATGGGCGGCGGCCGGACCGACGCCGGGCATGCGGGCGATTCGCTCCTTGATTTCGCGCGCCGCTTTGCTCGTGAACGTCACGAGCAAAATGCCGGAAGCCGGCACGCGCCGGACCGCAAGCAGGTAAGCGGTTCGCGCCGCGAGCACCGTCGTTTTGCCGCAGCCGGCCCCGGCGAGGATCAGCATCGGGCCTTCCCCGTGCCGTACGGCCTTGATTTGCGGCGCATTCAGCAGGATGCCGCTATTCTCCAGCTCGCGGAAGAAGAAGGCGTCCGGTTCATCGTTTTTGACCAGCTCGCGGCTGGTCAGCGTAGGTGCGGTTTTGGCCTGCGGAGGCGCGGCCGAAGCCGGCACTTGGGCTGGAACGCCTGTCGGCGTCAGCTGCGTGTTTACCATGGCTGCACCCTCCTTATGTCTGAAAATATTGAAGTTATCGATTGCTTTTTTAGCAGTGGCACATGAAATTTGGTATGATATAAGCACCCTAAACCGCATGCAGTCCATTATAACCCGAGCGGCGGCGGGCAGAGAAGGCCAAAGAAGAGTCTTTTCGCACATTTCACAGCAAAGCCAAGGCATGGTATCTTTGTAGCATGAGGTTTTGATGTCATCCAACAAAAAACGACGCTATTAAACATAGGCTTGCACCAATGGACAAGCGCTGCATGGCTTGCCGGGCCTAATATGGATTCATACACGAGATGATCAATTGTGGAACTGGAGGAGAAATCAATGAAAATTTTGCAAAGGCTTAAGGACGGAGCGAACCGGGCGACGGAAAAGGCGCAGGGCGCCGTGGAAATCAGCAAGCTGAACAACCAGATTGCCGACGTCGAAAAAGAAATGGAATTTCATTTTATCGAAATGGGACGCGTTTTTTATGAAGGGTACAGCCAGGAGGACATGACGCTGGCCGAAAAAGAGATGCTCAAACATTGCAAAACCTGCGACGGGCTGCAGGAGGAGATCGAGCAGCTGCGCCGCCGGATCGCGGAGCTGAAAAACGAAAAGCTGTGCAAATGCGGGCGCACGGTCGAACTGGACGCCAATTTCTGTCCTTCCTGCGGCAGAAGCCTGAAAGGCGAAGCGCCGGCAAGCGCGCGCGACGAAGGTCGCAAATCGCCCGCAGCCGCCAAATTCGAGGACGAGGACTTCGGCGAAACCAAAATTTACAGGGAACCGATCGTCCAGGACGACGACGATTTCGAATTCGAGCTGGCATTTGACAAGGAAGAAACCGGAGCCGCCGCGGAAAGCTTGTACGATTATCCGGGGGGCAACGACTGGAAGGAGCCGCAAGAAGAAGAATTCGCCGATGAACGGGAACGCCGCCAGGCGGAGGAGCGGGAACGCGAACGTCAGCTGGAGTTGGATGAACGAATCCGGTTCTGGAAAGAAAACAACGACGGTAAGACCGAGGCGGCTGGTGCATCCCAGCGCGATTCGGTGAAGTGCCAAATCTGCCGCGCCGATCTGCCGAAGGGATCGAAATGGTGCCCTCGATGCGGAGCGGAACAGATCTAGACGGCATAATGCCTATCGGGCACGATATCAATCATTTAACGACTAACGCAAGGGTTTGGCAGCTTGGGAGGACAGAAGAATGGAACAATTGCTACAGCATCTGCGGAATTTGAACTTCACCGAGATGGAAGCAAAAATAATGGTGGAGTTGGCCGGCAAGGGCCCTTCCTCGGGATACGAGGTGGCAAAAGGGCTCGGCGTTTCCAGATCCAACGTTTACGCCGCCCTGCAGCGCCTCGCGCAGCATGGATTTTTGCGCCGGAGCGCGGGGGAGCCGGTCCGCTACAGTATGCTGAAGCCAGAGGAACTGACGCGGATGATCTCCGGCCAGGTGAAGGAATCGCTCGCGTTTATCGAGACCAGAATGCCGAGAGTGGAATCGGAGCAGCAGCCGTTCTACAGCGTGGAGGGCGAGCGCAACGTGCTGGAGACGCTCTCCCGGGAGATGGAGCGGGCCGAACATGAAATCGTCGTCGACGTCTGGCGCGAGGAAGCGGCGCTGCTCAGGCAGGGCCTGGAAGAAGCGGAGGGACGCGGCGTCAAGCTGCTGTGGTCCTGCATGAGCGAGGAGGCCGGCAGCCGTTTCCTTCCTTGGCTTTCGTTCGGGCACCAGAAGGACGGGGCGGCCTCGGGACGACGATTTTCGTTTGTCATCGACCGCCGCTGGTGCATGCTGGGCATGCGGGGGGACGACTGCACGACGCAAGGGCTGGTGACGGAGCATCCGGTCATGGTCGAGCTGCTGCTGCATCATTTTACGCAGGAAATGGTGCTTTACGAGCTGGAGCAGGATATCGGCGAGGAGCTGTCGGAACGATACGGCCCGCGGTATGAGCGGATCTACAGCAAATACATCGGGCCGGACCAACCGAAGGATTCCGGTCAGGATTAGGCGGGCTGCGGGCACAAGACGCGTCCGCCGGCCGTCCAAAGCAAGTTGTCGGAGAGGGCTCCCCCTCGGCGCTTGAAGCCGGGACGCCTGTCATTGAAGTTCATAGGTTTCGGGGATTGAAAAAGGACGCCGGGGGCGCCCTTTTGTTTTTAGCGTGTTATTTTTCATCCGGCCGCAGAAGCTTTAACTTTTGGAACACATGGAGATAATCGTCATATTTATGCGGCACGAATTGATGTATGCTTAGCGTAGCGGGGAACGTTTCCGGAGCGGCCTGCCCTTCCCGGACCGACGGGATTCCCGTCGCCGGAATGACGTCCCTGCGGCCTTCGAACAGCGCGATGGCGTCGTCCAGCCGGGCTTCGTACAATCCCGCGACCTCTTCTTCCTGCAAGCGGTAAGCGGTGAGCGGAACATCGTGCAGCAGCCCGAACACGTAACATTTTTCCCTGTCGATAAACGATTTGCCGCCCGCCGTGCCTTCCGCGTAATGGTCGATCGTCCCGAGGGAGGTCAGCTGGTCCATCCGGACCGGAATGCCAAGCTCCTCCTCGACTTCCCGAATGGCGTCTTCGACGGTTTCTCCCGCGGAAAGATGCCCGGCAGCCGTAATGTCGAAATGCCCGGGAAAGGTATCCTTGCTGTCCTGCCGTTTCTGGAACAAAATGTGCCGGCCCTCCGGCGTATCCCTGACGATCCAGCAGTGGAAGGAATGGTGGAGATAGCCTTTGGCGTGCACCTCGTCCCGGGGCGCGGTACCGATTTTGCGGTCGTGTTCATCATATATATCGAATAATTCCTGACTCATGGATGCACCTCCGGGGTTTTATGAACATCGATTCCGGCTCAACGTCCGCATCTGTACCATATCTTATAAAAAAAGGAGAGAACGAGCATGGAATGCATCGTCCGCTTTGAAGTGAAATCCAAACAGGAGACCAAACGCCTGCGCGGTTTGCTTTTCGTCGAAAAGGGCAAAAAACCGGATACCGGGCAGCTCATCGACATGTTTAAGGACATGAATTACCACGTGGCGCTGGCGGATCCCGATAAACTGCTGTTTACGCCCACGGCGGCCGGCCAGACGTTCGACCACATTCGGGTCCTCGAGCTGGATACCGGGGAAGCCAAATACACCGAAGACCGGGATTTGAAAAAGGTCGTCACCACGCTGCTGCCGCAAAGGCCGCTGGGCCTGTAGCCTAACGGCCTTTGCAACCTGATATTCGGCTTTGGTCTTATTAGCCGGGAGCCGTAACGGGCGGCTTTTAGCCGTGCTCCGGCGCGCCTTCAAGCATCGAAGTGCAGTGTCCGCAGCGGGTAGCGGCCAAAGGGATCTCGGAAAGGCAATACGGACATTCCTTCGTCGTTTTTTCCGGCTCCGGCTGCTCCTCTTTTTTCTCCCGTTTCAGCCAGTTGATGCCTTTAACGAGCAAGAATATACAGAAAGCCACGATCAGGAAATCGATCACGACATTGATGAACTGGCCGATCGCGATGACCGGGGCGCCGATATCTTGGGCTTCCTTTAACGTGTGAATGGGATGTCCGTCCAGCGTTAGGTTTGGTTTAAGCGGAATGATCAGTTGACCGAAATTCACGCCCCCCAAAAGCAGCCCGATCGGCGGCATTACGATATCGTTGACGACCGACGTGACGATTTTGCCGAATGCGCCCCCGATGATGACGCCGACCGCCAGGTCAACCACGTTGCCGCGGACGGCAAATTCCTTGAATTCTCTTAAAAAGCCTCTCAAAGCGTTTTCCCTCCCGATGATTTCGAATCTATCTGCTGACCAGTATGAAACATTGCCACTAAAGTATAAACGAGATTCGCGCCGAAATCAGCAGAAACGGCCGATTTTTTGCGTTTTTTGCGTCCTCCATCAAATACCTCTTTATTTTTGGCCCGGTTTTGCGGTATACTTCATGCATTGTCTCATATGTTTTTGCAAATTTTCATAGGTTTCTCGTATATGTGCAGGAATGGGCCTGCATGTCTCTACCCGATCACCGGAAATGATCGGACTACGGGAATAACAAGCAACCCGGGCCAACGTCCCGGCGTCTTTTTCGTTTGTTACCGTAAGTCCGCTCGGTTTCGTGTCCTGCCAGCAAGGCAGTTCCCGGAAGAGGCGGGCTTTTTTTGTCATGACATTGCAGGAAGGATATGGCCGAATCGCGACGGATCGTCTTTTGACGGATTCCCGGGGAAGCCGCCGACGGAGATTGCAATGCCTTGAAAGAAAGAACTTTGGAGGGAGAAAAAACAATGCAGCTGCTGAAGGAGAAAGTCATGAAGGAAGGGATCGTGCTTAGCGATCAGGTGCTGAAGGTCGATTCGTTCCTGAACCACCAAATGGATCCGGTGTTGATGAAAGAGGTGGGCAAGGAGTTTAAACGGCTGTTTGCGGGACAAAAAATCGACCGCGTGCTGACGATCGAATCCTCGGGCATCGCCCCAGGCATCATGACGGCGCTTGAGCTGGAGGTTCCGCTCATTTTCGCCCGCAAGCAAAAGTCCCTGACGCTTCGCGAGGACATTTACGTGGAAAAGGTATATTCGTTCACGAAGCAGGAAACGAACGAAATCACCGTCTCCCGCAAGTTCATTCAGCCAGGGGAGCGCGTGCTGATCATCGACGACTTCCTGGCCAACGGGGAAGCGGCCTTCGGCCTTGCGCGCATCGTGGAGCAGGCGGGAGCGGAAGTGGCCGGCATCGGCATCGTCATCGAAAAAGCGTTCCAACCGGGCGGCCGTTTGCTGAAGGAAGCGGGCTACCATGTGGAGTCGCTCGTCCGAATCGCTGCGCTCGACAACGGCACCGTTACGTTTGCATAGAATCCAATCCAAAACTTCGGGAGGAATGAAATCCGTATGGAACCGACGAAGACAAGAAATCCATTCAAAACCTTTTCGTTAGGCATTCAGCACGTGCTTGCCATGTACGCGGGCGCGGTCATCGTGCCGCTGATCGTCGGGGGAGCGCTCAATTTTACGACGGAGCAGCTGACTTACCTGATTTCGATCGATTTGATGGCCTGCGGTTTGGCGACGCTGCTTCAAGTATGGGGCAACAAGTTTTTCGGAATCGGGCTTCCGGTCATGCTCGGCTGCGCGTTCCAGGCGGTGTCGCCGATGATCGCCATCGGCATGAAAGACGGAGTATCGGCCATTTACGGCGCGATCATCGCTTCAGGTCTTTTCGTCGTTTTGTTTTCGGGGCTGTTCGGCAAATTGATCGCCTTTTTTCCGCCGGTCGTTACCGGGTCCGTCGTTACGGTCATCGGGGTCACTCTCATTCCGGTGGCGCTGAACGATCTCGGCGGCGGGGACGGCGCGAAGGCGGCAGGGGAGTTCGGAAGCCTGCTGAACCTCGGGCTCGGTTTCGGGGTGCTGCTGTTCATCGTTTTGATGAACCGGTTCGCCAAAGGTTTTATCCGCTCCATTTCGGTACTGATCGGACTTATTATCGGCACGCTCGTCGCCGCGCTGGCCGGGCATGTGGACTTGACGCCGCTCAAGGAAGCAAGCTGGTTCCATGCCGTCAGACCGTTTTATTTCGGAACACCGACGTTCCATGCTTCCGCGATCATCACGATGATTCTGGTATCCATCGTCAGCATCGCCGAGTCGACGGGCGTATTTATGGCTCTCGGCAAAATCGTCGACAAGGACGTTTCCTCCAAGGACCTGGCACGGGGTTACCGGGCCGAAGGCCTGGCGATCGTGCTTGGCGGATTGTTTAACTCCTTCCCGTACACCACGTACTCGCAAAACGTCGGCCTCGTTCAAATGAGCCGGGTGAAAACGAGGGACGTCATCGTCGTGGCCGGAGGGATTCTGATCGTTATCGGATTCGTTCCGAAAATCGCGGCCTTGACGCAGCTGGTTCCGACATCGGTGCTCGGCGGCGCGATGGTCGCCCTGTTCGGCATGGTCGTGTCTTCCGGCATCCGCATGCTGGGAGGCCAGGTTGACCTGAACAAGTTCGAAAACCTCTTTATCATCGCCTGCTCGGTCGGAATGGGACTGGGCGTGAGCGTTCATCCCGAATTGTTTGCGGCGCTGCCGGATTGGGCCCGCATTCTCGTCGATAACGGCATCGTGGCCGGAAGCGTCACGGCGATCGTTCTCAACTTGCTGTTTAACGGTCTTAAGGGCGGCGCGCTCTCCGGATCGAAGGACGCAGCCATGAAAGAAGGGCAAGCCGCGTAAGCGGGCTTGCCCTTTTTTTTATGAAAGAAAAACGATGATGGCTTAAGTTATGCGGCATACACCCGTAAAGCGTTCGGCTCCACGGTGATATCCAGCGGCCCCGCGGACAGGTTTTCCCCGTCCCCGAGCGCAAGCCTGTGCTGATCGAATTCGACGGAAATGGCTTGGCCGCGCAAAAACGTCACGAACGGTAGGTTGACGTGCTTTCCGGTGAGCACCGTCGGGAACAGGCGCAGAAGCTGCAGCCGCGAGCAGCCGTGCACGATGCAAATATCGAGCTGGCCGTCCCCCGGGTGGGCATCCGGACAGATATGCAGTCCGCCTCCGTAACTGCTGACGTTGGAAATGGCGGTAAGCCACGCATTCGGATAAGTGCTCGTCATCCCGTCGCAGGCGACGGTGACGCGGCACGGCCTAAAAGTCAGCAGCGTATGCAGGATGCCCACGATGTAGGCGGCCCGGCCGACCCTGAAAAAGTTGCATACCTTTTTATAGAGGCTGGCATTGACGTTTTCGGCTACTTGCGCGTCGAAACCGATGGCCAGTGCCGTCAATGTCAGCCCGTTTGCCGTCGCGATCAAATCCGCGGCCCGGGTCCGGCCTGCAAGCATGATGTCGAGGGCGGACAACGGATCATGCGGGATGCCGAAGCCGCGCGCCGTGTCGTTGCCCGAGCCGGCGGGAATGACGGCAAGCGGGATCCCGAACTCCTTCAGGGCCGGCAGCACGCTGTGAATCGTGCCGTCGCCGCCGATGACGGCAACCCCAAGCCAATGTTCCGGCTCGGACAGCGTGGCGGCGATCACGTCCTCCGCCTGGCCGGCGCTTTCGGTGAATACGTGCCGGTAGCGGATCAGGCGCGCGTCGAGAGCAGCCCTGATTTTGATCCAGGTCCGGTAGCCGTTGCCGTTGCCGGACTTTTTATTGATCACGAACAAATACATTTTCTGTCTCCCCCATCGTCTCAATGAAACCCATGCTTTCATTGTAAGAACTCGGGAGGCAAAAGGGAATCACGAAATGCAGGGGAGAAGGAATTCATAGATGATGCAGCTGTTTCTCGGCCAAATCGCCGATCCAAGGCAGCTTCAGCCATTTTCCTTGCAGGGAAGCGAATAAAAGGACGATCCACATCACCAGCGTCAAGATGGAAAGAAGTCCGGCGATGAGCGGACCGATCAAGGGGATGAACCCGCACAGCACATGGGCGATCATGACCGCGCCGAAGGCAAGGACGGATTGCAGCGCATGGAACATGACGAAGCGGCTGCGCTTCTCCAGCGCGAGAAACACGATGCCGCCGATAAAAGCGAACAAATAGCAGAGGGAAGCGGAGATATTTTCGGGCAGGCCCGTCGACGATTTGAAAAAAGGGGACATGGTATGCACACTCCTTGTCTTGCGCGGGATTGTTGTATAAACATATGTCCGGCTGAGACAAGTTATGAAAGGTATGCAAACAGAAAAGCATCCCGGAAGTCGGGATGCTTTTTCGCTATATTGATTATTGTGCGTCCCCGCCTTGCTGCTGTCTGCGCGGATGCGTAATTTTCCCGATTTTATCGGTATCGTTTTCTTTAGGCACCAGGCGCTCGTCCGTCCGGCCTTCGTGATGGTTATCGAACAGAAACTCGCTGAGCTGCCATTCGGTCGTTCCCATGATCGGATCGGCAGGGAAGTTTTCTCCTCGGTGCAGCACCTCTTCGCGGCCCCATTCGTTGGTATAAACGCCGTCCACTTCGACCTCCTCGCGGGAAATCGGCAGCATGGCTTTGTTTTTATCGCCCATTGATTAGTCCTCCTTCATCGCTGTGTAAAAAATCATCCTTGTCGTCGCATGCATACTTAAGTTTCCCTGGCATGCCGGGGATTATCCGGCTGCGGGGCCTGGGCGACGGCTTCCAGGACGAATTCCTGCAACAGCGGGCGCGGATTTTTCCACCGGCTGACCTTGCTGTCGGCCGTAAACACGACCACGGTTTCTTTTTCGGGAAAAAGGTAAATTTGCTGGCCCCCATGGCCATGCGCGCAGCTGAACGTTTGGCCGTTCATTTTGCTGCACCACCAGCTGAACCCGTAATCCCCAAAGGCGGGGTATCCTTCCGCATGGGGGCGAAGGGCCTCCGAAAGCCAGGAGCCCGGGATGACTTGCTCGCCGTTCCAGCGGCCGCCTTGAAGGCAGCACATTCCGAATTTGGCCATATCCCGCGATGCGAGGAACAAACCGACATGTCCCATGCTGTGGTTTTCGGGACTGGCGAGCCACTCCGACGGTCCGATGCCCAGCGGTCCGAACAGGTTCCTTTTTGCAAAAGCATGCGCATCCATGCCCGTGCATTCGCTGAGAATGACGGACAGCAGATGCGTGTCGACGCTGCGGTACTGAAAACGGCCGACCATATCGGGAAGCACCGGCAAGGAAAGGGCAAAAGCGGTCCAGCGTTTGCTGCGGTGCAGGCGGCGGATCATCGGCTCCCCCAGCTTTTTGCCGGTCTGCCACGCAAAGCCGGTGGTCATCGTAAGGAGCCTTCGCAAGGTCAAAGACCGATGCAGGGCGGGGTCGACGTCTTTTGCGGCATAATGCCGAAGCAGCCCGAGCAGCGGCTCGTCCAATGCGGGAAGCAAACCTTGCCCGGATGCGATTCCGATCAGGACGGAGATGAAGCTTTTGGTTGCGGAGCGCAGGTCGTTAAGCGATCCGGCATCATGGCCCCCGTAATATTTTTCGTAAATGAGCTTGCCGCTCCGGGCAACCAGGAAGCTTCGCATCTTCGGGAAGGCCTCGTTGATTTTGGCGTGGGTCTGGTCCAGCAAACGGACATCGCAGCCGGCTTCCTCCGGTAACGAAACGGGCAGCACGCGAAGACCACCTCCTCAAGCTGAAATGATGCCCTGAAAAATCATTCTTATTATGGATTTAACCCTATCGGACGATGATAAATACAGGGATTTCTTTTTGCCCGGAAGGTATCGCCTAAACCCGGCTTATTATCGTTCTTTGGTCATGTAAAAAAAGTTAATCTATTCATTTTTTTGGAAAGCTGTATTCCTTGCAAGAATATGATACAATGAAAGGAGTGATTCAGTTTTTACGCTTTTAGGTTAAGTACCATTACAGAACCTTGAAGCGAGCAGCCGGGAGCGTTCAGCCCAAACCTAATAACTGCATATGACTACTTCTTGGTGTCAGGTAAGGTCTTTTCGGCATTCTCTTAATTGGAGCAATCCATTCAAGTGTCTTGGGAGGGAACTATCATGGCAACGAAAGGTCACAACGAAGTCAAAGAAAGTCTGCGGGAAATGACACGGATTTTCCGGCCTAAGGATCCGAAGAAGTTTGTGAAGGAATATGTCCGGAAGTATCATATCATGGGAGGATACGAAGAGGAACTCACCTCGGTTGTAGAACATGAACTGGGAAGAATGAATTCTTCCGTTTCTTAATCACTTTGAATATAACGTAAAATATTTGAACCGTATTCTGTGAACGAGCTTCACGCCGAATACGGTTTTTTTTGTAGACCTGCTGCAGGATGCCCGCGTCGATGCATATAGTGTACCATCCGCTTCCGGATAGCAGTATGCTAGGCGAAAGGAGCAGCAGCATGGAGATCCGCTTGAAAAGCAAGGAAGAAATCGGGTATATGCGCGAAGCGGGGCGCATTCTATCGGCGTGTCACCGCGAAATTGCGCGGAGGATCGCTCCGGGGGTCACACCGCTTCAAATTGACGCTTTCGTCGAAGAATATCTGGCAAAGCACGGCGCCGTTCCGGAGCAAAAGGGGTACCGCGGTTTTCCGTTTGCCACTTGTTCTTCCGTCAATGACGTCGTCTGCCACGGCTTTCCGAACGACGTTCCGTTGTCCGAAGGGGATCTGGTCACCATCGACATCGTCGTGAACAAAGACGGCTGGCTGGCCGATTCGGGCTGGAGTTATGGCGTCGGGAAGCTGGGCAGGCCGCAGCAGAGGCTGATGCTTCGAACGGAGCAGGCGCTTTATGCCGGCATTGACCAGGCCCGGATCGGCCATACCACCGGAGACATCGGGCACGCGATCGAAAAAGCGGCGAAAAAAGGCCGATTCGGCGTCGTCAAGCCGCTTGTCGGCCATGGCATCGGAAGCCGGCTTCACGAACCGCCGGATGTGCCGAGCTATGGGCGGCGCGGGGAGGGCGTCCGGCTCGTCGAAGGCATGGTCATTACCGTTGAACCGATCTTTACGATGGGATCGACGGGAGCCGTATTGTGGGATGACGACGGTTGGACCATCCGGACGGCGGACGGCACCTGCGGCGTGCAGTTCGAGCACACGGTCGCGATCACGCCGGAAGGCCCCTTCATCATTACCGCTTAAAAACCAAGAAGCCGGAAGGCTTCTTTTTTTGTTGCCGCAGGAAGCCCGAAGCTCGGCTTGCCAAAGCCTGAAATAACGGCAACGCATTCGACGCGGATGTTGAATTTTGACGATTTGGTGACGTTTTGATGGACGAATCCGGAGGGAAAGTGAATGAAAAGAGGGAAAAATGGGTATACGAAAAGGGAATAACATGGTTGCAAACGGAAGGTAGAAAGGGGCCGCGCAGCGTGTCCGAAAACGATTGCAAATGCTTGCGTGGCGCGACTTTCAGCACTTTTCGAACAATTTGTGAACTAGGTCAGAATCATTGACAAAATATTACCTTAAACTTATATTAAATAGGTGATTGTTTTAGTTGACAGTAGCAATACATCCGTTATAGCGCAGGTATGAGACCGCCTAGTGCCTCTTTGGCGGCGCCTGTGAAAATGTAAAAAGTGGGGTAGATCAATGATGAAACGGTGGCAGGCTGTAAAGCGACTTCTTCCCTTGCTCGCAGTGTTTTCTCTGCTTTTAGCCGGGTGCGGCCGCGAGGACTTGTCGGCATTACGACCACAGGGGCCTGTGGCGGAAGGACAGTACGATTTGATGAAGCTTTCAATCACGATCATGATCGTCGTCCTGATCGTCGTATTTGCAATTGCGGTGTACGTTTTGATTAAGTTCCGCAGGAAAAAGGGACAAACGGAAGTGCCGAAACAAGTGGAAGGCAACTTCAAGCTGGAGGTCATTTGGACCGTTATTCCGCTCGTTCTGGTATTCATTCTTGCCGTACCGACCGTGCAAAAGATTTTTGCTTTTGGCGACGATCATTACAATGAGAAGGGTTCCGTGCAGGTAAAAGTAACCGGCCACCAGTACTGGTGGGAGTTCGAATACCCGCAATACGGCGTGAAAACCGCTCAGGAACTGATGATCCCGACGGGCAAAAACATTGCCTTCGAACTGAAGACGGCGGACGTTCTCCACTCCTTCTGGGTACCGTCCTTGTCCGGTAAAATGGACACCAACCCGGATGGAACGATTAACAGATTCAGCTTCAAGACCGACAAAGAAGGCGTTTACCGCGGTAAATGCGCCGAGCTTTGCGGGGCTTCGCACGCGCTGATGGAATTCAAGGTCAAGGCGGTAAGCCCGGATGCGTTTGATAAATGGGTAGCCGCAATGAAAGCGCCTGCGGTTCTGCCTAAAGATCAGGCACTGGCCGAAACGTTCAAAAAATCTTGCTTGTCTTGCCATGCTGTAGGTGACCAAGGCGGTCCTGTGGGCCCGAACCTTACCGGCATCGGTTCGCGTGAATCTGTTGCGGGTATCTTGCTGAACGAGGGTCAAGACGGAGGCAAACCGGTGAAGGAAAACCTTAAGGAATGGCTTGAAGATCCGCAAGCCGTCAAACCGGGCAACAAAATGCCAGCTCCAAAAGATTTGGGTCTGACAGACGAACAAATCGATGGCATTGCCGATTACTTGGCTAACTACAAATTGAACTACTAAGGCGCCGATTCGCATTTTTTGAACGCGCCAATCGTTATCAACAGCAAGATTTTTTATAAGGGGGTACCAACCTTGGCTCATGCTCATAGTGTCAAGCGCCACAAGGGCTTGATGGATTGGCTGACGACAGTCGACCATAAGAAAATAGCCATTCTTTATTTGCTGGCCGGCGGTTTGTTTTTCGCGATCGGCGGCATCGAAGCGATTCTGATCCGGCTGCAGCTGATTAAGCCGATGAATGATTTCGTCTCGGCGCAAACCTTTAACGAATTGATTACGATGCACGGAACGACGATGATCTTCCTGGGCGTCATGCCTGTCATCTTCGCGCTGATGAACGCGGTGATCCCGCTGCAGATCGGCGCGCGCGACGTCGCGTTTCCGTTTTTGAACTCTCTGGGCTTCTGGACATTCCTGTTCGGCGGCTTGCTCCTTAACCTGAGCTGGATTATGGGTGGAGCTCCAGACGCGGGCTGGACATCATATACCCCGCTTTCGACAAATACTTACAGCACCTCGCATGGCGTCGACTTTTACACCGTCGGCCTTCAGATTGCCGGTCTCGGTACGCTGATCGGGGGCATCAACTTCCTGGCGACCATCATCACGATGCGCGCCCCAGGCATGTCTTTCATGAGAATGCCGATGTTTACATGGACGTCTTTCATCACGTCCGCCATGATCCTGTTTGCATTCCCTGCCATTACGGTAGGTTTGGTACTGCTGTCGTTCGACCGGATTCTGGGAGCGAATTTCTTCGAAGTCGCCAATGGCGGTAACCCCGTTCTTTGGCAGCATATCTTCTGGATCTTTGGCCACCCTGAAGTGTATATCCTCATCCTGCCGGCATTCGGCGTCATTTCCGAGGTTATACCGACATTCTCGCGCAAACGTCTTTTCGGTTACAGCTCGATGGTATTCGCTACGATCCTGATCGCCTTCCTGGGCTTCATGGTTTGGGCGCACCACATGTTTACGACGGGTCTCGGGCCGGTTGCGAACGCGCTGTTCTCGATTGCGACGATGCTCATCGCGGTGCCTACGGGCATCAAAATCTTTAACTGGCTGTTCACGATGTGGGGCGGGCAGATCCGTTTCACGAGTCCAAACTTGTTTGCGATCGGATTTATCCCGACATTCGTTATGGGTGGGGTAACAGGCGTGATGCTGGCTTCGGCTCCTGCCGACTTCCAGTTCCATGACACGTATTTCGTCGTCGCTCACTTCCACTACGTTATCGTGGGCGGTCTCGTATCGGGCCTCTTGGCAGGCTTGCATTACTGGTGGCCGAAAATGTTCGGCCGCATGCTGAACGAAACGCTCGGCAAAATTTCTTTCTGGTTCTTTATCATCGGTTTCCATCTGACGTTCTTCGTGCAGCACTTCCTGGGTCTGATGGGGATGCAGCGTCGCGTATTTACGTACCTGCCTAACCAGAATTTCGACACGCTGAACTTGGTAAGTACGATCGGCGCGATCCTGATGGGCATCGGCATTTTGGTCTTCCTGATCAACGCGTTTGCGACTTGGGCAAAACCGAAAGGCGTTGCCAACGATCCTTGGGAAGACGGACGTACGCTGGAATGGACCATCGCGTCTCCACCTGCGGAATACAACTTCAAGCAAATTCCGCTCGTGCGCGGCATCGATGCTTTCTGGAAAGAAAAAATGGCCGGCAACAAGGAAATGACTCCTGCGGAACCGCTGGGTCCGATCCACATGCCGTCGCCAACCATTTTGCCTTTCGTCATGTCCGTCGGCATTTTCATTGCCGGTCTCGGATTCATGTTCAGCAAAGAGCAATTCTCGAATTCCTTTATGAGCATGATTTTCAACAACTGGATCGTTGTCATCATCGGTCTGGTCATCACGTTCGGTTCCATGCTGCTTCGTTCCTTGTATGACGATCACGGCTGGCATATCGAAGTAGAAGAGCTGGAGGAAGAGGGGGTAAAAGCATGAGTGCAACGCACACAGAAGGCGCTTTGCCGCACGAACCGGAAAAAGCGACGTTAGAAGGCCGCAATAAAGTACTCGGCTTCTGGCTCTTCCTTGGCGGAGAGGCCGTATTGTTCGGTACCCTGTTCGCGACGTTCCTGGCGCTTCGCAATCAAACGAATGAAGGTCCTACCGCGAGCGAACTTTTCCAACTGCCGATGACGGCGATCACGACGTTGATCCTGCTCGTCAGCAGCTTGACCAGCGTGTTCGCCGTTCAGGCGATGCACCGCCACAAGGTCGGCGCGCTGCGCGGCTGGCTTGCGATTACGGTCCTTTTGGGTCTGGCCTTCCTTTGCCTTGAAATTTACGAATTTGCCGAATACGTCCATGCCGAAAAATTCGGCATGACGACCAGTGCATTCAGTTCGGCGTTTTATACGCTGGTCGGCTTCCACGGCGCACACGTTGCGTTCGGGGTCGTCTGGATTTCCATCCTGATTGGACAGCTCTTTAAAAAAGGTTTGACGGTCGTAACGGCGCCTAAGATTTACGTGTCGGCCATTTACTGGCACTTTATCGACGTCGTTTGGGTATTCATCTTTACGGTCGTTTACCTGCTCGGGAAGGTGGGCTAAGATATGACGACAGAACATCAGGCGAATCGTGGCATCGTGAAACATAGCGAGCGCCACGAGGGGCCTCAAAAGCATATCATCGTTTTCATTTTCTCCATCATTCTGACAGCCATTGCCTTTGCGGCCGTTATGGCGGGCGGAGTGAACGCCGCGTTTACCGTGCTGCTGCTTCTGGTGATGGCCATACTTCAGGTTCTCGTCCAAATGGGTTATTGGATGCACTTGAAGGATCGCGGTCATTTGATTCCGATTATCTTCATGATCGGCGGATTTTTCGTAGCCGGTACGGCGATTGTCACAGCATTGTACTGGGTATGGTGGTAAAATAGATAAAGAGGCGGGCTTTGTTGCCCCCTCTTTTTTTCAATGGAAGGCCATTGTCACAAATTCGACAGAACTGATACCGCTTGAGAGGAGGTTTTCACATGCTGGGGTTAGAATATTTTAGCTTTAGCGAATTGTTTAGTCCGCTGTTTCTGGCGTTTATGCTGCTTGTAACGGCTGCATATTTCGTCGTGATCGGTCCGCTTAGCGAGAGGTTTGCGGGGAGCGAACCCGTCCCTGTAAGCAAAAAAATCAGCTTCGTCTGCGGTATGCTGGTGTTATACCTTGCTCAAGGCGGCCCAATCAGTCTGCTCGGACATATGATGTTTACGTTTCACATGACGACGATGGCATTATCCTATCTGGTGGCGCCGCCGCTGCTAATGATGGGGATACCGGCGTGGTTGTGGAGAGCGATTTTAAAGGTGAATCCGTTCAAAAAGCTGGGGTTTTTATCCCGTCCGATCGTCGCTGCGCTCGTATTTAACGGCTTGTTTTCGTTTTACCATTTTCCGGCGGTACATGACTACGTCATGCTGCATTTTGCCGTGCACCGTCTATATTATCTGGTGCTGTTCATTGCGGCTATTTTGATGTGGTGGACGCTGATCAATCCGCTCCCGGAAAAAGACAAAGCTTCGGGGCTGGCCAAAATCGGTTATATTTTCTTGAACATGGTGCTCCTGACGCCGGCTTGCGGCCTGATCATTTTTTCGGCCAAGCCGATGTACGCCACGTTCAGCGATCCGAACGTATGGGCCGAAGCGATGGGATACTGCGTGTCGGGCGATCCGTCCAAGCTTCTGCAAGCGTTTGGCGGCCCAACCTTTTTTAACATCATGAGCACGAAAGTCGACCAGCAGGTAGGCGGCATCGTCATGAAGTTCATACAGGAGTTCATTTTCGCCTCGATGCTGGGAAGAGTATTTTTCCGCTGGTATCGGGCTGAAAATAAGGAAGAAGACATTCCGCCTGCCGAGTTTAACGAAGGTTCATTGAATCGGGCGTAAACCGCCCGTTTTTGTGAAGTAAGGAGGATTTCGATGGATTTATATACGCTGCTGCCGACCATCAGCACGTCGTTTATCGTCATCAGCGCGATTTTGGTGGCTATAGGCTGGGCGCTCATTATTCGCGGCAAACGGGAAGCCCATAAAAAAGTGATGATCCTTGGTGCCGTTGCGGCGCTCCTGTTTTTCATCATTTACGTGTCCAGAACGGCATTCGTAGGCAACACTTCTTGGGGCGGCTCGGATGAGCTTCAAGTATACTATCAGATCTTCCTCATCTTCCACATTACCCTAGCGACCGTAGCTGCGGTGTTCGGAATAACGACGCTGGTGCTTGGCTTCAAGGAGAAATTCGCGAAGCACCGGAAATGGGGAAGAGTGACGGCGACCATCTGGTTCATTACCGCCATTACGGGGGTCGTGGTTTATGTCCTGCTTTACGTCTTGTATCCGGGCGGGCATACGAAACCGGTTTGGGACGTTATTTTGGGTGCTTGACCAAGCGAATATGTTCATTCGAGTGAACGGCTTTAAGAAAGACCTTTTCGAGTTGACCTGGAGGTGCTTCGGCATCTGATACATGCAGGCCAAATGAAAAGGTCTTTTTGTTTTTTCTCCCTCATATTAGTATTTGTGCGCTTTTTTGCGGCTAAACCGGATGATCATGATAAGGGGTGAAAGCATCAAGTCGGACAATTTACAGAAAAATTAAAAAATTGATAACTTTATGGTCCCTCATTACGTCTAAAGAGTATAAGAGTGAAACTCCAAATCACTAAAGAAAGTCCGGGGATCCACATGAAACGTATCGGCAAAACTTCATCGGGGAATATGAGGGGAAGGCTTTACATCTTGGCGGCTGCCGTTATGCTAATCCTGCTTTTTACCACCTCGTTATCAACCCCCGGCTCGATGTCGGCAGACAAGCAGCATGATCAAGAACAAACCGGTCAGCGTCCGGAGGACCAGCCCGCTTCGGGCCAAGAAGGCAATTCAAGCCCGGATTCCAGCCCAGGGCAAGGCGGCCCTGCAAGCACAAGCGAGCAGGCAAGCGTGCAGTGCGGCGTGCTGAAGCTGGATCAACAGGGAGAAGGCATCGGTCAGATTCCGCTGTATTGCATCTCGGGAACGTTTTACGGCGGGATGACGCCGCCGAATGTTCCGCATAAGGATTTGCCGATATTGCGGGGAACCACCATTCCGGTTCCTGAATTGGCGCATTGGGGAGCCTTTTTCCTGAATGAAGGCAGCAATCACGGTTATCTGCTTCTGGCTCCGCGCCACTGGAAGGTCGTGACGGCGGATACCGGCATGGACGGCTCGGTCAAAATCGAGCTCCAAGACCCGTCCAACCCCCGCATCCGCATGACGTACCTGGACACGGGATCCTGCGGCGGATGCGCGATTCAAAGGATCGGAAGTTATTTTCCGGGTATGAAGGCATGGGCGGAAGAACAAGGGATGATCCCGGATCTGCCGGCATTCGAAAAACGTTCGATGCTGAACGAACATGTCGTTCAATATCGCATGCAAAAAGACGCCGAAGCCTATCAGACGTTCGGGGCGGCCTACCGGTTTACAGGGCAGGACCATAACGCTTTTTCGATGCTGGAAATCGAAGCGCCCGAAGCCCAGCTGAAGGTTATGCAAAACATGCTTGATTTTTTTGCCAAGTATCCGGCTGCATTCGTTTATTGATAAGTGATCAAGTCCTTGCGCAGCAAGGCCCGAGATCCGTTACGGCGGATCCGGGCCTTTTTTTCGTCCCATAAATTTTTCCAAACTTTTAGCGAAACGGCTATTGCATGAGTGTGCTTCACCCTGTATACTGTGTATAAAGATATATACAGTGAGCACAGTAAACGTGGCATATGCACACCTGAGAAGATGGAACAATTTTAACCTGACGGATAAGTCTTGACGGGAGCGAGGGAGAGCCGTTTTGGAAAACGCGAGAAAAGCTTGGTTCATCATGCAGAAGGACCTGAGATGCGAGAAAAGATATCTGGTTTGGACTGTTGTTTATGCGGTATATATGGCGGTGATGATCGGGATGGCCGTTCGGGGGCAGATGGAAGCGCCGGAATACGTAAGCCCGGTCACCGACGGGATGTTTTTGCTGCTCATTCCGATGCTGGGTTTTTATTTCAGCCGAAGATCCTTCAAATATTTGAGCGAGGATTCGTATACGCAAATGCTGGCGTATTTCAGGGCGCTGCCGATATCGGATCACGTCATTATCAGCTATCGCCTGCTGCAGATGTTTATCGCTTTCAGCATCAATGGCATCGTATTTTTCGGGATCATGTTCTGGACCGCCGAACCGATACGAAGCGGGATATCGTTGGCCGGTTATGCGGCTTTTGCGTTGACATGGATCGGTTATGGACTGGCGATTTCGGGACCTTATATGTATTTTGAATTTGCCAAACACGGCAAAGCGTATTTCAGATCGACGTTGATCCTGTTTGGTGGAGCGATTGCAGCGGCGGTCGTCATTAAAATATGCGGCGGAAACATGCTGCTTTATTCGATCGAGGCGGGGACCCGGTGGAAGCTGCTTTCCCCCCTGATGTGGGGCATGCTTGCGGCAGCGGCCGCGAGTTTGACGGTGTTTACGAGGTTAACACGGCTTAAACTGAGAAGCAGAGACTTGGTGTAACCCGACCGGAATAAGGATTGGATTAAAGGCTGACCTCTGGCAGAATTGCCGAAAGCGGCGTACTGACCGGGAAAGCAAGAGGTGAGGTGCGAAAGGTGTGGATTCCAATACAACTGAATGAAAATAGCGCTGAACCGCTTTATCATCAGATCGAATCCCAGTTAAGGTCGCTGATCATCAGCGGGCAAATCAAGGAGGGGACCCTATTGCCGTCCATCAGGGAATTTGCTGGAGGTTTGAACTGCAGCGTCATTACCGTCCGCCGGGTGTATCAGGACCTGGAAAGCGAAGGGCTGCTGCGAACGAAGCAGGGCACCGGAACGTTTGTCGCCAAGGTCGGCGATACGGAACGGGAGACCTTCCGGCGCGAAGCGGTAGAGGAGGCGCTACGTTCGGCGGTGGACGTCGGCATGTCCGTGAAATACGAAGAGGAAGAGCTGAAGCGGCTGTTTCTGGCCATTTTGCATAAAAAATATCATCCGGACGGGAAGGAAGGTGAGTCATAATGGAGCAAACAGCCATCGAAATGAAGGGCGTCGAGAAAAAAATGCGGCAAAAGCTGATCGGCCCGATCAACCTGAAGCTGCCTAAAGGATACGTCATCGGATTGATCGGGGAAAACGGTTCGGGCAAAAGCACGCTCATTCATATGATTTTGAAAATCGTTTTTCCCGACCGGGGCGACATTGCCTGGTTCGGCGAAAGTTATCCCTACGAGATTCCGCAGCAAGTGCGGCGCCAAATCGGGTTCGTGTCGGAAAAGTCCAGCGTCGAAGAGGACAATTTGACCGCGGAGGAAGCGGCGGAGTTCCGGGCGGAATGGTATCCGGAGTGGGACCAGACGTATTTTGAGGAGCTGCTTGGAAAATTTAAGGTCCCCAGAAACATCAAGCTGAAAAAAATGTCCAAGGGGGAGCGGCGCAAATACGAAATATCCGCCACGCTGGCTCATCGCCCCAAGCTGCTGCTGCTCGACGAACCTTCCTCGGGGCTCGATCCGTTCGCTTGGAAGCTGATGATCGACGAGCTTCGCGAGTATATGGAATCCGGGGAGGCAACCATTTTGCTTTCGACCCATATCGTCGAGGAAGTGAAAAGGCTGGCCGATTACGTTGTGCTCCTGCATCACGGCAAGCTCCACGGCATGGCGGAAAAGGACGGCCTGATGGACAATTGGAAAGAGCTTTGGATCAGCGGCGGCATGGACCTGGCCGAGGATTTGCCCGGCATCATTCAGGTCCAACAGGATTTTCATGGCGTGGTGCGCATGATTACGACGGAGTGTTTGCAAGCGGAACGGATTTTGCACGACTCGGGCATTTCGGTGTTAAAGACGAGAACGCTTGAGTTGGATGAAATATTAAGCCTGTGGCTCAAAGGCCATCTGCCTGCGGGAATGCAGTCAGGGAAAGGAGATTAAACGCATGGTATCGTTGCAATTGGATCACGTGTTTAAGCAGTATGGGGAAAAAACGGCGGTGAACAACATATCGCTCCAGGTAGAGCAGGGCGAAATCTACGGTCTTTTGGGCGCAAACGGCGCCGGCAAAACGACGACGATGCGGATGGTGCTGGGGCTCATTTATCCGGACGGGGGCGAAATCCGTTACCACGGCAAGCCTTACAGCAATGAACTGACGCGGGTGATGGGATATCTGCCCGAGGAACGAGGCTTGTATCCGAAGATCAAGGTCAGCGAGCAGATCGTTTATCTGGCGCGGCTGCGCGGGATGTCCAAACAGGACGCGGACAAAAGCCTGCGTTATTGGCTCGACCGGTTCGAAGTGCCGGAGTATTACGATAAGCGGATTGAAGAACTGTCCAAGGGCAATCAGCAAAAAATGGGTTTTATCGCCGCCGTCGTGCACAGACCGCAAATTTTGATTTTGGATGAAGCCTTCAGCGGCCTGGATCCGGTCAACGTGGAACTGCTCAAGGCGACGGTCAAAGAGCTCCGGGACAACGGAACAAGCATTTTGTTCTCCACGCACCGGATGGAACATGTCGAGGAGCTGTGCCGCCGCATCACGATTCTTCATCGCTCTAATACGGTAGTGCAGGGGGATATCAAGGAAATCAAAAGCCGTTACCCGCGGGAAGAGGTCGTGCTGCATACCGAGGGAGAGGTGGAACGGCTGGAATCCATCCCGGGCGTCAAATCGGTGGAACGCAACGAGCGGGGATACCAGATCAAGATCGGCACGCCGGATACGGCTCAGCTGATTTTGCAGCATGCGATGGCGCAGACCGACGTTGAACGCTTCGAAATCAAGGAGCCGACGTTGAACCAAATCTTCATTCAAGAGGTGGGTGAATCCAATGAGTAACAATCTGGGGACGATTATCGGTTTTACGTTCAAAAATAAAGTCAAAACGAAATCATTTCTCATTACGACGCTGGTGCTGGCCATTTTGATCACGATCGGGATGAACGTGCCGTATTTCATCAAACAATTCAGCGGCGGGGACGACGGCCCGGATCGAATCGGCCTTTTGACCGGCAGCGGGCAGGCCGTGGCATCCGAACTGGAAAAGTATGCGGCGGCTTCGGGTAACAAGGATTATACGTTTGTGAAATATGAAGGAAATGCCGAAGATCCGTTGAAGCAGGACGTGAAGGACGGCAAGCTTGAAGGGTATCTGAAGTTCGAGGAGGATCCGGCCGATTCGTCTTTTCCGAAAGTCGTATATGCCGGCGAAGGCGGAATGGGGCAAGGGCTGAGCACGTATCTGCAAGGAGCGCTGCAAAACGTCAAAACGGCCATGATCGCCAAGGATGCCTTGACCGCGGAGCAAATCGCCGCCCTGAATAAACCGGTAAGCCTGGATTCGCTTGACTTATCCGAAGAGGCGAAGGCCAATGCGGGAGGGGACACGGAAAAGGAAAGAAACCAGAAAATCATGAATTACGTCACGGTCTATTTTCTCATGATTTTGTTCTTCAGCTCCAACATGATGACCGGGAACATGATCGCCGCGGAAGTCACCGCCGAAAAAAGCTCGCGCATTATGGAAATTCTCATTACGAGCGTGAAACCTCTGAACCAAATGTTCGGCAAGATCATCGGGATTTTCCTGGTAGGGCTCGTTCAAATCGCCGTGTTTGGCGTGGTGGTGGCAGCGAACCTCATGCTGCCGAACAACGTGGGCATGCTTCAGGAGTTCCATCTGAGCCTGACCGATCTCAATATTTCCGTGCTGCTGTACGGTCTGGTGTTTTACATTGTCGGCTACTTCCTGTTTGCGGTGCTGTATGCCGCCGTCGGTTCCATTGTCAGCCGCACCGAAGAGCTGGGGCAGGCGGTCATGCCGATTACGATGCTTGGGCTTGCCGCGTTCTACATCGGCATTTTCAGCATCAGCTCGCCGGGAACGATGCTGATCAAAGTCACGAGCTTCATCCCGTTCACGGCTCCTACCGCGATGCTGGTGCGGATCGGAATGGGAACCGTGCCGACCTGGCAAATTCTGATTTCCCTGGCGCTGCTCGTCGTATCGATCATCGTGTTCGGCTGGTTGTCGGCCAAGATCTACCGCACCGGCGTTCTGATGTACGGCAAACGTCCGTCGTTCAAAGAGCTTCGCAAAGCCATGAAGGCGTACAAGATTTGAATATCATCCAAATACTCATTTCATTTTAAGGAGAATCCAACATGAAACATTGGAAACGAATGCTCTTATCCATCACGATCTCGGCGGGACTCATGGCCACGGCTGCGCCTGTCATGGCCGCTCCGCAGCAGCCGGCAGTCAAAGTGAATAACCACGCCGTTCAATATGCCGGAGGGGCGCCGATCATCGAGCAGGGGACCACGTATGTTCCGCTGAAATCGACGCTCCAGGCCATGGATGCGAAGCTGACGGGCGCGGAGAATGATACGATTCACGCCGTCGTGAACGGCAAAACGATTACGCTGAAAGGCAAACTCAAACGGATCAACGGCGTGACCTATGCGCCTATTCGGGTGGTTGGCGACGCAGTGGGTTACGAGGTTCGCTGGGACGCCAACACGCGCACGGTGCTGCTCGTTTCCAAGGGAGCCGAAACCGCCAAGACCGGCGGCAAAGGTTTCATGTGGGAAGTGGAGAACAACGGGAATACGGTGTATCTGGTAGGCTCGATCCATATTGCGGATGACAGCTTTTACCCGCTGCGTCCGGAGTTTGAAGAAGCGTTTGCCGAGGCCGACTATCTCGGCGTCGAGATCGATCTGAGCAAAGCGGCCGACGAAGCGCAGCAGAAGATGGTCATGGATATGGGCATGTATCAGGACGGAACGACGCTGAAGAATCACATTTCCGGCGAGACGTACGCCAAGCTGGGCAAAATTCTGCAGCAAAGCGGCATGAAGCCGGATGCCTTGGATGCCTTCAAACCGTGGGTCGTCGAAACCACGATCAGCAGCCTGAAATCGGTGAAGGCCGGATACGAAGCAGCTGCAGGGATCGACCTGTATTTCATCCAAAAAGCGATCGAACGCAAAATCCCGGTGGTCGAGCTGGAATCCTATGAGTCCCAATTGAGCATGTTCAACGGCTTCTCCAAGGAATTGCAGGAGAAAAACCTGAACACCGCGCTGGACAATTTCGACGTGCTGGACGACGGCGTAGACAAGATGGCCGAGATGTGGAAAACGGGCAATGACGAGCAGCTGCTCGAGTTGACCAACAGCATGGCCTCCGAGCCGGAATACAACAAAGCGATGCTGATCGACCGAAACGAGAAAATGGCCGAAAAAATCGACGGATACTTGAAAAACGGCAAAAAAGAAGAGTATTTCATCGTGGTTGGGGCGGCTCACTATTTGGGCGAGCACGGCATCATCAAGCTGCTGCAGGATAAAGGATACACTGTCGTTCGGAAGTAAATCGACTTGAATTCGTTGAGGCCCAAAGACCAGGTTTGAAGAAAATGTAGCAAGATGCACAGCCTTTTGTCCCCCGAGCCTTTGCCGTTACGGCGGCAAAGGCTCTTTTTAGCGTACGCCGAAAAAGAGATATCCAGGCTGTTAACGAGCGGCCTTAACCGGAAAAAGCGCCGGCTAGGGGCGCTCTACGTTCCTGTCCCCAGGCTACCCCCCTGCACGGAACGAAAAGCTTCTGTGGGGGCATCCATTCCAATGATCAACCGTTCTACTTCTGCATAGTCGATGTATGAAGAATAAACGATTGTTGCTTAGACCATAATGGAATTACAGGGATTCATGTCTATACGACGCAAATGTTGCCTTAACAGGGGGCCGACATGTGGAAAATGGTGCTTTTCTACCTTCCGGATTGGAAGGTTTTTATGCAGGGTTTCATTGCATTTGCGATTCCGTATGTGCTCTCAAGGTTTTTTAAATGGATTCATCACTCCAAGGAAGACGAAGGAAAATAACATGGCAGGTACCAACGATGGAACAACATGAGAATAAAGAAAACAACACATGGAATGCTGCCCAAGCCTCATTACAGCCTTTTACAGGGAATTTTGCCGTAGATCTTGAACGGGTGAGAAAAGAAATCGGCCATAACTCGGATGTGCACTTTAGGGAGTTTCAGATCGGAGGCACAGGCATTTGTGCGGCCGTCATTTTTGTGGATGGACTGTCGGATAAAGAACTTATCGACAAACACATTATGAAATCGCTGATGGCGAGCTTCTCGGAAAAACATCATCAGGAGCCAGCCTTTGTGCAAGGAGCCGTTTCTAAAGAGTATATTAAAAATCAAGTTCTTACCATTGGTGAAGTAACGGAAGCACATCATGCAAAAGATTTGGCGTCCAAGATATTGACGGGTTCGACCGCCCTGTTAGTGGACGGCGTGCAGAATGCGCTCCTTCTCGGTACAACCAAAGGGAAGTCGCGCAATATGGAAGAACCGTCATCGGAGCCGTTGGTTCGAGGCCCGCGGTTAGGTTTCACGGAATCGTTAAAAGATAATACCGCCCTCTTACGACAGCAAGGCGGCAACAACAACTTATCCATCATCAAGTTTCAAGTAGGTGAGCGTTCAAAAAAAGAACTCGTCATCGCCTATATCCAAGATCTGGCTGATCCTGCTTTGGTGGAAGAGGTTCAGAAAAGAATCAAAAAAATCAATCTCGATGATGTGCCGGAATCAGGCTATGTAGAGCAGCTGATCGAGGACAATTACCTCAGTCCTTTTCCGCAAGTACAGAATACGGAGCGCCCCGACCGCGTATACAGTGCCTTGATGGAAGGACGAGTTGCCATCTTGTTGGACGGGACGCCTTTCGCATTGATCGTTCCTGTGTCATTAAGTATGATGCTGCACTCACCGGAAGACTATTATGATCGTTGGATGCCGAGTTTCCTCATCCGCTTATTACGATATTTTGCAGCCCTTATCTCGCTTTTTGGACCCTCCCTGTATATTTCGTTCGTCTCGTTTCACCAAGGGTTGATCCCTACCAAACTGGCCTTGTCCATCATGGGCACGAGGGAAGGGGTACCGTTTCCCGCCATCATCGAAGCCCTGATCATGGAAGTTTCGATCGAGATCCTGCGGGAGGGCGGTCTGCGATTGCCTACACCTATTGGTCCGGCCATGGGGATCGTTGGCGGATTAGTCATAGGAGAAGCAGCCGTACAAGCGGGAATTATCAGTCCTATTATGGTGATCGTGGTGGCGTTGACGGCGATTTCCTCCTTCGCTATCCCTCAATACAGCGCCGGAATTTCGTTTCGCATGCTTCGTTTTGCAGCCATGTTTTTCGCGGCGGTGTATGGATTGTACGGGGTGGTTTTGTTTTTCCTTTTCCTTTGCAGCCATTTAGTGAGGCTGAAGAGTTTTGGCGTTCCCTTTATTACGCCGGTCGTTCCGTATCGAGTAAGTGATTGGAAAGACTTTATGATTCGAATGCCGCTTGTGAAAATGAGACGCTTTCGGAAGGCGATACATAAGAAAGATTCCATGCGTAAAGGATAGCTCTTTATGAAAGGAAATAAAACCAACATGAGTAGTCCAAAAAGCCAAATTACGAATTTGCAGGCAGTGGTTATCCTCGTCAATTACATTCTTGCAGCCGGGATCCTCACCCTCCCCCGAACATCCGTGGAGAAGGTGAAAACACCCGATGTGTGGATCACCGTTATTTTGGGCGGGATCATCGCCATGATCATAGGGCTGATCATCGTGAAATTAAACCAGCGATACCCCGCAAAAACTTTCTATCAATACAGCCAGGAAATTGTAGGAACGTGGGTGGGCGGGTTCCTCAGTTTACTTATTATAGGTTACTTTTTTACTCTTTCTGCATATGAAGTCAGAACGATGGCAGAAGTAACCGGGCTTTTTTTGCTGGAAGGCACCCCCACCTGGGCCATCATCCTTCCTTTTATATGGATAGGTCTTTATCTGATCATAGGCGGAATCAATGCGATCGCCCGATTGTTCGAAATTATATTTCCTATTACGATCATCATTTTTTTACTGGTTGCTTTTTTGAGTTTAGGCATATTTGAAATAGATAATCTCCGTCCCGTATTGGGATTGGGAGTTGTCCCTATGCTCAAGGGAATCAAGACAACTACGCTCGCTTTTTTAGGTTGTGAAATTATGCTGCTCCTTGTAGCATCCATGAAACAGCCGGACAAAGCCGCAAAAGTCGTTCTGGTTGGCGTATTCATCCCTTTGCTTTTTTACGTCATCACCGTTGTCATGGTCATCGGAGCCCTGTCAATCGACGGAGCGGTCATGAGTACATGGCCTACGCTGGAGCTGATGCGAAGTTTCGAGATCCCCGGTCTGATCTTTGAACGGTTTGAATCTTTGTTGCTTGTCATATGGATTATGCAAATATTCACGACCTTTACGATTACCTACTATGCGGCTGCTTTAGGTTTGTCCCAACTTTTCAAAAAGAAGATTCGCCCATTTGTTTATGGCTTGGTTCCGGTTGTTTATCTCATTGCCATGGTTCCAAAAGATATCAATGACCTGTTTAAATTCGGGGATATGGTCGGCAATGCCGCGTTATTATTATTTGCCGTACTGCCAGTCATTTTGCTTCTGGTATCGAGCGTGAGAGGTGGAAAAGCTTGAAGCACGTTACGGTACGAAACCTTTTGATTTCGCTGTTGGTTCTTACACTCCTGTCTGTTACAGGATGCTGGAGCAGTAAAGAAATTGAAGATTTAGGCCTGGTTGTAGGCACTTCTTTGGATCTGGACACACAGGAGGAGTCCCGGGAAGAATCTGCTGGACAAGCAGGCGGGCCTCCCCGCCGGGATCGAATTACGATAACCAATCAGTTTGTCACCGCAGAGACGACAGGCAAAGGCACAAAAAACGCTTCTTCACAACCCAAGGCTTATAACAACGTTTCCGAAACCGGAGATGCGATCCTCCCGACCTTACGCAATATGATATTAAGAATCGAAAAGCGCGCCTTTGCCGAGCATTCAAAAGTGATTATTATTGGCGGGGATCTTGCACGTACCTTGGATCTGCAAAAGATCTTGGATTTTTTTATTAGGGAACAGGAAATGAGGCCAAGCTGCCTCCTTCTCATCGCTCAGAACCGGGCGAGCCAAACGCTGGATTCGAAAAAGCCGATGGAAGTTCCAGCGTTTAAACTGGTTGAAATGACACATGGCCACGGCAGAACCACCAAGATATTACCACCGACAACACTGACCAAGATCGAGGGGAAGCTGCATTCCGGGACCAGCTTTCTATTGCAAAATGTCGTCTCGTCGGCGAGTGGCGACATAAAATTTGAAGGAGCTGCCGTCATTGAAGGGAAAACCAGAAAGCTGCGCGGATTTTTGAATGAAAAGGAATTGGAAGGCTTAACGTGGATCATCGGAGAGGGGAAGGGCGGTTTGGTTAAAAGCGTGGACAAAAAGACAGGTGAGCCCATAGTATACGAGGTGTTGTCCATGAAAAGCAAAATGAAGCCCCGCGTTGATGGAAACAACATTTCATTTAAAATAGAAATCGAGTCTGAAGGAAGAATCGCCGAGCATTGGGTGGTTTCGGAGAAAACCATCGAAACGGACTTTTTGAAAAGAGCGGAAAAAGCGGCCGAAGAAGAGGTGGAGCGTTTAGTAGAGAATGTATTGGATAAAATTCAGCATGAATACAAAACGGACGTTGCCGGCTTCGGAAACAAATTGAGAATTGCATATCCTCATGTATGGAAAACAGTCAAAAAAGATTGGGATCAAACCTTTAGCGAGGTTCCGATCCGGTATGAGGTCAACCTAACGATCAAAGATTATGGGACGGCCGATGAATAAGTTGGGTGCTAAAAACGGCTGAAGGACGGGGACGAGGCGGCTGCAGGGATCAGCCTGTATTTCATTCACAAAGCGATCGAACGCAAAACCGGTCCCGCGTTACTGCAAAATCCGGATCGGAAATTGCACAAACAAAACATATTAAGCTAAAGACGTACCAAAGCCCCGGGCAGGCATGCCCGGGGCTTCTTTGCGGTACGTGGATACGTTGTGCGGCTATGGCATGGTTACGCCCGGAAGGCGGCCGGCAACCTCCTCGATGGAGGGACCGGGATTTCCCTTGACGTAACGATCGAAAAATGCAACGGTGAGCGCGTTGATCGAAGCTTGCGTCTGCCTCGGTTCGGCTCCTTTCGGGTGAAGCAGCGGCGAGAACAGATAAAAATCGGTAAAGCTCATATGGTTCGCGTGGGCAAAAGTGACCGAATACGCCTCGCTCGAGGCAGTGGCCCGCTGGCGTCGTTTCGCGGACTCGTCCCAAAATTGTTCGTAATCCTCCCGGCTGCGGCCGGATTGCTGGATCGCCTGATCCAGCGATTTGTCGAAGACGTCCCGGCTGATGCTCAGCTCCGCGTTCATTTGCAGATAGGGTTTGCCGAAGCCGCCTTCCGGCACAGGCTTGCCGTAAAGCGTGCCGTCCATGTTCAGGGCTGCTTTGACCCGTCCATCCGCCAGCAGCATTTGCGCTGCCGTGGCGCCGCCGAATGAATGTCCGAACATGCCGACCTTGTTTAGATCGAGCCTGCCGGAAAACATCCCTTTTTGGCTCGGATCGTTCAAACGCTGCAGTTGATCCAACACGAATTTGGCGTCCTGGACCCATAATCTGCTTTTGTCCACATAAGCGTCGAAGCCGGATGTATGTTCAAGCTTTAGCGTGGCCGTATGGTCCGGAAAAACGACGGCGGCCGCATCGTAGGCATGGTCGATGCCGACCACGACATATCCGCGGCTGGCGAGTTCCGCCACCTGAAACGTGTTTTGGTTCCGGAACCCGGTTAATCCGTGGGAAAACAGCAGCACCGGGTAACGTTCCTGTTCCCTGGATGGTTCCGCATTTTGCATTGCATCGGTATGCACGTATTTGAGCTGGCCCAGCAGGAACGGGGGAAGGGTGATCGCCTGGCGCAAGCCGTCCAATATTTCCGGCAGGTGCTCGATGTAGGGGGCCGGCCCCGTTCCGGTACCGGCTTGGGCCGGATACCAGATTTGAATCATGAGCTTTCGGCGATCGGCAGGGTCCGCGGTGGCCGGTTCTTCCCTGCTTGGATCTTCAAGCATCATCGTCGTGGTTCCTACCGGGTACGGCCCTTGGGGTTTGGCGAAACCGAAGACGGGCAGAAGGGTCGGCAGCGCGACCGACACTCCCGCATATACGAGAAACAGGAACGCCACGATTCCGCGGCGGAGTCCCTTGACTGCGGCGCGCGGTTTTTCCGGCAGCGTATCTGCCCGGGCCTCCGCTTTTCGCGACGTATGCCGGCGGCGCAGGGCCAAGCCTCCGGTGACAAGACTGGCTGCGTAGACCGGAAGCATCTGCCAGCGATATCCTTCGGCGATTATTTGAACCAAGCTAAGAACTGCCGTTGCGGCGGTAGCCCAGGCATACCCGTAAAACGAGGGCCCCCGTTTCCTAGTAACCAGAACGCTGCCGAGAATCAGCGTAAAGTTCGCGATGAATAAGGCAATTTCCCAGATTCGCATGTTTTTCCTCCTGTCTTGGATGTGTACCATCAGCGTATCAATCGAAACTGTAGCCCATCTGTAGCCAACCTTACATTATCCTTACAATTGACATTCGTTTCGCATGGGACGATCATAGCAATGTATATTTTTAAATGAATAGGGCGGACAAGCCGCCAACATACAAGTGGAGGAAGAAATCATATCGATGCATGAACGAAGAGAGATTGAGGAGCGTACGATTCTTGTCGCGGATGACGAGCCGGAGATTGCGGAGCTGCTGAAACTGTTTCTGGAGCGGGAGCGCTGCCGCGTGATCGTGGCGGGAAACGGGCAGGAGGCATGGAGGATCATTCAGCAGGAACAGGTGGACCTGGCCGTAGTCGATATTATGATGCCGGAGCTGGACGGCTATCAGCTGATCGGGCGGATCCGGGAAAAACATACGATCCCCGTTATCATTTTGTCGGCCAAGGGCGGTGACGTGGATAAGGTGACCGGGCTTGGGATCGGGGCGGACGACTACATCTCCAAACCGTTTAGCCCGATCGAGGTGGTGGCGAGAATCAAAGCCCAGCTTCGCCGTTATTATGAGCTGAAAGGGGCCGGCGGAGAGGGTGCTTCGCCGAAGCTTGCCACCGTCTGCGGGCCGCTGAAGCTGGATCACGAAGCCTGCATGCTGTACAAACGAGGCGAAGAGATTGCGCTTGGGCCGCTCGAATATAAGCTGCTCAAGCTTTTGATGGAATCGCCGGGAAGGATATTCACGAAACGCCAAATATACGAAAACGTATGGAACGAGCCTTATCTGGAGGACAGCAACACTGTCATGGTTCAGATCAGCAGGCTGAGGGACAAGCTGGAGGACGACCCGCGGGAACCGCGGTTTCTCGTGACCATTAAAGGGCTGGGATACAAACTGGATCCAAGGGACGTGGCGCCATGAGGAACATGCGCAGCGTCCATGCGGGCTTAATGCTGAATTACGTCCTTTTTTCCGTCATTCTCGGCATCATTGGTTTCATGGTGTACAAAGGCATGTACGATGCGCGGGACCAGTACTTGAACCAAACGCTGCCTATGGTGGAAGCCAGCCATTTGATCCGGGACGATTGGGAAAAGATCCCTTATGAAACCGTTCAATCCTTGGGCGGTTACATTCAGGTGCTGGATTCCGATTTGCACGTCGTTTTTTCGCGCGGCAGCGGCAAGGAAAAAGCCAAATCCGCTTATACGGAGGAGGAGGTGTACGCGATGTTTTATGATGGAAACCGTTCGGCCTGCTATTCCTTGGCGCCTTTCGTTGCGCCTGACGGCCGGCCATACCGGCTGCTTGTTGCGATCCCGGGCGGGGCCGTTCAGAAGGAAAGCCGGTTGGTCAAGACGAACGCCGAAATCACCGGCGTATTTGTCGGTTTTCTGCTGCGGGGTTTGTTGTGGTTCGCCGCCGCGTTTTTGGCAAGTGTATGGCTGTACAGCCGGATCACGGCCAAACGGATTACGAAGCCGCTCGCCGCGGTAACCCGCGGACTCGACCGCATCGCCGAAGGGAGGGAAGACGAGAGGCTTTTTTATCGGGCCGACCGGGAGCTGATGGACCTCCAGTTTCGCTTCAACCGCATGGCCGACAGGCTCAAGCAGGCCGAGGCGGCAAAACGGAAGCTTGAAGAAGGGCGCCGCCGGATGATGATGGATATTTCCCATGATCTCAAAACGCCGATTACGACGATCCAAGGTTATGCGGAAGTGCTGCGGCTCGGCATGGAGCAGGACCAAACGCAACGGTTCGAATTCGCAAACCGCATTTATTTGAAAGCCAAGTTCATCGCTTCGCTCGTCGATGACTTGTTCGAGCTGACCAAGCTTGAAAGCTTGGAGCCGGCGTACGAGCGCAGGACCGAAGATTTGGCGGAACTGTGCCGTACCGCGGCGGCCGATCTATATGATTCGTTTGAGCAAAAAGGCATCGCCTTCGATGTCCGGATTCCGGAAACGCCGGTCAGGGTGTGCTGCCACGAGGGGCTGATACGCCGGGCGGTCACGAATTTGTTGGCCAATGCGTTGAAGTACAATACGGAGGGCGCCCGTGTATGGCTATCGCTGGAGGTTTCGGAAGAAAGCGTTCGGGTGACGGTAGGAGATAACGGGCCGGGGATCTCGGACCAAGTGAAAGAAACCGTGTTCGAGCCGTTCGTTCGAGGCGACCGGGCCCGCCGGAGCGACGGCGGGAGCGGGCTGGGACTATCCATCGCCAAAGGCGCCGTCGAGCGGCATGACGGGCGGATTTGGCTCGATCCGGAAGCGAAAGGCACCGTCATTCACATCCTCCTCCCGACTCAAAATTGCACGGAAGGCGCCAAGGTTAAAGGGCGAACGAAAATGACAATTTGAGCCATGCCTACGCAAACGCCGTATAACATTTCCGGTCCCCGGTCCATCTAATCCTATAGAGGGCCCTCGAACGATACTGAAATGTTTAGGAGGAACTATAGATGAAGCCGATATATAAAGTGATGAGCGCCGCCGTTTTGGCCAGCTGCGTATTGGGAGGAGCCGTATGGGGGACAGCTTACGCCGCCCAGGCTCAGGCAACCAAATCCGTTTCCGGCACCGTGACTCAGCAAGACATTTCCCTGCGCATCTCCAAGGCGACATACGACGGCAACGTCGTTCAGCTGGAAGTCGAACGTAACGGCAAGGGCCTCGTCGGAGGCATGACCGACTGGAAATGGGATGATCAAAAACAAGAAAGCGTTCAGGAAAAAGGAGCGATTACATCCCTGGAACTCTTTATTAACGGTATCTCCGCCAATGCGTACGGCGGGTCCAAGCTATGGGAGCGCCCCAACGTTACTTGGCAAGCGGGCTCCGGCCCGGACAAAGCGCTCATCACGATGGCCGATGCGACTTATCTCGGAGATATAGCCAGCCTGAAGGCTTTGCCGGACAACTTCAAACTCACGGCGAAGATTACGCTGAAAGGCGTCAACAAGCCGTATACGCTGAACGTTCCCGTACAAAAAAATGCAGGCACGGTGCAGAAGCTGAATCCGAACATCACGAAAAAATCGGGTAAAACCTCCATCACATTCAAAAAGGCAAACGTGACTTCGCATTCCGCGAGACTGCAGCTGATCGTTACGGGGATGGACGCGAACACGACGATGCTGTACGATTTTTATGACGATCAAGGCCGTAAAATCGAGCAGTTATCGGGGGGAAGAGGCACCGACGAAAACGGGGCCAAGGGGGTCATGTACTACGACTTTTTCCTGGATATGCAGGGGAAAAACATCAAGTCCATTACGATTAAGCCGGCCAAACCCGTCTTTGAGGAACCGGGCGCCACATCCGGCGCATTCAAGGTAGATGACCAAGGCGAAGTCGTGATGGAATACTTGAAAGATCTCGAAATGACTGCCAAGATAAAATAGAAGCAGCAGAATAAAAGGCTTATCCTACACTTTTTTTAGGGTTCAATGAATTTTGAAAACATCGCGGTCCCTTTCCGGCAGGCACCTGTTCGCCGGGAAGGGATTCTTCGTTCTGCCGCAATTTTTTCCATATAACATTTCGCGCCTCCGGACCATCTAATCCATAGAGGGCCTTTAAAAGGAGATGAAAGCAACGTGGTAACCATGGCACTTGAAGTCAAGAAGGCGCAGAAGGGAGACCTGGATGCGTTCGTCCGTATCATGCGCGATCTGGAGCCCCGGCTGTACAGCTTGGCTAAGTCCATTCTGGGAAGAGACGAAGACTGCGCGGATGCGATGCAGGAGGCAACGCTGAAAGCCTATAAATCGCTGTCGACTTTAAGAAAACCTGAATATTTCAAGACATGGATGATCCGGATTCTTATCAACGAATGCAATCAATTGCTGCGTAACAGGCAGCGGACCGTGGTGATGGACGAGCTTCCGGAAGCGAAAACCTCGGAGGCTTATTATGGCAGCTATCAGAAGGTGGATCTTCAGGAGGCGGTGAGCCGGTTGGACGAGTCGCTTCGAATCGTCATTCATCTGTTTTATTATCAGGATCTTCCGATTAAGCATATTTCAGAAATTCTCGGCATTTCGAACGGTGCCGTCCGGGCGCGCCTGCACCGGGCAAGGGGCATTTTGGCGGATCAAATGAAAAACGGAAAGGAGGGGGATTTATCTTATGAGCCTGTTTGATTTGGAACGTGAACTGACACAATCCGGCAAGAAGCAAATCGCCGCGGAGGTTCCGGAGCTGATCCGCCGCAAGCAGGATGAAATCTACGCCGCTTTGGCCGAAATGGAAGGGGGCGCGCAGCCGGGAAGAAACCATCAACGAAAGAAAACCGGCAAAATCGCTGCAGCGGCGTCGGCTGCCGCCTTGATCGCGGTTTTGGGAAGCGGCTTCGTTTCTCCGGCGATGGCTCAAACGATGAAACAGATCCCTGTCGTCGGCGGCATTTTTAAGCTTGCGGACGAATTGGGACTGCGGACGGCGGAAGAACAGGGGCTTGTATCGAATCCCGAGGCCTACGACGAACATGACGGAACGGTTCTTAAAATACGCGAGGTCGTATTCGACGGCACGCTTCTGTCGTTTTCCCTTCAACGGGAGGGCGGAGATTTTCACGGAGGAATATCCGATTATAAAGAAGTTCGTTCGGGCGGCGAATCAAAAATCGTCTACGAAAAGGGAGCGATCAAAGATGCCGAAATGTTCGTGGACGGCGTTGCGATGAATAGTTTTCCGGGAGCGTACCGTCCGGACTTGACATGGGAACCGTCGGCCGATGACGACGCGGTGTTGTTCCATGTCTTTAACAACAGCAATGGCTCGGTCCCGAATTCCACGCATTTGCCGGACGAATTTTCGCTCACATTGAAGATTACCCTGGAAGGCTTCAAGGATCCTTTCGTGATCACGCTCCCTGTCTATAAACAGGCGGATCGCGTGACCGTTTCATCCGGTGAACAGAAAACGTGGAACGGGCTATCCATGACGGTAAAAGAATTGGAATTCTCGCCGGTTTCAACGATCCTGAGGCTGGAAGTCCATGCCGACCATGAATGGACCGATGCCGAGAAGGGCAACCTGCTTTTTGAGGTGGTCGGAAGCAACGGCGAAAAGGGAAATCAAATCGGCGGCAAAGGGATTTATCCGGACCGAAAGACGGTAGCGTTCGATATCGTGCTGGATCGCTTCAAGGAAGCGCCCGAATCCGTCACCATCAAGCCGTTTATGCCCGTCTTTGCCAATCCGGGCGCGACCTTTGGCGGGTATGCGCTGGACGAGAACGGGGAGATTCGGAAACATTTCATGCAGGAATTGAACATGACGGTTCCCGTCGACCGGCCGCGCATCGACGAATTGTATCGTCTTAGATAAAGATGTTGACGTTTTTGACGGAAGGATAGGTTAAATCAGTCTATGGGATCGTGAGATCAAGCTCGGGGTATGAAAACAAGGTCAGGCGCTCATGTTATGTATGGAGGTGAACGTTATGACTGGAAGAAACAACAAACCGAAGAATGACGGACCTGCCTCTTCCCCTGGACGGCTGGATCAATTCGGCGAGAAGCTGGCGGAAGATCAAGGAAAGAACCCGATGAACCCGGGGAAAAACGGCGGAAAAAGCTGCTGAGTTATTTAGTTGAAAAGAAGCCGAGAGCAGAGATTTGCTCCAGGCTTCTTTTTTATGGTTCCGTGTTCAAAAGCATATCTGCCGCGCGGTAACGCGACAAAAGGAGCCTCTTATCATGTATGCCTAAATCATGTCGCGAAGGCTGCTTGTGGGGATGACTTGAGCAAACGTACCCTGCAGCGATGCCATAAAAACATCATGGACGGTTTGGGCCGGAATCACGGCACCGTTCCATTCCAAGTCCCTGGTGGCACACGCATCGTCCAGCAGCACCACTTCATATCCCAAGCGGCTTGCGCTTCGAACCGTCGAATCGATGCATATGTGGCTCATCATGCCGCAAATGACCAACCGCTTTGCTTGGATCGATTCAAGATGCTCTTGCAATTCGGTTTGAAAAAAGCTGTCCGGCGTATGTTTGACGATCACTTTTTCGTCGGATCGAGGTTTTACGCCTTCATGGATGTGGATTCCTTCGGTGCCGGGGAGGAAAAACGTGGCCTGCTCATCCAGAAGAATGCACTGAATATGAATGATGGGCAGGTTCTTTTCCCGGAACAGCGCCAATGCTTCTTGGGCATGGGTTAACGCCTGGTCGGGATGGTATAACTCGTTTCGGCCCCCTTTGAAATAATCGTTCTGAATGTCTACCGATATAAATGCAGTATTCATGGTACATGGCTCCTTTGCTCGTAGAAAAGTTGGTTTCTACACGCATTATAGTACCGGTATGACGTACCGTGAATTACCCACTTTTTTGTGGGTATGGAATGCCTTTGCGGTCGAGAAGTTCGGTTTGCCCCATCTCCACCATGTAATCAATGCCTATTTCCTGCATGATCAACACCGCGTCCAGCAGCCTTTTTCCGCGCTCGGTAAGGTAATATTCGACATGCAGCGGATAACCCTCCGTTTTGATTTTATCGACGATTCCGGAAGACCTGAGCTCTCTTAAATGCTGCAGCAGCATCTTTTGGGTGATCTGGTCGATATCCCTCTCCAGTTGGGCCAAGGACATGCTCCCGTCTTTTAATTGATAAATGATCATGGTTTTCCATTTGCCCTTTATAATGTCATGTACAACCTCTAAAGGGCAGGTACATTGCTCTCGAATCATCATCGGACTCACCTCTATGCCATCATATCAAAAACAGGAAAATTCTTCATTTGTTCGTTTGCTCCGCTTTTTTCGTTCGCCGCTTGTTTTTAC
Organism: Paenibacillus sp. YAE3; assembly: GCF_057546105.1. Classification (NCBI taxonomy): domain Bacteria; kingdom Bacillati; phylum Bacillota; class Bacilli; order Caryophanales; family Paenibacillaceae; genus Paenibacillus; species Paenibacillus sp. YAE3. The sequence continues at coordinate 195,624 of NZ_BAAIYF010000001.1, read as the reverse complement.
CATAAAAAAACTGGCAAGCATCCCAAAATGATTTACACTAGAGTTACATTTTCTGACAAACGCCGCGTATGTGGAAATGCCCATGATGATCGTAGAAATGCACATACTGGCCCGATTTTAGAACTGATATATTGAAAGGGCGGAGGTGTTGGCAGATGAAGCTGCGGAACCCGTTAACGAAAATGAACGTCAAGCAGCAGATGATCCTGCTGTTTCTGGTGCTCGTCATTCCGCTTTTTATCCTGAACAGTTACGGCAACGGCAAGGCCGGGCAAGTGTTGAAACGCCACGTGACCAATGCGTACATCGAGTTGAACAAGCAAAACTTCAAGCTCATCAGCCGGGATATCGAGACGATCAACAAGGTGACGTCCACCGTGCTGCAAAATGCGATGATTCAGCAGCTCAGCACGGCCGGGGACGAAACGATTTTGACCCGGGTGAAAAATTACGAAAAAATCGAGGTCATGCTCAATACCTACTCGCAGGAGACCGATGAGCGGGAGCCGCTGTATTATTCGCTGTACGTGTACGATCCGGATAACGCTTATTTTTTTGCCCCTTATTACCCGGAATCGAAAAAGTCGGGGCTGTATTTCTTTTCGAGCGAGAAGGAAAAGCCGGAATGGTTCGACGAAGCCGTTTCCCGCAAAGGGAACGGTTATTTGAGGCTGACGGATCATCTTTCGCCTCCCGTGAAGGGACAGAAGGATCAGCAGACGCTTCTTTACGTGCGGGCGATCAACAACATCTACAAAGGCGGGACGATCGGCGTGCTGGCGGTGTCCAACGTCGATGCCCGGATCGGCGAATCCTTGAAAACGGTGTCACTGCCGGAAGGCGAGATTTATTTCACGGATTGGAACAACCATATTTTGACGACGACGGAACAAGGGAGAACGGGCGTGCTCGACCTGCCGCCGGAGCTTGACCCCGGCAATTCCGCCATTGGCGTCAAGGACGTCATCGCGAAGGATTTCATCTACGTGGCGGATTACAATTACGTGCTTCAGCAGAAGCTGATCTACAAAGTGCCCGTCAAAGCCCTGCTTCAGCAGCAGAACGAAATCAAGCGGGTCATTCTGGTCATTTCGATCGCTTATTTTATCGTCGGCCTGATCATCATTTTGTATTTCTGGCGGTCGCTGATGACGCCGCTGCAAAAGCTGGTGTTTTTCGTCCGCAGGTACGAACCCGGCCAGATCGTGCCGCAGACCCCGCTGCGGAAACGAAACGACGAGGTCAGCGTGCTGATCTCCACGATCTATGACATGGCGCGAAGGCTGAACGATCTCATCCATTATCAATACGCGATGGACCTGAAGCAGAAGGAATTCCAGCTTTCGCTTTTATACCAGCAGATCAACCCGCATTTGCTGTACAACACCCTGGAAAGCATCTACTGGAAAAGCATGATGGAAGGGAACACAACTTCCGCCGAAATGATCAAGGATTTGTCCAAGCTGATGAAAATCAGCCTCAGCCGCGGGCGGGAGCTGATTACGCTGGAAGAGGAACTCGAGCATGCCACGGCTTACATCAAGCTGCAGCAGAACCGGTACGATTATGCTTTCCGCGTCGAAATGGACGTACCGGAGCATTTGTATTCAGTCCACATTCCGAAAATCACGCTCCAGCCCCTGATCGAAAACGCGATCATTCATGGCATTAAAAATATGGGCGAAGACGGGGAAATCCGTATTGCCGCCGAAGAGCGCCGGGGCGTGCTGTACATCCGCATTTCGGACAACGGCTTCAAACCCGTGGATTACGAAACGATCCGCAAAGTGCTCGGCGACGATTCGCCGAATCCCGCGAAAGGGTACGGCATCCGCAACATTCACCAGCGCCTGCAGCTGCATTTCGGGCCCGAATACGGACTGGCGTACGAGGCGCGGGAAGGCGGAGGCACGACGGTCACCGTATCGCTGCAGATCACGAGGCAGGAGGATTAAAAGGAGGCACTAAAGCGATGTACAACATTTTGGTCGTGGATGACGAACCGCTGATTTGCAAAGGGCTGGCCGGGCTTTTGAACGCTTCGGGCCTTGGCATCGGCAAAATCATGACGGCGGGGAGCGGAGAAGAAGCGCTGGATTACATTCGCTTGGAGGATATCGATCTGCTCATCACGGATATCCAAATGGGAGAAATGAGCGGGATCGAGCTGATGCATCAAGCCAAAATCGTCAAACCTTGGGTGCAGACGATCATCATTTCCGCGCACGAGACGTTTCAGTATGCGCAGATGGCCATCCGCCTGGGGGCGCGCGATTATTTGATCAAGCCGCTGAACAGCGAGCAGTTTCTCGACTCGGTGCGCAGCGTGCTGCTCAAGATGGATAAGCCGCTGCCGCGCACGGAAGAGGTGCTGTCGGGCGGCCAAGGGGATTTTCGCATGGAGGAACCGCAGCCGGAGGTTAACGAGCCGCTGAACCGTCTGCTCGCGGAAACCGTCGAACATCCGGATGAGCCGTATCCCGAGCAGCCGTATTACGAAAGCATCGGGATTGCCGGACCTTATTTCGCCGTCATCAAGGTGAAGCTTGCCTTGAACGGGACGGACGGGGAAAACCTGTTTCCGGAAAAGGACATTCCGCTCATGCAGTACGCTTCGCTGAACATCATCCAGGAGCTGCTGGATCGGGAGCTGGATGCGCGGGTGTTTTATGCGCCCGACCGCAGCATCAATATTTTGGCGCAATGGAGCGAGGAGGCATACGAGGAGCAGCATGCGAACCGGATCAGCCAGCTGGAGATGATCGGCCGGAGCATGCACCATCATATCGGCAAATATTTGAAAATGGAGTGCACGGTCGGCATCAGCCAGATCCTGAAAGGGCTGCAGTTCGTCCACGTACTCAGCCGCCAGGCCGACAAGGCGATGCTTTGGGCCCGGGAGCACGGCGATTACCACGTTTTTTATTACGGCGATTTCAGCTGGCATAACTATGCCCGCGACCCGAACCCCGACGAGCTTTCCACCCAGAGCAACCGCATCGTGGAGCAGGCCAAAGCCTACATCGAAGACAACTACTGCCAAAAAGGGCTCACGATCCAAGAGGTCGCAAGGCGCAACCATGTCAGCCCGAACTATTTGAGCTATTTATTCAAAAAAATGACCGGCTTTAACCTGTGGGAATACGTGGTGAAGCTGCGGATGGAGGAAAGCCGGTCGCTGCTGCTGCACACCGATCTGCGCCGCTACGAAATCGCCGAGCGGGTCGGCTACGAATCGCCGGAGCATTTCAGCAAAATTTTCAAAAAGTACTACGGCGTCAGCCCGAGCGACCTGAAGAAATAGAAGAAGTAAGATCAACCATAATTCACATAGAACTAGACATGTTCCAGGGCAGCTCCCTTTCCTACAATGAAACGTAAGCTGGAAATCAACAAGGAATGAGGGAGAACCATGGGGGAGCCAGGTTTGGTGAGGCAGCCGGCCATCGAGAACCAATCGTCCAAAAGAAGAGGCCTTTTGAAAAAGCACTTTTGGGGATACATGTTTTTGCTGCCGGCTGTCGTGATTTTTATTTTGTTTTTATGGGTGCCGATCGCCAAAGGGGCTTTGTACAGCTTTTACAAGATCGATTTCGTCAATGGCAACACCTTTGTCGGCCTGGACAACTACGTCCGGGTGTTCCATGATCCTGACGTATGGACGGCGATCAAAAATACGCTGTATTACATGCTGCTGACGGTCATTATCGGATTTTGGGTGCCGATCGTCGCTTCCATCGCGATTTCGGAGCTGCGCCGGTTCCAAGGCTTCGCGCGCATCGCCGCCTATTTGCCGTTCGTCGTGCCCGGCGTGGTGCTGTACGGAATGTGGAGATGGATGTACGATCCGGTCGGGCCGATCAACGGGCTGCTCAGCTCGCTCGGCGTCGATCCGGTGTCGTTCATTTCGGACAGCCGCTGGTCGATGATCGCTATCGTGTTCATGGAGACGTGGCAGCAGTTCGGGTCGGCGATGCTGATTTACCTGGCCGGCGTGCTCAGCATTCCGCGGGATTGGTATGAGGCGGCCGAGATCGACGGCGCCGGCGTATGGAGCCGGATTCGGCACATCACGCTTCCTTCGATGCGCAGCCTGATCATCCTGATGTTCATTTTGCAGGTCATCGGCACGTCGCAGGCTTACCAGTCGCAGCTCGCCTTGCTGGACGGCGGACCGAACAACGCGACGCTGACGTATGCGCTGCTCATCGTCAAATACGCCTTTACGCGGCTGGATTACGGCACGGCCACGGCGCTCGGCATGCTGATGTTCATCGTGCTCAGCCTGGTGGGCCTGCTTCAATACAAGCTGAACAAGGAGGAGTATGAAAGATGAGCAAGCAGCATGAACGCGGCATCCTGTCCGGTTCCGACCTGAAAAAGCCGTTGAACCGGATCGTGTACGGCCTCATGGTGTTCGGCATCCTCGTCATGATCGTGACGATGCTGTATCCGATTTTGATGACGATGTTCAACGGCCTGAAAACGAATCAGGAAGTCAACACGTTTCCGCCGCATTTTTTCCCGGAGACGTGGAACTGGAGCAACTTCAAGGAAGGCTGGGAATACATCGATCTGCCGATGTTCCTGAAAAACACGCTGTTTGTATTCGCCGGCAACCTGGTGATGACGATTTTCGTGCTCGGCCTTGCGTCCTTCAGCATTTCGCGTCTGAAGGTGCCCTATCACCGGGCGATCTACTTCTTTATTTTGATGACGTTGTTTATTCCGGCTTCGAGTTACATGATTCCGAACTTCGTCAACCTGAAGGACCTCGGGCTGCTTAACACCTTCTGGGCGTTCTGGCTTCCGGCGGGGGCAAGCGCGTATTATTTCCTGCTGATGAAAAATTTTTTTGACGGCATCCATCCGGAGATCTTCGAGGCCGCGCGAATCGACGGAGCTTCGGAAATCAACAGCTACATCCGCATTGCGGTCCCGCTGTCCGTGCCGATTTTTGCGACGCTGGCGATCTTTATTTTTTCGGGCGCCTGGAACGACTGGTTCTGGCCGTCCCTGGTGCTGCACAGTGAAGAGAAATACACCTTGGCGACGGCGATCTACAAATACGTCATCAACGCGCGCAGCATGGACAACAGCATCAAATTCGCGATCCTGTTCATGGTCATGGTGCCGCCGATTTTCGTATTCCTAGTGTTCCAGCGGTTTATTATGCGGAGCGTCAGCCTGTCCGCGGTGAAGGGATAACATCCGGCAACATCGTAGGCCTGCACACGAAGGGCATATGATTGCACATCGTTAGAACGAATCATCTCTTTTATGATAAAAGGGCAAGTATAACTTTGAAACGAAAAGGGGAGTTTCCATGCGCAAGTTTTCCATGTTGCTGCTCAGCCTGATGCTGTCGGCCGCCATGCTGGCAGCCTGCAGCGGCAATAAAACGGCGGAGGATAACAAAAGCGGAACCGATTCCCAAGGCACGGGCGGGACGGGAAGCAAAACCGAAGAACCGGCCAAAACGGACGACATCTCGCAGAAAAAGATCACGATCAAGATCCACTATCCGCTGCCGGACCAGAAGGAAGCCAGAGCCCAGGAAGACGATAAAATCAAACGGTTTACGGAAAAATATCCGAACGTGACCATCGTCAAGGACGACTGGCAGTACAACGTGAACGAAATCGGCATCAAAATGGCTTCGAACGAGGCGCCGACGTTCTACAACACCTTCGCGACCGAAGCCCAAATGCTCGTCGAGCACGGCTGGGTGGCGGACATCAGCGACCTCTACAACAGCTGGGAGTACAAGGACGAGATGAACCCGCTCCTGCAAAACCAGTTTATCGTGGACGGCAAAGTGTACGGCATCACGCAAAACGGTTACGTGACCTCCACCGTCATCAACAAAGGCCTTTTGGATGCCAAGCAGGTTCCATTGCCGGACATGGACTGGACGTGGGATGACATGTACAACACCGCCAAAGGCGCCACGGACGCCAAGAAGGGCATTTCCGGGATCGCGCCGATGGGCAAGGGCAACGAGGCCGGCTGGAACTGGACCAATTTCCTGTTTGAAGCCGGGGGAGAAATCCAAAACATCGAAGGCGAAAAATATACGGCGGCCTTCAACTCCGATGCCGGCGTCAGAGCGCTCGACTTCTACAAAAAGCTGAGATGGGAAGCGAACGCGATCCCGCAGGACTGGGCGCTCGGATGGAGCGACGCGATTAACGCGTTCCAACAGGGACGGACGGCCATGGTCATCGCGGGCGCATACGATATTATCGACTCCGCCTTGAACCAGGGCGGCCTCAAGCCGGAAAACGTCATTGCCTATCCGATGCCTGCGGCGGAAAAAGGCGGCAAGCATATCGGCATTTTGGGCGGAAACTATTTGGTCATCAACCCGAACGCGACGAAAGAAGAGCAGGAAATGGCTTTCCGTTACATCACGTTCGATTACTTCACGGATAAAGGCCTGGAAGCCCTCGACGCCAACATTCAGGAGCGCAAGGGCAAAAACAAATATTACGTGCCTGCTCCGCTGAACTACTTCAGCGACAACTCCGAATACGCGAAAAAGGTCAATGCCATCTACGCCAAATACGACAACGTCTACCATTATGACGAAAAAATGCTGAGCCTCATCGACGGCAAACCTGAAGCGCAGTACGGAACGCAGGACTATTACGGCGCCATGTCCAACGTCGTGCAGGAGTCCTTCTCGAAGAAAGGAACGGATTCGAAAGCGCAGCTGGACGCAGCGGCCAAACTCGTGCAGACGAAGTTTTTCGACCAGATCAAAGCGCAATAATCGATATCCAAAGAAGCAAAAAGAGGTTCCACACGGGCGCGCAGCCCGGTGGAACCTCTTTTGCTTTTGGGATGCGGGGCATATAACGGGGACGGAGGACTGCCGCGGTTCGATTCCGCCTTACAGTCCTCCGTGGAGGCTTTCTCTTTTAATTGTTTTTCATATACGAGCCAGTTGGTGCGATCGGCCGGGCCGTGTTCAGCTTGCCGAAGCCCGTTCGTTTGCTTACCAGTTGTTTCCCGACACCCGGATCACCTTAAAGTTCGGGCTTTTGTCTTCGCCGTAAATGGCCTTGATTCCGGGACTGTTCACTTTAACGTTGGTGAAGCTTGCCGCGCCGACTACGGGCCCTTGCCCGTCTTCCGCTTTGGCTACAAGCTTGATGCCGTAGCGGGTCGGATTGTTGATGTTGATGTTCTCCAGGCGGATGTTTTCCATCGGTAGGTTTTCCGGGGATTTTGATTGGAACATCAGCCCGAAATATACCGGATTGTTGATGTCGACGTTTTTGACGACGATATTTTTGAAGCTTCGGTCGCCGCCGTAGAACCAAATCGCGCCGAAGTTCTGGTAGTCGTTGATTTTATCGTCGGCCCCGACGCTGGTCCAGAAATCTCCGCCCGTGCGGTCGAGCGTCACGCCGTCGATGACGGTATCCTGATCGCCGAAACCTAACGTGTTGTATCCGAAGCTGAGGCTGCTGACGGTCACGCCCGGGTAGGTCAACGTATCCGCGCCATACAGGTTCTGGAACAGGTTGCCTTGACCGCCGTAGACCGCAAAAGCGGCCGCGCGTCTGACGTTGGTGGCGGTGAGGTTGGTGTACTTGTTGCCCACGTTGTAGGATCCGCCCGAATCGATCGCGCTGAATAACGCAAACGAGTCGTCTCCGGTGCCGCGGGCGTAGTTGTTGTCGATGATATTGTAGGACGATCCGTTGGTCATGTTGATGCCGTCCGCGAACATGTTTTTGATCCGGTTGTTTTTGAACGTGTTGTAGGAAGAGTTGACCCCCCAATAGAGGCAGACGAAATGCTCCGCCCAGACGTTTTCGACGGTTACGTTCCGCATGCCGTTCCCGTCGATGAATTTGCCGGGACCGTCCTGCCTGTACACATAGTTGCCCCAGGCGGACAAGTTTTTGATCGTTGAACCGTTTGCTTCCGATCCGATATTAAATCCGACATCGGTATTCGTTTGGTTTTGGGGGGCCATCAGTTTGGTGTGCCAAGGGCCTGCGCCGATAATTTCGGTGGCCCGGCCGTATAAGTAGATCTTGGAAGGAATCGTCCATTCGCCGGCCGGTATAAAGATCCCCTTTTTGGTCGGGTCTTGCCTGAATTCGTTCAGGGCCTGCTCAATCGATTTGGTGTTCGACACCTGGACGTATTTGCCGGGATCGGGATTAGCGGCGGGCGGAGCGACGTTTTCCGTTTCGATCATATCGACGTAAATCCACGGAACGTCTCCCGGGTCTTTTTGAATCTTGATCTTGGTGCCCTTCGGATAGACTTGGTCGAGCATGAGCTGGGCATCTTCGTACAGCCAATACGCCTTGGAACCCGAGTTGTCGTATCCCAGCCGGCCAAGCGTAGACGGCGTGGCATAGACGTACGAGAATTTGGACGAGACGGCAAAGTTGCCTTTTTTCACGCCGTCGACGTACACGCTGACCGTTCCGGCGGTGTTCTCCGCAACGGCATTGCGAAGCACGAAAGCGTTCGCCGGGGAGGTGAGGGTGAATTCTACATATTCTCCGTTAGCGTCCAGGTAAACGGCCGAACGTCCGGAAGCTTCGCCCGCAAAATCGCCCGGGGTAAAGTTGGGAGCGAGTTTCGTTCCGTTCGTCTTGTTGGAGGAAGACTCGGCTTCAAGGATGGTGAAAGGCATGTTGGCGCCTCGGCCGGTGTGGTTGTCTCCCGAACCGAACCGGGTGACGGCGTTGCTTGGCGCGGAGGAATTGCCGGCGGCGTCTTTGGCGATGACGTAATAGGACACGGTTGCGTTCGAAGGCTGATTGTCCGTAAACGTAAGCGTCGATCCGTCGACGCTGCCGCGGAGCTGGCCGTTTGCGTAGATATCGTATCCGGCAACGCCTGCATTATCGGTCGCCGCATTCCAGGTCAGCTTGATCGTGTCCGGGGTCGGCTGCGTGAAAGCTAGATTTGCGGGGGCGGCAGGAGGCTCATGGTCTCCGTTGTCCGGCACGAACCGGATCCAGTTGATATTGAAGTCATAGCCGCTGGCGTAGATGCGAAGCGTTTGCGGTCCTGCGTTTAACGTCACGTATGCAGTGACGGTTTGCCAATTTTGCCATCCGCCGGTGTTCGGCACCTTCGTGGCGGCAAGCGTCGACGGGCCGGATTGAAGCTGAAGTTCGCCGGTGGAGGCATTGCTGGCCACCCGGTACTCGACAGCGTACGTGCCGGCGTTTTGCACGTTAACGTTGTAATCCAGCCAGTCGCCGACATGAATCCACCCGACGTTGAGGCCGCCGCCGGTATCCGTCGTCGGTTCGGTTTGGATGCCGTTCATGGCGCTATAATTTTCGGCTTCGATTTTGCCCGGGATCGCTCCGGGTTCGGCTTCGCCGCCGGAAGTGCCGTAAATTTCGATTTCCGAAAACTGCGCGGCCGGCCAGCCGGTATTGGCGGTGACGTGAACCCGCACGTAACGCGTATTGACGGCGGGGAAGTCGATCGCGACCGTATTCCCGGCATTCGGATCGAACGTATAGTTAGCCGATGCCTTGACGTTCGAGTAATTGGTTCCGTCCATGCTTCCCTGAATGGCTAAGGTCTGCGTCCGGCTTTCCCATCCGGAGGGAAGCTTCAGCACAGTCTGGTTGATGGCGGATTCTTTGCCGAGGTCGACCTGAATCCATTGCGGGAAGGCGTTGTTGATGCTTTCCCAGTAGGTGCCCTGATTGCCGTCCGTTACATTGGAGGCGACATACACGTCGGCGTGGCCGGATGCCGTCGCAGGTTTGCCGGCCGCCAAATTTTGAGCGGCGGCTGCCCGGACAGGGCCGGGGAATCCCGCCGGACTAAGGAACATGCCCCATATCATGGTTAGGGTGCAAACGGAGGCCAAGATTCGTTTTTTGCTTCTCACGTTTTTCATTCTCCCTTTACAATAGTTTTTTTTGAGCGGCTCTGGGTCCCTGTTGTGCTACTCTTGCGTTCTCATAATGGAAATATACTTCCTTTTATGCAAATGTAAGCGCTGCCTAAAATCGGGAAACACCTCCTTTATTTTCATGATAATCTAGTGCTGCATTATGATCATAAGGCAGTCTTTGCTTCGAATTGAAGTCGCATTTCTATCGACATTGTGTGCGGTATTATGAAATGTCGGGCATCTCCCGGAGTAAGCGGAAGGCCCTCAATCCCGTCTTATCGCGGGGTTGAGGGCCTCGTTGTCCGCATCGGACGTGATGGAAGTTTTTCGGTTCCGGACCCGTTTCCAGTCCGCTCTCGAGGCAGCATCGATCCGCCGTCCAACGTCCGTAATCGGTTATTCCCGGCTTATGGCTGCTTCGGTACGCGCCAATCGCTTGACTGCCGGAACATCGGTTCAAACGGCAGCAAAATTTTGACAGGCAGCGGATACGGGGAGTGGATGCATTGGAGCATCGTTTTTGCCGCAACGACCCCAAGCTCGAATGCCGGGATGTGGATGGTCGACAGCGGGGGCACCGTGTACCGCGACGGTTCGTTATCGTCAAAGCCGACGACGGCGAAGTCCTGCGGGATCCGGTAGCCCTTCTCCGAGATGGCTCGCATCGCGGCCATGGCCATAATGTCGCTGGCTGCGAATACGGCCGTCGGCAGCTGACCGACGGGCGGCTGCTCAAGGAATTTCAGCATCAGCCGGTAAGCATTGTCGGGCTCCCACTCGGCATTCAGGACATACTGCCTTTGGACGGCGAGACCGGCCTGCTCCAGCGCGGTTTTGTAGCCGCGGTAACGCTTTTCCCGCTCAAAGTTGCCGGAAAGGCCGGTGCCGCCGATGAAAATGATATCGCGGTGGCCTTGGTCGACCAGATGCGCAACGGCCATGCGCGCAGCTTCGACCCGGTCGTAGGAGATCGTCGGGATGCTCGGATCGGACACGTCGATGCCGACAATCTGTTTGACGTGCTTTTTCATATGGTTGTACATTTTTCCATCGAGGCCTTCGATCAAAATGATTCCTTCGATCTGCGGATCTTCCGTCACTTCCCGCCAAATTTCCGGCCGCTTCAGCTCCTCCTGCGTATGGGTAAAGGCGAGCTTGTAGCCGTTTCTAGCCAATTCCTTGTCGATGCCTTCGCATATCACCGAAAAGTAGGGATGGTAATGGCGATCCTGCATCGTCGATACGATGCACCCGATTCCCTTGACCGTCGGAGCCTGTTCTTGAGAGGCCGGCTTGACGGGGTACCCAAGGTCCCGTGCGGCATCCCAAATTTTTTGCTTGGTTTGGCTGTTGACCGAGCGGTTGGATTCGTTGGCCAGCACGCGGGAGACGGTGGAGATGGAGACGCCGACGCGTTCGGCTATATCTTTTAATGTGGGCATAACGTATAACCTGCCTTTTTTCGCTATGTCAGTCATGTTATTGCTTCTATTTTTGCGGCAAAATCCCACATTCTATGTTAAGTAAAAAGAGATAGGAGGTCAACTGCATTTAGCGCAAACACAGACAAAACACGAGGAAAATTTGCCGCAAAACATGAGATCGAAACCATTGACGTAATCCGTTGAATGCGCTATATTTTCCATATGGATTGAGGGACATTGCCATGGGAAGTTAGATAAAGGTTGAAAGGAGGAGGAATGTGCGATCTTTAAAAATTGCGGCAATTTTATTATCTTTTTGCGCATATTTTGCAATATTGGGGTGCTCGGCAGGAGTAGGATCGAACGCAAGCGTTGACGGCAAGGTAAAGCTCGTTTTCTGGGCGCATCAGGAAGACGCTTTCGTTGCGGCTTATGAAAAGCAGATTGAAGCCTATCAAAACGAGCACCCCAACGTCGAAATCAAATTTCAAACCTTTCCTTACGAAATTTACAACCAGAAATTAAAAGCCTCTTTTTCGGCGAGGACCCCTCCCGACGTTGCAGAAATGTTCGGTACATGGGTGCCGGAATATTCCCGTCACGGCGCGCTTGCCGAGCTTCCGGACGGGGAGACGCTGAGCAAGGAGTATTACCCGGCGCCTGTCGGCGGTTATATGCTGAACGGCAAACTGTACGGGCTGCCGATGGAGTACAACATCGAAAACGGCGGCATGCTCATTCACCCGCAGATGTTGAAGGAGAAGGGAATCGACCGTCCGCCGGCCACATGGGACGAACTCGTCGATGCCGCGAAAAAGCTGACCGTGCGGGATGGCAAAGGCTTGAAAGTGAAAGGCTTCGATTTCGTATCTTCCGATAACATCACCTTTTCGTTTCTTTCGCTCATTTTGCAGCAGAAGGGCCATTTCTGGGGCGAAGACGAGCACGTGAATTTCCAGACACCCGAAGCTGTCAAAGCGATGATGGCGCTTAAGGCGCTCGTCGCCGACGATAAAGTGGCGGATTTGACGACCTTCGGCAGCCAGCTGGATATCTCGGATTATTTTTTTCAAGGCAACTCCGCCATGACCTACCGCGGACCTTGGACGATCGCGGCGGGGCTGGATAACTACCAGGTGAAGGATTTCGATTACGTGCCCGTGCCGTCGTTCACCTCGGAAAAACCGTTTTTTGCGGCGGAATCTGGGTGGGGAACCGTCGTCGCCCAAAAGAGCAAGGCGAAAGCGGAAGCGCTCGATTTCATTCAATTCATGGCGCAGAAGGATCGTTTGAAAGCATGGAATCTCGACACCTTTACCGTTCCGGCCAAGAAGGAAGTTGCGGCTGACCCGGAATTCGTCAAGGAAAATCCATATATGAAAACATCGCTCTCCGTCCTTCAGTACGGGCAATGGATCGGTCCGATCGCGGACCGCGATTATTTCTTCAAGCAGGTGAATGATCATTTTCAACTGATTGCAGCGGGGAAAGAGAGCGTGGAAGACGGTCTCAAAACGATGGAGAGAGCGATAAACGATAGTCAGGACAACCATAAATGATCGGAGTGTCTGGATAATGAACGAAGCGACCGTAATAAGCGATAACAAGCGGGCAGGAATGCGAAAGAAGCCTGGCCGTTACCGCAACGAGCGGCGATTTGTATTCGCTTTCTTAACGCCTGTGCTGCTGTTGTTCGGCGTGTTTGCCTTCCTTCCCATTGCGTGGAGTCTGATTTTGTCCTTGTTTCAATATAACCCGATGAGCGATCATGCCCGCTACGTCGGCGCGGCGAATTATTTGCGCATGTTTACGGACGTGGTGGTCCTGAAATCGCTGTGGGTCACGTTCAAATTCGTCTTTATTACCGTCATTTCCAATCTTGTCATTACGCTTTTGATTGCGATGGCCATTCAGCGGGTGCGGGTACGCTGGCTCAAGGATTTATTCCGCACCGTATTTTTTCTTCCGACCATTGCTCCGCTTGCCGGGACGGCCATCGTCTGGAGCACGATGTTCAACTACCATAACGGCTTGTTCAACATGATCCTCGGCGAGCTCCACATCGCGCCGGTACAATGGCTGAGCGATCCGCATTACGCTTTGCTGTCGGTCATCATGATGACGTTGTGGGCCGATATCGGATACAACATCGTCCTGTTCATGGCGGGCCTTGATTCGATTCCGGAAATGTACTACGAAGCCGCCATTTTGGACGGGGCGAACCGTTGGCATTTATTCCGTCATGTGACGCTGCCGTTGTTAAGCAGATCGACGCTGTTCGTCACGATTACAACCGTTATTTCTTATTTTCAAGCATTTCCGCAGTTCCAGATCATGACCAAGGGCGAGCCTTTCAACGAAACGAGGGTACTTGCGCTGCAAATTTACGACCAGGCCTTTTCCAATTCGAATATGGGCTATGCGTCGGCTTTGGCCACCTTGTTCCTCGTGATTATATTAATCGTCACTGTGCTGCAGTTGAGATTGGGCCGTACGCAGTGGGAATATTGAAAGGAGTCTGAAAACGTATGCGTCGCAAAAATGTCTGGCTTGATACTGCCGTCACGGCCTTGCTCGCGGTAGCAGCCTGTGTCATGCTGGTCCCCTATCTGTGGATGGTGCTTTCGTCATTCAAGGGCAACATGGACATCATTTCGGGCTCAGGCGGCTTTTGGCCCAAGCATCCCAGCCTGGACGGCTATCGTACGGTGTTTGCGGACGCTCCCTTCGGCGTCTGGCTCTTGAACAGCGCAGTCACTTCGGTCATCATCACGGCCGCCACGCTGTTTACCAGCGCGCTTGCCGGATATGTATTCGCCAAACATCAGTTTCGCGGCAAACGAATTTGGTTTCTGCTGATCCTGGCTACGATGATGATTCCCTTCCAAGTCATCATGATTCCGACGTATTTGATTACCGCCAAGCTTGGGCTCGTCAACAATTTGGCCGCGATCGTTTTGCCCAATCTCGTCAGCTCTTACGGCGTGTTCCTGGCGAAGCAGTTTATCGAGGAGATTCCGAACGATTTGCTCGAGGCTGCGAGAATCGACGGGGCGGGCGAACTGAAGTTAATGGTCCGCATCATCGCGCCGCTTATTTTTCCGATGTTGTCCGCGCTGGGGATTTTTACGTTCATGAATGCATGGAACAACTACTTATGGCCGCTCATCGTGCTGAACGATACCGAAAAAATGACGGTTCCGCTCGCGCTGGTCTATTTTAACGGCACCCATGTCGTCAATTACAATGTCGTGATGTCGGCCGCCGTCTTAATTACGATTCCCGTCATCGTCGTGTTCCTGATTTTCCAAAAGCAGTTCGTTAAAGGTTTGACGATGACCGGCATGAAATAAACCAAATGGAGAGAGAACATATGACGAAAATAACGATTATCGGCGCAGGCAGCGCTTTTACGCAAGAAATTGCCGTGGATATTTTAAACATCGAAGGCGTGGAGGGCGGTACGATCGCGCTTGTCGACATCGATGCGGATCGGCTGGAGATTGCCCGGAAGCTCGTCCTCAAAATCATCGAAATGACCGGGAAACGATGGGACGTCATCGCCTCCGTCGACCGCAGAGAGGTACTCGCCGGATCCCGTTTTGTCATTAATCAGATCGAAGTCGGCGGACTGCAGACCGTTCGGTATGAATACGAAATTCCATTGAAATACGGCGTGAATCAATGCATCGGCGATACGCTGGGCCCCGGCGGTTTGTTCAAAACGCTGCGAACGCTGCCGAGCTGGATGGACATCGTGCGGGATATCGAGGAGTTGTGCCCGGACAGCATTATTTTGAACTATACGAATCCGATGTCGGCCGTGACGCTGCTTACTTCCCGGATCACCGAGATCCCGGTCGTCGGGTTATGTCACTCGATCCAGAACACATCCAGACAGCTTGCCAAATATGCAGGCGTTCCTTACGAAGAACTGCAATGGAAAGCAGGGGGCATTAATCATATGTCCTGGTTCGTGGAGCTGACGCATCAGGGCAAGAACTTATATCCGGTGCTTCGCGAAAAAATCAAGGACCCTGACCTGCTGAAAAAAGATCCCGTGCGTTTTGACGCGATGAAATACTTGGGAGCATTCGTCTCGGAATCGAGCGGACATTTCTCCGAATACATTCCGTATTACCGCAAACGGCAGGATTTGATCGATCAGCATTGCAGTTCCGGCTATAATGGGGCAACCGGCTTCTATGCCAACAACTGGCCGATCTGGCGCAAGGAGAACGACGAGCAGATCCTGCAAAAGCTTGAAGGAAAACTCCCGATCAGCCTGGAGTCCAGCAATGAATATGCCGCGATTATTATCGAAGCGATGCTGAAGAACGAACCGAAAGTGATTTACGGCAATGTGCCGAATGAGGGGCTTATTCATAATTTGCCGCAAAACGGCGTCGTCGAGGTCGCATGCATGATCGACCGGAACGGCATAAACCCTTGCCGGTTCGGCGAACTGCCGGAGCATTTGGCCGCGCTCTGCCGCTCCAATATGGCATTCTTCGAGCTGGCCGTCGGCGCCGTGCTTGAAAACGATAAAGAAATGGCGCGGCATGCGCTGATGGTGGATCCGTTATCGGCCGCCGTATGTTCCCTTAAAGAAATCAGCGACATGTTCGAAGAACTGTACGAAGCGGAGCGGGATTTCATCCCGGATTTGCGATGAGCAGAACGGGAAGAGGGGAGGCCATCCCTACCGTCGTCATCGTCGGAGAGTTGAACGTGGATGTCATTGTTACGGGCAGCGACGTTATGCCGGAATGGAACCGGGAGAAAATCGTCGACGGCTTTCGGGTCGTCCTCGGTTCTTCCTCGGCCATCACCGCCTGCGCTCTTGCCAGCCTCGGGGCGGACGTCAGGTTCGTCAGCGTCGTTGGCGACGATGATTTCGGGACGTTCTGCATATCCGAATTGAAACGTATGGGAGTGAATACGGAACATATCGTCCGTTTGCCCGGCGTGCAGACAGGCGTGACGATGTCCTTCTCCACGCCGTCCGACCGCGGTTTGCTGACTTATCCGGGCAGCATTCCGCTTGTCGGACCGGAGCATGTCCCGGAAACGCTGCTGATGGAAGCAGACCATCTTCACTTCGGCTCCTATTATTTGCAGGACGGAATGAGGCCGCATTGGCCGCAATGTTTCAAGCGCGCACAAAGCCACGGCGTCAGCACTTCGTTCGACACGGGATGGGACGTAAGGAATGTATGGGACCGGGAAGGAATATGTGCGTTGTTGGTCCATACCGATTTGTTTATTCCGAGCGAGGAAGAGATTCTGCATATTTTCGAGTCGGCGTCTCTCGGCCAAGCATTTGCCAAAATCCCTCCGACTGCAGGCCGCATTGCCGTCAAGCAAGGATCCAAAGGGGCTTCGCTGCTTGAACCGGACGGCACGGTTATTTTGGCTGAGCCATACCGTGTGACGCCCGTCGATACGACGGGAGCGGGGGACTGCTTTAATGCCGGCATCATCTATGGGTATTTGCATGGAAAAACGGCTAAATCGCTGCTTCGCTATGCCAATGCATGCGGCGCGTTGTCGACGCTGGGCGTGGGCGGCACCGGCAGCTTGCCGACGGCGGAGGGGATCGCCCGCTTGATGGCAAAAAAATAGCCTTGCGGCGAGCTAACCCGGTGTTACTGAGTTTTGAAGGAATCGAAGCCGATAGAGAGGGGAGGTGGTTTTGTAATCTTGTTCTAAAACCTATATTGAAGGAGCTGATTGAAATCATGTTGAAATTCGGTAAACGTATGATCATGGGTCTGAGTATTGCCGCCTTGGCGGTCTCTCTTGGGAATACGGCACCGTCCAAAGCCGCGGCGGATGGAACGGCCGAGTATTACGTATCGCCAAACGGCAACGATTCGAATGCCGGAACGCTGGCCTCCCCGTGGAAAACGCTGCAGCATGCAGCCGACGTTGCCGTGCCAGGCAGCACGGTCTATGTCCGCGGCGGCGTATACAACCAGAAGCTGAAAATCACCCGTTCCGGGTCCGCGGAGCAAGGTGCGATCACGTTTTCGAATTATGATAATGAAGTACCTGTTATCGATGGCACCGGGCTCTCGGTCAGCGGAACGGAAGGAATCGTCGATCTGACCGATGCCAAATACATCACAATAAACGGCTTTGAAATCCGAAATTATACAACGACCCAAAACGGCATTATGCCGGTCGGCATCTATGTGCACGGCTCGGGCAGCTACATTACCCTATCGAACAATAAGGTCCATGACATCAAAAATACCGCTGCCCCGAAAGGATCGGACTTGGAAGGCAGGGATGCGCACGGGATCGCCGTATACGGCACGAAAGCGCCGGATTCCATCAACAACATTACGGTCGACGGCAACGAGCTTTACAATCTCGTCCTCGGCTCCAGCGAATCGCTGGTGGTGAACGGCAACGTCGATACGTTCCATATCACGAATAACGTGATCCACGACAACGACAACATCGGGATCGATGTGATCGGCTTTGAAGGCAAGTCCCCGAACGCCGCCTACGACCAGGCGCGAAACGGACTTATCAAAGGCAACAGAATCTACAATGTCACGTCCGCCAACAATCCGTCCTACGAGAAAGGCAGCACCGAAGCGGGCGGCATTTACGTCGATGGCGGCAAAGACAGCATCATCGAGCAGAACTACAGCTACAACAACGACATCGGCATCGAAATCGCATCCGAACATGCCGGCAAGTCGACCAGCAACATTACGGTGCGCAGCAATATGATTTACAAAAATCGCTTGACCGGCATTGCCATGGGCGGATACGACACGGAACGCGGCTCCACCAAGAATTGCAGCATCGTCAACAATACGCTTTATAAAAACGATTCCTTGGGCGAAGGAAACGGCCAACTATACGTTCAGTACGATACGGAAAACAACGTCATCAAAAACAACATCATGGTGGCCAGTTCCTCCGATGTCCTGATCTATAACGAATACACGAAAAATACGGGGAATATCGTCGATTATAATCTTTACTTCGCGCCAGGAGGCAGCTCCAACGCAACGTGGACATGGAAAAGCAAAGAGTACACCGGCTTTTCGGCGTATAAATCCAAAACAGGCAACGACGCGCACTCCATCTTTGCCGATCCGAAGTTCCTGAACGTTTCGAATAACGATTTTCACCTTCAGCCTGCGTCGCCGGCGATCGATGCCGGTTCGACGGATACGGCCATCATTGGTGAATACGATATCGACGGTCAAGCCAGAGTACAGGGTTCGTCCGTGAACATCGG
The DNA here is from genome assembly GCF_057546105.1 of Paenibacillus sp. YAE3. Taxonomy (NCBI): domain Bacteria; kingdom Bacillati; phylum Bacillota; class Bacilli; order Caryophanales; family Paenibacillaceae; genus Paenibacillus; species Paenibacillus sp. YAE3. The sequence continues at coordinate 177,041 of NZ_BAAIYF010000001.1, read as the reverse complement.
GGCGGATGAATAGGGATAGATCGCATATTTTCTAATTACGGTCCGATTTGGCTCAAGACGACTTGCGTCGAACCTTTATGCTCAATGAGCATAAAGGTTCTTTTTTTGCGTGGATGAAACGCGCTTTGTTAGAACCCGCCTTGATCTCTTTGTTTTTTTGTATTATGTTTGCTTGGACGTTCCGTAATAAATAGGCGTGGCGCAAACCCCCAACAATCGAGGACAGAGGGAGGACGTTCATTTTGGTCATCAAAATTTCCAGGGAACAAAAGGCTGTTATTGCCGATAAGGTGCAGGCTTACTTCGAGGAGGAGCGTTCCGAAAGCATCGGTCGGCTGGCGGCGGAACAGATCATAGATTTTATGATCGGCGAACTCGGGCCGTTTATTTATAATCAGGGCATCGCAGATGCCAGGGCCGTGATCGCCGAGAAGACGGCTCAGATCGACGACGAACTGTACGCGCTCGAGAAGCCGGTTTTTCAACGGGGACGCTAGCATGGTGAGCGCCATTAAAAAATAAAGCGGGAGGCTATCGTTTGTTCCCGTTCGCTTTTGGGTAAAAACTACCTGACGCAGCTTGGATGATCAGGCTGCAAGCATTTATGCGAAGGTAGGTGGATAGGATGTCCCAAGAGCAAATGCAACAATGCATTGATGCATGTTTACAGTGTATGGTCGCCTGCAGCATCTGTTATGATGCCTGCTTGAAAGAAAACGACATCGGCAGGATGAGGGATTGCATCCGCTTGGACCGCGAGTGCGCGGACATGTGCGAGCTGGCGGCTAAATCCATATCCCAAGGCAGTCCTTTCGTTCGGGAAATATGCACATTATGTGCCGACATTTGCGATGCATGCGGAAAAGAGTGCGAAAAACATATGCACGAGCACTGCAAACATTGCGCGGAAGCCTGTTTTGCTTGCGCGCAGGCATGCCGGAACATGGCGGCTTGACGGATAGGAAAAAGGGCGGAATCGGGTTGGCGGCGCTCCTTGGTTACAAAATAGTGCTTATATGACTTGAAAGTGCGTACTTCGCAAAGCGATGTTTTCGATGCACAATGGGAGCATATCAAGCACAGCCAAAAGGAGCTGAATTGCCATGAATCACCCGTCTGTCCATCAAGAACGTAAAGTCGCGCTGGTCATCGGCGCCAACGGCGTCATCGGCCGCAACCTGATCGAATATCTGACGACGCTGCCGGATTGGGATATCATCGGCGTATCCCGCAGGGGAGGGGAGGATACCGGCCGGGTCCGCTACGTAGCCGCCGACCTGCTGGATCAAGAGGATACGCGCCGGAAGCTGGGAGGTTTATCCGAGGTTACCCATCTGTTTTACGCGGCTTTTCAAGACCGTCCGACTTGGGCGGAGCTGGTCGCGCCGAATCTGGCCATGCTGACGAACAGCGTGGAGGCCGTCGAAGCGGCCGCTCCGGGTTTGCGGCATATCAATTTGATGCAGGGATACAAAGTGTACGGAGCGCATTTGGGTCCGTTCAAAACCCCGGCGCGGGAGACGGACGCCGGCCATATGCCGCCCGAGTTTAACGTGGATCAGCAAAATTACCTGGAAAAGCGGCAGCCAGGGAAGTCATGGACCTGGTCGGCGCTGCGCCCCTCCGTCGTTGCGGGTTTTGCGCTCGGCAATCCGATGAACCTTGCGATGGTGATCGCGGTGTATGCCTCCATCTCGAAAGAGCTGGGCATCCCGCTCCGTTTTCCGGGCAAGCCGGGGGCATATCACACCTTAATGGAGATGACGGATGCGGGGCTGCTCGCGAAAGCGACGGTGTGGGCCGCGACGGATCCGCGCTGCGCCAATCAGGCGTTTAATATCAATAACGGGGATTTGTTCCGCTGGAACGAAATGTGGCCGAAAATCGCCGGTTATTTTGGTCTCGAGACCGCTCCCCCGCTGCAGATGCCGCTGGAGATCGTCATGGCGGACAAAGAACCGCTGTGGAATGAAATGGTGAAGAAGTACGGACTTGCGCCGCATTCCTATCAGGAAGTGTCCTCCTGGCGGTTTGGCGACTTCGTGTTTTCCTGGGACTATGACTTTTTCGCCGACGGCTCCAAAGCCCGCCGTTTCGGTTTTCATGAGTTCGTGGATACGGAAGAGATGTTTATGGGCATTTTTGACGAATTGCGCCGCCGTAAAGTCATACCTTAACGGCAGGGCGTAACCAAAAAAGGCTGTTCCCACGCCGGCTTCAACGGGAACGGCCTTTATGCGTTTTTACCGGGAGGCTTCGAGCTCGCGGCTTTGCAGGACGACGGCTTTGCCGTCGTATTTTTGTTCGATGTGGGTGTCCCCCCAGCGGCACATCATATACAAAATGTCTTTCAGCGTCCAGCCGTATTCGGTCAGCTCGTATTCGACTCTGGGCGGCACCTCGTTATAGACGATCCGGGAGATGACGCCTTCGTCCTCCAGTTCCCGAAGATGCTGCGTCAGCATTTTTTGGGTGATGGACGGAATCAATTTCATGAGCTCGCTGTTGCGCTTTTTTCCGAACGTCAGATGAAAAAGGATCACGGGCTTCCACTTGCCGCCGATGACCTCAAGCGTGGCTTCCACTGCCGTATTGAACACTTTTACGGGTTCTTCCATGCTATTCGCCTCCCATCGATCGGATCATCATAGAACAATATAGCACGAAAATAACCCTTTATGGCAGGATCTCTCGTACCGGGATCGCGTTTTTTTGCCGCGTCGAGGGCATTGGCCTGTTGTCCCTTTTGGATCAGGCGCGCGGGTCGTCCGTTTTTTCGCCCTCTTTTTTATTTTTTTGAAGCATCCTCAAAATTTCGAGCAGCAAGACGTTTAAACTGATCCACACCCCTCCAAAAACGTACCCTGCAACCACGTCGCTCGGAAACTGCGTACCGAAATAGACGCGGCTCGTGCCGATCAGGACGCATACCAGGATGACGATGAGGGTCACGGGAATCGCCACCGCGCTTTTGCCCGCATGACGGAGCAGCAGAAAGGCGGAAAAGCCGTAGATCGTCACCGCGGTGAGCGTATCCTCGCTCGGAAACGTGTTGATCCATTGATGGCCGGATACGACCGGGCCGGGACGATGGAACAACGCGCGCAGCCCCTCATCAAGCAGCTCGCCGGAGGTGAGAACCCAAAGGAAAAACGACAGCTCCAGCAGCTTTTTCCGGGATTTGAACAATACCCATAACGCCGTCACCAAGATCACGGAAGCATAAAGAACATCGGAGCCCAGCGCGGCGAAAAATCCCATCGGCTGCCGCCACTCCGGCCCGAACAGCGCAAGGATGATGTAGGAGGCGATCTCGTCGAATTGGCTGAATTCCTGCGCCAAAAAGTCTTGGATAAGCCCGAGCATCAATGAAACGCATGTCACAAACACCACAAACGCGACCAAAACCAGAAAGCGGACTTTGCCCAGCGAGTTGAAATGACGTATTCCCTTTTGAATTAGAGACCCGATCGATTCCAGCAAACGTTGTTTATTTTTTCGGTATATATAGATCAAGGCGCCCAGTACTGCTGACAAAATCCCGAATATCACCATATAACGGTTTACGGTTTTGTGATACATCTCCCACTTGGGGCCAAGCACTCTTCCGAGCGAAATGAACAGACTGACCCAAAACACCGCGCCGGGGAGCGCGTATACCGCGTATTTTCTGAACGGCATCCGGGTGATCCCGCAAAAATAACCGGTGATATGCCTGACGCCGGGGATAAAATATGTGACAAACAGCAGTTTGTTTCCGTATTTCTCGAACCAGCTGGTCATCTTGGCGAGCCGTTCTTCTCCCAAATGAATGCGTTCGCCGTATTTGGTCACGAGCGTATTGCCGAAGCGGTAACCGATCCAATAAGATAACGTAACGCCGGCCGAAACCCCCAATCCCGCCGCAACGATGCTTATTAGCCAGTTCAATTTTCCTTCAAAGACAAGCAGACCGGTGTAGCTCATCATCATTTCGCCGGGAAGGGGCAAAGCAAGCATCTCTAAAAATAAGGCCGTAAAAATCAGCGCGTAACCGTATTGTTCAAGCCAAGAAGTTATGCTTACCATAGAATGCCCTCCTTTCCAGTAGTTTGCTCGGAATGAGGCAAATTCAAACTTTGGCGGTTCTTAGGGCGCGATCAGCGAACGACGCGGTTTGCCCGGACCATCACATGCACGGAGGTCCAGAACAGCAGGGCGGCGATGACCGTATGGAATGCACCCGCTCCGGGAACATGCGCGGTAAAATACTGCCCCCAAATCAGAACGAACAGCAGAAGGCTGAGCCAGCGAAGCGATTTCGGGAGTTTTCCCGTAAAGGAAAAGATCAGCATAAGGATCGGGAGATATTCGAAGATCCGAACGAAAATGATGTGGCTGCGCCAATAAGCCGAGTCGGTAAAAAGCGCCATTCCGGCCATAAAAATTTGTACCAGGACGGAAACCACCAGCAAACAAGCCAGGCCTAAAAAAATGAACCTCGAAATTTTCCCGCGTTCTTGCGACGGCGTATTCGTTGACATGATAGACAAACCTCCATGACATGATATCTTCATCCATGGTTCCTGTTTGGAGATGAGATGGATGTTGGGTTTATCCTATCATCGTCATATTGCGAACCTGTGACGAAAACGTTCGCGTTCCATGAAATTGGCTGGAACCGAAAACGCGTCGCTGGTAAAAAGCATGAACTTCGATCCTCATATCAAGGGTCTTTTTTTGTGAATAGGTTTTGCGTGTCTGGGAGTCCGGTTGTTGTCTATGATCAGTAACGATTGCCGAAGCTTAGGATGTCCGTTTGAACTTTTTTTGCAACCCGAGCGCTTCATTTCCTACTTTATAAGTGAAGGCTTTAATCAAGCTTTACGAAATTCCGACGTACCCGTCCCATTTCCGCATTGCGGTGGAATACCGGCAGCATTATTACCTCGCGGAAATCGTGGCAAAAGCGGACGACTCCGTTATTCTTGCCAAGGACTATCTGAACATGTCGGCCTCGAGGAGCATGTGCGGAATATTCGTATCCTGAATCATGCGGGGAATGAAGTGCTGAAAAAGGTTACGGATCATGCGTCCGTAGAATCCGTCATCGAAGGGTTGTATGAGGCGAAAGCGGCGGATTTGACCGGCAAGGAATACGAAGCGATTGCCGAGGCGCAGGCCAGGGGAAATCGTATCAGTTGCAGTTTAACCTCAAGGACGGGACCGGAATGGCGATGTATATTATTCCGGAGCTGAACATCGTATCGATGGGCGATGACTATTACCGATTGCCCGATGCGTTTTTGAAATGGACCGGAGATCTTTTCGAAGGCCTCAAGCAGGAGACGCTGCCGCTCTACTGATCGTTTGCTAATAGAAATCTGCTTTCCTAAGAGGGCAAAGGGGAAGCATTTTTTAGAGGACCAGTCGGATCGAACGTGGATCCGGCTGGTTTTTTTGCAGTTGGCCTTTCGAGGGCTGCCCGGTTTGCCGCGCCGCTTTTACGGCACCATCTCGATGAATTTGGTTGCCGCCGCGGAAATCGGGAGGTTGCGCATGACCATGATCCCGACTTTGGAGGGCGGAATTTCGACGTCCAGCTTGACCTCGAACAGCGAACCTTCCTTGAGTTCCTTGGAGACGAATTCCCGCGTGACGTAAGAAATGCCAAGCCCCCTGCGGGCAAATTCGATGAGCAGGTCGACGCTCCCCACCTCAATGTCGGGCTTCAGCTCGTGTCCGTATTTTTCGAACAGCTCGTTGATCGCCATTCGAACCCGGCTGTTGCGCGAAAACAAAATGATCGGATATTTCATCAGTTCTTCCATCGTCAGCGTCTGTCCGCTCAGCTCCGCATAACGTTCGCCGGCGACGAAGCAATCCTGAAGTTCGGTGCTTTCGGTAACTTCCAGCTGGGCATCCACGATCGGCATCCGCACGACCCCGAGGTCGATGCGTCCCTCCTTCAGGTAGGAGATGACCTCCGGCGTCGTGCCGTGCTTCAAATGCAGCTTGATGCCCGGATAACGCACGTGAAAGTCTTCCAGATACGGGAGGAGGTAATGCTTGAACAACGAATCGCTGCCGCCGATGCGAAGCTCGCCGCTTTCGAGGCTTTTGAGCGCTTCCATTTTTTCTTCGGCTAACGAAATGAGAATTTGGGATTGCTCGATATACGAAAAAAGAATTTTGCCTTCCTGCGTCAGCGACACGCCTTTGGCGTTGCGGTAAAAAAGCGTGAGGCCGACCCGCTCCTCCAGCTGCTTGATGGCATGGCTGACGCTGGGCTGGGTCAAGTACAGCGCCTTGGCCGCTTGCGTGAGGCTCCCCGTTTTGGCCGCCCAATAAAATACCTTATACAGCTCATAATTATTAGTCATAGACATGATCTATATCTCCTCAGAAATATATCAATTACGTGTATGGTACTTATTTGTATTATAGTGAATCCAAGACATAGAAACCAGAGTGGAACCGGCGAAGTCTTCACCCTCGTCCCAAAGCTCTGAAGGAGGGAGAAAATCGAAATGAATCCTACCACTTTCGTATTGTTTGGAGCCACCGGGGATTTGGCCAAGCGCAAAATCTACCCGGCTTTATATCATTTATATATCCATGGAAAACTGCCTGCGTCTTTTTCAGTAGTTGGACTTGGGCGAAAAGAATTGACCGACGAGACGTTCCGCGCGCACGTCAAGCAATCCCTGCATGATTTTTACCGTCTGGAGGTCCAAGAGGGCGATACGCTGCAAGCTTTTTTGGGTTTGTTCGGCTTTCATGTCCTGCATATCGACCGCGGGGAGCATTTTGTTCAGTTGAAGGAACGGGTGGAGCGCTGGGAGAAGGAACAGGAAGGAGCGGCCAACCGCTTGTTTTATTTGTCCGTCGCCCCGGACTTCTTCGGCACGGTCGCGTCCCAAATCGAGCAAAGCGGCCTGGGCAGCGTCACGGGCTGGAAAAGGCTCGTCATCGAGAAGCCCTTCGGGCATGATCTTGCTTCGGCGCGCGAACTCGACAGCCAACTCAGCCAGGCGTTTACCGAGGACGAAATTTACCGGATCGACCATTACCTCGGCAAACCGATGGTCCAGCGGCTTGAAGCGCTCAAACAGGCAAACCCTGTCATTCAGGCGCTGTGGACCAGCCGCTACATCGCGAACGTCCAGATCACGGCCGACGAAACGGTCGGCGTGGAAGACCGCGCCGGTTATTACGACAAGGCGGGGGCTATTCGGGACATGTTCCAAAACCATATGCTCCAGCTGCTTATGATGTTGTCGATTCATGTTTCGAACAGCAACGCTACGGCCGAAGATATCCGACTGAAGAAAAAGAACGTGTTGGAAGCCTTGGAGCCGCTGTCCAGACAGGACGTGCACACGCGCATCGTGCGCGGCCAATATACGGCGGGATCCATCCAGGGCAAGCCGGTGCCCGGATATACTTCCGAGCCGGGCATTTCGCCCGATTCGACGAACGATACGTTTATCGCGGCCAAGCTGAACATCGACAATTATTACTGGCGGGGCGTGCCGTTTTATATCCGGACGGGCAAACGCCTGAAATCGAAAAATACGCGGATCGTGATCGAATTCAAGGAGCCGCTTCGCTCCTCGGCTTCCGCGGAGGATTCGAGCGTGCCGAACCTGCTGGTGTTCGAGATCGGCCCGAACGAAGGCATCACGCTGCAGCTGAATACGAAAGACCCGCATCATAAAGGCGAATTCAAGCCGGTTCATATCGACATGTTCCCGGACCGCGCAGAAGCGCAGGAGGCTTACGAAACGCTGATTCATGACGCGCTGAACGGCGATTCCACGTTTTTCGTGCATTCGGATGAAGTCGATTTGTCCTGGCAGTGGGTTCAGCCGATCCTTGAAGCGTTTGAAGCGGGCGAAGTGCCGCTTTATCCGTATCCTGCAGGTTCCCACGGTCCGGAGGCCGCCAACGAGCTGCTTGCCCGGGACGGATTCCACTGGTGGTTCGACGAACCGTCCGAACAGGAGGCGGCAAATGCCGCAGAGGCGCGGAAGCAGCCTGTTGAGCATGTCACGGCCAGCTGATTAAAGCAAAACGGATCACCTAATCCAACATAAAACGATGAAAAGAACATTTTCGGGAGGTTGTATTTCATGAAATTTTTTATTGATACCGCCAATTTGCAGGATATCCAATCCGCTTACAAAATCGGAGTATTGTCCGGGGTGACGACGAACCCGTCCCTGGTCGCCAAAGAAGGCGTCAAATTCGAGGACCGCATCGCCGAAATTTGCCAGGCCGTTCCTGAAGTCGAATCGGTGTCCGCCGAAGTGACGCCGGATGCGGAAACCGCCGAAGAGATGATCGCGCAGGCCAACGAGTTGATCAAAATCAACGGCAACGATCCGAAAATCACGATCAAGCTGCCGATGACCCTGGCGGGTCTGGAAGCCTGCCGTTATCTGTCCCGGAAAGGCGTCAAAACGAACGTTACCCTGATCTTTACGGTCAATCAGGCGCTGCTTGCGGCCCGTGCCGGAGCAACATACGTATCGCCTTTCCTGGGCCGGCTCGATGACATTTCGGAAGACGGCGTGCTGCTGGTGGACAAAATCGCGCAGCTGTTCCGCACCCATAACCTCGACACGCAAATCATCGCCGCATCGGTCCGTCATCCGGACCATGTTACCCGCGTAGCGATGGCGGGCGCCCACATCGCGACGGTGCCGTTCTCCGTCATTGCTCAGCTGGCGAAACACCCGCTGACCGACCAAGGCCTCGTCAAATTTGCGGCCGACTGGAAAAACAGCGCGAAGTAATTCTACAAATGAAAAAAAGGCAATCTCCGCGGTGCTGTCCAAGACAGACCGGGAGATTGCCTTTCTTTTTTTACCCTTGGTATGCGATACGCATGCGAGGATGGTGTCTCGAGAGGCGTTCCCTTATTTGAGCTTGATGACGCCGGTCGTGTGCAGTAGCACGAGCACGACAAGGATCGGAGCGATGTACCGCAGCATGAACAGCCATACCCGGAACCATCCGGATTTAAGGCCGGCCGCTTCTGCGGCTCCCTTCCAGAAGTACCCCGCAAACAGGGTGGTGATCAGGCCGCCCACCGGAAGCAGGATGTTGGAGGCGATAAAATCGAGCCAGTCGAAAAAGTTTTTGCTGCCCATGTGCGTAAAGGCCGGCACGATGCCGAAGGACAAGGCCGAAGGAAGGCCGACCAGCAGCACGAGCACCGAGATGATCAGAACGGACTTCATGCGGCTCCAGCCCCAGCGGTCCATCGCAAACGAGACAGGAACCTCCAGCAGCGATACCGCCGACGTCAGCGCCGCGATCGCCAGCAGAATGAAAAACAGTCCCCCGAAAAACGCGCCGAACGGCATGGCCGAAAAGGCGGCCGGCAGGGCGATAAACACGAGGCTTGGCCCGGAGTCGGGCGCGATCCCGAAGGAAGCGGTGGTCGGGAAAATGATGAGCCCGGCAATGAAGGCATAGATCAGGTCGCCTGCCCCGATCGCGATTGTCGCCGCCCCGAGCGATTGGCGTTTGTCCACGTACGCCCCGTATGTCAGCAAAATGCCCATCCCCAGCGACAGGGAGAAGAAGGCATGTCCAAGAGCGACCAAAGCGGATTCCGCGTTTAATTTCGAAAAATCGGGTTTCAGGAAAAACGATACTCCTTCGCCCGCACCCGGCAATGTAACGGCACGGATCATCAACACGATCAGCAGGATGATCAGGCCGGGGATAAGGACCTTGTTGAATTTTTCGATGCCCCCGGAAATCCCTTTAACGACGACAAAACCTGTGATCGCAATGGCGATGACCTGCCAGACGATCGGCATATAGCCGCCGATAAAGCCGTTAAATTGACCCGTGAAATCCGTACTGTTGTACAAATGCCCGCTAAACGATTGTACCGCGTAATGAAGCGTCCAACCCGCCACGATGACGTAGAAGGTCAGGATCAGAAACGGGGCGATGATCTGCAGCAGGCCGAGACGGCCGAAGATTTTGGAGCCGCCGGCATTGACGAAGGAGGTCGCCGCGCTGCCCCGGCCGGCCCGTCCGATGGCGAGTTCAGCCAGCAGCACGGGCAAACCGATGATGATCAAGCAAACGATAAAAAGCAGAAAAAAAGCTGCACCGCCATTTTCGCCCGTGATGTACGGAAACTTCCACATGTTCCCGAGACCCACGGAGCTGCCGATGGCGGCAAGGATAAACCCTGCCGAGGAAAAACGTTCCTTTTTTCCCGACGCCGCTGGGTTTTTTGGTGGTGTTGTCATAGATGTTCCCCCAGTTTATTTTTGAAAGTTCCTTTTATTATATTTCATTTTAACCGCAAAGCTATATGAAAATCTTCCTAAAAAGCAAAAAAGGGTTACGGAAACCGGAAAGATTGGAGAGGAGACGGATATGCGGATTGGAGCGATTGAAGCGGGGGGAACCAAATTAGCTCAAAGCAAAACTGCCCTGGGGAGTCTCCCCGGGGCAGTTTTTTATACTTTAGAAAAAAATCGGCTCAACCGATGCCGGCAAAGGTGCCGTAGACCAGGAATACGTTCAGCGCCGTCAGCACGATCGCGATGGCCCAGGTCAAATATTTGATCCAGGAGCGGTTCGCGAACTCGCCCATCCGCTTCTTGTCGCTGGTGAAGATGACCAGCGGGATGATCGCAAACGGAAGCTGGACGCTCAGGAATACTTGCGTGTACAGGAGCAGCTGTTCGACCGCGTTTTCCCGGCCGCCGTACAAAACGACGCAGATGATGACCGGAATGACGGCGAGGAGCCGCGTAATGATGCGGCGCAGCCAGCCGGGCATCCTCATCCGGATAAAACCTTCCATGACGATCTGGCCGGACAACGTGCCCGTAATGGTCGAGTTTTGGCCCGAAGCCAGCAGCGCGACCGCAAACAGGGTACTCAGCAGCGGGCTGGCGATGGCGCCGACGATGGCGTTATCGGAAAGCGCGTTGTACAGATCGGTGAACCGGCCCAAATCGCTGGTCGAACCGAAAAACATGGCGGCTCCCAGCACCAGCAGCAGACAGTTGATCACGAATGCGATGCTGAGCTGGATGTTGGAATCGATCGTCGCGAAACGAACGGCTTCCTTTTTGCCTGCGGAGGTGCGTTCGAATTGGCGCGATTGCACCAGCGACGAGTGCAAGTAGAGGTTATGCGGCATGACGGTCGCCCCGACGATTCCCAGCGCGATCAGCAGCATGCCGTTGTTGGTCGCGATTTCCGGACTCGGGATAAAGCCTTGGAGCAGCGGCCCGATGCTTGGGCTGGACAATAACACTTCGTAAAAGAACACGATAAAAATGGTGGCGATCAGCGTTGCGACGATGGCTTCGATTTTACGGAAACCGACTTTGGCGAGCAGCAGCAGCAGCAACACGTCCAGCGTCGTAATCAGCACGCCGACCAAAAGCGGAATTTTGAATAACAGCTGCAGCGCCACCGCGCCGCCGATCACTTCGGCAATATCGGTAGCCATGATGGCAAGTTCGGTCAAAATCCACAAGACGATGGCGACCGGTTTGCTTGTCGCTTGGCGCGTCGCCTGCGCCAAATCCATGCCCGTCACGATGCCGAGCTTGGCGCACATGCTCTGAAGCAGCATGGCTATCAGGCTGGAAAGCAAAATGATGCTTAGAAGCGTATATCCATATTGTGCTCCGCCTTGTATGGAAGTAATCCAGTTTCCCGGGTCCATATATCCGACGGCGACCAGGACGCCGGGTCCGCTATAGGCGGCGAGCTTTTTCCAGAACCCCGCGTTTTTCGGGAGCGAAACGGTATTGTTGATTTCGCTGAGGCTGAGCCCGTTCGTGGAGCTGAATACCTGATGTTTCCGGTTATGTTTTGGGGTTGGGTCAATAGAAGTCATGTTTTCCATCGTTATCCCTTCAATCTATTTATGAGTTTAATGATTCATGATATAGAACGTTCTTCGTCTTGATACCTCTATTTTGCCCCCGGTAAACTTTTTTGTCAATGGCAAATATAATTTGATACGATTAACTTAATTGTTGTTGTACAAGTCTTGGAGGATGACGAAAAAAGGAGGGTCCTGCGGGCGCCTGCCTATTAAAAATATAAACGACAAAAAACCGCCCGATAAACCGGAGGGGCGATTTTTTGGATAGGCGTACATTGTGTTTTTCAGTGCGTTTCTCTCGGCTTTCCGGAGCCGAATCCGCGTTTGAACAACATCGTCGTCGACAGCTTGGCGCAGCATAAGGAGACCGCAACGAACACGAGACACCAGACAACGGCCGGAACATACGTCGCTTCGGCCAGGTTGGCGGCATCGCCCGCGGAACCGGGACGCGTCACCGACCGGAACAAAATGACGAACGGGCTGATCACGGACTCGACCAAGCAGATAAAAGCAATAAGCATATAATAGCATTTTTGCAGCAGAGGCGGAGCCGCAAAAGCGACGAGCCCGCTCAAAACCGCAAAACCGATGCACCAGATGACCCCGTAGCCGTTGCGCACGAATAGCGCGGCCGCGACGATGGCCAGAATCATGGCGGTGATCAGTCCGGCGCGCTCTTGTCGTCTGGCATAAAGGTAAAAGAGCAGCACCGCAAACAGCGCGGAACCGACGTATCCGGCAAGCGAGATCGGAATAGCCATCCAGTTGCGGTCAAACGTGGAGAGCGTGACTCCGCCCTGGTTGCTGTACAAATGGATGACATTGACCCGGCCCGATAAGGCCAGCGTCATCAGGGCATGCGACAGCTCATGGACAAGGGTGTCCACGTTGCGGAAAAACGCCGAAAACGGAAGAAAACGCGTTAAAATGCTGGTCAACACGACAACCGCGATCATTTTTAACCAAGCTTGAATGGCGGTTCCCTCATTTCAGTATGATTTGCTTCTATCTTACATGCGGCTGAAGGGAAATGCCAGCGCCAATCCGGAGAAAGCGGATGCCGAACGTGTCTTTTCCTGAGAATCAGGTCTCGCTCCGGAACGTCTTCCCGAGAAAATCGCCCAGCGCGAAATAATGTCTGAAATTATAGATCAGCGGGCTCCATTTGGCGGGATCGACGTGGTTTTCGCGAATCAAAATATCTTCGTGGGCGTGAACGCGAACCGCCTTCGTTTCGATCACCGCAAAAAAGTCGGCGTATTCCGGCAGGCGGATGTTCACCGCTTCCGCTTCGATTTGCAGCGGACACTCCAGAATGCGGCTCGGGCGGACGGCTTCGGACGGAATCGGCGTCAGGCCGCTGACGGCGTATTTGTCTTTGGCGCAGGTGAAGCCTAACGCTTGTTTGAACGCGGGGACGGGGTCTTTGCCCGTAAAAGGGGCAAGTTGTTCGACATGTTTCCACAAGGACGGATCGGGGATATTCAACACGCACTCCGGATGGCGCTTTAAATTGTCGTACGCCTTGCTGCTTGTCCCCAGGCCCAGAACGATGTAATCGCCGAGCGCCCAGGAGGACGAGATCGGGCTGATATTGACCGTTTCGTCCTCGTTCAACGTATTCAGCAGCAGGACGGGGGTGCCGTAATATAATATTTTGGGCTCTATCGTTGCGATTCGAACATCGGATGTTTTCTTTTGCGTATGAGGCATGAACTCACATTCCTTTCTGCGATGGGTTGCAAGGAATAGTTTAATCGAGAAAAAATTCGATGCTCATCGAAATGTGAATGTTAGTTTCGGAACTGCCCCTTCCGGCATGTTAGCGTTCTGATCCGGTCCTTGGTCAAAAATAATGTACAGGAAAAATTTAACGAAATTATATTGCGTATCGATACGTAACATGATATTATTGTTTCAACGAAGGGCACATCGATGAGATGGCCTTCGGGTTGGATCGGGGATGACCTGGGATGTCCGGACGTCCGCGATGTTCCCGCCAATCAGACCAAGGTATCGATACAGGAAAGGAATGATTTTTTTTTGATCATTCATATAGCGTTACGTAACGTCATATACTATTTTGAATCGAAAAGGAGATGTATTTATGAAAAAAGTTTTGTATGTGCCTCTAGACGATCGCCCTTGCAATCTTGACGACGTGGTCGTGCAGGCTCGGGCGGCAGGGATTCAGGTCATCACTCCGGATGCGGAAGACGTGAAAAACAGGCTTGACACCGAAGCGGACGCCGAAGGGAACACGCTGCTCGACACGCATTCCCCGGTCTTTGGAAACACGGATCGGATCCGGCGGTTTATTCAGAAACATATTTTGGCGGTCGACGGATTCATCATCTCGTCCGATATGCTTGCCTACGGAGGGCTCATTGGCAGCCGGCGCTTCCGCACCAGCGGGGGCGGCACTTATCCGGACTATGATCCGGAAACGACCGGATTGCTTGACGTCATTCGCGAAATTAAGCAAACCTGCCCCCATAAGCCCGTGTACGTACTCGATACGATTATGCGGCTTGCCACGACCGTATTCGTCGAGGGACTGACCCAAAGCGCGTACGACGAGGCCCGCGCCTTTGCGCAGCAGCCGCGCGCGGCCGCTTCGGAATTCGATGCGATTTTGGACGGCTACGACATCAAGCCGGACGGCACGCATTTCGGGACGCCGGTACACTTCGACAAGGAGCAGTATTACAATGCGCGGCGCCATAAGTTCAAATCGAATTATTACATTTTGGACCAGCTCGTCCGCTCGGGAGCGATCGATTTTCTTGCCATCGGCGTCGACGATTCGTATACGCAGGGCGTGCAGTCGAATGAAATCGACTTTCTTGAAGCTTATGTAGACCAGCATTTGAACGGCCACGACGGCCAAAATCCGGACCGCGTCATCCTTCTTCCGGATGCGGACGGCCTGGGTCACTCCCTGATGGGGCGCATGGCACTCCATTTGCACCGCTGCGGCTTCAAACCGCGATACAGCGTCCGGTACTTCGGGCCCGACGGTTCGACGATCGTGAATCCCTATGAGTATATGAGCGTGCACGATAATATCCGGTATCATGTGGACATGATCGGCGGACGTTTCGTAGACTCGGGGCCTTGCGACATCGAAATCGTTGCGATTACGGGAGCCGACAAGGCCATGGAAGCCGCGAGCCATATCGCGGGCAATGCCGATCGGCAGCTTCCGACCATCGCGATCGACTTCGTGGGAGGCGGCGCGGCGAACGAAACCGTGACGCAGGCGCTGCTGGACGATGCAGCCACCGGAATGCTGCTTGGGTACAGCGGCTGGAATACGGCCGGAAACAAAATCGGGCTTGCGCTCGGAATGGCCCAATCCCGATATGCGTTTCTGATCACGGAACGCCGGCCCCATGCGTTGGGGGATGCCGCCAACGCGCATGGCTCGCTGCTCTTCAAACGTTTCCTGAAGGATTATTATTATAAAAAGCTGACGATAGCCGAAGTTCGGACCTATTCCCGGGCGCATTCCCTGTACGAGAACGTTCCTTATGCAGACCAGAATATGCTTCTGTTCAACTCGCCGGAAGACTATGAAGTTCTCGTGAAGCTGCTGCGGGACCGGATGCAGGAGAATACGAAAGCTCTTGCGGAACGTAAAGCGTTCCAGGCCTGCGCTTCGCGGGCGATCCGCCAGATCAAACGATCCGGCAGCTGGATTTGTTCGGCTTATGCCGGCGCATCGTTAGCGTATGATAATCCGGCATTCATTTGGGGACGCGCGTTTGAAATTACCCTCGGGCCATGCGTTACGTTGGAGTGAATAAAGATATCCATAACCGCTACAGGAACTTATAAGGAATTATAGATCGTAAAAATCATGAGAGCAGTCCGTTTCCTAACGGGCTGCTCTTTTAGGGATGACGGCATGCCGGATGGATGCCTTATATTGCGTAACGTTACAAGGCATACTATAATACAACCGTGAGAAAGGAGAGGTGGCATGAAATACGCCCTCAATTTATTCGGATATACGGTTGACTGCCGGATCGATTTTCGGGACGGAACGATGCGGATCGACATTGACGATGAGGATCAGGCCGCATTGCGGGCATATCTGCTGCGGGTATTGGTAAAATACGGACGGCAGCCGGGACCGCAGGACAGCCTCGAAAGCCTGGTTCGGGCCGCGATCGAAATCGAAAAGGGCATGAGCGGACACTTAAGCGAGCCGAAGCTGAAGCTTCCTTATGAGTTTCAGCCCGAGATCAAGGAAAAGCTGATCGAAGCCGCCGAGCTCCAGGACATGTCCGCAACGCAGCTTTTGATTCGCCTGATTGAAAGAAAACACCAAAGCGTATTCGGGAAGGAAGGCTGAAGATGGCATACGGAAACAAGGTGAAATTCCATTACGACGTTCCTGTGTACATTAAGCAAATGCTGGCGGATACGGCCAAAAAATTGAACATGACCGCAACCGAGCTTCTGTCGAGAACGATTGAAGAGGAATATGCCCGCGTCAAGGCTTTGAAGGAAGGGGCTAAACAAGATTAAGCTTGTCCGCCATATCGGCAAACACCCGGACGTTGGAAAGCGGCAGGCTTTCATACGCGTACCCGGGGTCGCCCATGTCCGTCGAAAAGCAGTGGCACTGGGCGTAATTTTCCTTACGGTTCCTCTCGATCAGCAAAAGCTGAATCTGGGCGCGATCCGTCAGCAGCTTATAGAAATAATCCGAACCGGAATCGGCTTCGATCAGGTCCATCACCGCTTGCCTGATTTGTTTGGGCAGCCGGCATCTTAAATCCGCGGCTCCCGTTTCCGGATCCATTTTTTGAACGATCGTCGTCAAGCCCATCAACTCCGTTTCTTTCGTTCATCTGTTTTCGCTAAAAACATAAACGGTCCTTTATTTCAAATTATACCAAACATATGTTCCTATGTTAAGTGGATTTTTGATACCGTTCCACGCAAAAAAAAGGGATTCGAGCCCTCCGATAAGGAGCGATCGAATCCCTATTTATGTTGGGCAGCCATAGATTTGGCAGTTTTGGCGTCCCGCTTAATGGGTTAAAGGGGTTTCGGTCTGCGCTTTATTGTTCATCGGCTTTCCGGTTAATAGAAGGTAAATGCCGAACACAAGCTTGAGGCCGATATCGACATATGCGAGCAGATGAAAGCTAATATTCGAATCGAGAAGGCCCAGAAGCGCATCCGCGATCAGCAGCACGGCGAGCACCAACATCGAAGGCCCGTGCACCCAAGCCATCGGGATAAAATGAATGCCTATAGCGAGAAACGCCCCAAGCCATATGAGGCGGTAATTTTCGTCCGCAAAATGCGGCCCGCCGATCAGCACCATCAGTACGAACATGAGGATGATCGAAAAGAAAAGCATCCGGTTTTGCCCTTGCGTCGGTTTTCCGTACGATAATTTGCTGCTTAACGATTTGTTGGCCAGAATGCCGAAAATCCCGATGACGTAACCGAAAGAAAAAACGGGCATCATGATCAGCTGCTTTCCTCCCGCCATCAGCCCGGCGAAAATGACCACAGCGACCCAGATCAGCCATAACCCGCAAACCCGCTTATTCAAAAAGTTAGATTTGTTCCATATTCCCCCAGACAAAGACTTTTCCGTCACTTGTTTCCCTCCCTAACAACTGGTTCAGTAACCATTATAGACCAGAAGATTCGGCTTGAAACCCTGCCCATACACCTAAAAATGCTGATTCTTTCGCCCCTTGCGGCCGCTCGTAACGACCGTAACCGGCTCCGCAAAACCGGCCGCAAGACAATTGTGGAGAACCCTAAACACGTATTCGGTGAAGCCGGATAAAAGCTATGTTAGTCTGTTTACAGGAAGCAATTAACAAATGCACCAAGAACTTTTGAAGGGAGACATTCCTTTGGGAAACTGCTTGAACGTTAACTTGCCCCGTACCCAATTGTCGTAAAAAGGAGGTGAACGTCATGAGCGACCTGAACATGGAATTGAACAAAGAACTGGAAAATCTCGACCTGGAGCTGATCGAGCTTGATCAAGCGGAAGCGATCCCTTCCACTGCGGCATCGAGCGGAAGCGGCAGCAGCTCCACCTGCGGATCTTCGTCCTGCTCCTCTTGCTCTTCATCTTGTGCATAAGCTTAAAAAAGCGAGACCATCCGATCGAACTCATTAAAAATTTTAAAGGAGATGTTAAACATGAACCAATTGAACAAGGAATTGAACAAAGAACTGGAAAATCTCGATCTGGAGCTGATCGAACTTGATCAAGCGGAAGCGATCCCTTCCACTGCGGCATCGAGCGGAAGCGGCAGCCACTCCACCTGCGGATCTTCTTCCTGTTCTTCCTGCTCTTCTTCCTGTGCTTGATCACATTCAGCCGAGCAAATCAAACGCCTGCGCAAGACTTACTTTCCTAAGATGGATTCAAAAACCTTGGATGGGGCGGTAGCGGCCGCTTCATCCAAGGGATTTTCCGGAGGAGGAGCATTGGTGACGGAACCCCACGTATTCATCCGCCAGAATCATCTGTCTTCACATTCTATTCAGCGCCTGAAGGATCATTTCTACCTACGATTCGCCAACTATCGGGAAGAGCGCGCTGCCTATGCAACGCAGCGGCAGAAGCTGCGCCAACAATTATCCGGATTCATTGAACGTGAGCCGGGAGCCAGAATTGCATACATACGCCTCCAGCAGGGGATGAAAAGAGGCAAGGTACAGTTCGAAAAGATCCCCAAGATTGAATTCGTAGATCCGCTTCTGTTGGAAAGCATCCGGTCCCATCTAATCCGTGGACAGGAGCTTCAGCAGCATGAGGAACTTTTGCGGGAACAATTTGAAAAAGTATATAAAAGGCAAGCGGAAGAGCTTTATGAGCTGTTCCGGGAGCAGTCAAACGTACAAAATGCATTGCTGTTCACCAACTTTGAAATGTATTGTTCGATGAACAATTCCTATAGCCCCAAAAAAACAGGAAAGGTTTGGAAAATCATGATGCGTTCATTTGCCAAAACCGCCCCGTTATCCACGTTTACCTCCATCGGCAGGATAGGTGCCCGGACATCGAGTAGCCGGATCCGTTTGGCCCAGTGGATATTGCTTGCATGGTTTGATTATTTTCTCCTGCTGCCGGAAGTCATCCGAGCAAGCCGTTTTCGAATTAAATATGAGGCCGATCCGTCCGGAGAAGCAGTTTGGACCGTCGGCGCCGGGGAGCCGTTAGAGGTCCGGCCCGGTCTATATCAGCGTCAAAAACGGCGATTCATGTTACAGGAACCCAGGCTGCGAAATCTCCCTTCCGGCAGCATCGTTACATGGGAAGAACTCGCCTCCCGCTTGGGTGTCGGAACGGATTGGATTGAAAGCCGGACCGCGAAGCTGTTGGCCGCCGGCTATCTTCGAAATGTGCTGGAGCGCAAGGCGGAGACCCTTACCTTAAACACCCTGATTGACGAAGCGTCTTCTTTCCGGAGCGTTTCCGGGAGAGTCGACGGCTTTGTCAGGCATCTGGAGGCACTGCATCTCATCGCTTCCCGGCTGGAGAACACCGCGGATCTTCATATAAGGGAGTCGCTGATCCTTTCCGCGCAGAAGCATGCGTCAGCATGCTGCGATGCGGTGTTGTGGAAAGGAAAACGTCCCTTGGATCTTTTTCATGAAGACAGCTATATTCCTGCGGGCCCCTATGAGATTCGGGCTTCCGCCAGAAGAATGATCGACAAATGGGCAGATATTCTTCCATTATTCGATCACAGATTAAAGTTCAGGCTGTTCATGAAAGAATGGCTTAAGGACCGGCTCCCTGCTTCCTATGAGTCGCTTCGCCAGTCTCTTTCGGAATACGCCGGCATGTACGAAAAAGAGGTAGCTCTGCGCCGCACCAGCCGAAATACAGTGTTTGCCGCATCGCCCCAGGTAACCCGCCTTGAAGATATGAAGGACGTTTATCGGGAACGGATCCAACCGGCTGAAAACGGCGAGGACGTGCATATCGGGGAAGATGAACTTATGGATCTTAAAGCGCAGCTTGAGGAGCTCGGCATCAAGCCGCAGCGGACGCTGCAGCTATTCATTCAGCCGGCGATGGACGGGAAATACGTCGTCAATGATTGCAAAAACGGTTATCTGGCGTATTCCATCTACCATGACCCGGGGCGCCATGAGCAAGTGCTCCATAAAATAAGATCCGCTTTGGGATGCAAAGAGGCGTTGCTGCTGACGTATTCGCCGTCCTGCGGATTTAATCCGAACACGAACGATTTTACGGAAACGTATTCCTTGACGGAAGAAATACACGATCCGGAGGAAGGGGGACAATCGGAAACATCCCGTTTGATTGCCCTAAACAGCTGCACATTGGAGTGGAACGCGGACATGAACCGGTTTGAGCTGCGGGCCGGAGATGTTCGGGGGATCGCGCTTTACACGGGCAGCCTTGCGCCGGCATATCTTCCGGAAGATTACAGGAATATTGCCCTTCTAAGTCAATCGGGCTTTTTAAACGGAATTGGATTCGAGTATAACGAGATTTCCATCGGGGAGAGCAGGAAGCTGGGAAGAATCAGCTTTGGTGATCTTATTTTGCAGCGCCGCAGAAACATATTGAACTCCAGCCTTTTCTCAAGTCTGACCTTCGACCTGGAAGGATACGGCTCTTTCCATGAGCTTCTAGAATCCCATGATATTCCGCTGCGTTCTTTTGTCAGGATTTTTCCAGTCCGCGAAGGAAAGCTCCATATCGAATATGGGGCGACGGCCATTCACAAGCCGATTTTTTTTGATGCGGAAGAGCCGCTCTATGTTATCGAAATGCTGAAGCACATCCAGCGGAGCCGGCAGCAATATGGGGACATCGCCGTTGTGTTTGAAGAAGCGCTGCCGGATCCGTACCAGACGGATTATACGGCTGAATATGTGTACGAAATGTAATGCCGGAAAGGAGGAAGAAGCGATGGATAAAAGTCCCGTGCGGATCATTGGCGGCCCCGGCAGGGTTGAATTGCTTGGACGCAGCCGGATGATCAGTCTTCCAGCTGCCAGTTATGACGATATCGTCCATCTTTTTGCAAAGCCTGATTCGAACCCGCAGGAAGCGGAGTGGGTGGCCCGCGTTCGCAGCCTGCTGCGGGAGACGGAAAGGCCCCGGCCGAAGGAACGTTACGAGTTGGGAGACCGGATCATATTCGCCGATGGGGTGTGCATGAGCTGTCTTGGGCGGCAATATCCGGTGTCTTCTTTGAACAGGTTTCCTCTTCCCAAGCTGTTGGAAACGCCGTTATGGGAGGGAGACCGCATCATCACGATGGATGCTGACGGCCTTGTGGCCATTGCTCCGCTGCCCGAAACCGCTCATGCGGAATGCTGCCCGCTGGTCCGAAGCCCGCTTCTGAAGTTGGGAGAAGAAACACGCGATGAAAGCGTGCTTGAACAGGAATTGGTTCAGGAGCGGGTGCGGCAAATAGAGATCGATTTCGAAACGTACTGGACGTTAACGGCGGATTTCGGAGATCACGTCCGCAAATTTGACGGTCCGAGCAAACGCCGGGTGCTGGAGGATATGTACGCATACATGCTCACCCATTATTGCAGCTACCGCACGCTTTCTCCCGGATTAACCGATCGGGCCGCCTATCTGAATCATATCAACCGTTACGGATTGAATGGCGGGGAAGAAACAGAGCAGCGGATTTTCGATCCCGGACAATTTTCGTTTTGGATGCCCGGCCCCGTGTTATTCCCGCCTGTCATGAGTTACAAGGTCATTGAAGCCTTGATGCCGGTATACGGCGTTGAATGGAAAAGCGGCGGAGTTCTTTTGCGGGCTTTCGGAGAGGATCTGGAGGATGCCTTGTTCCGGTTATGGAACAGACTCCGCGGAAAGGGAGGATCCACGGAGGCTAATGCAGGAACTTTCAGGGATGAAAATAGGCTGGCGGGGGGCTATCATACACGGGACCGGCAGAATGGCGAGCTTCCTCTTTTTCGATATGAAGACGGGTTTTCCCGCAAATACGGGTTTGCTTTATTGGGGGGAGGTGATGATTCATGATCGCAACACACGCGTTAAACGAGGTACTGAACCGGAGAGAGCCTTGGACGCTTTTGGAGGTCGAGGGGGAACGGCTGCCCTGTTTGATCACGTACGGCGACCGTCCGGAAACAAACGGATATTTGGAGCGGAAGCCTCCGAAATTTGCCCTGCTGCACGTGGACGCGCATGAATGCATCGTCGGGCCGGTTTTTTACCGTGAAGAATTAGGCTGCCCTTCCTGCTTCCTGAAACGAAGGACTTTCAATCTTCGGGAGCATGAATATCGGCTTGAAGGGGCGCCCAGCAGGCTGGTCGGAGACCTGCAGGTACCCGAGGATCTCGTGATGGAATGCTTCGGCATGCTGCTCCGCAAGCGCAGGCGGCCGGGGCTGCTGGACTATTACCGGATGAACGGAAACGGGTTGTTGAAACGGCTGACCTTTTGGCCGGCGGAACGATGCTCCAATTGCCCGGAAGGCGGGAAGCCGGATGACGCCGAAGCGTTTGCGGCGGCTTTTAGGGAGAAGGCGGTTTACACGTATGGAGACAGTTATCGCCCGAAGGAGGCCTCCATTCCGAGCGATGCATTCAGGGCGGATAATACCGACTCGAATTTTATCGTTTATAAAGACCGGAATACGCGGTCCTTCTTTTCCGTCTCCACCTTTTTCCGGGTAAATAGGGAAGAAAAATATGGAATGGGGATCGGAAGTACGACCGATTATCGGGCAAGCGAGCGCAAGTCTTTGTTTGAAGCCCTCGAAAGGTATGCGGGCATGCATCCGCGAGGCCGGGAGCGAACGGTTGCCCGCGCCAGTTTTAACGCCATGCGGCAGTCGGGGCATGTGACGGATCCCCGGATCTTTATCAGGGATGTTGCAGGTTCAAGCGAGAGTCTGATTCCCTTTGACGAAGATGGCGAGTTGCCATGGATCCCTGCCTATTCCTGGAGCTCAAAAGCGCTAACGTATGTTCCCGAAAGCTTGGCTTACTACAAAATGGATCAGAATTATCCGGGCGGCGCGCTGCGGGTTTATAAAGGGAATTCCAACGGCAACGCGGTGGGTACCGGCCTTCTGGACAGCGTGTATTATGCCTGCCTCGAATTGATCGAACGGGATGCTTTTCTGAATCATTGGTATTTACGGCATGCGCCCCCGGAAATTCGACTGGAATCCGTTACGAACGGCAAAGCCCGTTACATGTGCGGAAGGCTGGAGCAGCTGGACTACGATGTCAGGTTGTTCGACATCACCATGGATACCGGAATCCCGGTCATCTGGGCGCTTTGCTTCGGCAGGACGCCGGAAAAGTTTGCGGCGTATTCGACGTCCGCGGCGCACCCCGATCCGGAGAAAGCCATTCAGAACGCGCTCGAGGAAATGCTGCTTGCCCTTGAATTTTACGATACGCATACCGGCGAAATCCGTGAGAAGGCCAAACGCATCAAGCGCCAGGGCGTTCGGGAAGTCGAAGATCACCCGATCCTCTACTTCTTGCCGGAGGAAAGGCATCATTTCGATTTTTTGTTCGGAGGCGGCGACGTGGATCTTATGGACCGCTTTGCAGATTATTACGAAAAACTCAGATATACCGCCATTGATATGGCCAGCGAAACTTCGGGGCTCCTTGACCGGCTGACAGCCATTTTCGGCGACGTCATTCTGGTTCGTCAGACGCCGGAGGGATATACGCATCTGGGCCTGGAGGTCGTCAAAGTGCTGATCCCCCATTTGCAGCAGCTCTGGTTTGGAGAGGAACATCGGATGTTAAGCCGGAAGCGGCTGGAGCAAGCAGCCCGGCTCTGGGGCGTTGCGCCGGGAGACATTCAGCATGCGCCTCATCCTTTTCCTTAAAGGAAAGGCTCTAAAGTTTCTATAAAGCTCCTCGTACGAAGCCCGAAACAGAGACATGGCATATTTTACGAAGGCCAAATTTTAAAGGGAAGAAGGAGATTGTTGATGCTGTTGAAATTTAACCAGGTTGAAAAGCGCTTTAAGGAAAAACAGGTATTGTCCGGAGTAAGCTTCGAGATCGACGAAGGGGAGAGCATCGCGCTGATCGGGCCGAATGGAGCCGGAAAAACGACGATGATCCGTTCGGTATTAGGCCTTACATCGATTGATGGCGGCGAGATCATCCGGAACTTTAATACGCGGCAAGATGTCGGCGTCATGCTTCAGCACGATTTGTTTCCGGATCATTTGCGGGTCAGGGAAGTGATCGAATTGCACAAAAGCTACAGCAAATCAAACGTAAGCACCCATGCCCTGCTCGAGGCCGGCGATCTTGTCAAAGAAGCGCGCTCAATGGTTCAAAACCTTTCCGGCGGCCAGAAACGGAGACTGTCTTTTGCACTTTCGCTGGCGGCGGATCCCAAGCTGCTGTTCCTGGACGAACCGACGGTAGGGATGGATGTGACGGCCTCCCGAATGTTCTGGAATAAAATCCGGGAAATTCAGGAGCAGGGCAAGTCGATTTTCGTAACCTCCCATCACCTCGACGAGTTGAATGACTATTGCCGCCGGTTTATTTTCCTGAAGAACGGCGAGATTATCGCCGATGTGCGCAAAGAGGAT
The DNA here is from genome assembly GCF_057546105.1 of Paenibacillus sp. YAE3. Lineage (NCBI taxonomy): Bacteria > Bacillati > Bacillota > Bacilli > Caryophanales > Paenibacillaceae > Paenibacillus > Paenibacillus sp. YAE3. Next base: position 152,575 of record NZ_BAAIYF010000001.1, on the reverse strand, counting down.
TTGAACACCCAAAAGGTGATCGTCGTTTATCTGGAGACGGCAGAGGAAGCACTCGATCTTCAGCGCCAGTTCGGCGGTCTGATGGAAGACCGCAAGCTGTATGTCACCGACAAGAATAAACATTCCGTGCTTTGCGCGTATTTGCAGCAGCGGGGCATGACGTTTGAGGAAAGGCTGAAGGAAGTCAGGGATTGTTACCGGGAAATTTATGATCTGAATCCGGAAGAAGGAGTGAAACAGGCATGATCACGATCATTCGTTATGAAATATTGAAGGTGCTGCGCAACAAACGTTTCGTATTTTTTACGTTGGTGCTGCCGCTGGTGTTTTTGGTGGTTTTGAACGCTTTTGCCAAGCCGGAAGGCGACCAAGGGCAATACATTACTTATCTTGCCGTATTTTGCACGTTGTTCGGAACGGCGGGGAGCGGACTGAACACGCTTAGCACGCGCGTCGCCAAGGAAAAGTCCTACATTGGCAGCATCTATGCCGTCACGCCGTATTCGCCGGGAAAATTCATTTTTGTGACAGCGTTTGTCCAGCTGCTGCTCAACGTGTTGATCGCCGCCGTCATTATTGTATTCGGCCTTGCCGTTTTCAGATTGAACATCGACGGAATGCTGCTGAAAATGGAGCTGCTTGCGGTCTACTCCAGCCTCTACTACATTTTCATCGGGCTGAGCCTGGGATTCCTGCTGGATGTCGTTTCGCTTCAATCCCTCTCCTTCCCGCTCTACATGGGATTCATGGCAATGAATCTGACGAACGATCTCGGACTTCATATGCCGGAGTTCATGGTCCATATTCAGAAGTTTTTCCCCGGATTTTATTTGAACAAGGCTGTCGGAGCGATATCGGCCGGCAGTAACGCGATCCAGGACATCGGGATGCTGACGCTTAACATCGCTGCTCTGCTCGTGGTCACGTTGTTCGTGTACCGATACAAAAGAAGCGCGATGATGGGGTAGCCGCCATGACGGACGTATTCGAAGAACTGCGGAGAATTCGGAGAGAACTTCACCGGATTCCGGAGCCGGCAGGGAAGGAAATCAAAACGAGGGCTTTTGTCGAGCATTACATCCGTCAGCATACCCGGCGGATTCGCATCGACCATCATTCCGACAAAGGCTTGATTGCGTCTTATGACGGTGGGTCGAAGCTACCGGCCATAGCGTTTCGGGCTGAGCTGGACGGACTGCCGATCCGGGACGATAAGGAGCTTGACTATAGAAGCCGCCATGCCGGCATGAATCATGCCTGCGGACACGACGCCCATATGTCGATTTTATTGCAGCTGCTGCGATGGGCGGATGAGGTCGGTCCCCGCAGAAATCTTGTCTTCATCTTTCAGGCGGCCGAGGAAGTGCTGGGAGGCGCGCGGGAGCTTGTTCCGCTCCTGCGTAACCGGGATATCGGTTATATCTTCGCGGTCCATGTCACGCCTGATTTGTATCCGGGATACTTCGCGCTGCGGGGCGGCACGGCGCTTGCCGGCGCCCTGACGGCCGAGCTCGGATTGGAGCTTTGCTCCGGCCATGCGGCGGACCAACAGGATGTTATGGAGCTGTTGGCCCAAGTCCATGCGTTCCAACGGGAATATAACGATGAGCGCCGCATCTGTAAAGTTACGCATATCGAAACGAACGGCTACTACAATGCGGTTCCTGACCGGATAACGTTTTTCCTATCGTTCCGATCGGCGGATGAGGAAGCGAACCGCAGCGGATACGCCCAGCTGCTTCACCGGATGCAGCACAACGGTTCCGTGCGCAGCGTTTTGTGGAACCGGGTCGTCTCGGAGTATCCTGCGTATGCCAATGACCCCATATTGGCGGAACGGATCCGGGGCTTGCTCGGCAAGAGATTCGGTCAGGAGTCGGTGTTGAACTCGCCCTTTTTATTTTCAAGCGATGATTTTGCTTTCTATGCCAGGGATTTGCCGGGCCTTCGGACCTGTTATTTCTTTATAGGCGCCTATATAAGGGAACATAACGCGGTGCATACGGCGTCGTTCGATATTGGCGAAGAGGCCCTTCTGTACGGATATGAAAGCCTGCGGGCGATTGTCCGGCTGTTCGAGCAGGCTGAAGAACGGGCTGAAAGAACACGACTTTACGAAACCGGGAGTGAAAACGATGAAAGTATCCCCCCTTTATATCTATAGGGAAACCCATTTTCCGCTGCGGCGGGTCTCTCATTATTTGGGAGATTTGGCCGAAAGGTATGCGGAAGCCAAAGCGCGGGCAACCCGGCTCGAACCCACGGTCAAAGAAGTTATCGAAGAAATGGAGCATGAAATTGCCGGCATCGCGGAGGATCATGACCGCATGGAAGCGATCCGCTTCAAGCGTGATTTTTTTAATGCCCGGCCTTCGGCCCAAGGCCGCTACGAGCGGGTGAAGCATTGGTTTCCTGCAGGTTTGCGGGAAAAGGTGGAGGGCGTATTTGCCGCCCGTGAAGCCGCGCAGTCCGATATGACAGAGATTGAAGAAGAGTTTGGCAAGCTTTCCAGCGCCGACCGGCAATGGCTGCACGACGCCTACCGGGAAGATCCGGAACTATGCGATGCCGTCATGTTCATGAACAGCGCCATCGTGCCCAAATTGGAAAAATATTTGCAGACGCCGGTGGAGCAGCATGACCGCAGCTTGAGAAAGCTCGACTATACCTTAATCAAATTTTTAACTCGGGCCAGCATGAAGACGAGCCCTTTTGCCAATCTGACGTACTCCGGGATGGGCAGCTTCGACGGCGCGGGAAAGGAAGGATGCAAAAAATTGTATCCCCGGATCAACGATTCGCTGATCCTTCAAGCATTCGACAGGCTGTGCCTGGAGCCCGAGCTTATGACCCGCCTGCATTACCGGCTGAACGCCACATGCGTGGAGCTGGAAGGCAAATATTACATTACGGTGCTGCAAAATGCGAAGGGGGAGCGGCAGCTTTACAAATCCAGACAGGGTCTTGTGACGCTGCGTTCGGGCGGAGCTCTCAGGGCTCTTTTTGGCAAATTGTCGGATCGCGGCCCGCTTTCGTACGACGAATTGAAATCAACCCTTACCGGCCTCGGCATTGACGGGGATCAAGCGGACGGCACGCTTCGCCACCTGATCGGAAGCGGCGTTCTTGAACGTACCGACGTGCTCAACGAACAATCCGGCGAGCTGTTGGCTGAGCTCATTCGAAAGCTTGAGCATTACGGCATCGTACACCCGTGCCTGGACGCGTTTCGGCAATTGCGCAAGCTGACCGCAGAACTGGCGGCGTCCTTTGACCGTACCAAGGCGGAACGGCTGTATGAAGCCCTTGAGGAACTGTCCGCGATGTTCGGCATGGATCCGATACCGCGGCGGAGCATGCTGTACATTGACGGCATCGACGAAAAGGTGACCGCTCGCAGCTACCGCGAGCAGCAGCATAAGCTGAATCGGCTGTCGCAATACCAATGGCTGATGATGTGTTTTGACACAGTCGTCAAAATGCAGTTTGCCGCAGGCGAATTTTTCCGGCAGCGTTACGGCAGATCCTATGTGCCTAGCAATTCGCAGGAAGCTTCGAGAATGCTCAGGGATATGGCCCAGGTGATCTTTTCGGATACCGAACTGATGAAAGAGACCTACGGCTTTTTCAACTGGAATAAAGCATATATGCATCCGCGCATTCGCAGCCTGCATGACATTGCCGGAGAGTTGGCATCTTTTCTGACCGGGGCAGGGGATCGCCAGGAAATCGTTATTCCGGACGACCACATTTCCCGGTGGCTGCGGCAAATCGAGAAGGTGCTCGGCGAACGGCTGCTTTCCCATTCCTTTTTCGTGCAGGAAGACGGTGAACGTATGGTCGTTAACCATATGTATAAAGGCTTCTCGATCTATTTTGCGAGATTCCTCAAATATTTGAAAGATACGGGAGCCGCGTACGGCGAATACTTGAGCGAATGCTTCGACGGCAACCGGGTGGCGGATATACGGAACACGTTTGGCTTTAACGCAAACATCCGGAAAAAGACGGTCGAAAGGGAGATCGCGCTGCCGATCCAATCGATGACGGAATCCGAGCGGTTCCTTTCCTGGTTGGATTTGGGCCTGAGATACAATGCTTCCACAGGGAGCGTGGAGTTTTTTGAGAAGGAGACCGGAGAGGTTGTGCGCCCGCAATTTTTGGGAACGCTTGTTCTGGTCGCCGCACCGGCTATTTTAACCACTTTTGACGTGCTGTCTTCCCATGGAACAAGTTATTTTGACCTTGGGGAGCTGGTCATCCGCGAACGGCTGAAACATTGGGATGGGCATGATGATGCAATCATTCGCGTCCCGCGGATCAGCTTCGGGGATTCAGAGTTAATCGTTTCCCGCGCCAAATGGCTGATTCCTGCCAAAACTTTGCTTGAGCTGTATAAAGAAAAGGATCGGTTCGGCTCCTGGAAGCGGGTGCTTGATTTCATGGAGGAACATGGCGTGCCTAGCCGGTTTTATGTGCGCGCATTCATGGCGGAGATGGAGGAAGTCACGGAAGGGGGCGAACGCAAGCCGCAATTCATTAACCTCTCATCGCCTTTGTTGTTCCACCTGCTGATTCAGCTGGCGGGTAAGACCGGGTACCTGATGCTCGAAGAAGAGTTTCCCGTGGCGGATCCGAAACAGGAATGCGTCAGGGAGTACACTTACGAAATTACTTGCGGGGAGGTGTACGGCGATGCGGCTGCGAACCATTAGCTGCTTTTTGTACGACAGCGAGGCGTCGGCGTCATTGCTTCGAGGTATCGTCCGGTATATCCAAGCGGGGAGCCTGAAAAATGCCATATTGCAAAAAAGCTGGGTGAACGGCTTCCATGTCAAAACGACGCTCCCCGTGTCCGAGGCCGACCAAGGCCTTGAACGGATGATCCGGCGGGCCGCGGAACGTTATGCTAAACCGCGCAGTGCGGAGGAATATGAAAAATACGAGAAGATGCTTCATAAGCTTGCCGGTATGGAGAGGTACTCCGGGGATTATTTACCCTTGTGCCGGGACGGCGAAGTGGTTGTGAAGGAGGAAGAGCGGCTGACTGGCGGAAATCCGCTGTGCAGCCCCAGGATCAATTATGGGATGGAACTGCTGAAAAGCCAACTGCTTGCGGACATTTACGAGGATTGGAACAAGCTTTCGGAAGACAGGCAGAACGTTGAATTCGCCAAAATATTTCTCATTACAGGCAGCGGCAGTCCGGGAGGGCTCAAGGTCGGCTACTTATCCCTGCGTTCGAATTTCGAATACTTTAAAACCCAGATCGAAGCCATGAAAAAGAATCCGGCCATCGAAGCGAAAATCCGGGCGGCGCTATTGGGCCGGTCGGAAGTCGAAAGGGAATTTATCGCGGACGGCGTTCAGAAATTTTCAAACGGGATCTTTGAGCGGGAGTTCCTCTTCGGGCGGTTCAAAATCTTCGTCCACTCGCTTTCGGCGATGCTGGCGCAGGCTTATGACGGGGGGGAGCTGGAGGTGGAGAAGCTGACGCATGGCGATGATTTTTTTGAACGTCATGACGAAGTGAGCGAATTTCACCGGACATTTTATTCGAATCCGCAATTTTTACGGCATTACCATGATAAAGGGTTCATTGTATACCGGTTCGTGGCTTCCGCTTTGTACTCGCTGATGCCGCTGCTGGGCATCTCTTCGCTGCGGAGGCAGCGGATTACGGGACTGGTGGCGGAATGCGTGGAGAGCGGCTTCGGCATGGATTGGCGGGCTGCATATCGATATTTGGAAATGAAGATGGCAGGTGATACCGATTATGGCAAACTGGCTGATTAAGCAGGAAGACCGGCTTTATCTGTATGAAAGGAAGGGGCTTCACCGCCTGCAAATGCCGCCGGAAACCCAGCGGATATTGGAAGAAGCCGTGCTTGGAGGCAAACCGGGCAGAATGGCCGAGATCGACCAGACATTGACGGATCGTCTTCTAAAAAGGAAAACATCCGGGAGCCCCGTTCAGCAACCAGCCTCTTCGGCCGGCACCAGAATATTGGAAACGGAGCTTCCCCCGGCTTCCGGCCAGTGGCAGATGCTGCATCTTGACGGCGCAACGTCGGTGCTGTTCCGAAACGTGACTCCACAAAACTATGCGGAGCTGATGGCAGCTGCCGAAGCCGGCCCGCAGGAAAAGGACGATCTTTTGCTCGATATTTACGCAGGGCATTTGGCAGCCGCAAGCCGGGCCCGTGCGGGGGATGCAGGAAATGAAGAAGCCAAGACCGTTCTTGCGATTGCCATGGACGCCAAACGGATCGCGGAAGAAAAAGAATTGTTAAGCGACTACGCATTGGAAGAACTTGATTTGCGGGAACTGTTCTCCGGAGAGGACCGTTTGGAATGGACCGCAATGATCGATGCGATGGAGCGCCTCGAAAGCCGCATCATTACGAGCTTTCTATTCCGCCGGAATGAATGGATCCAGGTTCCTTACAAGTTGGCGAGTGCGGATGACGGCAGTTTCTTTGCCGGGGAATCGGGCGCGGAGCAGATCGTATACGCATCCTGCCGCAACCTGGAACTCCGATTGGAGAAGATGGATCCGGAGGCAGCCTGGTTGGTGGTGGCCGGATCCCGGCACGGGCTCCAGCGGCTCGCCCAATTTCTGATGACGACCTATGCCTTGGAGCAGGGGCCGGTGGAAAGACAGGTCATTCCTTATGCAGAACTTGCCCTGAATGGGCGAATAGATGCCATGATCAACCGCTTCGTAAAGGAGAAGGAGCAGCTGTATCTCCATGTGGACCATATTCCTGGAACCCCGCTGTGGAGCGCAGCCGCAGGCCCTAAAGAGGAGACGTGGACGGACAGGGTATACGGCACCGCGTCCAGACGGGTGATGGAGGATGCTCTGATCCTTTATTATGCCTTAGTCCGCCAAAACGGAATCCGGGCCGCGGGTCCGGAAAGTTTCCGGATGATCGAAACGCAACCCCCCGTAGACTTGGACCGTCCGGAAACTTGCCGGGCGGAGGATCTGAATCGGCTGATCACCCGGATATACGAGGTCAGGGCGATGCGGATTCCGCTGCTTCAGGACAGCGGAATATCCGTGATTCAATTGCGCCGCAAAGGAGGGAAGCAAGCATGAAAGAGCTGATGTTATATGAAACGGGCGGCGTGCTGCTGCAGCAAGTTCTGGGCGAGATGGACCGGCGCGGCATGTTGTACCGGCTGACCCAAGAGAGGTCCGGCAAGCCGGGCATGGTCCTTCACGTCATCTCCGATGGCCTCAAGGAAGAGGAATTCGCGCCGTTTTTCCAACCGGCTCCCCAGCCCGCCGGGGGCGTATTTTTCTATCATCAATTGCTGAATACGCTCCTGGTAGGCCCGTTTGTCGCAGACCGGTCCGGCGTATGCTTCGCCTGCTTGAAGCGGAGGCTGCAGGCGAATGGCAGGGAAAATATCGTTTCGCTCGCATACGGGGAGCCGGGGCTGTCTTCGCCGCATCCCCAAGCGGCCGAATTTGTCGTGGATATGATGGAGGCGTTTCAGCTCTCAGGAGAACTGCTTGCACGTTATGACCAGCGGGCGGAGCATATCCAGCTTGATGCATGGCGGGCCGATTCCTACGTGTTGAGACGAAGCGGATATTGCCCTATATGTTCGCCGGACGTAAAACGCGAAAATCCATTCATCCATGGTTTGCAAAGCGGATTTAAGCCAGCCCCCCGGATATACCGCCTGAATTCCGGCCCGGATACCGGCGCGGTCCTAAAGCGTTGGTTCGACAGGGACAGCGGAACGGCGACGCACAGCTATCGTGAGCTTCGCTCTTCCATGATCGAAGCAGGCGGCGTCGAAATTCGGGTGAGTCCGGCATATGTTGAGACCGGGTTCGGAAGAGCCTATCGTCGGACGGATGCCGAGAAGGTGGCCGTTCTGGAGGCTGTCGAGCGGTATTGCGGCATGTGCGCTCACGAGGCGCCTTCGGCCGAGAAGAAAAGCTATGCCCAGGTGCGCGCCATCGCGGCGAATCCGGTGGATTTCGGCTTGCATACCGAAGCCGATCCGAAACATCCGGAATTCCGGCTGAAACATTACACGGAGGAGCTGCCTATATACTGGACGCCGGCCTATTCGCTGAAGGAGAAGCGGGAGGTTCTGGTCCCCGAGCAGCTCGTTTATTACGCCGACGGGCATTTCAGGGACCAGACCAATCGGTTTGTGTACGACAGCTCGAACGGACTCGCGTTAGGAAGCTCCCGTGAAGAAGCGGTGCTCCACGGATTGTTCGAACTGATCGAGCGGGATCATTTCCTCTGCGCCTGGTATAACCGGCTTTCGTTGCAGGAGCTTGACATCGAGGATACCGGCCTGGACGAGTTGAAACAGCTCCTTTACTTCCTGGAACTGGAAGGGATCCAAGTCCGGTTTTTCGATATTACGATGGAACTTCGGGTGCCGAGCGTATGGGCCGTGGCTTACGATACCCGAAAGAATGCGCTCATGAAATGCTATAATGCGGCGGCGGCCCATTTTATTCCCGAAAAAGCCATTGAATCGGCCGCCATGGAGGTCATTACGTCGCTTCCGATTTATGAAGATGCGCTTCGACGGGATGAGGCGATGCGCGAGCGGGTGCGGCAGCTGGCAGGCCGGCCGGAAGCCGTAACGGAATTTGAGGACCATGTGCTTTATTATGCAAGCGAGGAAAACTGCGGGAGAGGTCTGGGATTCTTGCTGAACCAGGACGCATCCGCCAAACTTCCGGTCCGGCAAGCGTATAGGGAAATATTTTATGAAAGCTCCCGCTTTACCCATGAGGATTTGGCGGAGGATTTGGAACAGTTGGCGTCGGAAGTGCTTCAGCATTACGAAAATATATACGTTGCAGACGTGACGCCCGGCGAGGTTGCAGAATTCGGCCTTTATGCAGCCAAGGTGCTTGTGCCCGGCATGCTCCCGATGACTTTCGGCCATCAGCATCGGCGCGTTATTCCCGAGCGGCTAAGCCGCGAGCGGATGCGGCGGGGCTTTCGCGGGGAGTTTGAATTGAATCCCGAGCCGCATCCGTTTCCTTGATAGGAGGAGATATTCCATGGAAACCTGGAAAAGTTACCGGATTTATTATCAAAATTACGCCATGTACGACGGACTGATCCTGCTGCTTGCCGATCTTATGGAGAGATGGATGGCCGAAGGGAACATTTCAAAATGGTTTTTTCTCAGATATTGGGAGGACGGACCGCATATCCGCATTCGTTATCTCGGTCCGGAAGGGCAGGATGCGGAAGAACTGTTTGAAAAGGCCAAATCGTGGATACGGCAGCATCCCGCCAGCAGCCGGCTCACCAAGCAGGAGTACTTCCGCAATCATAAATTCGACGGGGTGGCGTTGTCGCTTGAACAGCTGGGCTGGTACGAGGAAGGGGAGATCGTGGCAAAGCCTTATGAGCCGGAATACGAGCGGTATGGCGGCATGCAGCTGATGCCGCTGACGGAGACGCTTTTTCTTGAATCGAGCCGGATGGCCGTTCGGCTTCTCCGACTTACGCAGCAATCTTCGTTTACGGCACGTTTTTTGGTAGCCATGACGGCCGTGGAGGAGCTGGCGAATCTCTTTTTCGCCGGGAACGTCCGGCTTGGCGGCGTGGTTTCCTATTACCGCAAAAGCGCGGACAGCTGGAAACGCCTCTATCAATTGGAACGGATGTCGATTCCGGACCGTTTCGTTCAAGCAGGGAAGGATTATCCCCGGCTGAAAGAAGCGGCCTCCCGCCTGATCCGTTCGGATGAGGAGTACGGCAGGTTGCGCGAAAGGCTGATTGCCGGCTGCTCCACGATGGCGGATGCGATCGAAGACGATCAAAAGGTCAGGTCGATATTCTACTCCCATCTCCATATGCTGAACAACCGCCTTGGGATGGGCCCGGAATATGAATATGCGCTTTATGAGGTTTTATGGAGATTCCATACCGGTCAGGAGGCGAACGTAAATGCAACCGTCTCATAACGAGCTTTCCGAATTTTATGATTACGACGTGCTGTTCGAGGAGTTGGCGAATCAGGAACCGCGGTCCGTCGCATGGCGTTTTAACCAGCGGCCGCTGGACGATTACGTTTTTTCCAAGCATGAAGTGCCCCTGCCTGAATATATGGAGAAAATTGCGCTGGAGCGGGGAGCGTCGTTTCCCGAAAACGCGGAGGCCGAATTGGCCCGGCTGCTGCTTAAACGAAGATCAACCTTTATTAACGGCATGGGGCAGACGTGGACGTTATCCGACGTGAACGCTTTGTTGACCTGGTCGGCGGGAATCCGCGATACTCACCGCCATATGGGCAGCCGAGGAACGGAAGAAGTGATTGCGATGCGTACATATCCGTCGGGCGGCGCCATGTATCCGATTAAACTGTACATGTATATCCGCGGCGTGGAGGGGCTGGAGGAAGGCGTGTACTATTACGCGCCGGTACAGCAGGAGCTCTACCGGTATCGGGGTTCTCTTGAAATAGGCGAGCTTGAACGGATGCTTCCGATGACGCTATACAAAACGGATGCCCGCAGTTCCATGCTGGAAGGCGTTTCGATTTTGCTGTTTTTCATTGCAGACCTGCAGTACAGTTTCCGGAAATACGGGCGGTTGTCTTATAAGCTTGCATTGATCGAGGCAGGCCATATCGCCCAGAACATCCAGCTGATCAGTACCGCGCTCGATAAACGAACGCTGCCCATCTGCGGTTTTTTTGCCGATAAAGTGGAGGAAATGCTGCAGGTGCGTGAACAAAAATACCAGCACTGCGTGTACGCCATGCTGCTGGGGTAAAGGAGGAGGACATTCGAATGATTAATGCCTTTTTCGAACTTGAGCCGGCCGAAAAAGCTTTGCGGGTGATGAACCGTTACCGCCGCGACCATCCGCTTTACACGATTCCCCATCAAGAGCCCGAGAAGCTGAAGCGGATCTTGGAGAATCAGGACCTGCCTGCGGGCGCCCAGGGGGTCCAAAACTTGTACCATAAAGGGATTTTGGTGGACCGGGTCCGCTCGGAAGGGCTGGAAAGGTTCAAACGGTTCTTTTCGCAGGTTGGCCCCGACGTGGATCTCTATTCATTGTCGCTGGTCGTCGCCAGGGAATATTTGCGCTCGGAGTTTGCCGTCATCGCATACGAGGACGCGGACTTGGACCTTCGGTTGTGGCAGACCCCGTCTCTTAAAGACACTAACGCTCCGAGAAACTATCTGGTCTTGTACCGCGAGCCCGGACAGCTTCGGCAGCTGAAGCAGGAGATGGATACCAAGCGGGGAGATACCCTGTTTCTGTGCCGTGTCATGCAAGGCCGGATCGCCGAGATTGGACCGATGTACGTCACTCACCCAACCTTTTGCCTGGATTGCATGGTCCGCAAGCTCGAAGCTTATCAAATCCGTTGGTCGAGTCCTTTGTCGGTGCCTGCCGGACAGCTCCTGGAAGAGGAGTTCCTCAAATCGCTGATCGACCACTATAGCTCCTATATTACATTGCTGTCTACCGTCCATGAGCGGAAAATGCTGCTTCGCGATCAGGAGATCGGTTTTACGAGTTTGATCACTCCGCGTTATTCCCGCTGTCATTGCCTAATAAGCTGAATAAAAGCGTCTGCCGGCCGATCCAGGGCCTGCAGATGCTTTTTTTTCAACTATTATAGGGCCTATCAATTGCGGGGGAGTTTCAGGAAAACTATGGAAACGGATTGTAGCATCCATTAAAATAAGAGTTAAATATTGGTGGAAATTGCGAAATTTCGGGAGGGGAGTTCGTGGAGCAATTTGAACCCAGGATCATGTCCGAATTGGAAGGCCAAGCAAAGGCGTTTTTCAGAGTGGAAATGCTGCTTGAGGCTGCTTTGGCGTCTTTGCGGGTGAAGCAAGCCGAATCCCTATTGTTCGGCAAAATGACCGTTTTGCATTACCGGATGTTCGGCGGGGAAGGCGACGCCGTCTACAGGGCTGCGGCAGCGGTGGAGCTGATGATTCTTGGCCTGGACATCATCGACGATTTGCAGGATGAAGACCATGGAGGAATGCCCTGGCACCGGCTTTCGAAGGATATTGCGCTAAACCTCGCCATCGGCTTTTTGACCTTATCCCAGGAGACGCTGCTTTACAGCGACTTTCCGCTGGAGAGGGTGCATGAGTCCGCAGCCTTTTTAAACCGTCAAATGCTGGTGGCCATTAACGGCCAAACGTTGGATCTGCTGAATGCCGCCCGCGACGAGGATGAATACCTGAAGATGGTGGAGCAAAAGTCGGCGGCCCTATTGGTATGCGCCTGCATGATTGGAGTCATTTTGGCTACCGGACAGGCGGACGAACGGGTGGCCGAGTATGCCCGGGAGGTCGGCATCGCCGCTCAGATTAAAAACGATTATAGGGATTTGCTGGATTGGGGAAACAAAAATGATTTTTTGCGCCGCAAAAAAACGCTCCCGGTACTGTTTTTGCTTTCTACTGCCGAGGAACAGGATGAACGCTGGATCGTGGACTATTTTGCGGGCCGCCTCCAACCGGAGGAGGTGCTGCATCGCGAAGAGGAGTTTTGCGCCGTGGTGCAGCGGACAGGCACCGCATTATATACTTCCGTTCGGATGCGATCCCACTATTACCGGTTTCTGAACATCATCGAGGGCATGGAGATGGACGCGAAATGGCGTGACTTAATGATCGAAGCCGCGCGGTAACAAGCTGATCAACTTCTTCGGGGTACCGCAATGATGCCGCAAACTCCCACGCAATCGATTTGCGGGAAATACGTGATACGTTGTCGTTTTGCAATGGATGCTGCCTTGATATATTGAAATCAAAGGAAGCAAATTGATCCATTGGGAGGAAACGACAATGTTGAAAGAAATGATTCGCAAAATTGTAACGGAACCTGAATTTATGGCCCGGATTCAAAACGGACAACTGCAGCTGGCCGGCATGTCGGCATTCGAACAGCGCGCATTCTTGGATGTCATGCAAGAGCGCAAACCGGATGACTCCCTCCGCAAAAGCGCATATTGGGCTTAAATTCTCAAGTTGCTTAACCCCCATACAACACACTAAGTGATCTGGAGGCCTACTTCATTGTCGAAATGGACGAATAACATCAAACTTGCTGCAGGATGGATTGCACTCATCGTATTGGTCGCATATTTGGCAGGCGTCATCATCAACCAGCGGGACATGGGGATCGACGTCGCTCCGAACGCGGACGGCCGCATGGCCGTGACGGCCATCGAGCCCGACAGCTGGGCCAAAGGCATCATTAAGCCCGGCGACATCGTGGTCAATGTGGACGGAGCCGATCCCCTCCAATCGGAAGCGATCCGGACGTATGGAGTCATTGTAGGCGCAGACCACATCGAGATCGAACGTCAAGCCCCGGACGGTTCTTCGTATACGATAACGCTGCCCGTTGATCATGGCGTTTCGGCGTACGGCACGTTATTTTATCTGGTCATCCCCGGCTTATCTCTGGTGCTGCTGCTGATTTTCTCGGTTTATGTATATAAGAAGGAAAAGGAAGACCGGGCTGCCAAGCTCTTGATCCTGTTTTTTCTGAGCATTGGTCTAAGTTATTTCAGCTCGGCGGCTTCGGGGCTGCTGAACCCCGTCGGAAGAATTACGCTCGGAATCAGTTTCGCCAGCATACCGGTCTTCTTTATCCACTTTATGGAGGCCTATCTTCGGAACTATCAAGAACGATTTATTACCAGGGCGGGGCTTAGAGCGTTTTACCTGTTCGCCTCGTTGGTCGGCATGATGATGGTGCTGAGCGTCATTCCCGGAATCCCGATCCATCCGTATGAGACGACGGCGCTGCTTGTGTTTTTCGTGTACGCCAATGTGGTCATCGTTTACAAATTGATTAGCAAATTCATAAAGCACCGTTCCGGGGAGCTCCGCTCGCTTTTCAAAATTACGTTAACCGGACATACGGTTGCTTTTCTGCCATTTTTGCTGTTTGACGCGATTCCCGGGTTTTTCGGCCTGTCCTTTGCTCCGGCAAAGCTGACGGCGATTTTTCTGGTGGCCATTCCGGTCGTGTATTTTTATCTCTTTATCACGAAAAGGCTGTTTGATATCGACTTTGTGCTGAACCGCTTCTTTTATTATACGTCGATTTCTTTTATTCCGGCTTTGGTCATCATCGGTTTGATGGCCGTAATTATGCATCAGGATCAATATACCTGGGTCAAGTGGATTCAAATTTTTATATTGGTCTACTTCATGATTACGCTGTTTTTGTTCGCCAAGGAATTTATGGACTATAGGCTCAGGCCGCACTTTCTTAAGGAAACTCATGATTTTCAAGGAAGCATCGACCGCTTTTCCAAGCGGATTTCGAAGGTGATGAAACGTTCCGATCTGGAGAAGCTGCTGGAGCGGGAGGTCTGCATGATTTTGCCCGTTCGGAATGTCTCCTTTCTGAAAATCGTTCAGGATAAAAGCATGGACCGACCTGCGGTTTCGGGGGACGGGAAAGCCGCTCCGGAGATCGAAGCCGCGCTGCAAAAACTGGGCCATAAGCCGGCGGTAGGAGATATGATCCGCCTGCCGGTCGGCACCGGGCTGGTGACGGGCAATTACGGAACAACGCAGCACGTATTGTGGATCGACGAAAAGGTTAACCATACGAGCCTCAACATGGACGAAAAAAACTGGCTCAAAACGATTGCCCATTACAGCGGTATCGTATACGAAAACCTGTATTTGATCGAAGGGTTGATCGAGAACCTGGAAATGGAGATGAAAAGCCAGAGGGAGGCGCCTTCCTGGGTGCTCCGCCTGATTTTTACCCTTTCCGAAAACGAGCGCAGACGGCTTGCTTCGGATCTGCATGACGCGGCTTTGCAGGATCAGCTTATCTGGTACCGGAAGCTGGAGTCGCTGATGCTGGATTACCCGATGGAAGACGGTTTGCTGGAACAGCTGGACCAGATCAAAGAAGGACTTCTCGACGTTATACATCAGATCAGGCAGACCTGCAACGAGCTGCGCCCGCCCCTCCTGAAAGAGATGGGGATCGTGGAGGCGCTGGAACAGCTGATTCAGCAGGAGCAGATCCGCTCCAATTATTCCGTGACGCTTCGGGCGGAACCGACCGTCATCGAGCTTAATGACGTGCAAATATTGGCGGTTTACCGTATCGTGCAGGAATTGCTGCGAAACGCCGACAAGCATGCGGGGGCGTCCCAAATCCTGATCGAGCTGGAGCAGCGCGACAGCGAATTGTATTTTTACTATAAGGATGACGGCCGCGGGCTTCAGTTGACGGAACTTACCGATTCGTTCAAGCATATGGGGATTTCGGGCATCAAGGAACGCGTGCGCAGCCTTGACGGGGATATTGTTTTTCATTCGGAACCGGGCAAAGGCTTTGAAGTTCAGTTGACGCTGCCGATGAATCCCCACAGTGAAGAAGGAGGAGAGAACGATGATTCGTATTTTGCTAGTTGACGACCATCCTTCAGTTTGTGAGGGTACGAAAACGATGATCGAACAGGACCCCGATATGGAAGTAACGGTTTCCTATCATTCGCCGGAGGCGTTGGAAATAGCCAAAACCCAGGAATTTGACGTCATGCTGTTTGATCTTAACATTCCGGTCATCAGCGGTCTGGAGCTTACCAAACGATTGATGGGCATCAATCCGGATTTTCGGATTCTGATCTATACGGGCTACGAGATCAGCTCGAATTTCAATTTGCTGGTGGAGGCGGGTGTTTCGGGCATCATAAGCAAAACGGCCAGCCGGGAGCAGCTGTTAAATGCGATCCGCTGCGCGCTCCGCGGGGAAGCGGTAATCCCTGTTTCGCTTTTGAGGCAGCTGCGGCGAAGCGAGGTACGGCTCTCTTCCATCCGCAACGATAAGACGATGGAGGACGTCTCCATTAACGAGAGGGAGCAGGAAATTTTGCAGGAGGTCGCAGGCGGCAGCAGCAACAAGGATATCGCCGCGAAGCTGCTTATGAGCCAGCGTACGGTCGAGTACAATTTGACCCGGATCTTCGAAAAACTGGGCGTGCGTTCACGCTCGGAGGCGATTGTAGAGGCTAAAAGGCTCGGGCTGATCCACAATGGGGAATTCGTATAAGCCCAGGTTTCATGGAACAAGGCTTTTCATTCTTGACTCTGCTTCGCCTTTCTGTGTATAATTCTTCCAATAACTTCAAACTCGCCAAAAGCGATGAAAAGAAGAGTACCGCGGCGACGCCCTCTGCAGAGAGCTCCGGCAGCTGAAAAGGAGCAGGGAATACCCCCGGGAACATGGTCTTGGAGCTGCGCATCGAATCCCGCACGGGATGTAGGCTGCGCCGGATGCCCGCACCCGTTAACGTGCTAGGGTATAACCGCGGATTTGCCTGCGGCGTACCTGACGAGGTGAGTGCCGCGAGGCATTGATGAATTTGGGTGGTAACACGTGAGCAATCAGCTCTCGTCCCTTATGGGGATGAGGGCTTTTTTGTATTTTCAAGCGAAAAAAGGAGGAGTAAACGATGAAGCATATTTTTATCGGCGGGGCGTGGCCTTACGCCAACGGCTCGCTTCACTTGGGCAGGCTGGCCAGCCTGCTGCCAGGGGACGTGCTGGCGCGGTATTTCCGGTCCAAAGGAGAGAAGGTGCTTTACGTTTCAGGCAGCGACTGCCATGGAACGCCAGTGGCCGTTCAAGCGGGGCAGGAAGGCATCGAGCCGGGAGAGTTTGCGGGGCGGTACCATGAGGAATTCGCGGCTTGCTTCGAAAAAATGGGATTCAGCTATGATCTGTATACGCGCACGGATCGGCCGGCCCATCATGCAACGGTGCAGGAGCTGTTTTTGCGGCTGCTGGAACGAGGATACTTATATCCAAAAACGGTGCTGCAAACCTACTGCGAAACCGACCGGCGCTTTTTGCCGGACCGGTATGTGGAGGGCATTTGCCCGGTTTGCGGCAAGCGGGCGCGGGGAGACCAATGCGATGATTGCCAGACGCTGCTGGAGCCCTCGGAACTTAAGGAGCGAATTTGCAAGCTGTGCGGGAATGCGCCGGTGGAACGGCCGACGGAGCATTATTATTTGGCATTATCTCGGTTTCAGGAGGAGTTGTCCCGTTATGCCGGGCAGGCGGAGGGGTGGCGTGACAACGCCGGGAAGATAACGAAGCGGTATTTGGAAGAAGGCCTGCAGGACCGGGCGGCGACCCGGGATTTGGCATGGGGCGTGGATGTTCCGCTCCCGGGTTTTGAGGATAAAAAAATATACGTCTGGATCGAAGCCGTCAGCGGTTATCTGTCAGCGAGCAAGCAATGGGCCGCGCAATCCGGGGAACGATGGGAGCCGTTTTGGGTTGAGGGGGAGGGAGAAATGACTTCCTATTATGTGCACGGGAAAGACAACGTTCCGTTCCATACGCTGATTTGGCCGGCCATTTTGCTGGGGGCAGGCGGTCTGCATCTGCCGGACCGAATCCTTTCCTGTGAGCATTTGACGCTTGAAGGCAGGAAGTTTTCGACCAGCCGCAACTGGGCGGTGTGGGTTCCCGACCTGCTTGCGAGATACGAGCCGGATTCCATCCGGTATTTCCTGATTGCGAACGGACCGGAGCACCGGGACGCGGATTTTTCGTGGCGGGAATTCATTCACAGCCATAACGGCGAGCTGTTGGGCGCTTTCGGCAATTTCGTGCAGCGGACGCTTGCTTTCGTTCATAAATCGTTTGACGGGTCGATTCCGGAAGGAGAACTTCCGGCCCGATGGAAAACATCGCTTGAAGAGCTGTACCGAAGCACGGGAAACCTGATCGAAGCCGGGCGTCTGAAGGAAGCTTTGGAGGGTGTTTTCGCCTTTGTGCGCAAAGCGAACAAATACTTTGACGAACAAAAGCCTTGGCTGCAAATCAAGGACAACCGGGAAGCCTGCGGCGTCACCCTGCACAACTGCGTTCAGATCATTGCCAATTTAAGCAGCCTGCTTATGCCGTTTATCCCTTTTTCCTGCCGCAGGATCCAAGAATTCCTCTCGCTGCCGGAACCTGAATGGCAAATCGTCTTGGTGCCGGCCGGCCGCAAGCTGACCGCTCTTGCGCTCTTGTTCGAGCGAATCGAATCGTCCCGGATCGCGGAGGAAACGGAGCATCTTCGGCAAAGCTGACATAAGGAGTTAAAATGCTTCGAATAACAACCCGTTTTAACGCACCCTGATTTTTGCAAATCCTCGTATGAAAATATTGACAATCCAAATTTGGGCAGGTAAATTAAACGATGTATTAAACATTGTTTAAAAACGGCCGGAAAGGGGGACGGAACCTGCTTTGATGAAGGAAGACAGCTCGGTAAACGCAGCAGGAAACGATACCAAATTAGACTTGTTAAACGCCACCGTCGAGCTGATCCGGGAGGAAGGGATCGCATGCGTTACGCTGCGCAGAATTGCGGATAAGGCGGCGACGAATTTGGCGCTGGTCAACTACCATTTCGGCTCGAAGGAGAAACTGATCGCTCAAGCCATCGGCAGCATCGTAGGCACCTTTGGGGACGCCTTCGCCCTGCTTGACGAACATGACATGGAGCCGATTGAGCGGCTGAAGCAGTTTTTTTACCGGTATATTTCGCATCTTCAGGAGTATCCGGGCCTGGCCAAGGAGCTGCTTGACCAGAGCCGGCTGATCCTCTGCTCCCAAAACGAATATGTCCGGTACAGCAAAGTGATGAAGACGGAAAAGCTGATGGACACGTTAACGGAGATCACGGGCGAAACGGACGAATCGGTTGTGCGCGGCATGATGGCCCAGCTTTACGGAGCATTGTTTTACCCGGTCATCATGAACTCTTACCTCGGCATGGGCGGGGAAGAGCCTGCGCCGGAGATTCACCTGCCTGATCTGGAAGATCAGGTCGACATGCTGTTCAGTCACTATTTTCACCGGTACAAAACAGATTAAAGAGATGTTAGAGACGAATCCAACTATAGAAATGAGTGGAGAAACCTATGTCTAAACCGCTGTCGGGCCATACTGCCGCCGAAGAGGCGCCTTTTTCGCTGAAGGCGATCCTTCCGCCTCTTTTGGCGATCATCGTCGGGATGATTATGGTTATTTTGGACGGTACGGTCGTGAATGTCGCCGTTCCGAACCTTGTAGACTTTTTCAATTCGGATCTAAAAACGATCCAGTGGGCCATAACCGGCTATACGCTGGCGCTGTCGGCCGTCATTCCCCTTGCCGGCTGGATGACCGACCGCTTTGGGGCAAAGCAGGTTTTCGTCACGACGGTCGTCTTGTTCGTGCTGGGATCGGCGTTGTGTTCGATCGCCCAAAATGCAACGCAGCTGATCATCTACCGCGTCATTCAGGGGCTCGGGGGCGGCATGGTCGCGCCGATCGGGATGGCGATGGTGTTCAAGCTGGCGCCGCCGGAACGCCGGGGCGCGATCATGGGGATGCTCGGGGTGCCGATGCTGCTGGCCCCGGCGCTCGGACCGGTATTGTCCGGATGGCTCGTGGAATACGCCAACTGGCGCTGGATCTTTCTGATCAACGTGCCGATCGGCGTCATTGCCGTCATTCTCGGCATCGCTTATTTGCCGAAGGCGGACCGCTTCGCGCCGAAGCAGCTGGATCTGCTGGGCATTCTTCTGGCGCCGATCGCGTTTGCGATGCTGGCCTACGGGGTCAACGAGGGCGGCAGCGTATCCTGGACCTCGCGCGGAGCCGAGCTTGGCCTTGCGATTGGCGGCGTGGCTTTGGTGTTGTTCATCATCGTGGAGCTGCTGCATAAAAATCCGCTGCTCGAGCTGCGGGTATTCCGCTCGTCGGATTTTACGCGCGGGATCATTTTGACGTGGATCATGCAGGCCTCGCTGTTCGGCTGCATGCTGTTCGTGCCGCTGTACCTGCAAAACATCCGCCAATTCACGCCGCTGGAGACCGGCCTGATCCTGCTGCCGCAGGCGCTTTGCTCCGCCATTGCCATGCCGATCGGAGGCAAATTTTTCGATAAATACGGCGCTCGTCCGGTCTCCTTCGTCGGACTCGTCATCATTGCCGTATCCTTGTTTTTGCTGGGCGGAATCCATGCCGACACGTCGCTTTACGTCATCATGCCGCTGCTTGGGGCCATGGGCTTCGGCATGGGCTTGTCGATGATGCCGCTGAACACGCATGTGCTGAATGCGGCGCCCCGCCAGTGGGTGAACCGCGTGACGCCGCTTACCTCGGCGCTGCAGCAGGTGGTCGTGTCCTTTGCTGTGGCCGGCATGACCGGATATATGACGAGCCGCATCACCCATCATGTCGCAGCGGCCGGAAAAGGAGGCAACCCGCTGGAGGCCACGGTGCTTGGCTTCGACGACGTCTTTTTGCTGTCGGCCTGGATGGCCGTCGCAGGCGTCGCGCTTTGCCTTATTTTACGGAAACCGAAGGAAATGATCGTGGGGGCGGGGCCGGAAGGCGAAGGCAAGCCGGATCCGTCGCTCATGATCGGACACTGATGCGGACAGCCGCGCCCTGATGCTGCATAGAGCCTGAAGCCTGTTTTCTTGCATGAATCCGGCTTCGGGCTCTTTTCCTCATTGTGATACGCCGGCGGGAATCTTCGGATTCGCGCGCAAGAGGTTTGAACGCCCGGCATGCGGCGGCATATCGCAGATAGTGGAATGTTCGCGCCCATTCAGGATATGATGTAAGATAGACGTTTTCTTTTTGGAGGAAACAGGCAAAATTTTTTTAGGCTGCAGTTGAAACCTTAGCAGCTGAATTATCGTATTAGCATTTTATATAGTTGATCAATTTTATTTTGCAAAGGAGAAGATGAGCTTTACATGGACAGTGACAGGTATGTATTAAATTTGGTTTTGGTTGCACTCATGATTGGATTGTCGGCCTTTTTCGTAGCAGTGGAATTTGCGGTGATCCGCGTCCGCGCCAGCCGCGTGGACCAGCTGATCGCCGAAGGGCGCAAAGGCGCGAATGCCGTGAAAAAGGTGCTTGGAGACCTGGACGGCTACTTATCGGCCTGCCAGCTCGGAATTACGATTACGTCGCTTGTGCTGGGCTTTCTCGGAGAGCCGACGGTGGAGAAAATTTTGCATCCGCTGTTTGAAAAATGGAATGTTTCCGAAGGGTTAAGTTCTTTCTTGTCCCTCCTGATCGCTTTTGTCGTCATTACGTACCTTCATGTGGTCATCGGCGAACTGGCGCCGAAAACGGTGGCGATCCGCAAAGCGGAAACCATTGCCCTCTGGTTCTCGGCCCCCATTATCTGGTTTAAAAGAATCATGTACCCGTTCATCTGGCTGCTTAACGGTTCGGCTAACCAGCTCGTTCGTTTGTTCGGCGTCAAGCCGGCCTCGGAGCATGAAGAAGCCCATACCGAAGAAGAGCTGCAAATCATCTTGAACGAAAGTCACGAAAGCGGAAAAATCAACGACAACGAATTCGGATACGTAAGCCGGATCTTTGCGTTTGACAATATGCTGGCAAAAGAGATTATGGTGCCGCGCACCGACATGATCTGTCTCGACAAAAACAAGCCGCGCAGCGAAAACGTGGAAATCATAAAGGAGCAACAGTATACCCGGTTTCCGCTGATCGACGGCAGCAAGGACAACGTGATCGGCATCATCAACACGAAGCAGTTTTTCCTCGCATATGAGGACAACCCGGACGTTGACGTATCCACGCTGATCCACCCGGTCATGGCCGTGTCGGAAGTGACGCCGGTGAGCGTGCTTCTGCAGCGGATGCAAAGCGAAGGCACGCATATGGCGATATTGATCGACGAATACGGCGGTACGTCGGGCATCGTTACGATCGAGGACATCATCGAGGAAATCGTCGGCGAGATCCGCGACGAATTTGATGCGGACGAAGAAGATGAGATCCAGGAAGTGCAGAAAAACCATCTGATCGTAGACGGGATGGTCTCCGTTTCGGAAATCAACGACTACTTCAATCTCGAGCTGGACACGAAGGAATGGGATACGATCGGCGGCTGGCTGTACAGCCAGAGCAATGAAATGGAAGAAAACGAGTCCTTCGAGCATGAAGGGGTGACGTTCAAGCTGCTGGAGCGGGAAAACAACCGTTTCTGCAAGCTGGAAATTATTAAGGAAACGCAAAGCGAGGAATAAAAGATGGACAACTCCGTGAATTGGGCGAGCCGCTTTAAAAAGTTTTTTCTGAACAACCGTTTCGTATTGTTTTTGCTGGTGCTGCTTTTGATCGGCCTCAATATTATGGTGCTCAGCAAAATATCGTTTATTTTCCATCCGGTGGCCGTTCTGTTGAAAACCGTCATTTTGCCCATTATCCTCACGGGGATTGTGTATTATCTGCTGAATCCGATCGTCGATTTTCTTGAGCGGCACAAGGTGGGGCGGCTGCAGTCCATATTGCTGCTGTACGTGCTCATCATCGGCATCATTGCGGTGCTGCTGACGCTTGTCATTCCGGTCATCCGGCAGCAAATCATGGACCTGGTCACGAACTTTCCGGCATACAGCGAGATGATCCGGGTGCAAGTCGAACATCTGATGGGCAGCCAATTGATCAATCAAATCCAGGAGTCCATCAATTTTGACCCGCAGGAAATGATCCGCACCGTCTCCGAAAAGGCATCGACCTTCCTGAACAAAACGTGGACGGGGATCGGCGGGGTTCTCGGCAATATCATCGAAGTGGTGCTGGCCGTCGTGACGGTGCCGTTCATCCTGTTCTATTTGCTGAAGGACGGGAAGAAGCTGCCGGGTTTCATCCTCGGCTTCGTGCCTACCAAGCTGCGCGGGGAAACAAGCCGCGTCATGAACGAGATGAACCATCAGATCAGCTCCTACATTCGCGGGCAGATCATCGTCAGCTTCTGCATCGGCGTGCTGTTGTTCATCGGCTATATTATTATCGGGCTGAAATATTCGCTCATTTTGGCAGTCATCGCCGCCTTCACCAGCGTCGTGCCGTATTTGGGGCCGGCCATCGCGATTACGCCTGCCCTGATCGTCGCCGCGGTCACGTCCCCGATGATGCTGCTGAAAATGATCATCGTGTGGACGGTGGTGCAGCTGATCGAAGGCAAGTTCATTTCGCCGCAGGTGATGGGCAAGACGCTGAAAATCCACCCGATTACGATCATTTTCGTCATCTTGACGAGCGGCAACCTGTTCGGCATCGTCGGCGTTTTGCTGGCCGTGCCGGGGTACGCCGTGTTGAAGGTCGTCGTTTCGCACATCTATCGGTGGTTTAAAGTCCGCTCCGGTTTATACGAACCGGTGAAGCCGGAGTAATCATAACACCAAAAAATCCGCAGGCATGTCCTGCGGATTTTTTGGTGTTTCATAAAGGAGTTATTAGGCAGGAGAAGCAGTGGGGATTGAGGTATATCTATTAGCTTGCAAATGATAACATTTAGAGGAATTAAAAAGCCGATCAGGGGGAGTGTGGCAGGTGCAAACAAAAAGCAAGAGACTTGAAGCATACATAAACAAATACTTGGAATTATGGGATGTTTACGGCGTGATTCAGGTCGTCCAAAAAGGCGAGGTGCTTTATGAACGTGCATCCGGCTTTGCAAGCATCGAATTTGGGATACAAAACAATCTAAACTCTCGTTTCTCGCTCGCTTCAATCTCCAAACAATTTACGGCCTTTGCGATCATGCTTCTTTATGAGAAAAAGCTGATGGACATCGATAAGCCCGCGCAATGTTACCTTCCCGGCAGCATGAAGATCGATGAGTCGATCACGGTCCACCATCTGTTGTCGCATACTTCCGGTTTATATAATTTTTATCGTTTTGAAGATGATTTTTTTGGCGGATACAACCGGACTGTTTATTCGCGGGACGAGTTCTTCCGGCGTTATTTCAACCAGAAGCCCACGAATCCGCCGGGCCGCAAGTATGATTACAATAACTCCAACTATAATTTGCTCGCTTGGATCATTGAGCACGTATCGGGAGAACAGTATGGGGATTATCTTCGAAACCATGTGTTCCTGCCCCTCCATATGCTGAACACAGAAGTCGATGACGGCTGCAAACCGATTAACAACAGGTCATGCCGTTATGTGAGAGATTTTGATGCCATCGTCAAAAGTCCGTATTATAACGAGAAATACAGCATTGGTGCAGGGGCCGTCGTTTCAAACTGCGAAGATTTAATCAAGTGGCATGCCTGTTTGCGTGATCGAAACTTGTTGTCACAGAAAACGTATGGCAGATTTTTTAGCGAAAACCAAAACAACTATTGTTATGGGCTGGACATCATCAAATGTACGGAACGGACCGTTATTCCCATGGGGGAGACCACCTTGGCGTAAGTGCTTTTGTGCAGCATTATTTTGATGAAGATCTTTGCATCCTCATTCTTTCGAATAACGAAGCGATGAATCAGTATAATTAGGCAATGCCGTTTCGGATATTCTGCATGGCGTTGAAGCCGGCGTTCCCGGCAAACCCGAAGAATTCTTCATGAGCGAAAACAAGCTTAAGCAGTATTGCGGTACATACTTCAAAGATAAAATCCAAGTGGAATTCATTTACGGCAAGTTATACTTTACGAGGTTCGCCGGCAATCTCCACATCGAAATCTATCCGGTGGACGAGGGGAAATTCGTTCGCAGGCATTCCGACCAGATCCATCCTTATAACATTCATGAGAACGAAGCTGGACAGATGACGTTTTTCGGGTATGCAAAGGAGGAAGACGCCATGAAATAATCCGTCTGCAGCCGGTTGGCAATAAAAAAGCTTTCTATAGCCACCCCATCGGGCGACTATAAAAAGCTAATCTGCTTTGCAAGCAACTCGTGCCTTCTCTTTAAAATTTTGCCGGGAACTGTTTGACAATGCCTTCCGTCAGGATGTCGGCCAAATGAATCATATGAATCTCGTTTTTGTCGGTTGCCGCAATATCGGCTTTCCAATCCCCTTTGAGACAGTCGAGGACGATTTCCGTTATCAGCTGAAGATGGGTATACAGCATATCCTGCAGCGTTTTAAACGGCCAGTTCGGATTCGCCGCGCTTAAAAATTTGGCGATATCGTCGGCGTTTCGATGCCAATCCGCCTCTAATTTTTGCACATCCGCCTGATTGCCCGCTTTGGCCGCATCCACAATTTTTCCTGCGATCAGAATATGCTCTCTCAGAAGATCGGCCAGCTTATTGCCGGCGGCTTCTCCATAATAAGGTTTGATCACATTGCCTATATCCTGCTGGTTCCGCAGCAGCCGGTCCAACACGTCCTTTTGATCTGGGCGATTGGAAATGGCGCTGACAATGTAGCTGCGGGTCCATATCGTATGGTCAATCCAGACCTTCTGCATATCGGTTTTCAGCTGCACCATTTTGGGGCTTAGGCAGGTCTTATCCAGATTCTTTCCCTCTGCTGCCTTCGCTTGTGCAAATGCCGGCGGAGTCATGTTAAACAAAAGCGCCAAAGTTAACGGCAGCGCCAGTAACCATTTGTTTTTCACTTTATCTGCTCCTCTGTGCTTTGGATAAAACAGGCTGTCTTATTATGGGTGGATTTTCCGATTTTATGCAGCGGCTGGTTGAGGTTGATATGATGAGCAGCTTATTCGGGGAATTCTCACGTTCAGCCTTTTTTGGCTTCGTTTTCGATGGTTTCTTTCATCACTTCCGCTCCGCGATGTATGCGTGCTTGAATCTCGGGGGCAAGGTGCTCCGGCAGGAAATCGGTGATCCACACGAGCTTAGAAGCGTTCTCGCCATGAGGGAAAACCTGAAAGGACGCATGATGATGCAACAGGGGCAAACGCGTTTCTTTTACCGCATAAGCCATCCGCCGTTCCTTGTCATCAATAGAGACGATGAATTCGCGGGTGATCCCGCCGTTCGGCAGAACCAGAGTCCTTTCGTAGCCGTTCATGATCGTATCTTCGGTATAGCCGGGAACCAAACGATGATGAACTGCTCCTACATCGCTTACTGCATCCCATACATGTTCAGGTGTGGCCTCAATCAAAATCTCCTTACGAATCGTTGGCAAAAAGATCACGCTCCTTGAGGTTATTTTATTTTAGAGTGAATTCATGGTCAATCAGTAATTGTGGTAGAATATGTAATTATACGCGAGAGGACTAGACGAATAAAATGAATGCGGATATAAAGGCAAGACTAGCATCCTTAACCGATGCGGAGGAACTGTCGAGGCTAAATCAAGAATTTAACGGAGGCGACAGTAGACCTCCGGCCCAAATCATTAAAAGCCTGAACACCAACAATGAATTGGTTGCCGTGGCGGAGGTTCATGGCAGAATCGTCGGTTTTGGCTGTGCCCAAAGTTTTGATTCATTTTGCTATGAAGAGCCTCAGGGGGAAATTACCGAATTGTATGTAGAAGAAAACGCCCGAAGAAAAGGGGCTGCAGCCGCCATACTTTCTTGTCTGGAAGACAATCTTAGAGAGCGTGGCGTAAAGGATATAAAAGTACTTACAGGAAAAGGGAACGACGCCGCAATTAGAACGTACGAACATAACCATTATGTTATAGACGATGAACTTTTATTGAAGAAAAGACTAGGGGAATAAACCGCAAAAAAACCGGCATCCGTAGTCGTGAACAAGTGGATTGTGCCTCAAGTGAACCAAGCCGCCGATGTTTTATATAAAAAAACGAGGGAGGGATCCGTGCAATCCATGCAAATGAAACTGGAAGCATACATAAACGAATATTTGGCATTATGGGACTTTTATGGCGTTATTCAGGTCATCCAGCAAGGCAAAGTGCTTTTTGAAAACGCCTATGGCTACGCAAGCATCGAGCTCGGAATTAAAAACGGTCTGCATTCGCGCTTCTCCACCGCTTCCTTATCCAAACAATTTACGGCCTTTGCAATTATGCTCCTACATGAAAAGGGACTGCTGGACATCGACCAGCCTGCTAAACGATATCTTCCTGCCGATATGAACGTGGATGAATCGGTCACGGTACACCATCTGTTATCGCATACCTCCGGATTATATAATTTCTATCATTTTAAAGACGATTTTTTTGGTCAATACAATCGCTTGGAGTATTCGCAGCAAGATTTCTTCAAGCGGTATATCGATAAAAAACCTGCGGCGTCGCCAGGGGCAGTGTTTGATTACAACAACTCAAACTATAATTTGCTTGCATGGATCATCGAGCATGTTTCCGGGAAGAAGTACGCGGATTTCATTCGAAACCATATCTTTCTGCCCCTGAATATGATGAACAGTGACGTTGATGACGGCTCCAAACCTATGATCAACAGGTCCTCCAATTACGTAAAAGATTATGATGTATACATCAAAAGTCCATATCATAACGAGAAATTCAGCATCGGCGCAGGCGCCATCGTTTCGAACTGCGAAGATTTATACTTATGGCATGCCTGTTTGCGGGACCGGAAAATGCTGTCGCGGAAGACGTATGCCAGGTTTTTTAATGTGAACCAAAACAACTACTGTTATGGGCTGGAACACCATCATGTTTACGGAACGGACCGCTATTCCCATGGGGGAGATCACCTCGGGGTCAGCGCTTATATGCAAAGTTATTTTGAAGAAGATATTTGCATTATCATTCTCTCCAATAATGAGGCTGTGAATCAGTACAGGTTGGGGAATGCCATCTCGGATATTTTGCATGGCGTCGACGTCGATGTTCCCGAGAAACATCAAGAATTTCCCATGAGCGAAACCCTGCTGAAGGAGTACTGCGGAACATACTTGAAAGATAAAATCCAGGTAGAGTTCATTCATGGCAAGTTGTACTTTACGCGATTCTCCGGCAATCTTCATATCGAGATCTATCCGGTAGGCGAGGGGAAATTCGTTCGCAGATATTCCGATCAGACCCATCCCTACAGTATCACTCGGAACGAAAATGGAGAGATGACGTTTTTCGGGTATGCCAAGCACTGATTATTGAATTGGTAACCAAAAGGTTATTTTCAAATACAGAAGGGACAGATGCTCAATGAAAATGTTTGTGCCGATAAGCTGGGGACGCGAAAAACGAAGAATATGTTGCTTAGCTGAGTTTTGCACAGCTAAGCAACAGCAGGCGGCTTAAATTTCTGTCGACTAGTCGGATAGCAGTGCTTACTGTGGGGAGTAGCGATCAAGCACCATGCTCATTTAAAATAGGTATTTCCGAAAGCAGTTTTTTTAAGTTAATAGAATCCCACGGCATATGCTCCGTTATGCCTAATCCAACTACATCGGATTCTGCTGACAACTCTTTAATGAGATTAAGGAGCTGAGGAATTTGCATGGTACCGGCAGCGGAAAAATCATAAGAGGCTTCAGGGTTGGCGAATAATAATGAACGAAATGCCTTTGGGTCAAGCACATCCAAATCAAGGTGAATAGCCAGGTGCTGGATGTTATTTTGTTTAATCCAACTTTTTATAGGCTCAGTGCTGTTCAATAACTCCTGGCTTCCAGCAGTTTTAATACCAAGTCTTTGGATAATTTCTGTATCCAGTTTTGTTAGTACATTTATACCTGCGATAAACACATTTTCAGGCTTTAAAGGGATTTTCACATGTTGGGCAAACTCTTCATCTCCTTCTCCCAACAGATTCCCCAGAGGCAAGGTATGTCCATAATCATAGCCAACAATCCTACCTAAATCGCTGTGAGCATCAATCCAAATTAAACCTAAATTCCCGCCGTATCGTTCGTTCAAATAGGCAAATGGGGCTTGCTCGACTAAGCAGTCACCACCAAACATGACAATGCGATCCGGCTTATGGGTATCAATGATGTGATGAGCAGCCTCTAATTGCTCAAGCAGTTGTTTTCTTCCATACGTACCGTTCTCGTTTTCCAGTGGAGTTCCGTCATAAGCTTGAACAGGGACATGAATAAGGGGCTGATCATTGTCAGGAGCAAGCCAGGCAAGCAGTTCGGCCCCAATAGAGTAGTTAGGATTATTTCCTCCTTGCCATTGCGGCATCAGCAGGCGTATGGTTTGTTTAGTCATTTTTTTCTCCCCTTTACTTGAAGTAATGTTAGTATAGAATTTAGACGTACAAAAGAATAGAACGCACTTTTTTGGTAGGTACTATCAGAAAGGATAGTGTAAATATGAGTATGGCTGAATATAAAGGTAAGGTTAAGCATATACAAGATACGCCTTTTGGTTATACATTGTCAGTTATTGGTGGAAAATGGAAGATGGTTATTATTTACCTCCTAGCCGAAAACCAAACAGTTCGCTTTAATGATTTGAAAAGACAGATTGGTGCTATCACCTATAAAATGTTGAGCGCACAGCTTAAGGAATTGGAAGCAGATGGCATGGTTAAACGGACGGAGTACCCTCAGATTCCCCCTAAAGTCGAGTATAGTCTCACAGAAAAAGCGGAAACCTTATTGCCCGTTTTGGAAGGGTTATGTGAATGGGGAGTCAAGAACCAGCCGAAGGAGTAGAACATCCATCGAATCTGGGAGATTTACGGGAAAGAATCGACCCCCTAACCAGGAAGGCCCTGCGTTGCGGGGTTATTTAGCATTTTTCGGCACCCCATTGTAATTGCGCATGGAGCATGTGATAATGGGATGTTCGTTATAAAAATGAGCGGTAGAACGATTTTGATTGGAAAGCTGAGGTTATTCGAACGTGGAACGGTACCCATTTGCATATGATCCTTCCCGGCCTTTTATCCAGCAAGCGTCGGATTGGGTGGCGGATGTATTTTATGAGCTGCTGCCCGAAGCGGGCTTTGAAGTCCGGGACGAGCAGATTTACATGGCCTTTCAACTGGAAAAGGCGTTTGCCGAGAAAAAAACGATTTTTGCCGAAGCCGGCGTCGGTACGGGCAAAACGTTGGTGTATCTTTTGTACGCCGTGTGTTACGCGCGTTATATGCGGAAGCCGGCGGTCATCGCCTGCGCGGACGAGTCCTTGATCGAGCAGCTGGTCAAGCCGGAGGGCGATATCGCCAAGCTGGCCCGCCATTTGGATCTCGTGATCGACGCGCGGCTCGGCAAGTCGCCGGATCAATATCTTTGCCTCAAAAAGCTGGATCAGGCGCGGATTCAAGGCGATGAAGAGATGGTCTGGGAAGACATCGCGTCCAGTTTGCCGGATTTCGTGTATTCTTCTGCGCCGATGCAAACCTTCCACGCATACGGCGACCGGCGGGACTATCCGCAGCTTGGCGACGAGGAGTGGAAGAAAATCAGCTGGGATCCCTTCCAGGACTGCTTCACCTGCGACCGCCGCCACCGCTGCGGGCAGACTTTGTCGCGGGACCATTACCGCCGGGCCGCCGACGTGATCATCTGCTCGCATGACTATTACCTGGAGCATGTGTGGACGTACGACGGCCGCAAACGGGAGGGACAGCTGCCGCTGCTTCCGGAACATTCCTCCGTCGTTTTTGACGAGGGGCATTTGCTGGAGTCGGCGGCCATGAAGGCGCTTGGCTACAAAATGAAGCATACGGTCTTCGAGGACCTGATTACGCGCCTGTTGCAAAACGAAATCCGCGAATCGCTGGCCGTCCTGATCGACGACGCCATCGTGCAAAGCGAAGCGATGTTTGCCTTGTTCGGGCGAAACAGCCGCCCGATTCCCGGGTCGGACCGCAAAGAAATCCTGCTGACGGACGAGCTGCTCGGCGAAGTGCGCCGGTTCCGGGGGTTGCTGACGGCGATTGAAGAAGAGCTGGTATTCGAAGGCGAGTTGTACACGCTGGACGAATATCAACTCCGCATCGTGGAAGAGCATTTGGATATGATGCAGCAGGCGCTGATGCTGTTCGAGCGTTCCGAAGCGCTGATTTGCTGGGTGGAGGACAGCCCCGAAGGACTCACGCTTTCCATTATGCCGGGAACGGTCAAGGATGTGCTGAAGACGCATGTCTTCGGCCTGCGCATGCCG
This sequence comes from Paenibacillus sp. YAE3, assembly GCF_057546105.1. Taxonomy (NCBI): domain Bacteria; kingdom Bacillati; phylum Bacillota; class Bacilli; order Caryophanales; family Paenibacillaceae; genus Paenibacillus; species Paenibacillus sp. YAE3. Next base: position 121,736 of record NZ_BAAIYF010000001.1, on the reverse strand, counting down.
ATCGTGTTTTCGTCGGCGACCATGTCGGTGGACGGTTCGTTCCGTTACCTGGCGGACAGCCTCGGCATCGAAAGCTTCCTGTCTTTTTCGGTCGCTTCGCCTTACGCGTATCCGGAGCAGATGGAAGTGCTGGCCCCGGCATGGGATCTTGCGGAAGGCTTTGAAGGCAAAATGAAGGAAGCGGTACGGCTGCTGCAGGAAAGCGGCGGAAGGGCGCTGATCCTGTTCCGTACGCGGGAGGAGCTGCGGCAGTTCAAGCAAGCAGCGAAGGACGAGCCTTTGCTGGCGGGAATACCGTTTTACTTTGAAGGCGACGGGGAAATCAGCCACCTGATTTCGGCCTTCCAGCGCGAAGAAGAAAGCGTCCTGTGCGCGGTCAGCCTATGGGAAGGCCTCGACGTGCCGGGGCCGTCGCTGTCGAACGTCATCATCTGGTCGCTGCCGTTCCCGCCGCATGATCCGGTGTTTATCGCCAAAAGGAAGGCCGCCGCCGACCCGTTTGGCGAAGTGGACCTGCCGTATATGCTGCTCCGTCTCCGCCAAGGCATCGGGCGGCTGATCCGTTCCCGGGACGACCGGGGGATCGCCGTGCTGTTGGGCGAAGAGCTGCGGACGAATCCCGAAGTCAAAGAGAAGGTGCTGTCCGTGCTGCCGGAAGGCGTGGAGCTTCGGGAGCAGCTTTAAATGTTGCTATGGCTTGCGGATGCAGCTGAAAAAATACATCGTAGAATCGGCAAAAGCCGCGCTAAATGCGCGGCTTTTTGTTATGGAAGCGTCCAGCGGAGCCATCACTGTAACTCCGTAGTTGCACTCGATGATAAGTTGAGCGTTGGTTATGTTCTGTTTTACGCCGGATTCTCGACCGTCCCCATAAACAGCCAAAGCCCGGTTTGGCCGTCTTCGATGCAGAAGAAAAAGGGATGGTCCACATTCATCTCGAACCGGCCCGTCGGCGGAGCCGAACTCGCCATGCCCATTTCCGTGACGGCCGCGGCTTCCGTGCCCTCTTCGTTTACGTCAATCACCATCTTATGCCGCACCGAAGACACAAACAGCGGCTTCGCGCCAGACATGGCCGTGAAATCGGCGGCCGCCGGATCAAACGCCTGCTTCATGCCCATCGCGATGAGCGCCTCGTTTAACTCCAGCGACGATTCGGCTTTGAAGCGGGGGAGCCGGATTTCCCCGGAGGCATGATCGAACCGGGCCTGCCATATGGAAGGGTCCTTGCGGATGGTGTTCATGACATCGGCAAGCGAACGCCCTCCGGCCGGCAGCACGATCAGCATGTACAACCGTCCGTCCCCGTAAGGCAGGCGAATCGCCTGGGCTTCGGGCGTTTGCTTGTATTCGTATAAGCCGGTCTGCTTCATCATCGGCACTTGTATATCTGTTTGATCGCCAAGCGTAAACCCGCCTTCCCGGGTGTTTTCCGGATCGAAGGGACTTTGCCAGGCGCCGTTGAAATAGACCGTGTTCAACAGCATCGCCCGCGTATCCGGGGCAGGGGCTTGATCGAGAACTCCCGGAATTTTGCCGCGGGTATGCCGGCTTACCCAATCGTTGATCTCTTTTAGCGCTTCCTGTGCTGCAAAATCAACGGCCTGAACGTCGGCATGGTAGCTGTCTTTGGCCGTTTGAATAAAAGAGTTGTTGATCTCCATGCCCCTGCTGTACCAGACCGAATTGGCGGAGTTCAATCGGACGCCCGACCCCGCATCCTCGAGCAGGGTATGCAGCGTGCGGATCGAGGCGTTCGCCTGCTCCCGGCCGATTTTGTCGATGCCGAGCATCCGCGCCATTTCTTCCCCGGTGTTTCCGCCGCTGCCCTGATAGGCCAACGATAACGCGGTAAAGATACTATAAGGGGACAACAGGGTGTTGTCTCCCGGTTTTGCTGCCTTTGTCAGCTTCTCATGCATATGGAGCCCGAACCGGTTTTGCGCACGTACCACGTCCGGATGGAGCTTTTCCGCGACCTGCCGTCTTTCGGCGAGGGAGAGAACCTGCACGTTCGATTCCTTTGCCGAGGAGTCGGGCTGCAGGCCGGCACAGGAGGTCGTCATGAGCAGCAGCAAAACGCAACATATCGGCAGCAGCGGGTTGTTTTTCCGGATCATCGCCGTCGAACCGCCTTTCCGTTCACATGATATTCATAGACGCTTCCAGTTGTTAGGAAGTTGCACCGCAAAAATCCGGGACCGATTTGATTCTCTTTGATCCGGAGCGGTATAATGGACCTATAAGTCAACTAAACTGACCAATTTTTAACTTTTACACCTAACAAGGAGTTGTGCTACTTATGCCCAAAACACCCCGTCGACATCAAGAGGATTTGGCATCATTGTTTTCGCTCGCATTCAGCGCTTTGAATGAGGAACTCCATGAGCGCCTGAACGAGCTAGGATTCGGAGATATCCGGCCCATGCACGGTTTTTTGTTCCAGGGGCTGATTCCGGACGGGGCCACGGCCAAAACGCTGGTTGAGCTTTTGGGTATATCCAAGCAGGCGGTGAGCCAGATGCTGGATGATTTGGAGGAGCGCGGCTACGTTGCGAGAAAACCGCACCCTTCGGACGGCAGAGGCAAGCTGGTGGTGCTTACGGAGCGCGGCCAGGCGCTGATGAAGGCCAAAGAAAGCATCTACAGCCATATCGAAAGCCGGTGGGGAGCCGTCATCGGCCATGACCGCCTGCAAACGATGCGTCTCGATTTGAAACGGATTCTCCAAAACGTAAGCGAAGGGGATGCTCCGAGAAAGCTGCGTCCTTCCTGGTAACCCCCCTGTTTGCTTCACTGCTTGGAAAATATTATGCCAAAGGATCGAAAAACCAATGGAACCGTCATTAATCATAAAAGCTTTATCGAATGAAACACGCCGTCAAATATTAACGTGGTTAAAACATCCGGAGGAGCATTTCGATGAAACTCCGTATGTCCAGCATGGGCTGCCCCAGCAGATCGGCGCCTGCGTAAGCGACATCCAGGAAAAGGCGGGGCTGGCCCAATCGGTCGTTTCCAGCTATTTGCTGATGATGCAAAACGCCGGACTGCTCGAAATGGAACGGGTAGGCAAGTGGACCTTTTACCGCCGCAACGAAAAAACCATTCAGGCTTTCGCGGATTACATCCGAAATGAATTGTAACGCGATGAAAAAGGAGGAAGCTCCTTTTTTTTGCGCTTACGCATTTACATATCTAGATAATTGGATGTATAATGACTGAGGATTAAACGGCCGGGTCATTTGGCGGAAGGGGGACAAGGCGGGAAGGGTATTTTTTTGCGAAAATACATCTAAATAATTGGATATGTAGATCTGAAATAACTTGAATGGAGAGAGAACATAAGGCATGAAAAATAAAGTAACGCTGCTGATTCTGATGTTGTCTTTGGGCGTTTTTGGCATCATCACAACCGAAATGGGAATCGTCGGGGTTTTGCCCCAGATTACCGAAAAGTTTCATGTTTCCGCTGGGCAGGCCGGGCTGTTGGTGAGCGTGTTTGCGCTGGTCGTCGCCGTTTCGGGCCCTTTTGCCACGTTGCTTGCATCCGGCGTGAACCGCAAGGCGATGTTAAGTGTGGCGGTGTTGATGTTTGCGGTTTCCAACGTATGTTACGTGCTGACGAGCCGTTTTGAAGTGCTGATGGCTTTCCGCATCATCCCGGCGATATTCCATCCGGTATTTTTTTCGATTGCGCTTGTTGCGGCTTCGCAGCTGGTTTCTCCGGAAAAAAGCGGGCAGGCGGTGACGAAGGTTTTTGCCGGCATCACGGTCGGTTTCGCGTTCGGCGTGCCGTTGACCTCGTATTTGGCGGAGCAAATTTCGCTGGATACCGCTTTTTGGTTTGCGGCTGCCGTCAATACGATTGCCTTCGTCGGCATTTTGGCGCTGATGCCTTCCATGCCCGTCCAAGGTAAAATGTCATACGCCAAGCAGCTTGGCGTACTGCGCAAACCGGCCTTGTGGCTGAACATCGCGGCAGTTTGCTCCATATTTGCGGCCATGTTTTCGGTCTACAGCTATTTTGCCGAATACCTGGGACAGGTCACGCGCATGAACGGCACCTGGATCAGCGCCATGCTGCTGGCGTTTGGGGTCATCATGATCGGCGGCAATTTCCTGTTCGGGGGTTTGCTGCAAAAAAACATGCGTAAAACGGTAGCGTTTTTTCCGGTGTTGTATCTGGCGCTATACCTGCTCGTTTATGTCTTCGGCGCTTCCTTCATCCCGATGCTGCCGATCGTCTTTTTGTGGGGCATCGTTCATTCCGGCGGGCTGATCGTGAGCCAAACCTGGCTGATGAGCGAGGTTGAAGAAGCGCCCGAATTCGGCAACAGCCTGTTCGTATCGTTTTCCAATCTGGGCATTACGCTTGGTTCTTCTTTGGGCGGCTGGGTTATTTCCCGTTTCGGGATCCATCAGCTGATCTGGAGCGGGTTGCTGTTTGCGGCGCTGGCTTTCGGATTGATCGTAGCGAAGATGAGCGTCTTCGGCACGTCCCGGAATGCGTCGGCTGCTTCATTCGATAACATGTAAAAGGTTTGGGTTTTCCGGGATGACCCTGTTTTGCCGAGCGGCTATGGCACCGGGCAGCATCCTTCATTAAAAAGCAAACGTTCCGTACAACAGATATATGTTAAGCACCGCGATGAGGATCGCGATGAACCAGGACAGCAGTTGGAGCCACCGGGGGGCGGCGTGCGGGCCCATTTTCTTCCGGTCCGAGGTGAACATGACGAGCGGGATGACGGCAAAAGAGAGCTGAAGCGACAGGATGACCTGGCTCAGGATCAACAGGCTGCCGGTTGCCTGTTCGCCGACGATCCCGATCACCAGCACGGCCGGAACGACGGCGATGGCGCGGGTAATAAGCCTGCGAATCCAAGGTTTGAGCCGGATGTTAAGAAAACCCTCCATGACGATCTGGCCGGCCAGCGTCCCGGTCAGGGTGGAGTTTTGGCCGGAAGCGAGCAGGGCGACGGCAAAAAGCACGCTGGCGATGCCGGTGCCGAGCAGCGGCGTCAGCAGCTGGTACGCATCCTGGATTTCGGCGACTTCCGTGTGACCCGTCGCATGGAACGTGGCGGCGGATAAAATCAGGATCGCCGCATTCACGAACAGGGCCAGCATAAGCGCCACGGTCGAGTCGATCGTCGCGAAACGGATCGCCGATTTTTTGCCCTGCACCGTATCCTCGTAATTCCGCGTCTGCACGATCGACGAATGAAGGTACAAGTTATGCGGCATGACCGTCGCGCCCAAAATGCCGAGGGCAATGTACAGCATGGCCGGATTTTGGACGATTTCCGCCTTGGGCACGAAACCGGACAACACGCCGCCTAGATCGGGCCGCGACAGCACCATTTCGGCGACGAAGCAAAGCATGATCATGGCGATGAGCGAGATGACGATCGCTTCGATGTAGCGAAAGCCTTTGTTTTGCAGGAAAAGCACGAGCAAGACGTCAAGCACCGTCAGCAGCACGCCGTAGATGAGCGGCATGCCGAACAGCAGCTGAAGGGCGATGGCCGAGCCGATCACTTCGGCCAAATCGCAGGCTGCGATCGCCAGCTCGCACAGTATCCACAGGCCGAAATTGACCGGTTTGCTGTAATGGTCGCGGCAGGCCTGCGCCAGATCCCTACCGGTGGCAATGCCCAGCCGGGCGGAAAGCGATTGAAGCACGATCGCCATCAGGTTGGAGATGAGGATGACCGACAGCAGCGTATAGCCGAACATGGCTCCGCCCGCCAAATCGGTAGCCCAGTTTCCCGGATCCATGTACCCGACCGCGACGAGGTATCCCGGACCGACAAAGGCGAGCAGCTTCCGAAAAAAGCTGCCTTTCGTCGGCACCTTCATCGATTTGTAAACTTCGGGCAGGCTGGGGGCATCCCGCTTGGAGCGCCAGCCCTGCTCGGACTGCGATTCCTTTACGCGTGGTGCGGACATGTTCATGTGTACAACCTTCTTTCTTACAGAAAATTATTTTGCCTCCGGACAACTTTTGATGTAAAAAAAATCTCTCCTTTACCGAAGTAAGATATGAACCTACCGCTCTTCTATGTGCATGGATGTTCCAAAGCGATCCGCAGGCAAAAGAATTGGATTGAAACCCGGCTCCTTGTCAAGGCGCTTCTCGACGAAGCGCCCTAGCGCAGGAAATGGGTGAGCCCAATCATGGTCAGCAGGCCGAAAATGAAGGAAAACGTCGCGGCCCGTTCATTGCCGTCCCCGTGGCTTTCGGGGATCAGCTCCTTGTAGACGACGAACAGCATGGCTCCGGCCGCAAAGGCAAGTCCGTAAGGGATGACCGCATGGAAGGTTTCGGCGAAGCGAAGCCCGGCCCAGCAGGCGGCAAACTCCAGCACGCCGGTAAACGCGGCCAGCGCCAGCGCCCAGCGCCGCCGCATGCCATGGGTAATCAGGAACAAAGCAGTGAGGAACCCCTCCGGAATGTTTTGCAGGCCGATGCTGAGCGCGACGATCGTTCCGAGATCCTGGCTGCTGCTCCCGTAGCTGACCCCGACCGAAAGCCCCTCCGGTAAGTTATGCAGCGCCATCGCGGAAAGGAACATGAGCGAGCTTGTCCGGCCGTTTTTTTCGTTGTGCGGATGATGGCCGGGATCCTGATGGGGGATGATCAGCTCCAATATGGTTAGAACCGCCGTTCCCAGCAGCGTGCCGATCGTGAGAATCCACAGGTTCGATAATTTCAGCGCTGCCGGGATGAGGCCGTAAGTCGAAGCCGCAACCATGATGCCGGCGGTGAACGCCAGCAATATATCCCGCCTCCGATGCGTGACATTGTTGAACAGGAGCGCGGGCAGCGCGCCCAAAGCGGTGCAAAGCGAAGTCGCCAGACTTCCCAGCAAAATGGCGTTCATAGGATCCTCCTTACCCAGTAGATTGCAGTCGCATGTTTCGCTTGTACAACCATATGAGCAAGTCCGGGACTCTATTCGCAAAATAAACTTCGGCGGCTCCCCCCCGTACGGCCCGTTCCGCCGATCGTCCCGACTAAAGAAAGGCCCCGCGGCATTTGGCCGCGGGGCGTTTGTCGTGTCCTTATTTTTCTTTGATGGCGATGCTATCGATCGTCACTTTTTCGGTCGGTTTGCTCAGCTCGTCCGTGTCCGGATTCGCTTCGACCGGCGTGGCGGCGATTTTTTTCACGACGTCCATGCCGCCGGTGATTTTGCCGAAAATGGTGTAGTTCGGGATCTGGTTCAGATCCTTGCTTTCCTCGCCCGTGCAGATGAAAAACTGGCTGCCGTTCGTATTCGGTCCGGCGTTCGCCATCGCGACGATGCCCGGCTCGTATTTGTAGCTCGTTTTTTCATCCTCGAAGGCGTATCCCGGGCTGCCCGCGCCGGTTCCCGTCGGGTCACCGGTTTGAATCATAAATTCTTTTATGATGCGGTGGAAGGTGACGCCGTCGTAAAAGCCTTCCTTGGAGAGGAACACGAAGTTGTTGACGGTTTTCGGCGCGTCTTTCGCAAACAGCTGGATCGTAAACGTGCCTTTGGACGTTTTGACCTCGGCTTCGTAGGTTTTCTTCGTATCGATTTGCATGGCCGGCGGGCTTGTCCAGCTTTTCGCCCCCTGCGATGCCTTCGTGCCGCTATCCTTCGTGCCGTTATCCTTCGTATCGGTATCGTTGGCATCCGTACCCTTCGTGTCCTGCGGCTGCTGCGTTTCCTGGGTCTGGTTCGGGTTGGCCTGCTCGGCGGACGATTCCGGTTTTTTGCCGCAGCCGCCGAGAACGAGGGCAACCACGATCATGATCATCAACGGAAGAAAATACGCTTTTTTCAGTTTCATGAGTCGGTTGTTCACTCCTTATGCATTTTCGCTATGTCTAATGATAGCGGCTTTTCGCTCCAAAATCTAGCGCACCTCCGGTTTGTCCCGTCCTTGCAGAAAAAACCGGCTTTTTGCAGGTATTCTTGAAACTTCTCCATTCGCTGCAACGTTTAAACAGGTAATGAATGTAAAATTTGACATGGGGGGATACCGATGTTCGAGGCGGAAAATGCCCGTCTGACGGAGCTGAAGGAGAGCATGAGGAACAAAGTCAAATGGGAAAAACGCCTTCAGGAGCTGGAAAAAGAGCGGGAGGAACGACGGCGGGAAGCGGATCGCTGGAAACAGCGGCTGGCGGACGAGGAAAAGGACGTAGAACGGCTGGCTGGCGCCTCTTTGTCCGCGTTGTTTTTCGGCTTGATCGGCAAAAAGGAAGAAAAAATGGAACGCGAACAGCTCGAAGTGCTGGAGGCGAAAGCAAAATACGATGCGGCGGTCCGGGCCGCAGAAGACATTCAGAAGCAATGCGAGGAAACGGACCGGCTGCTCCGCGACTTGCGCTATTCGGAATTCGAATATGAACGGATATTGAAGGAAAAGGAAACCATCCTTTTGCGGCAGCCCGGGGAACTGGCGGAACTGGCGGAGCGGCAGGCGGACCTCGCCGTGCAGCTGAAGGAAATGAAGGAAGCGGTGCAAGCGGGCCGCTCGGTGCTTCATGATTTGGAGCAGGCCCGGGATTACCTGCAGTCCGCCCGCAGTTGGGGCACTTACGACATGCTGGGCGGCGGCATGCTGTCCACGCACGTCAAGCATAACAAAATCGACGAGGCCATGGATTATATCCATGACGCGCAAACCAGCTTGCGGAGGTTCGGCAAAGAACTGAAGGATGTGGAGATGCATTTGTCCGTCGAGATCGACATCGGCAGTTTTTTGCGTTTTTCGGATTATTTTTTCGACGGGTTTATTGCCGACTGGATGGTGCAGGGACGGATCAACGACACGCTTTCGCAGGTGGAAGAAAAGCTGGATGCGGTCAAACGGGTGGTGCGCCGGATCGAGTCGGAGCAGCGCACCTTGGAAACACGCTTGGCAGACGTAAAAAGAAGGTACGAGTACGTGGTCGAGTCGGCGGAATGAGATTTGAAGGAGCCGCCCGAAGTCGCTTGGACTCGGGGAGCCGGCAAGAGGCAAATAAAAAAGGAGGGCGTTTGCCCTCCTTCAAACTATGTTTTCTATGCTTCGTTCTTCCATTCGACGCTGCGGAGCAGGCCGTGCTTCATCAGCGCCAGCACGAAATCCGCGTAGTAATCTTTCCGCACGATGGCGGCGTATTCATGGTTTTTATAGGCGTAAAACAGCGCGTCGGTGTAAACGTCGTTATCCTCGAAATGTTTCCGGATTTCCCGCAAACGGTTCAAATACGGCTCCTCCTGGAGGAGATGGATGCGAAATTCGACATCGTCTCCGTTGACGGTTTCCGTGATGCGGACAACGTCCTCGTTGCAGCGGTAAGTCAGCATGGCGGGCGCCTCCATTCCGGTTAAAATATTTTTCCCTTGCTTATTCCTTCCCACGATTCCTGCCGTTTAACAACCTTCCTGTATCCTCCTGGTCACATCAAATATCTGAGATATACATATGCGCTGGACAATAAAACGGACAAAATCATGATCGGGAAGCCGTATTTCAAAAACGTCGTGAATTTCAGCGGATACCCCTCTTTGGCGGCCATGCCGGCCACGATCAGGTTGGCGCTGGCGCCGATCAGGGTACCGTTGCCGCCGAGGCAAGCGCCCAGGGCGAGCGACCACCAGAGCGGTTCCAGATTGCTGATCCCCATGCTGCCCATGTCCTGAATCATCGGAATCATCGTGGCCACAAACGGGATGTTGTCGACAAACGCCGAAGCGATCGCGCTTAACCATAAGATCAGCATCGAGGTCGACGTGACGTTGCCTCCGGTCAGCCCGACGGCCTTTTCGGCCAGTGTGGAAATGACCCCGGTTTCGATCAAGCCGGCCACGAGCACGAACAGCCCCACGAAGAAAAAGATCGTCGGCCATTCGACCTTGGCGAACGCTTCTTCAAGCATATGTTCCCCGGTCAGAAGCAGGAGCAGGAAGGCGCCGGCCAAGGCGACGGTGGCGGATTCGATATGGACGAGCTGGTGGATGAAAAATCCGACGATGGTCAGTCCGAGCACGGTTACGCATTTGACCAGCAGCTTTTTGTCGGTCAGCAGCTCTTTTTCGTCCAGATCCATGATGCTTTGCATCAGCTCGGGCGTCGTTTGGATCTGTTTCCGGAAAAGCAGGATGAAGATCGGAATCAGAACCAGCATAATGATGAGCGCCATCGGCATCAGGTTTTGAATGAAAGTCATAAACGTCAGCTCTTTGACCGCGCTGCCGATCATGATGTTCGGCGGATCGCCGATCAAGGTCGCCGTGCCGCCGACGTTGGAGGCGATGATCTGCGTGATCAGGAATGGCAGCGGATTGACCCGCAGCTGGCGTGTAATACTAAACGTAACCGGCACCATCAGCAGGACGGTGGTGACGTTGTCCAAAAACGCCGACCCGAGCGCCGTCAGCAGCATCAGCGCGATCAGGATGGCGAGCGGACGGCCCTTTGCTTTTTTCGCGGCCCAGACGGCCACGTATTTGAACAGCCCCGTTTCGGCCGTAATGTTGACGATGATCATCATGCCGATCAGCAGTCCCAGCGTGTTGAAGTCGATATGGTGGATGGCCGTTTCCTGGCTTACGATCCCGAACACGACCATCAGCACGCCGCCGATCATCGCGATGATCGTCCGGTGGATTTTTTCGGAAATAATCAGTGCATACGCAATCAAAAAAATAACGATAGCCAAAATCGCTTGTTGTTCCATATGGTTCCTCCCCGTTTGTCTCTATGTCGAAGTCCGCAAGATTAGATTGATCATCAGCGCATGATCCAATTCCTCCTTTTGCCTAAGGAGAAGAATGCCGCATGCGGACCCGCCATCGGGACGAGAAGGCTGAAAAAGACAAAAGAAGCCCGCACGTGGCAGGCTCCTCCAAATGTTATTCTATGCGATTGGAAACACAGTCGCCCCTCATGTGAAAGGGGATCTGAAAAACAGTTTACATGTATTATAAATGGATTCCCCCGGGTTGTAAAGACAAGCCGGTTTTACTGCAAGGAAGGAGACGGACATGAACAAAACATGGTGGAAGGAAAGCGTCGTATACCAAATTTATCCGATCAGCTTTTTGGATTCGAATGGCGACGGCATCGGCGACCTGCGCGGCATTCTGTCGAAGCTCGATTACTTGAAGGAGCTCGGGGTGGACGTCGTTTGGCTGTGCCCGATCTATAAGTCCCCCAACCACGATAACGGATACGACATCAGCGATTACAAGGACATCATGGAGCAGTTCGGAACGATGGAGGATTTTGACGAGCTGCTGCGGGAAGCCCATGCAAGGGGGCTTAAAATCATGATGGACCTGGTGCTGAACCATACATCGGACGAGCATCCGTGGTTTATCGAATCGCGGTCGTCGAAGGACAATCCGAAACGGGATTATTACATATGGCGCAAAGGGAAAAACGGCGGCCCGCCGAACAACTGGGAGTCGTATTTCAGCGGTTCGGTATGGGAATACGACGACACGACCGGCGAATATTACCTTCATCTGTATTCGAAACACCAGCCGGACCTGAACTGGGAAAATCAAGATGTCGTCGACTGCATGCACGAGATGATCGAGTGGTGGCTGAAAAAAGGAGTGGACGGCTTCCGGCTGGACGCGATCGCGCATATCGCCAAGGCCGTCGGCCTGCCGGACGGGGATAATCCGCATCACCTGCCGACGGTCCGTGCTTATGACCTGTTTTCCAATCTGGAGCATGTCCACACGCTGCTGCATCAGCTTTATACCGAGCTGCTGTTTCATTACGACATCATGACGGTGGGCGAAACGTCGGGCCTGGGACCGGAAGAAGCGCTCAGTTACGTCGGGGATACGCGCGGAGAGCTGAACATGGTGTTTCAATTCGAGCATATGCAGCTCGATGCCGTATCCGGCGGTTCGGGAAAATGGGACATTAGGCCATGGAACCTTCTTGAGCTGAAAAAGGTGATGAGCAACTGGCAGACAGTGCTGCACGGCCGGGGCTGGAACGCCAACTATTGGTGCAACCATGACCAGCCGCGCCCCGTGTCCCGGTTCGGGGATGACGGGCGGTACCGGGTGGAATCGGCCAAAATGCTCGCCACCTTCATGCACATGCTCGAAGGTACGCCGTACATCTACCAAGGCGAGGAAATCGGCATGACCAACATCGCCTTCGATTCGATCGAGGACTACCGGGACGTGGAGACGCGCAACTTTTACCGGGATCAGCTGAAGCAGGGGGCGTCCGAGGAAAAAGTGATGCAGGCGATCCGCCAAAAAAGCAGGGATAACGCCAGAACGCCGATGCAGTGGGACGGAACGAAAGAAGCGGGGTTTACCACGGGAACGCCGTGGATCGCCGTGAACCCGAACTACCGCGAAATCAACGTCGAAGCGGCGCTGAGAGACCCGGATTCCATCCTTCACTACTACAAAAAGCTGATCGCGCTGCGCAAGGAGCATGAGGTTATCGTGTACGGGAAATACGAGCTGTTGCTTCCGGACGATCCCGAAATCTACGTTTTCACCCGGACGCTGGGCGAAGCCAAGCTATTGGTCATTCTGAATTTCTTCGGAAGGGAGCCGGAGCTCCAGCTTCCGCCGGAACTGGATCTTTCGGCAAAGGAGCTGCTGATCTCCAACTATGCGGTTGCGGGGGACGACGATCTCGGCGATACCGTCCGGCTCCGCCCTTATGAAGCCAGGGTGTACATGCTTCAGGCATAAAGGCTTGACATGGATGAACAAAATTGTTAAATTTACCTCATCCTATACCAAAGGAGAGATTTTGATGTCGGTGGTTGTTCTTAACTAATCCAATTCCATACGAAGACCGTACGAAGAGACCAAGTCAAGCTTGCTTAGGAAGGCAGCTTTGTTTCCTTGCGCCTTTTCGGGACTTGAACATCGGACGAAGCCTGGGCTTGAAGTCCGCAAGGTTCGCGCGCGGTCATGGAAAATAGTTAAGAACACGCGAAGCATCAAACGGTACTTTGGCGCCGTTTCATTCTTTGTTATTCAATCATGTTCCTTCGTGAGCGGCATCTCCGCCAGCGAGGACTTTTTTGGAGACCGTGCTCTTGCAGCACGGTTTTTTTGCGTCCATAGGATAGGCGAACATGGCGAAAGCCTGGGCCGTCTCCGGGATTCCCCAGGGGAGGGCCATATTCGGGCTATCCAAGACGCAAAAAACAAATGAAGAATAAAGCGGCCGAAAACCAAAGGGACAGAGAATTTGCATGCGCGTTCTTTGTCCCTTTTTGCGTTTTTTAAAACAACGAAAAAGGAGAATCAAGCGATGGATCACATGACCATGAGCATGCTGGAGTATGACAAAGTGAAGGAAAATCTGCGGGAATACGCAGTATCGTACGCAGGGAGGAAACAGATCGACGACCTGATGCCGGGAAGCCACCTGCGGGCGATCGAAGCGGCGCTGAGGGAAACGGCCGAGGCCAAAGCGATACTGGAAAAAGGGGCAAGCGTGCCGCTGCCGTCGCTGGAAGGCATCGAACACATCGTGTCGCTGCTGCATACGGGATACCTGTTTACCGAACAGGATTTTGCGGCGGTGCAGACGTTTTTGCACAGCTGCGGGCAGCTGAAGAAATATATGGCGGGCAAAAGGGACATGGCGCCGACTGTCAGCAGCTATGCCTTATCGATGCAGGAGCTGCCGCGGCTGAAAAGCGAAATCGAGCGCTGCATCCGCTTCGGCAAGGTCGATGACCAAGCGAGCAAGCAGCTGGAGAAAACCCGGAAAAAAATCGCCGTGGTCAAGGAGCGGATCCAGAAAAAAATGAGCTCCATCCTGTCCCGGCACGGCTCGATTCTGCAGGAGCATCTGATCAGCGTCCGGGGAGGACGGTATGTCGTCCCGGTCAAACGGGAATATCACAAACAGATCAAAGGGGCCGTGCTTGACCAGTCCACCAGCGGCCAGACGGTATTCGTCGAGCCGGAGGAAATCTCCCAGCTTCAGACCGAACTCGGGATGCTGGAAGCGGACGAAGCCCGGGAGGAGGCCGTCGTGCTCAGCATGCTGACGGGCCTGCTCGAAGCGTCCAGCGCCGATTTGCTGCTCAACATCGACATTACGGGCAATTACGACTTCATTTTCGCCAAAGCCAAATACGGGCGCTCCATCGAAGGGCGCATGGTCCAGCTGAACGATCAGGGACGCATCCGGCTGCGGGGCGCCAAACATCCGCTCATGCTGAAAACGATGGTGCCGCTGCAGCTGGAGATGGGTAACGGCTACCGCTCGCTGATCATCACCGGGCCGAATACGGGCGGCAAAACCGTCGCGCTGAAGACGCTGGGGCTGCTGACTTTGATGGTTCAGTCCGGTTTGCTCGTGCCCGTTGAGGAGGGCAGCGTGTTTGCGGTGTACGGCAAGGTCATGACGGCAATCGGCGACGGGCAAAGCATCGAGCAATCGCTCAGCACCTTTTCGGCCCAAATCCGCCGGCTGATCGCGATGGTGGAGGAGTCCGACCGATCGACGCTGCTTCTGATCGACGAACTTGCCGCCGGGACCGATCCCGGGGAAGGAATGTCGCTTTCGATCGCCATTTTGGAGGAATTGAACCGGCGCGGAGCGATGATGATGGTCACGACCCATTTTAACGAGCTGAAGGGTTTTGCTTCATCCGCTCCGGGCTTTCAGAACGCGCGCATGGAATTCGACGTCGAGACGCTCGAACCGCTGTACCGCTTGACGATCGGCGAATCGGGCCAAAGCTACGCGATCGAAATCGCCACCAAACTCGGCATGCCTTCAGGCATTACGCAGCGGTCCAGGGAGATTTTGCACAACCATAAGCCGGGAGCGGGGAGCGCCAAGGCTGAGACGATGTTTTCGGATGGGGCGACGGCAATGGAAAACGGCGGCAACGCGGCCTTCGGTCACGACCCGTTGGAGCCCGAATACGAGCAATCCGGGGCGGGAACGCTGCCGGAAGAAGCCGGACGACGCCAACCGGACAGCGGGGAACCTGGGCGCAAGCACCGCCACGATCGGGAAGAATCCATGGAAAGCGACGAGGGAGCGGAACCCGAAGAAACGGCAAAACCGCGGAAGCTGGAGGTGGGCGACGCCGTATTCGTCAGTTCCCTGCAGCGCGTCGGAATCGTGTATCAGGAGGAAGACGCCAAAGGCATGGTCGGGGTCATGGTCCAGAAGCAAAAGCTGAAAATCAATCAGAAGCGGCTGAAGCTGTATATCGAGAAAGGCAATCTGTATCCGGAGGATTACGACTTCGACATCGTCTTCGAAAGCAAGGAAAACCGGAAAAAAAGCAAGATCATGCAGCGGAAGCATGTGGAAGGGTTATCGATCATTCGGAGACCGGAGGATGTTTGAACGCGGCTTGCGGGGATGAAACGGATTCCTGATCGGGAAGGAAGCGAACAACACCCGTGACCCATAAAAAAGAAGCGGCATTCGTTATGGGCGAATGACCGCTTCTTTTACATAAAATTACAATTTGGAGCTGATAATCTCGGCGAACTGCTCCAAAAATTGCTTCTCCTCATGATCAAAGCGCCCTTTGAGCGGGCTGTCGATGTCGAGTACGCCGCGCAGTTCTCCATCCTTGACGAGCGGAACGACGATTTCGCTGTTGGAAGCCGCGTCGCAGGCGATATGTCCGGGAAATTCATGCACGTCATCCACGACGATCGTTTGGCGTTCGGCCGCCGCCGTGCCGCATACGCCGCGGCCCAAAGGAATGCGGATGCATGCCGGAAGACCCTGGAATGGACCAAGCACCAGCTCTTGCCCGTCGTAAAGATAAAAGCCTACCCAGTTGATATCCGGCAAAAAGCTGTTCAGCAGCGCCGATGCATTGGCCAGATTGGCGATGGAGCTGGGTTCATCGTGAATGAGGGATTTCAGTTGTTCCAGAACGGCGGCAAACTGCTCGCTCCGGTTACCTTCATAAGGAAGTGCTTGAAACATCATACTCCACCTTTCTTTTAACCGTTGGTTAATTATAACGATAGTATACAGGAATGACCTCCGAGTCAAGCAAAAGATGATGCCGGCGAGGCGGTTTTTCCGGGATTCGTTTTTAGCCGGATGGAGGCAGGAACGGTCAAAAGAAAACCCCCGGCTGGCCGCCGAGGGGATGATGCGGTTATTCAAGAAAGGAACGGGCCAAGCGCCGATCCATTTTAGGCATTTGGCACGCCGGTCAGTCCAAATCCGCCAAACTCCTCCTTTTCCGGCGGCGACAGCTCCGCGGCTTGCTCCACGGATTCCGCCGGGCTTCCTGCGAGCGCCTCGCGGACGAACTCCTGCACGGACCGTTTGTACAGGGCCGGGTCGGCGTCCAGCGCAAAGCCGTGCGTCGCGTCTTGAATGAGCAACAGCCTTTTGGAGCCGGTTTTGGCCGCAAACAACTCCTCGCTCATGGACGGCGGAATATAGTTGTCCTTGGCGCCGTGGATAAACATGACCGGAACGCTGCTTTTTTGCACGGAACGGACAGGGCTGACCTGATCGAGCGTGAAACCGGCTTTTTTGCGCATCCGGGCGTTAACCAGCGGAAGAAAAAGCGCCGCGGGAAGATGGTTCAAGCGCTGCAACTGATGATGCATCAGGCGCGTCAAATCGGAATAAGGACAGTCGGCGATGACGAATTTCACGTCGGCTTCCGGCAGCGACAAATATTCCAGCACGGTGCCGCCTCCGAGCGAAACGCCGTGGAGACCGACGACGCAGTTTTCGCCGTAAGCGTCTTTGATGTATCCGACCCAAGCAGCCACGTCATGTTTCTCGTGATAACCGTACGTCGTGTATTTGCCTTCGCTTTGTCCGTGCCGGCGCTGGTCGACCAGCAGGACGTTAAACCCTTCCTCGCGAAACATATCCATAAAAGGAATGGATGCCGGAAGGGAAGTAGTATATCCGTGTACGAGAATGACCCATTTGGGCGAAGGCTGCTCCGCTTTGACGACGACCCCGTGCAGGCGGAGGCCGTCATGGCTCGCGATCCGGACCTCCTCCTTCCGCAGCGGCTCGTACATTTCCCGGAAGCGGGCTCCGGCCCGTTCAAAAGCGTCAAAAACCTGCTGATAACTTAAGGCTTTCATCTGCGTCATTTGTATGAATGCGTAATGGGTGATCCCTGCGACCGCAAGCGCTGCGGCGGCAGCGACGAGGACGACGGCCCACCAGTCCAATTCCGCTCACCTCCCGGATGATGATTCATTAGGCAAGGTTTATTATATGCATTTATAACCAAATTTAACCGCATGATGCGACATGCAGACACCAACTTTTGGAAAAATTTTGACGAATTGGGGAAATGGTTGTCTGAAATCGTGAGACCCTTTCTCTCCGATATAGCCTTTCAAAGATCAAGATGCTAAAATAAAGTGGACAAGTAGCGCTTTCTTGCGGCTATTTATGGAAGAAAACAAAAAATCATGCCAAGGCGCCTCGAACTGAAGTTCGAAGAGAGGAGAGGGTCGGCAATTTATGAAAGCAAAGAAAAAGCCGGTGAATAAAATCGCACAGAAAAAAGCCCAGAGGGAACAGCAGGAAAAGCGGATGAAACGGGTGATGTGGATCACGGGGGCCTGCATCGTCGTTTTGGTGGTGCTGCTGTTGGCCATCCGACCGTCGTCCCAAAAGGGGGATTTTGACTACAGCTCGCTCCCGGTGCTCGGCAATCCGGATGCGCCGGTCAAAATCGTGGAAATGGGCGACTACAAGTGTCCAAGCTGCCGATATTTCACGGAAGAGATTTCGCCGGAGCTGAAGAAGGATTTCATCGACACGGGCAAAGCCGCTTTGTATTTCAGCAATTATCTGATCATCAGTCCAAAAGGGGATTCCAATACCGCTGCTTTGGCCGCCCAGTCGGTGTTCCATCAGAACAAGGATGAGTTCTGGAAATATTACGAGGCGATTTACAGAAACCAAGGGGACGAGGCCACCGAATGGGCCACGCCGGATTTCCTCGTGAACCTCGCCCGCACGGAGAACATTAAGGTCGATTATGACCAACTACGCAAAGATATCGACGAAAAAACGTACCAAGAAGAAATCGACAGCCAAAACGCTTTGGCGCGGAAGCTCAACGTCATGAGCACGCCGACCGTGTTCGTCAACGGGGAAAAGGCGACCGAAGAAGCTTCCATGAACTATCCGGTGCTGAAGCCGTTCATCGAGAAAAAGCTGGCCGAACAAAATAAAGAATGACGAATCTTGGAAGAAAAAGGAGTTAGAGCGATGGGAGGCAATCGTTTCTTGGCGTCTATTCGCCCGTATGCCCTGTACATGGCGTGGATCGTATCCATCGTGGCTGCCGGCGGAAGCTTGTACTTAAGCGAAATCATGCATTACGAGCCATGCAAGCTGTGCTGGTTCCAGCGGATTTTCATGTATCCGGAGGTCATTCTGCTCGGGATCGCAAGCTACAAGAACGACCGCAAAATCATTCCCTATGCCATGACGCTCAGCATCATCGGGGGCTGCATCTCCATCTACCATTACCTGGAGCAGAAAATCCCTGCGCTGGCCAAAGCCCTTCCGTGCACCGTCGGGATCCCGTGCAATTTCGATTACCTGAACTGGTTCGGATTCATCACGATTCCGCTTCTGGCATTGATTGCATTTATCCTGATCGTCCTGCTGCTGCTGGCGGGACGCGAGCCCAAGGAGGAAATGCAAGAAGCATAAGCATCCGTCAAAAGCGCTTGCCCGAAACCGGCGATCCGGAAGGGGCAAGCGCTTTTTGCATGCGGAGAATGCGGGCATGCCGTCATGGGCGGCGGACATTACCGGCCTGCCAAGGATGGAACGACGGCTCGGAATTTCGCGCCCGATCGATGGGGTTCGAATGGTTGGGGCTCGCTTGCCGCAATAAGGAAGCTTGATCGATATGGGGCTCAAGGTGTACAGTGGATGGTGATATTTTGCGTGTAAGGAGGAAGTGCCGTGCCATACAGCTGCGAAGGAAACATCCCTGAGCTGGAGGGGGAACGGGTCGTGTTGCGCCGCCTTGCCGCGCGGGACGCGCAGGCGATGTTCGAATGCTGGTCCGATCCGGAAGTCAGGCGTTTTGCGGATCTTCCCCGCATGCCGGACGTCGCGGCGGCGGCGGAACTGATCGGCCTCCTCAACCGCCTGGCCTTGACGGACGACAGCTTGCGGTGGGGGATTCAGGCGCCGGACGGGAGCATCGTCGGCAGCTGCGGGTTGAACTGGTGGCAGCTTGAAGGAGCCTACCGCGGAGAAATCGGCTGCGAGCTGTCCCGGCCTTTTTGGGGCGAAGGTTACATGCGGGAGGCGATCGGCCTTGTCATCGATTATGCTATGGTGGAGATGGGACTGAACCGGCTCGAAGCGCTGACCGATCCCCGCAATGAGCGTGCCGGTCGCCTGTTCCGCGCCCTCGGATTTACGCTGGAGGGGCGGCTCCGCCAGTACCGCCATACGGAGCAGGGCTTCGTCGATGCCGATATGCATGCCATGCTGCGCCGGGATTGGGAGGATTTCCAGACAGGGCCCGGATCAAGGGGAAATCGGGGGGAACAAACAAGATGATCGCATTTCATAAACAACCATCGCTGCTGCACCGTACCGATCCGCTCGGCAAGCTGGTGCTGCTGTTCTGCATCGCGCTGCTGACGATGAGGTTTCACTCTTCGCTCGGACAAGCGCTGCTGCTTGCTGCCGTGTTCGCATTGGCGAGATGGGCGGGAGGCATGCCATGGAAAAAGCAGGCGAAAGCGCTGGCGATCCTGCTTGGTTTCGCGGTCCCGTATTTTATCGTGACGCTGCTTACGGCTGCGGGAGAACATGTGTTCATGCAGTTGGGGCTGCTTCGGCTCACAACCGAGGCGTTGGATTCGGCAGGATCGGTTACGGTGCGCATGTTTACCGTTTTTCTGTCGTCATACGTCTTCATGTTTACGACCGATCCACGCGATATGGTGGTATCGTTGACGACGCGGCTGCGGATTCCGTACCGGTTTGCGTTCGGATTATCGATGGCGCTAACCTTTTTGCCTCTGCTGCAGGAGGAAGGAAGAAGCATTTCCGCAGCCCATCAAGTCAGGGGCGGGGGAACGCCGGAAGGCCTTCAGGGACGGCTGCGCTGGTGGCTGACGTTTATTTCGGCGGTCATGCATAACGCGCTGCGGCGGATTCAGCAGACGGCCGGGGCGATGGAGGCCAAAGGCTTCGGGGCATATCCGGACCGGACGTTTGTCCGGGAAAGCATGCCGCTCGGACGGGGGATCGTCCTTGCGGGGACGGCGGTCGCGCTTACTGCGTTTTTATGGTGGTTTATTCATATTGTTAACCTTTGACTAAAATTTAGGTTGACGTTAATGGGCGGACAAGGCAAAATAACAAGGTAAAGCCATTTTTAGATTAGGAGTTGACATGGAATGGAAACCTCATCAAAATCAAAGAGAAACCGCCTTTCTTTTACCACATTGGATATCGTGCTCATGGCCATGCTGGCTACAGCCAATGCTGTATTGACCTTTTATTTGTCTTATATCAATAAAATGCTGAACAGCCTGGGCGGCCCTGTAGCGACATCGACCATCGTCGGGGTGTACATGGTTTACGGCCTGCTCGCGTATTATATTATCCGCAAGCCGGGCACGGCTGCCATTACCTACGGCATCGGCGGAGCCATCCAGTGCTTTGTGGGAACGACTTACGGCATCGCGTCCGCGATCGTGGCGGCGCTTTGCTACATGGTGGCGGCGGAGGCCGTTTTTGCGATATCGCGCTACAAGCGCTGGGGGACGGGCATGATGATGCTTGCCGGCGGAGCGATGGTTCCTTTGTGGTTCGTATGCGCAGCCAATATGTTCGGTTACACGGCGTGGAGCTGGCAGGTGCTGGCGCTGACGCTCGTGATGCGTCTTATAAGCGGTATCGTGCTTTGCGGTTTATTGACCAAAATGCTTGGGGACATGCTTCAGCGCAGCGGACTTCTGCGGCGGTTTGCCATCGGAGGGAAGAGAGCCGAGCATGCGCCCGATATCCATTAATTGTTCGAATCTAACCTACTATTATGATGACGAGCGGGAACCCGCGCTGCGGGAGGTGACCCTGTCGATTCCGGAAGGGGAATGGACGGCGGTCGTCGGACCCGGCGGCAGCGGCAAGTCCACGCTGTGCCAGCTGCTGAGCGGTTATTTGCCGCGAAGCGGCGGAGGCACGAGAAAAGGGCGGCTGGAGCTGGCCGGATTGGACCCGGCCGAAGCGGCCATCGCCGACGTCGCGCAGCTGTGCGGCATCGTGTTCCAGGACCCGGACGCGCAGCTGGTCCAGGGGACGCCCGGGGATGAAGCCGCCTTTGGCCCGGAGAATCTGCGGGTGCCGCCGCCGGAAATCGAGCGGCGGGTGGAGGAGGCGCTGGCGGCGGTGGAGCTGTCGGAACGCCGCCATTCGCCGGTGCGCGAGCTGTCCGGGGGACAGCGCCAGCGCACGGCCATCGCCGCGGTGCTTGCCCTGCGCCCCCGCATCGTCGTGTTCGACGACGCCGGGGCCAGCCTGGATCCCGCGGCGCAGAAGCAGTTCGTGCAGCTTTGCCGCAAGCTGCACGCGGAAGGCCGGACGCTCGTGACCGCGTCCGGCCGCTTCGACGATGCCGCGCGCTCCGCAGGGCGCGTCATCGTCCTGGACGGCGGCCGCGTCGTGCTGGACGGGCCGCCGCGGCAGCTGCTGCGCGAGAGCCGGGAGCGGCTCGCGCAGCTCGGGCTGCTGCCCCCTTGGGAGGGGGCAGCGACGCAGGCGGGTCCGGCCATCGGACCGGACCCGCAGGGCGCGGCGCCTCGCAGCGCGGCGCCGCCCGGGGCTGCCGGGGGCTCCGGCAGCCTGCTCGAGATCGACCGGCTGAGCTACGCCTATGCCGGCGCCGCAGCCCCGGCGCTTCATGAGACCAGCTTCGCCATGAAGCCGGGGGAGTGGGGCATCGTCACCGGGGAGAACGGCTCCGGCAAGACGACGTTGACGCGCCTGCTGATGGGACTGCTGCCGGTGCCGCCGGGCTCGGTGTACTGGGAAGGCGAAGATGTCGCTACATGGCGCGTTTCGCAGCGGGCGGCCCGGATCGGTTACGTTTTTCAGCAGCCGGAACATCAGTTTGTCGCCCATACGGTATGGGACGAGCTGGTGTACGGGCTTGGCCGGAAAAAAGGCGGGCCGTCCGAGCCGACCGCCGCTCAGCGTGAAACGGCTGAAGCGCTGCTTAGGACCGCGGGATTGGAAGGAAAACGCGGCGCCTCCCCTTACATGCTGAGCCAAGGGGAAAAAAAGCTGCTCAGCATCATCGGCCAATTCGTCCATCCCAAGGCGTTGTACATTTTGGACGAACCGACGTCCGGGATCGACTTTGGGGCGGCCGAACGGGTGCTCAGGTTATGCCGGGAGAAAACGGCGGCCGGCGCGGCCGTGCTGATGATCACGCATGACCCCGATTTGGCGGAGAGGGAAGCCTCGTTTATGCTCAGGCTTTCTCCGCATAAAACCGCCGATTTCCGGCGGCTCGGGCCGGCGTAAGGCCCTTCCGGCGGTTTCCGCCTCGTCATCTGGAAAGGAAACCTATGTCTGATAACGCTGGCATTCAACTTGCCAAACGCAAATATATTTTGATCGGTATTTTGGTATCGACGTTTCTGTCGGCGATCGAAGGAACGGTGACGGGTCCGGCAGGCCCGGCGATCATCGGCAGCTTCGGAGGCATGAAGCTGCTCAGCTGGATTTTTACCGCCTTCCTGCTGACGATGGCCGTTTCGACGCCGATTTTCGGCAAAGTCAGCGACCTGTACGGACGCAAGCCGGTTTTCCAAATCGGCTCGCTGCTGTTCGTGCTCGGTTCGCTGCTTTGCAGCTTTTCGCAAAACATGGAGCAGCTCATCCTGTTCCGGGCGATCCAGGGGATCGGCGCCGGAGCGATCGTTCCGGTCACGTTTACCATCATCGGCGACGTGTACCGGATCGAGGAGCGCGCCAAAATCCAAGGGCTGATCAGCTCGGTGTGGGGCATTTCCTCGCTGATCGGTCCGCTTGTCGGCGGCTATTTCGTCGACTATTTGAACTGGCGCTGGATATTCGGCTTTAACGTTCCGTTCGGCATCGTTTCCATGTGGCTTATCGCTCGTTATTTCCATGAAAGCCGGGACAAGCGGGAGAAGGTGTCCGTCGACGTGGCCGGCGCGGCGGTATTTACGGTCGGCATGACCGCGTTGTTGTTTGCGCTCGCAACGGGCGGGCAATATTTCAGCTGGAGCTCGCCGCTGCTCATCGGATGTTTTGTTTTGGCGGCCGTGCTTCTTGTCGCCTTCGTTTGGATTGAAAACCGCGCGGCCGAACCGATGCTGCCCCTCAAGCTGTTCCGCATCCGCGACATTTCGGTGTCCACGGTGGCCAGCATTTTGACCAGCGCGCTCCTGATCGGGTTAACCACCTATACTCCGCTTTGGATCCAGGGCGTAATGGGCAAAAACGCGACGCTGTCGGGGCTGACGATGGCTCCGATGTCGATCGGCTGGCTGTTCGGCTCGGTGTTCGGAAGCCGGCTGATCCTGACGGCAGGCTCGCGCAAAACGAGCGCCATCGGCCTTGCCGGCATCGTGATCGGCGCAGCGGGACTCGCTTGGATGAATGGACAAACTCCGCATTACGTGCTGCTGATCTTTACCTTCATCTATGGTTTAGGCTTCGGTTACTCGACCACCGTGTTTACGATCATCGCCCAGTCCTCGGTCGGATATTCGCTGCGCGGAGCTTCGACGGCGCTGAACACGTTCGTCCGTTCCTTGGGACAGACGGTCGGCGTTGCCGTGTTCGGAACGTTTATCAATCTGAGCATGGCCAGCCGGATTGCGAGTCAGCCGGGTCTCGAGCATGTAGGCCAGGAGGACGTGAACCGGCTGCTGACGCCGGAAGGCGGCGCCGATATGCCGCAGGAAGTATGGAATCAACTGAAGCATGTGTTGGAAGGAAGCCTTCATTCGCTGTACATCGTGATGGGAGTCATTGCGGTGATCAGCCTGATTTCCGTCCTGGCGCTGCGCAATACGGTGCCATCGCCGGAAGAGGAAGCGGAAACGGAAAAAGCCTGATTCTCAAGATCGGATGACCAACCAAAAGGCACGGCACCCCATGGGAGAGTTTTTTTTGCCCAGGGGTGTCTTTTTATGTTTTCAGGTTAGGTTTGCCCTCCGGGCATCAGCTTTTCGGCTTGCATCCCCATCTTTTTAAGCAGGCGGATCAGCTCCGCCTTTTCTTCGCCGTTCAGGCCGCTAAAGGCGTGGTCGATCCGGCCGGCGTATCGGGGATACAGCTCGCGCATCAACGCTTCGCCTTCCGGCGTGAGCTCCACGTAGATGACGCGGCGGTCGTTCGAACACGGTCTGCGGTAAATGCATCCGCGTTTTTCGAGTTTGTCGATGACATACGTGACGTTGCCGCTTTGAAGGAGGAGGCTGGAGCCGATTTGCTGGATGGGATGCGCTCCTTTGCAGTACAGCATTTCCATGACGGCAAAGGCCGTCGGATGGAACCCTTCGGACTTTGCGCCGATCGCGGCATGTTCGCTGACGCTTTTGAAGCTTTTGGCGAACGCCCGGTACAGCTGCATAGATAACTCGGTATCGCGTTCCTGTGCGTGAATCATGATACAATCCCGCCTTTTGTTTTATATTTTTATGAAACATAACCGCAGTCTGATCCGTATTGTATTTACATCATACCCTTCGGATTGTGCGAAAAACATGTCATTTGTCACAATCCATCAACTTTGAAACGTTAAAATTTATAGTAAATCCTGTTCCAGTCGGAAGAAGGTCCGGATCAAGGACAGGGAAGGGCAGAGCCGGCCAAGATTTTCGTTTGGAGCGATGGTCGTTGCGACCGGCTTTCGGGCGGTGGAGGAATGTGCGGAAGCTGCTTTTTTGGGGAGGAGAGAAACAGCATGGACATGGAAAGCGCGGAAAAACCGCTGCTGGACGTTGAAATAGAGGAAGCGGGATACGAGGAAGGACATCCGAAGATCCGCCAAATCGCTTTTCGGGTGTATGCCGGAGAGCTGCTCGGGCTGATCGGCCCGAACGGGGCCGGCAAAAGCACGACGATCAAAACGCTGCTGGGGCTGCTGAAATACGCCAAAAGCCGGGTATCGTTTTTCGGCGATTCGGGAAGGTATGCTTACATCCCCGAGCAGCCGGTGTTCCACGACGATTTGACGCTGTGGGAGCATATGGATTTGGCCGCGGCCGTTTACGGTCTCGACTACGAAAGGTTTTGCGGGGAAGCGGACAGGCTGCTGCGCCAATTCGGCATGGAGGAGGTCAAACATGACCTGCCGGGAGGCTTCTCCAAAGGGATGAAGCAGAAAATGATGCTGATGCTCGGATTTTTGAGCGAACCGGACGTGTACATCGTGGACGAGCCGTTTATCGGGCTGGATCCGCGCGCGACCAAGGATTTTCTGCGGCTGCTGGACGAGGAGCGCGCACGCGGCGCGGCGGTGCTGATGTCCACGCATGTGCTGGATACGGCCGAAAGAATCTGTGACAGATTCGTCATGATCTCCGGCGGCAGGACGGTGGCCGAAGGAACGCTGGCGGACATCCGCGATGCGGCCGGGCTGCCCGATGCGTCGCTGTTCGACTGCTTCGATTCGCTGACGTAACGCTTCGTTTCCGGGAAGAGGGGCCATTTTTTCGGAAAGAAAGGACGACACGATGATGACGAGGGAAAAAGAAGGATATCTGTTTCCGAATCCCGCAAGTTTGTTCCGGCGGCGTCTTCGGAGCCATTTCAAAGAAACGGCGGCCGCCTTGCGGTCCGTCGTCGACGATTGGACGGTCTTATTGTATATTCTCGTCCCGGGGCTTTTGCTTGCGGGCCGGTTTTATTACGGGTTTTGGAAGGAACCGCTGCCGGAATGGGCCGGCATGCTGTCGTTCCCGACGGTGCCGTTATCGCTTTTGCTGATCGCCTTGACGGGGGGCATCCTGCTGCTGGTCCGGGAAGGAGATGCGCTGTTTTTGGTGCAGCGCCGGGAATGGCTGCGAGGCATCATGCTTCGGAGCGGTTGGTACAGCATGGCTGCGGCGGCCGTAAAAACGTCGTTTTGTTTCTTCGTTTTGCTGCCGTTCCTGGTCCGGCTGTTTCATGTGGACGGCTTGTATGCCGGGGGATTGCTTGCTATCACGATCGCCTTCGAATGGGTGCTGATGTGGTTCCGCCATCTGGTCAAGGTACAGGCCAAAGGCGTGCGGAGATGGCTGCTTTATGTTCCGTTCGCGGTTTTGCCTTGCGCCGCTTATGTGGGGTTTGTCCTGATGTTCAGGCAGCAGGCCGCCATGCTTTGGACGGGGGCGCTGGCGCTGGCTTTGCTCAGCCTGCTGCTGCTGAGGGCGAGGCTTGGCCTGCGCGGCACGTTCATGGCCGACGTTCAGGAGGATCTTGCAAGACGCACCCGTTTGACGGGGCTGCTGCTCAGCCAGTCGGTCGATCAACCGCGCCGGGTCCGCAGCAAAACATGGATATTCCGGAAATCGCGGCATGTGTTCCGCTCGCGGGAGCCCGCCAAACGCATCGCCGGGGCGATGATCAAATCGCTGCTGCGCCATCCGGGACAACGCTCCCTTTATCTGCGATTCGCCGGGATCAGCTCGATGGTGCTCGTTACGCTTCCGGTGAAGATGCAGATCTTGGCGTTTGCGGCCCTGCATGCCTTAATCGCTTACTGGCTGTTCCTGCAGTGGTCCGCTTTCAGGAAAGATCCCTTTATCGCGCCGCTGCCCTGGCCGGAAGCGGACGGCGTGCAGGCCGGCTTCGCGGCCGTCCGGACGCTGCTGTTTCCGTTTTCGGTATGGGCTTCCGCTCTTGTTCTGTTTTCCAGCTTGAGTCCATGGCTGGCGGCCATTGGTTTCATCCCGCTGGGCATGGCGGCCGGCTGGGCGGTGCCTTATCTCATGCGCATGTTTTTTCTTCATACAAAGATGTAGCCTTCGCGGCCCTGCCCGTTTTCCGATTCTAAAAAACCTCCCGCGGTTTCGTTATGAAACGCGGGAGGTTTTTGAATGCCGCCCTGGATCAGGAAAGCGGACCGCCCCGAAAACGGGGCGGATTATGAAAGGCCGGACGAAGCGGAACGGGCCGCCTCCGCCGCATGCATGCCTGCCGTGTAACCGGTGGAAAAGGCGGCGGTAATGTTATACCCTCCGGTGTAGCCGTGAATGTCGAGAATCTCTCCGCAGAAAAACAGGCCCGGCATCAGCTTGGATTCCATCGTTTTCGGATGGATTTCTTTCAGGTTCACCCCTCCGCCGGTCACAAAAGCTTCCTCGATCGATTTGGTTCCGGTCACCCGGATGACAAACTTTTTCAAGATGTCGATGAAGGATGCCCATTGCTGCTTCGGCAGGTGGGCGAACGTGGCGTCGCCGTCAAGGTTGGCCTTGTTCATGAGCAGCGGAAGCATGCGTTCCGGGATTTGGGCTTTCAGCACGTTTTTGATCGCCTTTTTCGGCTCGGCTCCGAGCTTGTCCCGCAGCATGCGGTCCAAGTCGTGGGGAGGCAGGTCGGGGAACAAATCGACCGCCATGTCGACCTCGTTCACCTTGAATTTCTTTTTCACCTGGCGGATGAACTGGCTGCACCGCAGCGCAATCGGGCCTGAAAGCCCGAAATGGGTGAAAATCATGTCTCCGCGGTGACCGATCACTTTTTTTCCTTTCGGCGTCCATACCGACAATTCGACGTCGCGAAGCGACAATCCCTGCAGCTCCTTCGACGCGATCCAGCTTTCGCGCGAAACGATGGGAACCTCCGTCGGATAGAGCTCGGTGATGGTATGCCCCGCGGCCTGCGCCCACGGATATCCGTCGCCGGTCGAGCCGGTATGCGGCACCGATTTGCCTCCGGTCGCAACGATGACCGCGTTTCCCCGCAAGATGTCCCCCGAAGCGAGTTTTACGCCCGATACGCGATGTTCCGAATAGAGGACCTCCGATACGGGAGTGTCGGTTTTGATGTCCACGCCGAGCCGGCGGACCTCCCCGATCAGCGTGTTGACGACGCTTGCGGCTTTATCGGACACCGGGAACATTCTGCCGTTGTCTTCTTCCTTCAGGGCGATTCCCAAGCCTTCGAAAAACGCCATGATATCGCGGTTGTTGAAATGCTGAAAAGCGCTGTACAGAAAGCGGCCGTTGCCCGGGATATGGGCGATCAGATCCTCGGTTTCCTTAGCGTTGGTCACATTGCAGCGCCCGCCCCCGGAAATGCCCAGTTTGCGCCCAAGCTTGGCGCCCTTGTCGAGCAGCAGCACGGATGCGCCGAACCTTGCCGCCGCGACGGAGGCCATCAGCCCGGCCGACCCGCCGCCGATCACAATGACATCATAAGACTTCAAATTTATTCTCTCCTTTTGACTCCAAACGTGACGGATCGATGGTTTTCATCATGCTCCGCAGGATATTTCAGGGTATATTGTAATATAGTGTAGGCTGTGATTTAATCTACATGTATATTACTTTCGAAAGTACCATCCATCTTCCAAAAAAGCACGATTTTAGTCGTTTCCTCTATAATAAAACATCATGATTTTCGCAAAATTCTGATTTATACTTTATTAAACCAATAGACTTTGTCGCCATTTCATGAAATGGTGGAGCAGAACGATGCCCGGTCCAAGCGACGAACGGGTATTGGCCACCCCGAAGGGAGGATGGATTGCGATTATCGATGCGCTGAAAAATATTATAACACAGGTGCTCATGGCAGGTTCCTTCGCGTTTTTGTTTCCGCTGAGCCTGGACAAATACGTCCGGCTGATCAGCCGGAACAAAAAATTGCGGGCTTCCGGTTTTGAAGTCGTTATCATTATATCCAGCGCCCTGAGCATTTTAATGTGTTCTTTTTTCTCTTCCTCGATGTTTCATCTGATCCCTTTGAATCTGGGCATTTTACCGCTGTTTATCGGCATGCTGTACGGAGGCTACAAAAGCGGGCTTCCCTTGGCCGGGTTGTACCTGCTGTGCGATTATTTGTCGAATGAAAGCTGGTCGCTATCAAGCCTGTTCCTACATACGGGGTTATTGTTTTATCCGCTTCTGGTTTGGATGTCGCCGAGATTCCGGACGGGTACCCTGACCGACAAAATCAATAAGCTGTGGGTCTGCCTCTTGCCCGCAATGCTTCTGTTTACGTCGTCCCCGATCATTGAAGATCCTAACCTGGATTTTTCCGATGCCGGTCCGATTCTCATGCTTTTGTTTTATATTTTGATCACCGTGTTCGCCGGCGGGGCCTTGATCTACATGATCGAATTTGCGCTGGAGAAGCTGCTTTTGACCGAGCAAGTCAAAGGCATCTCCGAAAAATACCTCCGCGAAGAGGAAAAACTCCAGCAGGTAATGGATGTGGCGCCGCTGTGCATGGTGTCGGTGGATACCGAAGGGCGCATTACCAGCGTCAACGAAATGATGATGGGATTGTTCAAAAACCGCTCGCCCGAGCTGACCAAAACCGACGTTTTGGGACAGCCGCTCAGCGTATTCGTCGACATGGTCGAAGAGGACTACATCAACCGCCGAATCGCCCAGGCTTTGAACGGCGTCAAGATGGACAACGAACTGATCCGGATCGGCTCGCAAATCCACTATACGAGCACTTCGCCGCTGACGAACAGCTATACCGGCGAAATCCTCGGGGCCGTGCTGGTCATCCAGGATATTACGGAGCTGGAGAGGCTGCGGACCGAATTGGTCAATGTGGAAAGGCTGAGCCTGGTCGGGCAGATGGCGGCCAGCATTACGCATGAAATCCGGAACCCGATGGCGGTGGTGCGCGGTTTTTTGCAGCTGATGAAGGAAAAAAGCCCCGATTCGCTGGACCATTACTATCGGATCGTGATGGAGGAGCTGGACCGGGCCAACGGCATCATCAACGATTTTTTATCCCTTGCCCAAAACCGGATATCCGAAAAGGAGCAGTGGCATCTTCATCAGATCATCAACGATCTCAGCCCGCTGCTGTGGGCTGACGCGAACCTCCGCGGACAGACGATCGAGCTTCTGCTGGACGAACGGGTGCCGAAGCTCCACCTGAACGCCAAGGAAATCAAGCAGGTGCTGCTGAACCTGGCGCGCAACGGGATGGAGGCGATGGAGGAAAAAGGGAAGCTGACCATCCAAACCCGGTTCAGGGAAAGCGACAACATGGTGGAGCTGATCGTCAGGGATACCGGCGTCGGCATGTCCGAAAGCCGGCTGGAGCGGCTCTTCGAGCCGTTTTTTACGACGAAGGCCAAAGGCACGGGTCTGGGTCTTGCCCTTTGCCTGAGCATCGTGGAGCGCCACGGGGGCAAAATCGACGTGGAATCGGAAGAGGGGAAAGGGACGACGTTCATCATTTCCCTGCCGCTTCACGAATCCTGACGGCAGCAGGGTCCGGACGTCCGGCGCGGGGCTTTATCTTGATTTCGAACCTTGGGAAGGTATAATAGTATTGAATGCAGTCTGATATTTTGCGGATCGAGGAGTGATGAAAGAAATGTCGATGTCTTTTGACAGATATATGAGAGATATGATTCAACCGATGAGAGACGAGCTGACCAGCTTGGGCATCAAAGAGCTCAGAACGCCGGAAGAAGTGGAAACCCATTTGCAGGATGCACCCGGCACGACGCTGGTGGTCGTCAACTCGGTATGCGGATGCGCAGCAGGCCAATGCCGTCCGGGCGTAGCCCTGGCGCTGCAAAACGAATTGGTGCCTGACAATCTGTACACCGTATTTGCCGGACAGGATAAAGAAGCAACGGCCAAAGCAAGGGAATATTTCGCTCCGTATCCGCCGTCTTCGCCTTCCATCGCTCTGTTGAAGGATGGAGAGCTCGTTCATTTCATCGAGCGCCACCAGATCGAAGACCGTTCCGCCCAAGAAATCGCGGAAGATTTGATCGAAGCCTTTGACCGCGTGTGCCGTTAACCGGTTCCGCGTTCGGATTTGCCCCGGATTTTCGGCGTCAGCCGATGTCGGGGCTTTCGTGTTTTGATGCGGGCGTTTCGCGGTACATGGAACACATGCCGGTTCGTTACGCGCGACGTCCATGACACTAGGAAA
The DNA here is from genome assembly GCF_057546105.1 of Paenibacillus sp. YAE3. Taxonomy (NCBI): domain Bacteria; kingdom Bacillati; phylum Bacillota; class Bacilli; order Caryophanales; family Paenibacillaceae; genus Paenibacillus; species Paenibacillus sp. YAE3. The sequence goes on along the minus strand of NZ_BAAIYF010000001.1, from coordinate 90,638 downwards.
AGAGGTGGCCGGCGATGAGTCTGCAGGAAGAAATCATTGCAGCATTAGGCGTTAAACCCGTGATCGACGAAGAAACGGAAGTCAGAAAAAGAGTGGACTTTCTGAAAGCGCATGTAAAAGAGGCCGGAGCGACAGGCCTGTTGATCGCCATCAGCGGCGGAATCGACAGCGCCGTGGCCGCGGGATTGTGCAAACAGGCGACCGACGAGCTGTCGGCGGAAACCGGCCGGGAATACATGACGCTTGGCGTTTTCCAGCCTTACGGGACGCAGGAGGACATCGAACACAGCTATGCCGTGGCCCGGGCTTTTGACCTGAAGCATACCGCGGAGACGAACATCGAAGACGCGGTCGGCGAGATTGCGCTTGAAGCCGAGCAGGGACTGAAGCAAATCGGGTTGTACCGCCATTTGTCCCCGCAGGGAAAAGGCAACGTCAAAGCCCGGACCCGCATGGTGATGCAATATGCCCTGGCGTTCGAATTGAAGCTGCTTGTGGTGGGCACGGACCACGCCTCCGAAGCCGTGACCGGATTTTATACGAAATGGGGCGACGGCGCGGTGGACCTTGCCCCGCTCAGCACGCTGAACAAACGCCAGGTTCGTCGGCTCGCGCGTTATTTGGGCGTGCCGCAGGCCATTTTGGACAAGGCTCCGACCGCCGGGCTGTGGGAAGGGCAGACCGACGAAGGCGAGCTGGGCATTACCTATGAGGAAAACAGCGATTACCTCGAAGGCAAGGAAATCAGCCCGGAGGCGCAAAAGCGCCTTGAAAGCTTTTATAGAAGAACCGCGCACAAGCGCAGTCCGATTCCGGGCATTTGAGCGATATCGGGGAGTGAACAGCAGGGACAGGCCGCGGCTGCGGCCTGTCTTTTTGGGTTCGGTCATCTCCGGGTCCGCGTACGGCCTGAATGCGCTTGCCGTTTTGCGAAAGGTCTTTGGGCGGATGCCGGAGACATGCCAAGGGGTTGCGAAAAGTGCAGAAATGTTGCAGGGGCATCCCTTTTCGCCCTCGCGCCTGCCCGTTACAATGGAGAGAAAGATGCGTCGGCTGCCACTTTGTATATGAAAGCGCGTTCAGCTTGAGCTCGCATCGGCCCCGATAACCAACGCGGCATGGCGAAGCTGCCGGTTTCCGGCGGCTTCATTTTCGCGTTTTTTTGCAGCCTGTCCCGGCTTTGCCGAAACGGATCTGCTGGATTCCGCCGGCATACCGTATAATGATGTTGCTTTTGGCACCGTGAGGCTTGGCAAATGATTCATCAGATAAAATATGGACGTAAGGTGTGAATTTCCCGTGCCCAGACATACGTTGTTCCGAAAAATGGTTCTTCTTCTCGTCATGATGCTCGTCCCGATCGTAGGGCTTTACTATTACTCCAACCGTACGAGCACGGAAGTGCTGGGAACGGAGCTCAACCAATCGAACGCAAACCAATTGAGTTTTTTTCAGTCGCAGGTCAATACGAACATCGACCTGTTTTCGCTGTGGCCGAACCTGCTGATCCAGGATCCCGACATTTTCGGGTTCAAAGACATTTTTTTAAGCAGCGAATATTTTAACCTCGATATCATTAACGTGGTGAAACGAATCCAGACCAAGCTCAACATCCAGGAAAGCTCCTCCAACTGGAAAACGAAGCTTTACATATTTTCCCCGTCGCTTGGCAGGGTGGTATCCGACAACGATGTGGACCACTATGACAACGACGATCTCAAGAAGCGGATGAAGCCCGGCTGGCAGGTGAAAAAAATGGGGCAGGGAGACGAGGCGTATTACGTGTTTTCGTTGTTTACGGCTTATCCCTACTCCTCGTTCAGTCATCCGGAGGACGCGAACCTGATCATTGAGCTTCAGTTCGAAAGCGGCAACATCCAGGATATGCTCGACAAATTCAAAAGCGACGGGCGCAGGGATCCCGTATACTTCAAGCCGGGTCTGGGCGTCATTTACAACCGGTCGGCGGACAAGCCGCTGACGGAACGGATTTTGCGCCAGCTGCAGAAGGAAACGCTCCAGGCCGAGGAGAACCGCACGCTCGAGCTCGACGGGCAGACCTACCTGGTCAATGTGGCTGCTTCGGCCACGACGGGCTGGTATCTTGTCGACTATATGCCGCTGAAGGAGATCGTGGCGCCGATTGAACAGTCGAACCGCTTGTTCTATTTTTCGGTAGGCCTCACGCTTCTTTTGGGGTGTCTGGCGGCATACATGCTGTACGCCCAGGTACAGGTTCCGGTGAAAAAGCTGGTCGTCGCCTTTAAAAAGCTTCAGCACGAGGACTACTCCATCCGTTTGCAGGCCAAAGGGAACAACGAGTTCGGTTTCGTGTTCGGGCGCTTTAATTCCATGGTGGAGCAAATCCAGGAGCTGTTCGAAAACGTGTATATGGAACGGATTCATGCCAGGGAAGCGAGGCTGAAGCAGCTGCAGTCGCAGATCAACCCGCATTTTTTCTATAACTGCTTTTCCTTCATCTCAAGCATGGCGAAGCTGGGGAACATGAAGGCGGTCGTGGCGATGTCCCAAAACCTGTCGAGTTATTACCGGTACACCACCCGGCAGGAGCGGGACGTCGTGCCGCTTGCGGAGGAACTGGCATTCGTGCGCAATTATTTGGAGATTCAGAAGATGCGCAAGCCGCAGCTTGAATTTTCCATCGACGTACCGGAAGCGATGCAGCGGTGGGAAGTGCCTTTGCTGGTGGTTCAGCCGCTCGTGGAAAACGCAGTGCTTCACGGCATCGAACCCCGGTCCGGCGGGGGATGCGTCCGGATCGTAGGCGAAATCGGAGCAACCGAAATCCGGATATGGGTCGAGGACGGGGGCAAAGGCATGACCGGCCCGGAATTGGAGGAGCTGCGCCGCTCCTTGTCCCGGCCGATGAACGAAGAGACGGGCTGCGGTCTTTGGAACGTGCGGCAGCGCATGCTGATCCGCTACGGCGAGGACGCAGGCCTCAGGTTTATGCCGTCCGCCCTGGGCGGAGTGAGGGCTGAGCTGTACTGGCCGGCCGGGCAGGAAACGAAACGGACAGTTACGCAAAGGGGAGGACATGCATGATCGAAATTTTGCTGGTGGACGACGAATCCTACGTCACCGAAAGTATTGAAGCCACGATTCCTTGGAACGATCTCGGCGTCGAGAAGGTGTACCGGGCCGATTCCGCGGAGGCGGCCCTGGCGGTTCTGCGCGAGCAATCCATCGATATCGTCGTGACGGATATCCGCATGCCCGAGATCGACGGCCTGGAGCTGATCGAACGGATTGAGCGGGAATGGCCGCATATCCGCTGCATGGTGCTGACGGGGTACTCGGATTTTGAATATGCAAAAAAGGCGCTGCAGCTGCAGGCGTTTGACTATATCCTCAAGCCGGTCGACGACGAGGAGTTTATCCGCAGCCTTACGAACGCGATCGAAGCTTTGAAGGACGAATGGGAGGCCGCCGAAAGATACCATAAGCTGGCCTACGCGGTCAAATCGGGTTCCCCCGTGCTGAAAACGAGCCTGATGCATGATCTGGTATTAGGACGAACCTGGTCGGAGCGAACCGTGGCGGACAAGCTGGCCCAATACGACATCGGGATGACGGTGGACGAGCCCGCCGTGCTGCTGATGATGCAGCTTGGCGGGCAGTTCGCGCACTACGATCATCATTCCATGTCCTTGATGGAGTATGCGGTCGGCAACATCGCGGAAGAGGTGTTTGCCGACTCCTTTGCGATTTGGATCTGCAAAGCCCCGCATGACGGACTCGTCATGCTGGCGTCGCCCCAGCCTTCCTTCCGGCATCGCATCGAGCGGTCGCCGGACTTCGAATCGCTGCGGAGACGGCGGCTGCACGAGCGGGCCGAAAGCTTCCGCGAGCAGGTTAGCCGTTATTTGAAGGGCGACATCCGAATGGTCATTTCGGACTGGTTCCGGTTCCCGCACGGGGTGGCCCAGGCTTACCGGTCGGGGCTTGGAAGCATCATGATGTCCGGGTGCGACGGAGCGGGGGCCATCATGTATTTGGAGGATTTGCAGGCCGGGCATGCCCGGCCGGTCCAATCCATCGAGTCGCTGTATAAGCCGCCGACGCTCATCCATCTGCTTGAATCGAAGCAATGGGACGCGGCGCGCAGCAAGGCGGACGAAGTGTTTAAGGATTTGCGAAACACGAACTACACCCGGGAGCACCTGTACGAGGTGTACCTCCTGATGACCAATGCGTTTATGTACATAGCCCACAAGCAGGGGCAGTTTGCGTACCAGATCGACCATTCGGGCTTTGACCTGATGCATGACCCCAGCATGGTTCTATCGCTCGATAAGCTGAAAGGATGGGCCGAAGCCATGCTGGCGAAGCTGCGGACGGAGCTGTCGGCGAGCGACCGGTATACGAGGAGCTATATCATTCATCAGGTGCAGGAGCTGGTCTCCAGGGATTTGGGACAGGACACGTCCGTCAAGACGATTGCGGACAAGGTCTTTTTGCACCCGGTTTATTTGTCCAAAATCTACAAAGCGGAAACAGGCGAAAGCCTGGGGGACTACATTATCCGCATGCGCATGGAACGGGCGCTTTACCTGCTGAAAAAAACGAACAAAAAGATATACGAGATCACCGCCGAGCTCGGTTACCAAAATCCGCAATATTTCAGCAAAATGTTCAAAAAGCATTACGGCCTCAATCCGAACGAGTTCAGGGATCAGTAACTGGTTGCAAAAGGTGCAGAAATGTTCGAAGAATGACATGGGACGGAAAATCGGACGCCTCTATAATGAAACATGTAGCAAGATCTATAAAGGGGGAGCGACATGAAGGCTTATACGAAAAAAGCATGGATGCTGGCTTCCAGCCTCGTGCTGGTCAGCGCGCTGTTCGCCGGATGTTCGGGTTCCAAGGGCGGAGAGGCTGCCGACTCGGCGCAAAATCCGCCGGCCGCATCCGGAAGCGAAAACGCTTATAAAGAAAAATACGATCCACCGGTCACCATCACCACCGTTTGGGGCGTGGATCCGGAGCTGAAATTCAAGAACGGGGAGACGATCGAAAACAACGTCGCCACCAAATGGGCCAAGGATACGCTTGGGATCGACATCAAATCGCTTTGGTCCGTGACCGACACGAACAACGCTTTTGCGACCAAACTTCGCCTCGCGATGTCCTCCGGCCAGGAAATGCCGGACGTGGTGACGATCGGCGATGCGCAGCTGGCGCAGGACCTGATCGATTCGGGCATGTTCCGGGAGGTGGGATCGCTGTTCGACAAGTATGCATCGGATACTTGGAGGAAAGCGATGGAGCAGGATCCGAACGTGTGGAACCCGTACATCCGCGACGGCCAAAAAATGGGCATTCCGGTGCTGGATTATGCGTACAACCACGATTATTTGCTGTGGATCCGGAAGGACTGGCTCGACAAGCTCGGCCTGGCGGCTCCGAAAACGATCGATGAGCTGGAAAAGGTGATGGATGCCTTCAAAAACAAAAACCCGGACGGCTTGAAGCCGGACGAGGTCATTCCGCTCAGCATCGGGTTCAAGACGACGATGAATACATGGATGGGCGATCCTTCCTGGATTTTCGGCGCCTATGGCACCATTCCGCAGCAGTGGAACAAAGGCCAGGACGGCAAGTTGGAGTACGGCTCGATCAACCCGGCCATGAAGCCGGGACTGCAGAAGCTGAACGAATGGTTCAATAAAGGGTATATCCCGAAGGAAGCCGCGCTTTGGGACGAAAACAAAACCTCGGAACCGGCGGTGGCGGGCAAGGCGGGGATCATCCCGGGGCCTTACTGGATGAGCGGCTGGCCGCTTTCCGACACGGTGAAAAACGCCAAAAACGCGGTCTGGGAGCCGATTCCTCTGCCCGCCGGTCCGGACGGCAAGGCCGGGCGCCACGGGACGCTGTTTACCAACGGCGTGACGCTGATCAACAAAGACATGAAGCATCCGGAAGCGTTTTTTACGTACCAGAACTACATGTATGACAATCTGGCCGATTCCAAACCGGGCGGCGTATTCGAAAACGGCTTGTTCAAAGGCTACGACTACGATTTCGACGCGAGCGGGAAACCGCTGCGGTACGACCAAATTCCGGGAGGTTACGTCAATAGCCTGCGCTACCTGCTCGTTCGGGACGGCGCGCGCATTCCGGACGCCCAAATGAAGGCGCTCCTGAATCTGGCGGACGGCAAGGAAGCGACGACCCGCCTGGAAAAAGAAGTGAAGCTTAACTACGGCCTTGAAACGCCGGCGGCGGCCAAAGTGCTGATGTCCCAGGAAGGCATCGCTTATCCGAACATGTACACCGGCCCGACGACGGCCACCATGAAATCCAAGCTGGATTACCTCAATAAAATCGAAAACCAGACCTTCAACGAAATCATTTATGGGAAGGAAGGCGTAGAGGCCTTCGACAAGTTCGTCGAGCAGTGGAAAGCCTCGGGCGGCGATCAGATGACGAATGAAGTGAACGACTGGTATTCCAAGCTGGGCAAATAACCGGCAAAAGGCAAACGGGCGGCATGCGATGGCATGCCGCTTTTTGATGTGCAGCCGATTCCCGACAGGGCTTTCCGCAATTGGTTGCAATAGTGCCATTTATGTTGGTTTTATGGGCTACAGGCCGCTTCGGGCCCCTTGCTATAATGTCGGTACCTAGTAGGAGATAAGCAATCATGAGGGGGAAAACGCGCATGAACCGTTTAAAAAGAAACTGGCCGCTGCACGCGATGGTGCTGCCGGCGCTCGTGTTTCTCATTATTTTCAGCTACGTGCCGATGGCAGGGATCGTCATGGCCTTTCAAAATTTCAAGCCGTGGCTCGGATTTGCGCATTCCGAGTGGGTCGGGCTGGACAACTTCCGGACCTTGTTCGCGCGGCAGGACAGCATCGAGGTCATTTGGAACACGCTGATCATCTCGGCGCTCAAAATCGTCCTGAACCTGGTGGCGCCGTTTACGTTTGCGCTGCTGCTCAACGAGGTGAGAAGGGCGTTTTTCAAGCGTTTCGTCCAGACGCTCGTCTATTTGCCGCATTTTCTGTCCTGGGTCATCCTCGGCGGCATTTTGCTGGACTTCCTGTCCACGGACGGCGGCTTCCTGAACCGGATTTTAAGCTCCTGGTTCGGCATTCAGCCGATCTTTTTCCTCGGCGACAACAACTGGTTCCGCTTTACCGTGATCGTTTCGGACGTTTGGAAGGAATTCGGCTTCGGGACGATCGTCTTTCTGGCGGCGCTGGCGAACGTCAATCCGTCGCTTTATGAGGCTGCCGAAGTGGATGGCGCGTCCCGCTGGAAGCAGACGCTGCACATCACCATCCCGTCGATGCTGCCGATTGCGGTCGTCGTCGGCACGCTGGCCCTCGGCAACATTTTGAACGCAGGCTTCGACCAGATATTCAACCTGTACAACCCGCTTGTGTACCAAAAAGGGGACATCATCGACACCTTCGTGTACCGTACGGCGATTTTGAACGGGGAGATGGGGCTCGGAACGGCGATCGGATTGTTCAAGTCCGTCATTTCGATGGTGCTGATCCTGATCTCGTACCGATTGGCGTATAAGCTGGCGAACTACCGGATTTTCTAAGAGGGGGACATAAAAGCATGTATCATAAAACCGCTTCATACCGCTTGTTTACCATTTTCAACACGATCCTGCTGCTGTTCCTGTCGCTCGCGTGCATCATTCCGCTGCTGCATGTGCTCGCGGTTTCGTTCAGCGCCAAGTCGGCGGCGGACGCCAACCTCGTCGGCCTTTGGCCGGTACAATTTTCGACCGAAGCCTATAAAAAAACGATCGACAACCCGATCTTTTTGCATTCCATCTGGGTGTCCGTCAAACGGACGGTCATCGGGACCGGCTTGACGCTGCTGCTTGCCTTTCTGGCGGCATATCCGTTGTCGAAGGAACCGCGCGTGTTTAAGGCGAGGACCGCTTATTCGTGGATCTTCGTGTTCACGATGATTTTCAGCGGGGGGCTGGTGCCTTTTTATATCGTCATCCAAAAGCTTCATCTGATCAATTCCTTCTGGGTGCTGGTGCTGCCGGGAGCGGTTAACGTTTATCTGACGATTTTGCTGCTCAACTTTTTCCGGGGCATCCCGAAGGAGCTGGAAGAAGCTGCTTTTATCGATGGCGCCGGTCATTTTCGCACGCTTTTTGCGATTTATCTTCCGGTTTCGCTTCCTTCCATCGCGACGCTGGCTTTGTTCAGCATGGTGTTTCATTGGAATTCCTGGTTCGACGGGCTTCTGTACCTGAACAATTCCAAGTCGTTTCCGCTGGCCACCTTTCTGCAGACGGTCATTGTGCAGAAGGACATGAGCTCGATGAGCATCGATCCGAAGGAAGTGGCGCTGCTGTCCCAAAAGACGGTCAACGCGGCGCAAATTTTCATCGGCGCGCTGCCGGTGCTGCTCGTCTATCCGTTTCTGCAGAAATATTTCGTTAAAGGCCTGGTTTTGGGATCGGTTAAAGAATAAGGAGGGATGGGCATGGAACCAGCTTGGATCAAGGGCATGGACGTATCCTTTCTCGACGAGATCGAGCAGGGAGGGGGCGTTTTTCATGACGCAAACGAAAGCGGGGATGCGCTGCGCATCCTCCGAGATGGCGGCGTCAATTCCATCCGGCTGCGGATCTGGAACGACCCGCCCGGAACGTATTGCAATCTGGAACGGACCCTTCTGATGGCCAAAAGAGTGAAGGCGCTCGGGATGCAGCTTCTGCTTGACTTCCATTATTCGGACCGCTGGGCCGATCCGGCGAACCAATGGAAGCCTGCGTTATGGACGGACCTCCAAGGCCGGGAACTGGAGCAGGCCGTTTATGACTACACGTACGAAGTGCTTGCCGTGCTGCGGGCGGGAGGCGCGCTGCCGGACATGGTGCAGATCGGGAACGAAATAACGTACGGCATGCTGTGGCCGGACGGCAGGATCGGAGCTGCAGGGGATCCTGGCGCGGCTGACGGACAGTGGGCCCGATTGTGCGGCCTGCTGAAGGCGGGCATCGGCGCCGTACGGGATACGGATGAGTCCGTCCGGATCATGCTGCATATCGACCGGGGCGGCGATCCGGAAGGGAGCAGGTCGTTCTTCGACCGGATGGAAGCGGAAGGAATCGATTATGACGTCATCGGTCTGTCTTATTATCCTTGGTGGCACGGCCCGTTGGAGCAGCTAAGCCGTAATCTGGACGATCTGGCGGCGCGGTACGGCCGGGACCTGATCGTCGTGGAGACGGCTTACCCGTGGACTTTCCGTGCCAAGGAGGGTTTTCCCCTCATCGTAGAGAATGATGAGGCATTGCCCGCCGCGTATCCGGCCACGCCGGAGGGGCAGGCGGCGTACATGAAGGCATTCGCGGACGTGATCCGCAGAACGCAGGGCGGCCGTGGGATCGGGTTTTATTATTGGGAGCCGTGCTGGATCCCGTCGAAGAGGGAGTGGTCGGTCGGCCACGCGAACAATTGGAGCAATCTTACGCTGTTCGATCACGACGGCCGCCCGCTGCCTGCGCTGTACATTCCATAACTGAAACGAGGTAGTTATACATGGTGAAAACTTATCCGCCCATCAGCCCGAAAATTACCGGGTTCATGCATGGGGCCGATTATAATCCGGACCAGTGGCAGCATAGTCCGGAAGTGCTCGAGGAAGATATCCGGCTGATGAAGCTGGCGAAATGCAACGTGATGGCCGTGGGCATCTTTGCCTGGGCCGCCCTGGAACCCGAAGAGGGGACGTTTACGTTCGAATGGCTGGACCGGGTGCTGGACCGGTTTGCCGCGAACGGAATTTACGCGTGGCTTGCAACGCCAAGCGGCGCTCGGCCGGCATGGCTGTCGCAGCGGTATCCCGAGGTGCTGCGGGTTTCCGAGAACCGGGTACGCAATTTGCATGGAGGACGGCACAATCACTGCTACACTTCGCCAGCTTACCGGGAGAAAACCCGCATCATCAACACGAAGCTGGCGGAGCGGTACGCCAACCATCCGGCCGTGGTCGGCTGGCACATCTCCAACGAATACGGCGGAGAATGCCACTGCGATTATTGCCAGGAAGCGTTCCGCGAATGGCTGAAAAAGCGCTACGGCACGCTTGAAGCGCTGAACCGCGCCTGGTGGACGGCGTTCTGGAGCCATACGTACACGGACTGGTCGCAAATCGAATCTCCCGCCCCTCACGGGGAGAAGATGGTCCATGGTCATAATTTGGACTGGAGACGGTTCGTGACGGACCAAACGGCGGATTTCTGCAGGGCCGAAATCGCCCCGCTCAAGGCGATCCGGCCGGATCTGCCGGTGACGACCAACATGATGGACTGGTTCGAGGGCCTGGATTACCGCAAATTTGCCGACATGCTGGACGTCATCTCCTGGGACGCGTACCCGACCTGGCATGATACGCAGGAGCCGGGCAAGCTTGCCGCCTGGTTCTCGTTCAATCACGACCTGTTCCGTTCGCTGAAGGGCGGGCGGCCGTTCATGCTGATGGAAAGCACGCCGAGCCTGACGAACTGGCAGCCGGTCAGCAAGCTGAAACGGCCGGGCATGCACCTGTTGTCGTCGCTGCAGGCGGTGGCGCACGGTTCGGACACCGTGCAGTATTTTCAGTGGCGGAAAAGCCGCGGTTCGAGCGAGAAATTTCACGGAGCGGTCGTGGACCATGTGGGTCACGAGCATACGCGCGTATTTCAGGATGTGGCCGAGCTGGGCGGGCTGCTGGAAACGATCGCCGAGGTGACCGGCTCCGGCGTTCCGGCGGAGACGGCGATCATCGCCGACTGGGACAACCGCTGGGCCGTGAAGGATGCGCAAGGACCGCTGAACCGGGGCATCGACTACGAAAACACGGTGATGCAGCACTACCGGGCCTTGTGGAACATGGGCGTACCCGTGGACGTCATCGGCTCCGAAGACGATTTTTCCAGGTATAAACTGATCGTGGCACCGATGATGTATCTGTGCACGGAGCAAGCCGGCGCCGCCCTGAAGACGTTTGTCGCCGGGGGAGGCACGCTTGTCGCCACGTACTGGTCGGGGATCGTCAATGAAAGCGACCTGTGCCATTTGGGCGGATTCCCCGGGCCGCTGCGGCAGGTGCTCGGCATTTGGTCCGAGGAGATGGACGGCCTGCATGAAGGCGAGCGCAACGAGATGGTATGCCTCAAAGACAACGCATTGGGGCTTGAAGGATCATACGGGTTATACGACCTGTGCGATTTGATCCACCCGGAAGGCGCCCGGGTGCTTGCCGAATACGGCGACGATTTTTATGCCGGGCGTCCGGCGCTGACGGTTCATGCTTACGGGGAAGGCAAAGCGTATTATTTGGCATCGCGGGCGAAGGAGCCGTTTTACGCCGATTTTTATGCTCGGTTGATCCGGGAGGCCGGGGTCCGCCAAGCGATCGATACGGAGCTTCCCGAAGGGGTCACGGCACAGCTGAGATCGGACGGCGGCACGGACTACGTGTTCGTTCTGAACTTCAGCGGCCGGGTGCAGCAGGTAAAGCTCGATTCCAGGCAGTACACCGACGTGTTGAGCGGGGAAACCGTAGAGGGCGGAATGGAGCTGAACAAGCACGGTTTCCGGATCTTGAAAAGGAAGACGAGAAATTTGCTTTAGGGATGAAAGGCGGGGCCGTCCATGGCTCCGCTTTTTGTATGCCCGATGGGGATACGGCAGCCTGGCATAAGCCTGCGGCGAATACGCCGCCAAAGTTTTCGTTTATGGCGCCACTCGTTCGAACGAACCCGAAATACGGGCTGCACCCTTTGCTTTGTTGAGGCTGAAAATCAGCCACAAGCAGTGAAGAAGCAGGATCGCGAGGACGACATAATCCATTACGGAAACCGACCGGCCGTCAGGGCCGAGAAATTGGATCAGGTTATGGATGAAATGATAGAAAATCAGCGGAAGGATGTTTTTGTTCTTGACGATGAGCAGGGCTAGGGCAGCGCCCGTCAGCAGGGCGTAAACAAGCTGAACTACCGTGTCTTCGGCGCTTTGTCCCGACAACATGTTCAGCATATGCGTGACGGAGAACAGTAGGCTAGAGGTGATGACAGCGGCGGTAATGCTTTTTTTGCGTAGCAGAATATGCAGGATCAGACCCCGGTACACCGTTTCCTCCACGAAACCGACCAGCAAGGTGAAAAAGACGAAAAACAGAGCCTCGCGGACCGAAACGGTTCTAAACCCGTTCAAAGCGATGCATCCCAGCACCAGGACAAGCGGGAGGTAGTAGACCAAATTTTGTCCCGGAATGGCGTTTAACGGCAGGAAGCCGTAACGGCGCCAGCTTTTTTTCCATGTCAGGCCGATCAGCAGGACGATCGAAATCGGAATAAAAGCGATCAGCACGGGCGCGGTGTAGCTCAGCTTCTGAACGGTGGCGTAGGCTCCGGCGGCGAACATGGCTACAAGGAGCAGCAGTTCGATCAGGACGACGCTGAGGATGGGGCGTTTTTCCGAAAAAGGGACGTTAAGGTTTACCGGTTTGACCGTTGTTCTCATGGCTCGATTCCTCTCCTTTAAGCAATTGATCCACATAATCTTTTAACATAAGAAAAAAATGCCTTCCGTACGACAGCACGGAAACCCTGAAGTAATGCTTCTGCGGGTCGGGAATTTCCGCAAGCTCCCCGGCCACGATCTCCTCGACGGCCTGCAAGCGGCCGATCTCCCGGTACAAGTTGTATCGGCATTCATGAAGGCGAAGCCTGCGGGTTTCATCATCCAAATAATCATAGAAAAAGACTCTCAGCAAAAATTCGTTCCGGTCCAGCGTGAGCGGCTTTTCGAGCCATTGCATGAAACGGCTGCGTCCTTCGGGAAGAAGGGAATATATCTTTTTGTTTTTGCTGCTGCCTTCTTCTTCCGTGACGGATATCCATTCTTTTTCGGCCATGCGCTTCAACGCCGGATACAGGCTGCCGTAGCTTGCTTTGTAAAACATGCCTACGGACAGGTCGATGGTTTTCTTCATCTCATACCCGCTCATGTCTCCTTCCATCAATAAACCCAAAATAATGTATTCGATCAATGCAGTTCACCTCTAATGTATCGATTCGATGTATCGTTTTGATATAAATATAGCGGCGAAGCAGTCGAATCGTCAAGGATATTTTTAACAAAAATTTCCGTGCTGATTCCGTCGGAAATATGGCCGGCATGGACTCGCTTCCCAGGATGTCTCCTGCTACAATAGAGTTTGTATGTCACGGAAGGAAGGTGTGGTCCATTGATTCACGGAATCGGGCATGACGTGCTGGAAATCAAGCGGCTTGCGCTTTTGCTAAGCGGACAGCTTGGATTCAGGTTCATGGAGCGGGTGCTTACCGAAAAAGAGCGGGAGGAAGCCAGAAAAAGAGGCGGGAAGCTGACGGAGTTCGTTGCCGGCCGTTTTGCCGCCAAAGAGGCGATTTCCAAAGCTTTCGGCTGCGGCATCGGGAGTAAAATCGGCTTTGGCGACATCGAAATTTTGCCGGATTCCGTGGGGAAGCCGGTGGCCGTCCTGAGCAGGGAAGCGTGGGAACGCCTGAATCTTCCGGGCGAGCCGGAGTATGCCATACATTTGACCATATCCCATCAGACCGAGCTGGCTTCGGCGTTTGCGGTGATCGAAAAAAGAGCGTAAAGCTTTTGGGAGAAGAAAGCGGAAGGATTTGAAGCAGCGTTATGGATCAAGCGGAACAAAAAGAGTATTTCAGCGGGCACCTGCTGGAATGGTACATGGAAAATAAACGGGATTTGCCGTGGCGCCGCCACCGGGATCCTTATTATATTTGGGTATCGGAAATCATGCTGCAGCAGACGCGCGTCGATACGGTGATCCCTTATTTTAACAGGTTTATCGAAAGGTTTCCGACCGTCGAGGCTTTGGCGGACGCGCCGGAGCAGGACGTGCTGAAATGCTGGGAGGGCCTTGGGTATTACTCGCGCGCAAGAAATCTTCAGGCGGCCGCCAAGCAGGTAAAGGAGCTTCACGGCGGACAGGTGCCGGATGACAGGGCGGCGGTATTTGCGCTTAAAGGCGTCGGCCCGTACACGGCGGGGGCGATTCTCAGCATCGCCTTCAATAAGCCGGAACCGGCGGTGGACGGCAACGTGATGCGCGTGCTGTCGCGTTATTTTTTGATTGAAGAAGACATTATGAAAGCTGGCACGAGGTCGCTGATGGAAGGGCTGGTTACCGAACTGATCCCCGAAGGACGGGCTTCCGATTTTAACCAGGCGCTGATGGAGCTTGGCGCGCTCGTATGTACGCCGAAATCGCCGCACTGCTTGACCTGCCCGGTCATGGAGCATTGCGCCGCAAGGATCGAGGGAGTGGAGGAATCGCTCCCGGTTAAAACCAAAGCGAAACCGCCGCGTCCGGAGTACCGGATGGTCGCTCTAGTCGAAGGATCGGGTCCGCACGAAGGCAAGGCCCTGATCCGTCAACGTCCGCAGGAGGGACTGCTCGCCCGAATGTGGGAGCTGCCGCATGTGCAGATTCCGCAAAGCCGCAAGGGAAGGCTCCCGGACGAGCCGGCCATGGATATCGTGGCGGACATGCTGCTGGAAGAGGGGATTCACGCACGGCCGGAAGGGTTCATGATGGATGCGGAGCATACGTTCAGCCATATTCATTGGAACCTTCAGGTGTACCGCTGCCGCGAAGAGGATTTGCTTTCCGTGGCCGTGGCCGAATCCGGGGAGGCTTACGCGGCTGATGCTGATCCTGACGGTGGCGCGCAACGCCCGCAGTACCGCTGGATCAGCGAAGAAGAGATGGAGCTGTACGCGTTTCCGAACGTGTTCCTTAGAATCCTGAGGGAGCATTTTAAGGGGAAGCTGCCTTAAGTGGAATTGTGGAAGCGCGGTGTTGGTTGATTACAATGTTAAACATCTTACGGTGAAAATAATAATGGATAGAGGTTTCAGAGCAGATCTGAGCCCTATCCATTTTTTGCTGTTTACAATTTCTTTCGCGCCGTTACGACGGGCTGGTAATAACCCGATTCTGACGGCATGCACCATTCGATATCCGAGAACCCGACCGTACTCAACATATGGGTGAATTCATCTTGCAATAAAGCTCTGTACCTTGTTTTGCTGTGCTTTGTTATCCATTGTCCATTCTCTTGCTGCAATAAAAAGTGGTTGGTTGCATAAGTTTTGGAGTCGTCCGCCCAATCCCAAACCTGAAAAACAATGCGCTGGCCATCATCGAAAATGCGCGGCTCTGTAGCCCTAGGCTTTTCGATGACCAACTCATCGTAATTTCTCATGGTGATGAGAAGAAGACCGCCGGTTCTAACTTTTGAATGCATATTTTTTACAGCGAGATATAAATCTTCATCCGTCAGAAGGTGTGGGACTGCATTGTCAGCCGAAAGAACGACATCAAAAACTCCGGAAACATCG
This sequence comes from Paenibacillus sp. YAE3, assembly GCF_057546105.1. Taxonomy (NCBI): domain Bacteria; kingdom Bacillati; phylum Bacillota; class Bacilli; order Caryophanales; family Paenibacillaceae; genus Paenibacillus; species Paenibacillus sp. YAE3. Next base: position 75,219 of record NZ_BAAIYF010000001.1, on the reverse strand, counting down.
TTTTCCAATGAACGAAAATCAGCGACCCCAAAGCGTATTTCCACCCCGAAGGATTCCGCTTCCTTTTTCGCTCTTTCTACAGATACCGGACTTAGATCGGTAGCTGTTACTTTAAATCCATGGTTAGCTAGGCCGATTGCTTGTGTGCCGATCCCACAGGAACAGTCTAAAAGGGACGTAACCCCGTTGTCCGGACGTTCGAGTTTAGAACAAATGATTCTGTTTAAAACTTCGCCTTGCACCGAAACGGCATGTTTCCAATCATTAAAAATAAGATGGTAATCTTCGGCCAGAGCATCATAAAAATCAAGAACAGACTTATCCACGATATTCACCGCCTATTTGGGCTTGTACTCTTCTAACTGAATTTCGACGGTTCTGTTTCCATCCCTTCCTTGTTCAACCTTGAATTTGCTTTTTCGATGATGAGAATGCGAGAAGCTGAATAAGAGGCACGATGACGTGACTTATGGGTTTTCACAGGATGCTGCATATGCTCTTTAGTGCAGCCTAAAATAAAAAAGCGGTTCAAGCCTAGGCTTGAACCGCTTCTCTAGGGATCGGACGGCAACGGAACGGCCCGTCACCTCATGAACCCTTATTATTTTTTGGCAGCGTCGTAACGTTTGCCGACTTCGTCCCAGTTTACAACGTTCCAGAAAGCGGCGATGTAATCAGGGCGTTTGTTTTGGTATTTCAGGTAGTAAGCATGCTCCCAAACGTCCAGGCCGAGAACCGGAGTTTGGCCTTCCATGATCGGGTTGTCTTGGTTCGGCGTGCTTGTGATGGCAAGTTTGCCGTCTTTGCCTACAACCAGCCAAGCCCAGCCGCTACCGAAACGGCCTGCAGCCGCTTTGGCGAAGTCTTCTTTGAATTTATCGAATCCGCCCAGCTCGCTGTCGATCGCTTGAGCCAAAGCGCCAGTTGGAGCGCCGCCTCCGTTTGGTCCGATGATTTCCCAGAACATGCTGTGGTTGGCATGGCCGCCGCCGTTGTTGCGTACTGCGGTACGGATGCTTTCAGGCACGCTGTCCAGGTTGGTCAGCAGCTCTTCCAAGCTTTTATTTTGCAGTTCAGGAGCGTTTTCCAACGCTGCATTCAAGTTCGTTACATAGGTGTTATGGTGACGGTCGTGGTGGATCTCCATCGTTTGGGCGTCGATATGCGGCTCGAGCGCATCGTTGGAGTAAGGAAGTGCAGGTAATTGAAATGCCATGATAAATACCTCCTGTATTGTTTTCTTTTTATTCAAGGAATCAATGAACATTGATCCTCTTCATAAAGGAAACTCCGCGGTTGGCGAAGGCTTCCTTTATTGACCGGTTTCAAACAGTAATGCTTCCAAGTACAATTAAACCGTATTTTTTCAATTAAATCAACATTTATGTTTAAAAAGTCTGCGTGACCGTGCGATTAGGTTATAAAGGCCTATAACCCATATTAACCATTACCCGTTTTACGGATAATTATGCGCGGACAAATAACCAATATCTGGTTTTATAAACTTATATTACATTGAAAACGTTTGCTATAAAGCGCTTTCAAAAGAAAAAGCGTGTTTTTTAAAGAAAACTATGCTTTAATGGATGATAAAGCAGGAATTTAACGTTTTTTGTCGTAATATTTATTCTGGATTATAAGAGGAGCTTGATCTTCCGAGGATCCAAACAAGCTGACGAAAAAGGGAGATTTAATCATGCGTGTTCGTTCCTTTCAGTTAAGTGATTGTACCGATGTGACCGAATTGATGAAGATTGCCTTGTCCGAAGAATGTTACCGGAATACGATGGGGCCGTTCTCCAGGCAGTTGTCCTGGGATTCGGAGCTGATTTTGGTCGCAGAGGAAGACGATGAAATCGTGGGCGCGTTGATCGGCACGATCGAGCACAACCACGGCTGCTATTACCGCATTGCCATTCATCCCGACTACCGCCGCCAAGGCGTCGGCAAAGCCCTTGTGTCGGCGATGGAGCAGCGTTTCCAGAACCGGAAGGTGAGCCGGATATGGATCGCGGGCGACGAGCATAACCAAGCAGCGATGCCTCTTTACGAAGCGATGGGTTACGGTGCCAACAAGGTGCTTGAAGCATTCCAGAAGCTGAGCATCATAAGCCCGCAGCACTAATTTAGTTTCATAACTAAAAATAACCTTTGCGTGTGTGCGGCCGCCGTCCGGACATGCCCAAAACGCCAGAAATTACAAAAAGCACATCCATTATTGTTGTCAACAAACAATATTTTCTATATTGAGCATATCTTTGCTGCCGTTGCAAAACCGCGCAAGATATGCTTTTCTGTATATAAGGGGAATTTGTCTAAAAATGAGGTGTGGCATGAATCAAGCTCGACTGCAAGAGCAGGGGCGCTCCGGGAACGATCCGGGACGGCCGCCCGAAGCGGAACCGAAAAAGCGCAGTTTTGCCGCCGAAGTGTGGGACTGGGCGAAAACGATCGTCATTGCGTTCGTTATCATGATGCTGCTGAATTTGTTCGTTTTTAACCTGTCGATGGTCAAAGGCCAATCGATGCAGCCCACGCTGCATGAGAAGGAACGGCTGTTTATCGATAAAATCGTGTACGATTTCAAATCGCCGAGCCGGGGCGAAATCGTGGTGCTGCATGATCCGAGCAACGGGCCGGATAAAAAGGAATATCTGGTCAAACGGATCATCGGCGTTCCCGGCGATACGGTGGAAGTCAAAGACCACAAGCTTTACGTGAACGGCGAGGTCCAGACGGAGCCGTATACCGAGGTCGAAATTCAGGATCCGGATTTCGGCCCGGTCAAGCTGGACAAGGATCATTATTTCGTGATGGGGGATAACCGGCATGCCCGCGCCAGCAAAGACAGCCGCTCTTTCGGCAGCGTCAGCGCCAAAGCGATCGTCGGCAGGGCCGAATTCATTTTTTGGCCGATCTCCCAAATCAAGGGCTTGTAACATCGGTTCGAATGCATGCTGTAAAGGAGGCGCAAGCTTTTGACAACCATGAATCCATCCGCTTATGCTCCTCCGCCTTCCCGGTGGGAGCAGCTGAAGCAGGAAATCAAGGAGGCGGCGGCCGATTTCGGCATCGACGAGATCGGCTTCGCTTCCGCGGACCCTTTCGTATCGTTAAAAGCCATTTTGCAAAATCACCGGGACCTTGGGTATGAGTCCGGCTTCGAGGAGCCGGATTTGGATAAACGAATCACCCCCGCATTGCCTTCCGCAGAACCAGCCTCGCTGATCTCCATCGCCGTCGCGTATTCCTCCAAAATGCCAAACCCGCCGAAAAACGAACCCGGCAAATACCGGGGCGTCTTGTCGCGTTCATCTTGGGGCAAGGATTATCATCAGGTGCTGCGCGAGGCGATGGGAAAGCTGGAGGCTTTTATCCGCGAACGGGTGCCGGATGCGGTCATGGAAAGCATGGTGGATACCGGGGCGCTTGTGGACAGGGCGGTCGCCGAGCGGGCCGGAATCGGCTTCAGCGGCAAAAACTGCTGCATCATTTCGCCGAAATGGGGCTCCTGGATTTTTCTCGGCGAGATGGTCACGAACATTCCGTTCCCGCCGGATACGCCGGTGACGGAGGATTGCGGGGATTGCACGCTATGCATCGACGCTTGTCCGACGGGCGCGCTGGTCGGTCCGGGGCAGCTGAACGCGCAGCGCTGCATCTCCTTTTTGACGCAAACGAAAGGATTTCTGACGGACGAGGTCATGCGCAAAATCGGCAACCGGCTGTACGGCTGCGATACGTGCCAGGTGATTTGCCCGAAAAACAAAGGCAAGCATTGGACGCATCATCCGGACCTGTTGCCGGTGCCCGACAAAGACCGGCCGCTGCTGCTGCCGATTCTGGATATGAGCAACCGGGAGTTCAAAGAAAAATTCGGCGAAAGCGCCGCCGCCTGGCGGGGCCGGAAACCGATCCAGCGCAACGCGGTCATCGCGCTCGGTAATTACAAAGACAAATCTGCGGTGCCCAAACTCGGAGAGGTGCTGCTGAAAGATCCACGGCCGGAGCTGCGGGGAACCGCCGCCTGGTCGCTGGGACGCATAGGAGGCGAAGAGGCATTGGACATCATGAATAAAGCCTTGGCGGAAGAGCAGGACGAGAAAGTAAGGGAAATGCTCACGGACGCCAAAGCGCAACTTCAATCGCAAACGAAAGCGGACGCAGCGGAAAACAAAAACGAGGCATCGGAATTTTCGCCGGCGCTCGGCGGAGAACCGGAAACGATTTATTATGACGAAATGCAGTCGATCATCGGGCCGTTAACGTTATGCGCCACCGACAAAGGGCTGTGCCTGATCGAATTCGGCAGCTTCAGCGTCAAGGAAGCCGTCCTGCAAAAATGGTCCCGCACCTGGTGCGGAGGCGGCGAATTGGAGCACGACGATGCACGACTGGAAGAGGCCAAACGCCAGCTTGGCGAATACTTCGCGGGCAAACGGCAGACGTTCGACGTTCCGCTCGATTTGCGCGGCACATCGTTCCAGCTTCAGGTTTGGGACGCAGTTGCCGATATTCCTTATGGAGAGATCCGCACTTACGGGACGATCGCAGAGACCATAGGGAGACCGAAAGCGATGCGGGCCGTCAGCGGAGCCGTGAACAAAAATCCCGTTCCGGTCATCATTCCCTGCCATCGCGTGCTTGAGGAAGGCGGAGGCCTGACGGGCTACAGCGGCGGGCTTGAAACGAAACGGAAGCTTTTGAACCACGAAAATGCGCTCCCCGAAAGAAACAAGCGGATCGAAGAGTAAAGCGGCGAAGGGTTCTTTTTTCGGCCGCTCCGAAATCGGGGGAAGACGATGAGGTATGTGAGCATAGACCATGTGGAGCCCGGGCAGTATTTGGGCAAAACGATCTACTCCGCGAACGGGACGGTGCTTTTGGGCGCCGGCGTTCAATTGACGGTGTACATGATCAGCACGCTCAATCGGATCGGCGTGACGATGCTGTACATCCAGGATCCGATGTTCGAGGACGTCGAGACGGACGATATGCTCAGCGAGGCCACGAAGCAGGGCATGATCCAAGCCATGAACAGCACGTTCGAGGCGATCCGTTCCGGCAAGGATTGGAACACCCAGATGATCGGGAGCAGCGTGGACAGCTTGTTGACGGACGTGATGAGCAACAAGGAAGTGTTGGTCCAATTGACCGATATCCGGACGAAAGACAACGGCCAATATATACATGCCATCAACGTATGCCTGCTATCCAGCGTCATGGGCATCAACATGGGCCTCAACTATCAACAGCTGAAGGAACTTGCGACGGGGGCCCTCCTGCACGACATCGGCAAAACGGGCATGAGGGAAGAAGATCAGCTCATTCCCGACCTCAAAGGACATCATACCTGGAGAGGATACGAAAAGCTGAAAAGCAGAAGGGAATTCAGCCTCCTGATCGCGCACGTGGCCTTGCAGCACCATGAACGGGTGGACGGTCTTGGCCTTCCGCGGGGACTTGCGGGGGATGAAATTCATCTGTACGCCAAAATCGTGTCGGCGGCGGACACCTACGAACGGCTCGTTCATCCGCTGCATCCGCAGGCCAAACAGCTGCTGCCGCACGAAGCCTGCGAGGAAATGATGGCGATGTCGGAAAAGCAGCTGGACCATGAAGTGCTGCTGCAGTTCAACCGGATCGTATCCGTTTATCCGAACGGGACGGCGGTACGTTTGTCCACCAAGCAAACGGGCGTCGTCGTCCGCCAGCATCGCGGCCTGCCCGGGCGTCCGGTCATCCGGATCGTTCAGGGGGAGGCCAGCCGGTTCGACGTCAAAGAGCTGGATTTGGCGAAGGAGACGACGGTATTCATCGAGGCGGTTTTATCGTAGAAATCCATTTGCGAGCCACACGGGGACATGCTATGATAGGTTCGTGTTGCTATGCACGCAAAGTATTGATTTATAACGATGAGGTGGCGGAACATGCAATATGTCATTCCTGTGATTACGCTGATCGTCGGCTTGGTCGGCGGCTTTTTTATCGGCGTGTTTTATTTGCGCAAGCAAATGGAGAAAATGCAGAGTGATCCACAAATGCTGCAAAAAATGGCCAAACAGATGGGGTATAATCTAAACAATCGTCAAATGCAGAAAGCGCAGCAAATGATGAAAAACAATCCGCAGTTCAGCGGCAAAAAGAAGCCTGGCGGAGGCAAACGCAAATAAGCCGGATTGTCGATAAATCCGTGAAGCGACAAAAAAGAAGCCGCGAGAGGAGGGAAGTGCCGTGGCCGGCGTTAAAGACTACGTAAACAACAAGGTTCGGGATAACCGTGAACAGGTGGAACACCACATCGCGGAAATTTTGAAATTGATCGGCGAAGACCCGCAGCGGGAGGGCCTGCTTGAAACCCCTGCGCGCGTGGCGCGGATGTACGAGGAAATTTTTGCGGGGTACGAAGTGGACCCGAGGGATGTGCTGGGCGTTACCTTCGATGAAAACCACGAGGAGCTCGTGATCGTCAAGGATATCGTTTATTACAGCCAATGCGAGCATCACATGGCTCCGTTTTTCGGGAAAGTCCATATCGGGTACATTCCGAGCGGCAAAATCGCGGGACTGAGCAAGCTGGCCCGTTTGGTGGAGGCGATCACGCGCCGTTTGCAGGTTCAGGAACGCATCACGTCGCAAATTGCCGACATCATGGTCGAAGTTCTGCAGCCTCATGGCGTCATGGTGGTCGTGGAAGGCGAACATCTGTGCATGTGCGCCCGCGGCGTGAAAAAGCCGGGCAGCAAAACGGTGACATCCGCGGTCCGCGGCATTTTCCGCGAGGACCCGGCTTCCAGAGCCGAGTTTTTGTCTTTGATCAAAGAATAATCGGAACATCATAAAAAGGCATCATGGAAGAACCGAATCGGATCTTCGATGATGCCTTTTTTGTATGCCCGGGCTTCGCAAGCGCCTTGGCCCAAACGGGCGAAAGGCTGTTTACCGTTTGTTTTGGATCATGGGCGCATTGTCGATGTCCTTCCGTTCGGCAAGCTTCACGTTGGCGAGGAAGGAGGAGACGCGGCGAAGATACTCGCGCGGATGCTCGCGGAAAATGAGCTCATGATGGCTGTTTTTGACGATCCAAACGTCCGAATACGGATTCGACTGGTTGGACGCCAATTTTTCGGCAATCGGATAAGGGGCCTTCTCGTCCTCCGTGCCGTGAACGAAAAAGATCGGGAACGGGTAATCTTCCTTTTTGACCTGCTGGTAAGGAATTTGGTGAAGGCTCGTTCCGTTAAGCACCGGGAACAGCAGCTCCAAAATTTCGAGCGACGGATGGCGCGGCAGGTCGATTTGGTTTTTGATATTATGGTACAACGTGTCCGGCTCCAGCAAAAAGGTGCTGTCCAAAATCATCGCGTCGATATCCTTGGTTTGCAGCCCGGCTTGAAGCGCCGTCCCGGCTCCCATCGAAAAGCCCCACACGACGATTTGCTTCGCGCCGCGTTGTTTGGCCAGCTCGATCGCCCCGAGCAGCTGCTGCGATTCGGCTTTGCCGCCGGTGGCCACCGCCTTGCTGGTCTGGGACGCGAAGCCGTAATCGAACATGATGACGTTAAAATTCATCCGGTGCGCGTAATGGGCCAGATCGTACATCGGAATCCACGTTTCCTCGCGGTTTGCGCCGTAGCCGTGGCTGAACACGATCGTTTTTTTCGATCCGGCGGCGGGAATGTACCAGCCCTGCATCATCCGGCTGCCGTCCAAGGCGGGGAAGGTCACGTTTTCATAGGCCATGTTTTTCGCCTGCTTCGGATTCGAATACAGCGGCGCAACGGTCGGGTTCGAAAGCACCCAAGCGATGTACGCGTGCAAGGCGATAAAACAAAATAGAAGGAAAAACACGACCGACAGCAGCAAGGCAACGAGAATATGCTTCACGCGGATCAGCCGCGGGGTTAGTGGAATGGGTGTCTCGGTCAAGGGGGGAGAAATTTGGGCGTCGTTTCGGGTTGCCATATTCATGCGTGCCCCTCCTTTATATCAAAATTTCAGGATTCTACAAATTTCGAGCCTGTCTCTAGTTTACCTATTATACACCCGATTCGGAAACAGAAAAAATTTTACTCTATATCCTATGCGGTAGATCGCCTAAAGTCAATCGGCCTGGCCCAAAAAACGGTTTCTTTTTTTAGCGCCGCCCAAACAGATTTTTAGCGAAAAAGTAGACTTTGGGGGCTGAATTTTTTATAATTATTGTAACCATGTTTCATTTGGTGAAACATTAAGAGGGGCGGGAACAGGAATGGAAGACCGCAAATTAACCGTACGCGCCGTCGAGCGCGCGCTTGACATATTGATGTGTTTTACCAAAAGCAGCGAGCTCGGGCTGACCGAAATCGCCGGGCAGATCGGCCTGCATAAAAGTACGGTGCATCGTTTGATGACGACGCTTGAGGAGAAGGGATTCGTCGCGCGGGATGCGGCAACGGAAAAATACCGCCTGGGGCTGAAGGTATGGGAGCTGTCCACGCATCTGTCCAAAAGCGATGATCCGGCCGTGCTGCTTCTTCCGGCGATGGAGCGGTTGCGCGACCGGCTTGGGGAAACGGTGAGCTTGTATTTGCGGGACGGAAAAGACCGCTTGCGGATCCAGGCGGTGCAGAGCAACCAGGCGATCCGCCGCGTGGCCCAGGTCGGCGCCCGCTTGCCGCTGTACGTCGGAGCTTCGAGCAAGGTGCTTGTCGCTTTTGCTTCGGAGGAAGACCGGCGGGAGTTGTTCGGCGATCCGGAATGGCCGGAGATGCCCGATCCGGAAGGTTATCTCCGCATGCTGGCGGAGATCCGGGAGCGCGGATACGCGACCAGTTTCGAAGAGCGCGAGCCGGGAGCGGCCGCGGTAGCCGTGCCGATCGTGAACCGGAGGGGGGAAGTGGCTGCGGCGCTTTCCGTATCCGGTCCGATCAGCCGGATCGGCGAGGATACGCTGCATGAGTTTGCGCCGGTGCTGATGGAAGCGGCCCATGAAATGGGACTGATGATCTAGACGGCAAAAAGCCCGCGTCGACCGTAAACATAACGGTCGGCGCGGGCTTTGTTTGATTTTATACCTCGATATGCTCTTTGAACCAGCGGACGATATGGCTGAGGCGTCTTGTGCGAAGATACGGATTGCCGCTCCGGGACAGATTGTGATCCGCCCCCGGGAAACGGATCAGCTGCGTTTCTTTGCCCAGCCGCTTCAGTGCGACGAACATCTGCTCGCCCTGCTCGATTGGACAGCGCATGTCCTGCTCGCCGTGAAGGATGAGCAGCGGGGTGCTTACGTTTTTGACATAAGCAAGCGGGGAATGCTTCCACAGCTTTTCGACGTCATCCCACGCATTGCCCCAGATTTGGTCCTCCGTGAAGTGGTAGCCGATATCGCTCACGCCGTAGAACGAAAGCCAGTTGCAGATGGAACGCTGGGTGACGGCCGCCTGAAAGCGGTTCGTATGGCCTACGATCCAGTTGGTCATAAATCCTCCGTAGCTTCCGCCGGTCACGCCGAGACGGGAGCCGTCCACGAAAGGATAGTGGTCCAGCACGTAGTCCGTAAATTCCATCAGGTCGAGGTAATCCCGTCCGCCATAGTCCCCGCGGACCGTGTTGACATGGACCTGGCCGTAGCCGTGCCCGCCGCGCGGATTCGTGTAGAATACCGCATAACCGGCGGCGGCCAGCAGCTGGAACTCATGCATGAACGTATGGCCGTACATGACTTGCGGTCCGCCGTGGATTTCGAGAACGGCCGGTACCTTGGAGCCTTCCTTGAAGCCGATCGGCTTCATGATCCAGCCCTGCATCGGCCAGCCGTCTCCAGCGGCGTACCGGAACTCTTCCGGCTCGCTCAGCGTCAGCTCGCTCCATAGCTCCTTGTTGCATTCGGTCAAGCGGGTTTCCGTTCGGCCCGGCAGTTCCAGCCGGTACAAATCGCCGGGGTGCAAAGGGTCGGCTGCGGCAAATACGAGGCTGCCTTCCGGCGTCAGGGCGAACTGGTAGATCTCGCGGTCCCCGCCGGCGACGATTTCGAATTCGGAACCGTCGAGGGCATAACGGGCGATCTCGACGCGCCCCAGCTGGCTCACCTGAAGGTACACATGCGCTCCGTTCGGGCTGAAAACCGGCGGCGTTCCGGCGCCTGCGCGCATATCGCTGACGCAGCTGTGGCCGATCTGAATGTCGAGATCGGTATAGAGGGCGCGGTATTCGCCGCCTTCCGCCGGGATGAGATATATGCGGGTCAGCGTGGCGTAACCGCAGGACAGATCATCCGCAAGCATCAGGATGGATCCGCCGTCCGGCGTATAGCTGACGGAACCGATGCTGATTTTGCCGTCCGTCAGCCGGCGCGTTTCGCTTCCCGTACGATCCGTTACATACAGATCGTTCGTCGGTCTCAGATCGGCGTCGGCATACTCGTCCGTAGGCAGCTCCGCCGTATACGCGATGCGGCTGCCGTCCGGCGACCAGGCGAAAGCCCCGACGTCAAACGCGCCCGACGTTATCTGGACGCTGCTTGCGCCCGCGATGTCGAATACGAATAAATGCGATCTGCGGCCGCTTCGCAAACCGACGCCGTCGGCTTTGTAACGGATGCGGTCCACGATTTTTTCCTCGGGCAGCGCAGGTTCGTCCTTGGCTTTGGCGTCCAATTGCTCTTCCTTGTCGTCCGGCGCTTCGGCTTTAAGAAGCAGGGCGGAACCGTCCGGCGACCATTTGAATGCGCTTACTCCATGCTTCAATTCGGTCACGGCCCGGGCTTCGCCGCCATGGGCGGGCATGATCCACACCTGGCGCGCATCGCCTTTTTTTCGGAGAAAAGCCAGCTGCGAACCGTCAGGGGACCACTGCGGCGCTCCGTCCTGCTCGCCGGCCGTAAACGGAACGTCCGCGCCGCCGGGCTGAATCAGGCGGATTTGGGTCACGTATCCGTCATGTTTGTCGTTGACCGATTTCAGTATGTACGCAGTCGCGCCGTTTTCGGGCGAGACTGCAGGATCGCTTACCCAGCGGATGCGGTACAGGTCCTCGGCTGTCATTACGCGTTTCTCACTCATCGAAAAAGACCTCCCATATAAAAGATGAACCATTTCATGAGTTCATTATCCCAGAGATTGGGCGTAAATTCCATCCCGATTCCTTCGGAAGCCGAGAACCCCGCAGTCCGTTACTTTTTCTGAATCCACGCCGCGATATCGGAGATCAGCGCGGAAGATACGTTGGACGGCATCGCATATTCGGCACCGATCGAGATGCCGTCGTATTCCGCGAGCAGATGATTCATTTTCGGATACGACTTGAATTCGACGCCGTTCCGGCCTTGAAGCGCTTTTTTCCACTCATTGAACTGGTTCATCGTCACCTGCCAGTCGTTTTCGCCTTGCAGGACGAGCATCGGCGTTTGTTGCTTGACGGCCAGATCGACGGGTTTATAGTTTTTCTGCTCAAACCACCAATACGCCGGGGAGAGCGGGAATTTTTCCGGCATATGGTCCACGGTATACTGCGGATCGTTCACCAGCTGGGCGATTTGAGTCCATGCAGCCGCCTGCTGTTCGTACGGGACAGGGTCCTGGCCCAGCTTTTTGACGCGCGCAACCAGCTCCTGCTGCTGCTCGATCAGCGTATCGGCAAACCTCAAGCTAGGGCCCGAGAGCACGATCGCGCCTGCGATGTCCTTGCTTTGGTCCGCATCGATGATCAGCGGCATCGCAAAACCGCCTTGGCTGTGGCCTGCGACGAAGATCCGGCCCGGATCGATCTTAGGCGTTTGTTTGAGCAGCTTGACGGCGGTGACGGCGTCATCCACGGTTTCCTTCTTCAGCGTGAACTTCGGATCGGCCGCAACCTTGAAGGTATGCTCGTAGGTCACCTTGTCATAGCGAAGAACGGCGATGCCTTTGGCCGCCAAACCGACGGCCAGGTCGCGGAACGGCTTGGCCGCGCCCATCGAGGAATCGCGGTCATGAGGCCCGGAGCCGTGGACAAGCACGACGGCAGGGTACGGTCCTTCGCCTTGCGGAAGGGTCAACGTGGCGGGCAAAGCCCACTGGCCTTCACCGATGCGCACTTCCTGTTCCGTATAGGCGGCCGGGTTGTCATAAGCGGGCTTTTGGTATCCGCCAGAGCTGGAAGGGCCGATATACATGTCATCCACCCGGCCTTCGCCATTCAGCCTGAGCGTTACTTCCACCGGCATTTGTCCCCACTGAAGCAGATAGGAAACGTTGCGGTAGACGGAATTTGTTTGCTCCGTTCTGGCAGCGGGTTTCGAAGGCGCCTTTCCATACAGCTGCTCGTAATTGCTCCACAAGCCGTTGACGGCTTGAACAGGCAGCGCTTTTTGGAAAGCGGGGCTCATGTATTCGGCAGCTTTGGCGCCGTTGCCCGCTTGCAGCTCCTTCAGAAACAAATCGGCGGCATCTTGGGAAGCTTCCGGGTTGTTGGTTTCCCCCGGGGTTGCCGGTTGGCCGAAAATGCCGGAAAGGAAACCGGCAGGCACAAGCGTTTTGCCGGAAACGAGCTGAACCGGCTCTCCCACGTTTACGGCTTTGCCGTTGAATACGCCTTGGGCTTTGCCCGGGGTCAGCACGAGGGTTTGGCCGCCTTTGACCAGCGTGACCGTGCGGGCAGCTTGATCCCAGCGAACCTCTACGCCCAGCTTGGACGCGGCTTCGCGTACCGACACGTACGCCGTCTTGTCCTTGGACGATTCTGCAGCGGCGGAGGCTGCAGGTACGGACAGCGCCAGCGCAAGGGATGCGGCGGCAAATTTGCGCAGTTTCTTTGAATTTTTTTTCATGACGTTTCCTCCTCTGGAGCGGTTAGCCCCTTTATATATAATGAAAGGCATCGTATGAAGGCGGAGGTTGGATTCTAGGATGTCCGATGCCGATGAAACCACGGATGCTCCAATTTGTTGATCAACCTGTGAAAAAACTGGCGGCAAATATGAGGAGCAGAATCCCCGCAAAAATCATCCATGCCGCCGGTCTGGCGAAATTGATCGTCCAGCCGATGCCCATCCGCTTTTCCACGAACATGGCCGGATCGTCCGGATTGTAATAAATAAAGCCGAGTTTCCAGAAACGGTCGTCATTCACGGCGGTCGCGCTGGCGGCCCCGGAAGGGCGGCCGATGCGGCGGCCTCCTTGTCCGGTCGTAAACGAGAGGACAAGGGCCATCACGATGATGATGGACGGCATCAGCAGCGTGATGGGAAATACGACGTTGCCGGGCAGATTGTAGCGCATATTTAGCTGAATAAACGACAGCAACAGCGTGATCAACATCCCCGAGACGACGTTAAACATCGACCACCGGAGGCGGAAAAGCGCATTCCGCTGCGCCGAAAGCTCGGGATGGTCGGGATGGATCTGCTGTTTGCTTTTCAGGATCATCCAGTTCATGAACATAAACAGGAAAATCATGACAAGCTGCATCAGGTTCGGACCGAGCACCGCCCGCAGCGATTTGTCGACGGAGCGGGTGATTTCGCCATGCCAGTCGTATTTCATCGCGATCGTCTCAGGGAATTGGTCGTAGTACGCAAACGCAAGGATGGCACTGATCAGCATGACGGCAATATGCAGGACGAACCAGCGGTTGGAAACCGTGATCTTTTTGCTGCGGAACCGGGTGTCGATCGCGATTTTTCCGCTCTGCTGCACCGCGGTCGGCAGGGAGGCCTTCGTTTTTTTCATTCTCAGGTAAAAGGCGAAGTTCATTGCTGCCGAGCAAACAATCACGGCGGTAATAAAGATGGATATTACGGCGGCCTGGCCTTCTTCGCCGGCGTTCATCAGCGAATACAGGCAGCCGAGCAGCAGGATGGCATACAACGTGCCGCTAATCCAGGCAAATTGTTGTCTCATCCGCCGCAGCTGCGGGCTGTGATACATCTCTTCGCTGACCGAAACGCCGAAACTGACGGTTTCCCTGCTGAGAAACGGTATGGAAATCAGCGCGATGATGATGGGGATGAAGAGGGCGACAATCATGAAAGCAGAAATCCAGTACATTATGCATTCTCCTTTTTGCCATGTGAGATGTCTTCATAAATGGATTCGACGATTTGCAGCAGGCTCGCCTTATCCATGCTCCGGCATATGGCTTCGGCGATCAGCGGCCTGAATTGCTCCGCCTGCTTCTGCTCAAACTCCGGCGTAGCGGGAGGCATGCCGTCCGGATTGACGACGACGCCTTTTTGCCTGTGGATCTGAATGTAACCTTCCTGTTTGAGCAGCGTGTACGCTTTGTTGATGGTATGCAGGTTGACGCCGATATCCGCGGCAAGGCTCCGGACGGACGGGAGGTCTTCTCCCGGCTGCAGGCTGCCGCTCGCGATGCCTTCGATAATCTGATTAATCAGCTGCGTATAAATGGGAAGTTCCGACTGCATATCCAGACGGATGATCATAAGAAGCCCTTCTTTCGCAAACAAAATGTCAAAAGTGCAACTGTTATACTACAAATATAACAGATAGAATTTTGGGTGTAAATAAGGGCTTTGACCAAAGCCGCAGCTCAAAAAAGCCGCAAACGGCGGCCGGGCTTGCGCAAAAAAAGCGCCTGCTTAAGCAGACGCTTTGGTTCTCGAAGCGATAGGTTATTCACGTTGTTGTTTTTGCTTCATTTTTTTCATGAGCAGCTCTTTGAAGGTTGCGTTTTGCTCCAGGTTTTCCTTTTTCCTCGATGCGATGATCTGTGGTCTTGGATACGAATGGTGAAAAGGCGCAATGCGCGGCACATTCATCATGATCTCTCCTTCCGAAGGTTTGCTAGCCCTGCATGCGTCATGGCGGCAGCAAACCGGAAGCGCCCTTATGTTTCGGCGCGGTATGTGTAGAACCATTACCCGTTTCATGGCGGTTATAAACATCATATTTCGAATCGCTCCATTTTGCAAAAAATGCGAAAGCGCAAACTGTTACGACATTTTATGTCGCATCACATCTCCTATAATGGGCATGTAACTCGGAAAAATGAATGAAAAGAGGTTGTATGTTCATGGCAAAAACGAAACGGGGACGCGTATTATGGAATTTGCCGTCCAGAGGCCGGGGGACATGTCCGGTTTGCGGCAGCGGGCGGATCAAGCTTTTATATACCCGCACGAGTACGGAAGGCGCATCCATGAAAGTCTGCAAAAAATGCTTTAAAGCCACACAAGAAAGGGTTGACGCCGCCAGCCGAAATCCGGAACCGGCCGTTCGGAAGTAAGGATCAAACGTTTTTCAGCAGGAAAAAGATTCAAAAACCGCTTGTATCCCAGAGCCTGCAAATGCTTCAATATAGCTGAAGGGCATGATCTTCTGACAAGGAGAAGCAAGATATGAGCAATATGCACAGGATTCACTGGTTTGACCAGCGGATTAGGGGAGGGCATTATCCGAGCAGCAGGGATCTTGCCCTTCAATTCGAAATTTCCAGAAGGCAGGCGCAGCGCGACATCGAATACCTTGCGGTTTCATTGCGGGCGCCGCTCGTTTATATAGCCAAACACCGTGGATACGGTTACGAGGATAAAACGTACATGCTGCCGCATTTGTACATGACGGAAGAAGAAAAGTCGGTGCTGAAATTTTTGGCCCGAAAATACGGGGAGTATAGCACCGATGCCCCGTCCGGCGTTCAGCGGGTCGCACACCTGCTGGGCAGGTTTGCGGGCGAGGAAGAAGGGGAGGGAGCCGGGAGGCTTCCTTATTTCGATGCCGATCCCCGGCTTATCCATATCAGCGGGCAGCTGTCGTTTGCGATCGAGCAGCGAAGGACCGTGCATCTTCATTACCGGTCCGAAAACGGAGAGTTCCGGGAGGACGTATGTCCGGTGCGTCTGTTGTCCCGATACAACGCCGATTATGTTGCAGCGTACCAAGAACATGAGGGGAAAACGCGCCTGTACCGGCTGGACGCCATCGAAAGCCTGCATGTGACGAATCGCATGTTCGAGATAAACGAAGCGGAGGACGTTCCTTTTGTAAAGGGCAGACCTCCCGCGATCCAACCTTTTACGGCCCGGCTTAGGCTGGATCGGGAGCTTCAGGGGGAGGCCTGGCATGGTTATCCGGCAAGACCCGCCGGGGACGGCTTTTACGACATCGACTTTTATGACGACGACGCGTTCCTGCAGCAGCTTTTGCTGGGCGGGTGGCTGAACCTGGTATCTCCCAAATGGCTGAAAACCAAGCTGCAGAACCGGTGCGGACAAATTTTAAAATGCTTGGATGGAGAGGAATGATGCCGATGGCCGAAGTGATTCTGCGCGGACTGGAGATGAAAAGGGAATCGAAGTCTTTTACCGACAGCCTGTACGCTGTCCTGACGGGGGCCGGGTTATTCTCCGGACCGAAATACAGGCTTTCCGCGCTGAGCGGCATGGCCTTCATCTTTTCCGTACATGAACGGCTGCTGCCGCTTTCGGTAACGGCTTACGGGGAGTGGGGGACGGTTCATAAGCGGGCCGCCGACAGCCTTGGCATTTTTACGGTGGCGGATGCAGGCAGGACGCGGCATCCCACGTTTAAGAAATATCAGCAGGATGCCGTCAAGTGGATCAAATCCAGCCTGGACCGCGGACTTGGAGCGGTGTATTGGCTTCCCGAATTCGGCGTCATCCATGGATATGACGATGCCGACCGGATTTTTTACGTGCAGGACGGGTACTCCGCGGAAAGCAAAATCGTGTTGTACGATAATTTCGGCATCAACTTCACCCCGTTTTGGTATGCGCAAATGTTTGGCGGGAAAGTGGACATCGGGGCCAAAGACATGGTTCTCGAGGCACTCCGCATGGCGCTGGACGATTGGGAGACCCCGCATCCGGTTCCCCCGAACCGCAGCATTGCTTCCGGAAGGAAGGCTTATTCGTATTTTATCCATGCGCTGGAGCAAGGGGATTTTGACTCGTTTGGCGCCGTTTATGTTTGGGATGCCTTTCGGGCCTCGAGGACGGAAATCATGCTTTTTCTGCAGGAGGCGTCCCTCATGTTTCCGGGGTTGCAGGAAGCGGCAGCATGTTACGAGCAGCTTGCGGGCATGATGGAACCGCAGGAGCGTTGGACCGTTTCCGCGAACCAGGGCCGAACGCTCAGCCAGGAGAGCATTCCGGCACTGATCGGGGTGCTGAAGGAGGCGGAGAAGCTGGAGGAGCGGGCGATGGGCGTTTTTAAAAGCATCTCCGTCCAATATCCGGATTTGAAACGGTCGACGGTTCCGCGATGGGGACTGCATACCGCAAGATAAACGGAAGGGAGAAGTTATGGCCAATACCATCCTGAAAGATTTGCGCATGACGACGGAGTCCAGATCCTACATCGATGCGATGCATGCGGTGTTGACCCATGCCGGTTGGACGTCCTGTTCCAAGGCGATGCTTGCCGGCATGACCGTTACCGGTTTCCGGTTTGCGGTCCATCGGCGTTTAACCGCCGAGTCGCCGACGGCATACAATTGGGTGGCGGAAAACTTTCTCGCCGCGGATTTTATGGGAGTTACTGCTTCGTCATCCGCCGGGTTTACCTTTCACCCGACGTTTCCGTTATATCGGCAGGAGGCGGTTGCCGAAATTAAGGCGTCGCTGGACCGGGGAATTGGAGCCGTGTTCTGGAAGGACTGCTTTGCCGTTGCAGCCGGATATGACGACGAAAAAGGCATCCTGTATTACGACGACGGCTCCGGGCATGGGCTGCAGCGATTGCCGTACGGGGAATTCGGACAGAATCGTTCCCCCTACTGGTATTATCAGATACTCGAAGATACGGTTGAGCTCGATCCGATCGAAATTTATAAGGAATCTCTTATGCAAGCAATCTACAAATGGGAGACGCATGACCGGATGCTCCCCGAAGCGGATTATGCCTGCGGCTCTAAGGCTTATGATGCGATCAAGCAGGCACTCCATGGAGGTGCATTCGATCCCGTTCAGGCCGGCGAGGTTTTCGAATGTTATGCGGCCGCCAAAAGGGATGTCGGCGAATATACAGGCGTGCTGGCGTCTTTATGGCCGCAGCTTGAACCGGCGGCCCAAGCTTACCGAAAGACGGCACAAGCGTTTCGCGAGGTGCTGGGCCTCATTGCCGAGGATCCAAGCATGAAACGACAGGCCCGAAATCTCGTTCGATTATTCGATGAAGCGCAGCGTGCGGAGCAGGAGGCGATCGGACGGATCAAGACGTTTATGCATGAACGGATCCGGAACCGCTTTGACCATGTCGGGCTGAGATAGGGTTTCGGGTTGCCGGCATCGTATTGAAGATAAGCACGATTTACCTCCATACACGAAAGAAAAAAGGCGTCCCCGAGCCATGCATCATGGCTGGGGACGCCTTTTTCATTAAGCTTATTATTGGTTTGCGATCATTTGGCGAAGCACGGTTTGCAGAATACCGCCGTTGTGGTAGTAATCCACGTCCACCATGCTGTCCAGACGGGCCGTAACCGGGAATTCGAAGGTCGTGCCGTCCTCGCGCGTCGCTTTCACGGTCAGCGTCTGGCCAGGTTGCACCTCGTTGCTCAGACCCACGATGTCGAAGGTCTCCCTGCCGGTCAGGCCAAGGCTCTTCCAGCCGGTTCCTTCTTGGAACTGCAGCGGAAGCACGCCCATGCCGACGAGGTTGCTGCGGTGAATCCGTTCGAAGCTTTCGGCGATAACGGCTTTGACGCCAAGCAGGAACGTTCCTTTGGCCGCCCAGTCGCGGGAGCTTCCCGTGCCGTATTCCTTGCCTGCGATGACGACCAGGTTGCGGTCTTCGTTTTGATACTTCATGGATGCATCATAAATGGACATCACTTCATTCGTCGGCAGGTACGTCGTAACGCCGCCTTCCGTTCCAGGCGCAACCTGGTTGCGGATCCGGATGTTGGCGAACGTGCCGCGCATCATGACTTCATGGTTGCCGCGGCGGGAGCCGTAGGAGTTGAAGTTTTTGCGTTCAACGCCGTGCTCTTTCAGGTACAGGCCTGCAGGGCTTGTCGGCGAGATGTTGCCGGCAGGGGAGATATGGTCGGTCGTGACGGAATCTCCGAGCAGTGCCAGTACGTTAGCGGCGTTGATGTCCTTAATGTCATCCAGCTGCGTGCCGAGGTTCTTGAAGAACGGCGGATTCTGGATGTAAGTGGATTTTTCGTCCCACTCGTACAGTTCGCCTTCCGGAACCGGAATCGCGTTCCAGCGTTCGTTGGCGGTAAAGACGTTCGCGTATTTTTTGCGGAACATTTCCGCGTCCATGGATTGGTTCATGGCTTCCTTGATTTCCGCGGAAGTCGGCCAGATATCCTTCAGATAGACAGGCTCGCCTTCCTGGTCATGGCCGATCGGATCGTTTTGCAGATCGATGTTGACCGTTCCGGCCAGCGCGTAGGCTACGACGAGCGGAGGCGAAGCCAGGTAGTTGGCTTTGACCTGCGCATGGACGCGGCCTTCGAAGTTCCGGTTGCCGGACAATACGGCGGCTACGGTCATGTCGTTGTCGGCGATCGCCTGGCTGACTTCGTCCGGCAGCGGGCCGGAGTTGCCGATGCAAGTCGCGCAGCCATAACCTGCAACGTAGAAGCCGAGGGCCTCCAGGGATTCAAGCAGGCCTGCTTTTTCCAAATATTCGGTAACAACCAGGGAGCCCGGCGTCAAGCTGCTTTTTACGTAGCCCGGTTTTTTCAGGCCGCGTTCAACCGCTTTTTTCGCCAAGATGCCCGCGCCCAGCATAACGCTTGGGTTGGACGTGTTGGTACAGCTCGTGATCGCGGCGATGACGACGGCGCCGGTTCCCATTTGGCTGGTGGTGCCGTCCGCATGTTTCACGGTCACTTTCTCTTCGATTTTGGCATCGCTGAGACCGTATCCGCCTTTTTCGATCGGCGTGCGCACGATATCGTTGAAGGCTTTTTTCATGTTCGTCAGCTCGATGCGGTCCTGCGGACGTTTAGGTCCGGCAAGGCTCGGTACGACGGAAGCCAGGTCGAGTTCGATGATGTCCGTGAACTCAGGGTCTTCCATGTCGGCCGTACGGAACATGTTTTGTGCTTTATAGTAAGCTTCAACCAGCTCGACTTGCTCGTCGGAGCGGCCGGTGTTGCGCAGGTAGGCCAGCGTTTCGCTGTCAACCGGGAAGAAGCCGATGGTCGCGCCGTATTCCGGTGCCATGTTGGCTACGGTCGCGCGGTCCGCCAGGCTGATGTTGGCAAGCCCAGGGCCGAAGAATTCGACGAATTTGCCGACGACGCCTTTTTTGCGCAGCATTTCGGTGACCGTCAGGGCCAGGTCGGTAGCGGTTGCGCCTTCTGTCAGGCTGCCTGTCAGCTTAAAGCCGATGACGTCCGGCGTGACGAAATAAAGCGGCTGTCCGAGCATGCCGGCTTCGGCTTCGATGCCGCCGACGCCCCAGCCCACGACGCCGAGACCGTTGATCATCGTCGTATGGGAGTCCGTTCCGACGAGGGAGTCAGGGTAAACGACGGTTTCGCCGTCAACCGTTTTGGTGGCTGCCACGGACGCAAGGTATTCCAGGTTGACCTGGTGAACGATCCCCGTTGCCGGCGGAACCGCGCGGAAGTTATTGAACGCCGTTTGCGCCCAGCGCAGGAAGCGGTAGCGTTCTTCGTTGCGCTCGAATTCGACTTCCATGTTATAGTTCAGCGCCTGGCTTGTGCCGAAGGCATCAACCATAACGGAGTGGTCGATAACGAGGTCGACCGGTACGAGCGGGTTGATCTTCTTCGGATCGCCGCCGGCTTTTTTCACGGTGTCGCGCATCGCGGCAAGGTCGACGACGACCGGAACGCCGGTGAAGTCCTGGAGCACGATCCGCGCCGGGATAAACGGAATTTCTTTGTTGCGGCCTACGCCTTCGTTCCATTTTGCCAGCTGTTTGATATGCTCCTCGGTAATCGCGCGGCCGTCAAATTGGCGGACGGCGGCTTCCAGAAGCACTCTGATCGAGAACGGGAGCTTGGAAATGCTGCCGAGTCCCTGTTCTTCAAGCGCCTTCAGGCTGTAGTAGCGGTATGTTTTGCCGCCGACTTCCAGGCTGCGGGCTGTGGAGAATTGATCCTTTGCTGTCATACATGTACCTCCTTAAGAATGTGCTCTCGTGAACATTTTCGGTGGGATGCGGTAAGCGATAGGGCAATCACTTTGCCGTTCCTGTTTCACTAGATGAAACATAATTTCAAAATAGTGAGGTTTGCTTTTAGTATACCGTTTACAAGCCGGGGAGTAAAGAACTTTTTGCGTCTATTTATATGAAACGAAAGGCGGGATAAAAGGAAGAAGGACGACTGCCCGGGAGGCCTCCCGATCCTTGCGGCGCCAAGGAATTCGCATTCCCAAAAACCGCCGGATATCATTCTTTCCCCGGGCCGCCCCTTTCAACCGCGGATGAATGAAGTTCATAGCGGCTCGTTTCGGTTCATATACGTTATATTAGGAAGCCGTTTCATGGCTTGTTCGAGCCTGAAGCCCGTTCAGGGCCTGAAAACGGCTGCAAGTAACGGAAACGAGAGGGGATTAGAGCGGATGGAGAAGGAATGGAAACAGACACTCTACACCTATGTGAACCAATATAATCAGCTGCAGATCGATTACCGGTCGCAGCAAGGGGAGCAGGTCGTCACCGACCCGGGTTATCTGATGGCCAAGGCGGAGCGTTCCTTCCGGCTTTCGCAATGGTACGAAGCGCGCGGGGCCCGGCCGCTTCGCAGCGAAACAAGGGCCAAGCTGCTGCGGACGATCCAGGACGCCCCGGATCAAGCGGTCGTCGACGTACAGCTCCATGTGCAGCTTTTTTATGAAAAAGGAGGGGTGACCCATGCGGAGGAAACGATCCAGAGGGAGCGCCTGACGCTGATCCGCGACGGCGACGATTGGGTCATCGTGTCCGTGGAACATCTCACGCCGGAAAAGCATCCGTCGGCGGCGGGCATCGACGTCTTGGCGGAACCGCAGCAGTCCGGTGACCCGTCCTACGGCAGCAGTCCCCAGCCTTACCTGAACCCGTACATTCTGGGCGGGGGAATCAACCGGAAGTCCGTCCGGTACCGCCGGGAGGAAGCGGCTGCGTATGCCGACCGCTGGTGGAATTCCTATAATCCCGAGTTTGCGGTTTTCGACGTGGATTGCACGAATTACATCTCCCAATGTCTCTTTGCAGGCGGTGCGCCAATCAACTATACTGGTAGAAGAGAAACGGGCTGGTGGTACAAGGGATATGTCGGCGGCAAGGAATGGTGGAGCTACAGTTGGGCCGTGTCCAACGCGTTGTCCGCTTTTCTCGCGGCGAGCACCTGGGGAACCCGGGGGGAATTGGTGGAACGTCCGGAGCAGCTGATGCTCGGCGACGTCATTTTTTATGATTGGGACGGGGACGGCTCCTTCCAGCATTCGACGATCGTCACCGCTTTCGATGCCGGCGGGCAGCCGCTGGTGAACGCGCACACGGTCAGCAGCCGGCACCGTTACTGGGATTACAGGGATTCCTATGCGTGGACCGAAAATACCGCGTACCGTTTTTTGCATATCCCGGACTACTTCTAGAGCGTTATAATGATAAGGTACGACAGCAGGAGCAGCCTGCAATACAGTAAAAAAGAGAGAGGTTAGGCATGGGGAACAACAAAACAACCGTAGGGCTGGTATACGGCGGCAAATCAGGCGAACACGAGGTGTCGCTGCAAACGGCTTTTGCGGTCATGAACGCCTTTGATTACGATAAATACGAGCTGATTCCGTTTTACATCACGAAGCAGGGGGAATGGAAAAAGGGACCCGCGCTGTCCGCTCCGCTTGACAAGGTGGAAAAGCTGAAGCTGGAGGAAGGCGGGGAAGGCACCGAAGCGGCGCTTGGCGCGATTTTCAGCCGATTGTACGGCGGAGATCCGGCCGTAGATCTGATGTTTCCGCTCCTTCACGGAACGTTCGGCGAGGACGGCACCATCCAGGGGCTGTTCGAAATGGCGAATATCCCTTACGTCGGGGCGGGCGTGCTGGCATCGGCGGCCGGGATGGATAAGGTCGTGATGAAAAAGCTCTTCGCGCAGGCCGGCCTTCCGCAGTGCAAGTTCTGCCATTTCACCAAACATCAATGGGAACAAGGCAGCTTTAATCTGATCCGAGGCGTAGAAGACGATCTGGGGTACCCATGCTTCGTCAAGCCGGCCAATCTCGGCTCGAGCGTCGGCATTTCCAAAGCGAGAAACCGCGAGGAGCTGGAGCGTGCGGTCGAGCTTGCTTTCCGTTACGACCTGAAGGTCATCGTGGAGGAATTCGTCGATGCCCGCGAGGTGGAGGTGGCCGTTCTCGGCAACCAGGAGCCGATGGCTTCGGTTCCGGGGGAAATCGTATCCTCCGCCGATTATTACGATTACGCCGCCAAGTACACCGACGGCCAGTCGGAGATGATCATTCCGGCTCCGGTGGATCCGGACGTGGCGGACCGCCTGCGCGAGGCGGCTTTGGTCGCGTTCCAGGCGATCGAAGGCAGCGGCATTACCCGGGCGGACTTCTTCCTCCGCAAGTCGGACGGCGCGATTTTGATCAACGAGGTCAACACGATGCCGGGCTTTACGCCGTACAGCATGTATCCGCTGCTCTGGCGGGAAACGGGGCTCGGCTATCAGGCGCTTCTCGACCGGATGATCGAGCTGGCGTTCGAACGCTACGAAAACAAGCAGGCGCTGAGCTACACGAACGAACCGTAAGCGGCTGCCCCGCTCGAAGATGAAGAAACGTTTCATAAGGTGTCCGGCCGGCGCAGTCAAAGGCCCGGGCACCTTTTATGCATGAGGGAACGCCATTATATGGGGAAAGGGAAGGTGCATGGATGGGATTTCAAACGGAATTCAACTCGGTATGCAAGTTCAAGAGCGACCAGGAGCTGTACGAACTGATGGAATACGGGCGCGGCAAAATGGTGAAGCAGGGCTTCCGCGTTTTTCCGACGGGGCAGAAAGTGATCGCGTATACGCCGGACAACGTCGCGGTGGCCATCGTAAAAATCGTGGGGTGCATTGCCGAAATCAACTTTCAGGGGCAAGAGGTGACCGAGGTCGAAATGGAGCTGATCCGCAAGCTGAATGACGAGGAATCGCGGATTCAAACGGCTTTGGCTTACGAAATGTTTTTTGGGGAACATAATCCTTAAGGTATAATCATTTACTAAGACCCTAAGGAGCGGAATTATGATCGTAAGGTTCGGCTACGTGGCCATGTCGATGGAGGTTCAGGACGCTTCCCCGTCCAAAACGATGACGATGACGAGTTTTCGCAAGCTGAGCGACCGGGATGCGGCCATTCGCAAGCTGGAGAGGATCGCGGAAGGGAATCTGCACAACACGCTGCGGCTTCTGAAGCATAACCATGCCCATGACATCCGGGTATACCGCTTTTCCTCCAAGCTGATCCCGCTGTCGACCCACGAGGACTTGCAGGATTGGGACCCGTTTGCGGCGCTGCATGGGGCTTTCGGAGAAGTGGGGCAGTACGTCCGCGACCATGGGATGAGGGTGTCTTTTCATCCGGATCACTTTACGGTGCTTAGCACGCCGAGGCCGGAGGTATTGCGCAATTCGGTACGGGATCTGAAGCATCACGTCGCGATGCTGAAGGCTATGGGACTGAATGCCACCGCGAAAAACAACATCCACATCGGAGGGGCCTACAAAGACAAGCCGTCCGCCGCCGATCGCTTCAAAGAGCATGTCGCTATGCTGGATCGGGAAATCCAGGAGCGTTTGACGCTCGAAAACGACGACAAAACCTTTACCGCGGCCGAAACGCTGGAGGTCTGCCGGGCGACGGGCCTGCCCATGGTGCTTGATCTGCATCATCAATGGGTCAATAACGACGGCGAACAGCCGTGGGAGCTTTGGCCGGGCATTCAGGAAACGTGGGCCGGAGAGCTGGCGCAAAAAGATGCGGATCCGAACCACCCGCTGCCGCCGAAAATTCATGTATCCAGCCCGAAAAGCGAAAGCGATCCGCGCAGCCATGCCGACCTGGTGGATCCGGGCCCGCTGCTTGCCTTTTTGCGGCATATCGCAGGCAGCACGCCCGCCATCGACGTGATGATCGAAGCCAAACGGAAGGATGCCGCCCTTTTTGACTTGATGAATCGTTTAGCCGATTACGAATCGGAAGGAGTCCGGATGCTGGACGGGGCGAGCATCGAAATTTCGGGTTGAATCCCGGATGGAGCGAAGCGGCGATTGTGGACTGTCGCCAAGGCCTTTTCAGGCTGCCGCCGGATTTGAACCGCCTTGTGAAAAAGGGCGAAACTTTAAATCTTTCATCACGTATATTTTTAAAGATAATAACTGCAAGAATCGGTCTGTCTTCAAGGAATCACATCGATCAGATGTTTGACTTACGATAACACGGAAAGTAGAGTGAGCGCTTTGAACCAAAAGGAAACAACTCCTTATGTCGTGACGAGCAAAAGCTATACCGCTGTGGCGATCAATGCCGCTTCCAAAGCGGGGGAATGGATTAAAACCAGATTGGGCACCGTAAAACAATTAAATACCAAGTCCGCGGTGAGCGATCTGGTCACGGAAGTGGACAAGGGTGCGGAATCGATGATCCGCAAGCTGATTTTTACCCATTTCCCGGATCACGCCATTCTCGGCGAAGAGGGCGTTGCGCCCGGTCCGGAGGCTTCGGCCCAAGCGCTCGAGAAATATGCGGAAGAAGAATACTTGTGGATCGTCGATCCCGTGGACGGCACGACCAATTTCGTGCACGGCTTCCCGTTTTTTTCCGTATCCATTGCGCTTGCGCATAAAGGCGAGGTGATCGTCGGCGTCATTTACGATCCTTCGCGGGACGAAATGTTTGTCGCCGAAAAAGGCAAGGGAGCTTACGTCCACGGCAAACGCATGCAGGTATCCGGCGAGGCCAAGCTGGAGGAAAGCCTGCTGGCGACGGGATTCCCCGTAGGCCGCGAGAGCACGCTTCCGGTCAACATGGCGGGGCTGATGCATTTGGCTCCGAAGGTCCGCAATATCCGCTCCGGCGGTTCGGCGGCGCTGCATCTGGCTTATGTCGCCGCGGGCCGGCTGACGGGATTCTGGGAAATCGGCCTGAACGCCTGGGATACGGCCGCGGGCGCGCTGATGGTTACCGAATCCGGCGGACAAATCACCGATACGGCAGGGAACCCTTATTCCCTTCGTACGCGCCATGTTGCCGCCACGAACAAAGCGGTGCATTCGGAGCTCATTCAGGCTTTGAAGGAAGCCGCGGCCACCGGACTGGAAAACGCGTGATCATGCCGGAAGGCGTTTCATTTCCCGATTGACGGGATAACACATATCGTAAGCACCTACCCCGGTGCGGAATCTATCGCAAGGAGTGTCTTTGCTATGAGTGAAAAACATGAACTGGAGCGTCAGCTTAGTGAGATGCTAACCGAAGGCGAAATGGAAGATCAGGGTGACCGCAAGGAGCAGGAGCGGGAGCTTATTTCCCCCCGATATGAAATCCGGATTCAGACGAAAATGGATCCGATCGTGGAAGAAACGTTGAAATACCGCAGCATCGCGCGCGAGCTGGATGACCGGTACGACCGGTATCTGGAACGGGCGAAGAAATGGGAACACACGCCCGATCACGAGGCGAATCAGGAATAAGAGGCAAAGCGGACGGAGTGGATATGTCACTTCGTCCGCTTTTTTTTGCGTCGTCAAGAACTTGATTGTACCTTCAGGCGCGTTCAGTCAAACATCCGCCAAAATTTTGCGACATGCAGTCCGCTTTTACGGCTTAAACGTTGCTATTAGTGAACCAGGACGCGGTAAGGCATCCGGATATGCTCCGCATACCGCTGCCCTTCTTGCCGCAAGCGGGAACCGTCCGCCCGGTTGGCATCGTAAACGACGAATGGGGGGAGAAACACGCCGCTGCATTTGTTGACCGTCCCCTGAATCGGTTTCAGATATTCGCTCATCGCATACCAGTTGTCTCCGCCGGCTTGGAAGGATTTCTCCGTTCCGCCCGCCGTGGTGGCCACCATGAATTCCTTCCCCTTCAAACGGTCCCCGCCGGGGCCGTAAGCCCAGCCGGATAGGATCACGTCGTCGAACCACTTTTTGAGGAGGGGCGGCGTGCTGTACCAATAAAAAGGAAACTGCAGCACGATCCGGTCATGTTCGGTCAACAGCCGATGCTCGCGGGCGACGTCGATGTTCCAGTCGGGATATTCCGCGTAAAGGTCGTGGACGAAAATGCCCTGCTCTCCTTTCACCGCGTCAATGAGCGCTCGATTGGCTTTGGAGACGCCAAGATCGGGATGTGCCGCAATAATCAATGTTTTCATATGGAATCATCCTTTCGTCGGTTAACGTGGGTTTCAAAATGATGCATGCGTTTGATTCATCTCCAGTATGGTTCCGATTCCGTTTTCTGAAAAGTACGCTTTTTTTTCATACCAGGTCTCTCAAACCGTACCATCCGTTCGGACGCGGGTTGCGGAATGGTACCAAAAAACGTACTATGTCCGAGAAATGAGAGTACTGTAAGATAACGGTGCGTTTTGGTAAAATGGCAAAAAAGCCGAAACCGCATCAAAGGGAAGGGGGACGAAAGAACGTGAGCACGGACGAACGCCGCCCCGGGAACACGGAAGGAATCATGGCGACGCTGCATGCGATCGGGGGGAAATGGAAGCCGTTGATATTGTTCATTTTGCTCCACGAGGGAACGAAACGGTTCGGGGAACTGCGGAGGCAGCTTCCCAACATAACGCAGGGCATGCTGACCAACCAGCTTCGCGAACTGGAGCGCGACAAGCTGATCACCCGGAAGATTTATCAGGAAATTCCGCCCAAGGTCGAATATTCCCTGACGGAGCACGGCAAGTCGTTAAGCTCGGTGCTTAAGGATATGTGCTCCTGGGGATTTAAGCACCGGGATTATGTGGAAGGTTATGAGGAGGAGCGGGCAAGCAGGTAACTCGTCATGCCTGATTCAGCACCGCCCGTTTTCGGATTGAACTGAATATGGAGGCGCCGGGGGGAATCCTTCGGCGTTTTTTTTGCGCCGTAATAATTTCAACCTCGAATCGAAATATTGTCTCCTCAAAATTTATGGCCCCCTCGATTAGACTAAACCTTAGACGACGTCAAACTTATTTTCGAGAGGGGCAAAAGAAAAATGAAACGAGGCAAAAAATGGCCGCTGCTGCTGCTGTCGCTGCTGCTTACGGCATCGCTCGCGGCATGCGGCGGAAACGGCGGCAAGCAAGAAACCCAAACGACGCCCGGGAACACGACGGACAACAACGCCGCGCCGTCCGGCGATGCAAAAGGGGACTCCGGCGAAAAAGTGGAGCTGACCTTCTGGTCGCTCGGAACGACCAACTACGAGGAACTGGGCAAGGAATACACGAAGGAACATCCGAACGTCACGATCAAGTTTCAAAATACGTCGGACCAGACGGCCCATCACAACAACCTGACGACGGCGCTGTCCGCAGGCTCCGGGGCGCCCGACATCTTCATGCTTGAAATCGGATTCATGGAGCGGTTCATCACCGCCGAGGACAAGTTTTACAACCTGAACGAATTGGGCGCCAAAGATATCGCCGGCAACTATCTGGACTGGAAATGGAAACAGGGGTCTTCCAAGGACGGCAGCTTCCAGATCGGCCTTCCGACCGACATCGGCCCGACCGTCGTCTATTTCCGCACCGATTTGGCGGAGCAGGCCGGGCTCCCGACCGACCCGGAGGCATTCGGCCAAACGATCGATACATGGGATAAATTCGCCGCTACGGCGAAGCAGTTCAAAGAAAAGACGGGCAAACCGTTCGCGGATCTGACCGACCTGGTATACAACGCCATCCGCGACCAATCCGAAGGGGAAATCTACTTCAGCAAAGAAGACGGCTCTTTCATCGGCGACAAAAACCCGCAGGTGAAAAAAGCTTACGACTTTACCGTCAAAGGCATCCAGGAAGGCTGGATCGGCAATACGCTGCTGTGGTCTCCGGAGTGGGGACAGGCGACCAATGACGGCGGGTTCGGCGTGATGCTCGGCCCGGCTTGGATGGCGGGCAACATCAAAAGCAACGGTCCGGACTCCGCGGGCAAATGGCGGATCGCCCAGCTTCCGGAGGGCGCCGGCAACTGGGGCGGCTCGTTCCTGACGCTGCCGAAGCAGGGCAAACATCCGAAGGAAGCGTACGAATTCATCGCATGGCTCGACAGCAAGGAAAACCAGCTGGAATCGTTCAAAACGAAAGGGCTGATGCCGTCCATCCCGGCCTTGTATACGGATGAGGCGTTCACAGGCTTCAAGGACGACTTCTTCGGCGGCCAGGCGACGGCGGTGGAATACGGCAAGGCGGCGCAGCGCGTCAAACCGATCTATTACGGTCCGCTGCACGACCAAACCGATACCTACTTCAAGGACGCGCTCAAAAACGTGCTGGAGAAAAAAGCCGATCCCGCGAAAGAATGGGACGCGGCGGTGGAGAAGGCGAAGACGCTGGCGGCCCGCAGCTAAGCAGGCAGCCGGCAGACCAGGCATGACTGGCAATCGGCGGACCGCCTCAAAGAGGCGTTGACGCTTCGGGAATCGGCGGTTCGCGCCGCGGTTGCCGTCAGGCCCGAAGGACTCTCCCGAAGCAGGCCGGAAGCAGGCACGAGCCTCATTCCGGTCTGCTCCGGGCATATCACAAGCGACTTCATGGAGGTGCGTCATGGCAGAACCCGTCACCGCCGCGCGGCCCGTTTCGGCAGGCAAGCGGCCGTTCTGGACAGAGCAAAGGCGAAGCCGGTTAACGGCTTATACGTTCATATCGCCTTTTTTTATTTTGTTTGCGATTTTCGGCTTGTACCCGATTTTCTTCACGATCTATCTGTCTTTTTTCAAATGGGATGCGCTCGGGCCGATGACCTATGTCGGCATGAAAAATTACGACCTGGTCACCGGCGATCCCTTGTTTTGGACTTCGTTCACGAACACGCTCATCATGGGCGTCATGGGCACCGTTCCGCAGCTCGTTATAGCCCTGCTGCTGGCGGTTATGCTGAATTCGGCGATGACCCGGTTCAAGAAAACGTTCCGCGTCCTTTTTTTCATGCCCAACATTACGTCCATCGTGGCCGTCACCCTCGTGTTCAGCACGCTGTTCGGCAACAACGGCATGATCAATTGGCTGCTGAACCATATGGGCATGGAGAGCATGGCGTTCAACTCCGGGTGGTGGGGCGTCAAAATCGCCATTTCCACGATGGTCATGTGGCGCTGGACGGGCTACAACGCGATCATTTTCCTGTCGGGCCTGCAGAGCATCCCGTTGGACCTGTATGAAGCGGCGCGCATCGACGGCGCCAATCGGCGCCAGCAGCTGCTGTACATTACGATGCCGCTTCTGAAGCCGTTCATCGTGTTCGTTACCCTCATTTCGACCATCGGAGCGCTGCAGCTCTTCACGGAGCCGTACGTGTATCTCGGACAGTCGGGAACGGGCTCGACGCGCGAGGAAGGCATCACCATGGTAACCTATCTGTACAGCGAAGCGTTCCGCAACGGCTTTTTCGGCACGGCGGCCGCGACCGCGGTCATACTGTTTATCATTACGATCATCTTTTCGATGATCAATATGTGGGTATCGAACCGCATGGAAGGCAGTACGGGAGGTGGCAAAGCATGAGCTCGAGCAGCTGGTCCCAACCTTCGAAGGCCCCCGGCGGAGCCGGAATTTTCGGCAAAACCGTATTTTATGTCCTGCTCATCGCAGGTGCCCTGATCTCGATCTTTCCGTTCTACTGGATGTTCGTCATCGCCACGAACGACCGCGGCGCGGTTTTCCACATTCCGCCCCTCTTGACGATCGGAGGCGAGTTTTTTAACAATTTTCAGCGCGTGCTGGAGCGGACGGATTTTTTCCAGGCGCTGCTGAATTCCCTGTTCGTCTCGTCGATGGTGACGGTATCCGTCGTTTTTTTCTGCACGCTGGCGGGGTATGCTTTTGCCAAATATGAATTCCCGTTCAAAAACGCGCTTTTTTATTTCGTCATCGCCACCTTGTTCGTGCCGTCGCAGCTCAGCGTCCTTCCGACGTACATCATCATGGCGAAGCTGCAGTGGATCGACACGTACCGCGCCTTGATCGTTCCGGCCATGGTCAACGCGTTCGGCATTTTCTGGATGCGGCAGTATGCGGCCACGGCGGTGCATTCCGAGCTGATCGAGTCGGGGCGCATCGACGGGGGCGGGCATTTCCGGATTTTCTGGAACATCGCGGTTCCGGTCATTACGCCGGCCATGGCGACGTTAGGCATCCTGAATTTCATGAACGTATGGAACGACTTTTTCTGGCCGCTTGTGGTGCTGAAAAACAGCGAGCATTTTACGATCCAAATCGCGCTGCAGCAGCTTTTTGCGAACCGGGACGGCCTCGATTACGGCATGATCATGTCCGCGACCTTTACGGCGACGCTTCCGCTGTTGATCGTGTTCCTGCTGTTCAGCCGCTGGGTCATCGCCGGCCTGACCTCCGGCGCGGTCAAAAGTTGAAAGTTTCCCGCTTGGTGCCGGCAAGCCCGGCACTGCTTGCGGCGGGACCTTCGCCCGAAAACGTTTCATGCAAGGAATATTCAACCTGATGAAGAATAATAGAGTGAAGCCACAGATCAAGGCGCAGGAGGGACTGTCATGAAGCTCCGCCGCAAAATCTTGCTTGCTATTATTCTTCTTGTGTTTATCCCGGTTATCGTCATGGGCGTCGTCTCCTATTACAATTTTTCGAGCGCGATGGAAAAGAAGTCGAGCAATTTTTATTGGATCTCCCTCCTGGAGACCGACAGGAAGCTGAAATTCGCCCTCAGCGAAATCAACTCCATCTCGAATGCGGCGATCACGCAGCCGGCCATCCAGCAGGCGCTTAAAAACCACGGCTCCGGGTTGACCTATGACCGCAAGCAGGAAATCAACAATCTGCTCATCAACCATCCGATGATCGCTTCGTTCAGCCTGTATTCCAAAACGGATCTCGTCTACCAATACAACGCGCCGTTGCCCTATGGTGACATGAAGCGGCAGGCATGGTTCGCCGACATGGAAAAGGCCGAAGGCAGGCCGGTCTGGTCCGGTCCCGGAGAAAACGGCTCCGCCGCAGGGGGAAGGCCGGTCATGATCCATGCCCGCGTCATCAAAGACTACTACTCGCTGGAGGATATCGGGTATTTGGTCATATACGTGAAGCCGGACATTTTGGACCAGGTATTTTGGGAGTCCGCCACGCTCAAAAGCGGGGATATTTTGCTCGTGAACAAAGCGGGCAGCATCGTGTTCAACAAATCCGGGGGCCATGTGGGCGAAAAGGTGCAATTTCCGTTTTTGTCGGACGGTTACCGCCAGGAGAAGGATTACTACGTCGATACATACCAGCATGAAAAATCGCTTATTACCTTTTTGCCTTCCCATAACGAGCAGTGGTACCTGGTCGCCGTTACCCCGCTGAAGCTGATCCGCTCCGAGTCGTTGTCGATCCGCAACATCGCGGTCATATTGGTGCTGTTTTCGCTCCTGTCGGCCTTATGGTTCGACCAGTTTTTCATCCGCAGGCTCGTGCGCAGCATCATCAGCGCGGTTAACGGCATGAAGCGGGTGAAGCAGGGCATTTTCGTGCCGATTCAGGCGCATGTGGAGCGCTTCGACGAGACCGATCTGTTGATCGACGGCTTCAACCGCATGAGCAGCCAAATCCAGGAGCTGCTTCAGCAGGTGGAAACCGAACAGACCCGCAAAAAAGAAGCGGAAATGCAGGCGCTGGTCGCCCAGATCAACCCGCATTTCATATACAATTCGCTGGAGTCCATCAACTCGATGGCCGTCCTGGCCGGCAACCGGGATATCAGCAAAATGGTCGTCTCGCTCGGCAAGCTGCTCCGCATCAGCATCAGCGAGAACCAGGAGCTCATCACGATGAACATGGAGTTTGAGCATGTCCGCCATTACATGAACATCCAGAAATACCGCTTCGAGGACCGCTTCGAATACGAGCTCGTGCTGCCGGAACCGCTGAAGCTGTTCATGACGCAAAAGCTGATCGTCCAGCCGATCGTCGAAAACGCGCTGTACCATGCGATCGAGCCGATGGAAGGCAAAGGCCTTATCCGGATCGAAGCCAGGGATGCGGACGGGGATATCATCATCGACGTGACCGACAACGGCCCGGGTTTCGATGAGCATACGCTGCGGCATTTGGCGGACGACAAAGCGGGCGGCGCGAAAAAATACCGCGACAGCGGCGTGGGGCTGAAAAACGTGCATGAACGGCTGCGCATCCGGTTCGGCGGACGTTACGGCATTTTTGTCTGCTCTTCACCGGGCTGGGGTTCGGTCATCCGGATCCGGCTGCCCAAAATCACGCCATGAGATGGGATACCGGAAGCGGAAGGGGGAACGGGACGTGAAGCGAGCGCACTTAAAAAAATGGCTGAACTGGAGCTGGGCCCTGCTGTACGCGGCGGTGCTCACCGTCACGGTTACGCTGGTGGCCAGGAGCAACCACGGCGGGATCGAGGAGCAGACCGAGGAAAAAACGACGCTGACCTTCCGACATTTCTGGATCGCCGAGCATGACCGCCCGATGCTGGATATTTTCGAGGATGTCGTCCGGCAATACGAAAGCAGCCATCCCAACGTCAAGGTGAATTTCGAGGGCATGGATCAGACGATCCACCGGGAACAAAAGCTGAAAAGCGAAATGGTGACCGGCGCGCCGCCGGATATGTTCGTCCTGTTCGGCGGGGCGGAGATCGAGCCGTATATCCGTTCCAACCGCCTGATGGACCTGACGGCGTTCGTCCAAGAAAACGGCCTGGAGAAGGAATTCAAAGATTTGAAGTTATGGACCTACGATCAGCGCATTTACGGCCTGCCGATCGAGGGGAACGCGGAGCCGCTGTACGTGAACACGGAAATTTTCAACAAGCTGGGCTTGGCGCTTCCGGAAACGCTTTCCCAGTTGAACGAAGCCGTGACGGTGCTGAAAGCAAACGGGTATATCCCGTTTGCGCTCGGGAACGAGGACCGGTGGCCGGCGGCGGTGTTTGCCCATTATTTGATGGACCGCTACGGCGGCCCGGAGCAAATCGACGGGATCGTCCAAGGGAACGCCGGAGCGGTATTCGACAATGACGGATATCTGAAAGCGTTTGAACAGTTGGCGGAATGGGGCAAGGAAGGCGCCTTCGGGCCGGACCCGAACGGTTTGTCCACCGAGGAAGCGATCGGCCTGTTCACGCACGGCAAAGCCGCCATGTACCTGAACGGGAACTGGGACATCACCTTGTTCCACAACGAGAAGGCGCCGCCGGACTTTCAAAACAAGGTGGGCGTGCTCCCGTTTCCCGCGCTGCATCCGGGAGGGGAGCGATCGATCGCGGGAGGTTACACGTTCGGCATCGGCCTTTCCTCGAACTTGACGGCGGCGCAGCAGAAAGCGGCCCTGGAGCTGATGAAGGCGTTTTATTCGGAGGACGTGCAGAAACGAATCGTGTACGAAGGGCTGCGGATCCCGTCCATGCGGATCGACTTCGATGCGCAAAAGACCGGTCCGGTGTTCACCCAGGTGACGGGACTCATGGAACAGGAGGCGCAGACTTTTGCGCCGTACGACAACATCCTTTCGCCTGAGGTCAAATGGTCGTTCCTGACCGCCGTGGAGGAGACGATCAGCCGGCGGATCGCTCCCGATGCGGCGCTCCGCCGCATGGATGAATCGGTGCGCCGGTATTGGAGCCTGCGCAGCAGCTCCGGGTTGAAATGAGCAGGAGGTGAGGGAGTTGGGGGGATCCGGAAAATATAAAGTCATTCTCGTCGACGACGAACCGATCATTCTCCGCAGCCTGCAGGCGGCCATCGGCTGGGAGGAGCTGGGGCTTGAGGTCGCCGGAACGGCACGCAACGGGGAAGCTGCGCTGAAGCTGATCGAAGCGCATGCGCCGGATATCGTCATCAGCGACATCCGCATGCCGGGCATGGACGGGATCGCGCTGATGAAGGAAGTGCTGGCAGGCGGTCCGAAGCGGATCTTTATCGTCATCAGCGGCTACGGCGAGTTCGAATATGCGAGGGAGGCGCTGCGCCAAGGGGCGTTCGACTACCTGCTGAAACCGATCGACCATGAGGAGCTGACCGGCATGCTTGAACGGGCGGCGGCGCAGCTGGAAGCGCGGGCGGAAAACGAGCGGCTGCTGCACTCGGCCAAGGCGTTGTCCGTCATGGCGCGCGAGCGGTTGTTTGCGGAATGGATCGAAGGCAACGACCGGCCGCTCGGGCATATGCAGTGGATGGAAAACAGCGAGCTGGAGCAGGAATACGTGATGGCGGTCGTGCAGCTTGACCGTTATCTCCGCCTGAACGAGCAATGGATGATGGACGAGAAACGCCTGTGGCTGTTTGCCATCCGCAACATTTTGGAGGAATGGTCCCTGCAGCATGGCGCGCTGACGATGTTTCCTTTCCACAGCGGCGAATGGATCGTTTTGTTCCCGTCGGGAGGGCAAGCGGATGCCGCGGCGCTTGGCCATGACCTGATCAACCAGATCAAGAAATACGCCAAGCTGGGCTGTTCCGTCGGCTTAAGCCGGCCCTGCACGGGGATCAGGCAGCTGAGCGCCGCTTATCAGAGCGCAACGCGGGCGCTGTACCGCCGTTTTTATTCCGAACGGGAGGGAGTGTTTGCCGACGAAGAGGGGCAGCAGGCTGAGGCCCGGCCTTCGGACCTGAAGTATCCCCGGCAGCTGGAGAGCGTTTTGGCGGAAAGCGTCCGTACGCTGGACCTGCAGCGGATGGAGGCGGCTTTTGACGATTTGAAGCTGTACATCGAACGTCATGCCGCCGCTAAAGATGCAGCCGAACGGCTGCTGGTGGAAATCGCGGTCGTTTTGTATAGGCAGCTGGAGTACGCAAGCGTGCTTGCGGACTGGCCGCTGGACGGGCTGATTCAGGCCCTTCACGAGGCGGAACATTTGCAGGAAGCGATCGACCTGCTGAAAAAGGCTTTTGCGGGACAAATGGAAGAGAGCATGAAAAGCCAAACGAAGGAGGACGCCCGCTCCTTGATCGAAAAGGCCAAGCTGTACATGATGAACCATTACCATAAGGATCTCAGCATCGAAGAGGTAGCGGAAGTGGCGGGGCTGAGCATCAGCCATTTTTGCACGCTGTTCAAGCAGGCGACGGGCTACACGTTTTTGGAATATTTGACCGAATGCCGGATGGAAAAAGCGAAATACATGCTCAAGCATACGAGCGTCAAAGTCTACCAAATCGCGCCGATGGTCGGCTACCAGGACCCGAAATATTTTACGCAGGTGTTCAAAAAAGCGACGGGACGCACGCCTTCCGAATTCCGTGAAGAAAGCAGTTACTCCGTCTAGCAGAAGATGGTAAAATGGGAGAAAGCCCTGCGCCGCCAAGGTGGAAAGGGCTTTCATAGGCGGAAAGAGGAGTGATGGATCGGATGCGAAAGTCTATTCAAAGGTACATATCGGCCGTTTCGGCGGCGGTGCTGACGTCTTCCCTGCTGCTGGGAGCGGCGTCGGCCGCGCCGGAATCGGCACAAGCTTACGCGAAGCAGCCTTACCGCATCGTGGCGCTTGGCGACTCGTTGACGGTGGGTTACGAACCGGGCAAAGGCGAAAAGGAACGCCCTTACGGGTTCGTCGACCGCCTGCAGGAACAAGCGCTGCTGCACGGGCGCGCGGAAACGGTGAACGTCGGCATTGCCGGGCTGAAGAGCAAGGGGCTGGAAAACTTCGTGGAAGCGGTCAAAAACGGCCGAGCGATTTCGGCCGACGACATCCAGCCGAAGCTGCCCGACCCGCGCGCGTCCCAGATCGGGGCCGCGGCGCCAGAGACGAAGGAAGCGCTTGAAACCGCAGATGCCGTTACGATTACGATCGGCGGCAACGACATGTCCGAGCTGCTGACGACGGCTGGAAAAATGTCCGATGCCGATCTGCAAGCCCGCGTCCAGGAGCTGTTCAAGCTGTACACCGACAGCGTCGGCGCGGTCATCACGGATCTGCATGAATTGAATCCGGATGCGCTGATCGTCGTCGCGGACCAATACCAGCCCCTGCCGGAAATCGCCGACAAAGCGCTGTATCCGAAGCTCGGCAAGGCGGCTGAAGCCTTTACCGGCGTGATCGACCAGATGGCCGCCGGTTTCGCGGCGCAAGGGGTCGAGGTCAAAGTCGCCCATGTCGCCAAGGAATTCGTCGGCGGAGAAGGCACGATGACCCATATGATCAAGGATCATGATTTCCACCCGAACCAGCTCGGCTACGAAGCGATGGCCAAGGTATTCTCCGAAACGATTTGGGGCAGCTATACGAAGCTGGCGGTGCATGAAGCAGGAACGCCCATGGGCATTTACGTGGGCGGCAAAGAGCTGAACACGCCTTACAAGCCGGTCATCCGGCAAAACCTGAACTTCGTGGCGATCAAGGATATCGTGGACGCGATCGGCGCCACGTCGACGTGGGACAATAAAACCTCCAGCGCGACGATCACGCACGAAGGGCACAAGGTCGTCATTACGATCGGATCCAAAACGGTGAAAGTGGACGGCAAGGACGTTCCGATCGATGCCGCGGCTTTCCTGAACAAAGCGGGCAAAGAGTCGAAGACCTACGTGCCGGTTGCGGCCCTTGCGCAAGGCCTGGGGCTGGACGTACAGTACGTAAACAAACTTAGAACAGTATTCATCAATCCATAATCAGAGGTCAAAAAAACCAGCTGCTTCGGCCATCATCCGGCCAAGCAGCTGGTTTTTTTGAATGCAGGGAAACGCCAAACCTCCGGCGGCTTTGAGTACGGTTATCCGACGGTAAGAACGATCTTTCCGCGGCCATGGCCCTGCTCGATTTCGCGATGGGCGTCCGCCGCCTGCTCCAGCGGGAATGTTTGCCGGACATGAACGCGGAATTTTCCTTGTTCGTACCAGCTGGTTAGCTCCGCCAACCGCTGGGCCGAACGCTGGTTGCGGATCATGCGCACTCCGAGCTGGGCCGCGAGCTCGGGGGAGACGATCGTGCCGATCCGGTTTTTATCGGGGACAAGATCGACGGAAGCTCTCAGCGCGTCTTCCCCGGCGGCATCCAGCGCCGCATCTACGCCGTCCGGAGCGAGGGCCCGGACCCGTTCGGCCAGACCTTCCCCATAGGCGACGGGAATGGCGCCAAGCGAGCGGAGATAATCGTGGTTTTGCGGGCTGGCGGTGCCAATGGGGGTCGCCCCCCACAAGCTGGCCAGCTGTACCGCGGCCGAACCGACGCCTCCCGCGGCCGCATGGATGAGGACGATATCCCCCGGGCCGACGCCGAGCTCCTTTAAGGCCGTGTACGCGGTCAAACCGCCGGCCGTTAAAGCCCCGGCTTCCTCCCATGGCATATTCCGGGGCTTGCGGACGATCTGATCGGCTGGGATGGTCACATATTCGGCATAACAGGAAAGGAGCGCCCAGCCCAGCACCTCGTCGCCGGCGGCGAATGTCGTGACGCCTTCGCCGATCTGGTCGATGACGCCGGCGAATTCATTGCCAAGGATCTGCGGATAGACGATCCGGCGCCCGGGCGGCGCCCAGCCGTTTTTCCGGACGGCCACATCGAAAGGCTGAACGCCTGCCGCCTTGACCCGCACCCGCACTTCTCCCGGGCCTGCTTCCGGCAAGTCGAAATGGACGACTTGCAGCACATCCGGCGCTCCGGCTGAATAAAATGCCGCAGCTTTCATTTGTCGCTTCATGGTTTCATCCGCCTTTCTGCTGTTCTATGTCTGAGCCGTGTTTCACACGATTGCGTTTTTAAGCATCGCATTGCTTCAGGGATTATTTTATAATGAACTCTAGATAATGAATAATATATATATCTGTATTTATTAATATACTGAAGTATATCAATGAGGTGGGAAAATGGAGTTTCTGCAGCTGCAGTATTTTCGGAAAGTGGCGGAGCTGGAGCATATGACCAAAGCGGCTGAAGAGCTGCATATAGCCCAGCCCGCTTTAAGCAAAACGATTTCCAGGCTCGAAGAGGACGTAGGCGTGCCGTTGTTCGACCGCAAAGGGCGGCAAATCCGTTTGAACGCTTATGGCAAAGCGTTTTTGCGGAGGGTCGACACGGCCCTGCAGGCGCTGGAAGACGGGCGGAAGGAAGTACAGGATATGGCGGGTCTTGAGCGCGGCCGCATTTTTGTGGCAACCACGACGCATAAATGTTTCTCCGATGCGATTGGCGATTTTATCGCCCGGCATCCCGGGGCAAGGCTGCACATATCCCAGGCTTCGGAGACGGAAAAAATCGGAAAGCTGCGCAAGGGAGAGTTGGATTTATGCATTACGTTCCCGCCGATTCGGCAGCCGGACATCGAAGGGATTCCGTTTTTGACGGAACGGATCTTGCTGGCCGTCCCGCATGGGCACCCTTTTGCGGGCCGCAGCAGCATCCGTTTGGCGGAAGCGGCGGCGGAGCCGTTTATCTGCCTCAAGTCGGAAAACCCGTTCCGGACGATGACGGATGACTTTTGCAGGCAGGCCGGCTTTGCGCCGAACATCGTCTGCGAGGTGGATGAGCATTCCGCGGTCGGGCATTTTCTGCGTGCCGGGATCGGCATTGCTTTTCTGCCGGAGACGCTGCTCGAGAAGTTCGATGCTCCGTTTCACGTGCTGGAGATCGTTGAGCCTGAATGCCTCCGCACCTACCAAATCGCCTGGATGCGGAACCGTTACCTCTCGGCAGCGGCCTGCGAGTTTCGCGATTTTATCGTGCGGCGTTTTGCGTCGGTCAGCATGGAAGCGGGACAATAGGGCAATGGCTTCATGTCTAATTTTTACATGAAAACTGATCTAATTATTAGGGTGTTTTTTAGGGAAACAGTCCCCTTAAAATGAATATACCGCTCTTCGGAAACCGCTTACATAAGGGGTGTTGCAGCTAGGTCGTCGGAAGGCCCGAAGGACGAATGCAAGGCGTCGGGACCCGGAACGATTTCGGAAGGATGGGACCGGCCGGCATTAGAAGCTGGAACCCATCCTCCTCACAGCGGTTTCAAACTGGCGATTTCATGTTTAAGGAGGGAGATTCATGTTCAAGAAGACGTTAAGTTTGGTGCTTGCGGCAGCCCTGGCGGCGCCGCTCGCGTCGATGGGCGGACCGTCCGTTTCGGCCAAGCCGGAAGGCGGCAAAGGTTCGGCGCCTACCGGGCAGGGTTACAGCTGGGACCGGGTGAAGGTCGTCGGCGGAGGATTTGTCCCGGGCATTGTTTTTAACCCGAGCGAAAAGGATCTGATCTACGCCCGGACCGATATCGGAGGAGCTTACCGGTGGGATCCGGCCTTGAAAAAGTGGAAGCAGCTGCTCGATTTTGTCGGGGCCAAAGAATGGAACATGCTTGGCGTCGATACGCTCGCGACCGATCCGGT
Organism: Paenibacillus sp. YAE3; assembly: GCF_057546105.1. Taxonomy (NCBI): domain Bacteria; kingdom Bacillati; phylum Bacillota; class Bacilli; order Caryophanales; family Paenibacillaceae; genus Paenibacillus; species Paenibacillus sp. YAE3. The sequence continues at coordinate 34,798 of NZ_BAAIYF010000001.1, read as the reverse complement.
GGAGACGAATCGCCTGTACGTGGCGGCCGGCACGTATACCAACGATTGGACCGACATGAACGGGGTGCTGCTGCGTTCGACGGACAAAGGAGAGACGTGGCAGCGCGCGGAGCTTCCTTTCAAACTCGGCGGGAATATGCCGGGACGCTCCATGGGCGAGCGGCTGGCGGTCGATCCGAACGATAACCGCATCCTGTATATGGGCACCCGCAGCGGAAACGGGCTGTGGCGGAGCTCGGATTACGGGGCGACCTGGCAGAAGGTGGAGAGCTTTACGGCGGTCGGCAACGTTCGAGATCCGTATAACGACCTGGTGGGCGTCGTATGGGTCACGTTTGATCCTTCCACGGGGAGCAGGGGAAAAGCGACCCGGACGATTTATGCCGGGGTAGCCGATACCGAACATAGCTTGTATCACAGCACCGACGGCGGCCAGACGTGGGAACCTGTGCCTGGACAGCCGGCTCAAGGTTTCATCCCGCATCACGGCATCCTGTCCGCGAACGGAAACCTGTACGTGACGTACACCAAGGAAGTGGGGCCGTATAACGGAGGCGAAGGTTCCGTTTGGAAATACGAGACCGCGTCCGGCAAGTGGACCGACATTAGCCCGACGGGGGCGGGGAAGACCGACAGCCCTTACGGCGGCTTGGCCGTGGATGCGCAGCATCCCGATACCGTCATGGTCGCAACGATGAACAAATGGTGGCCGGACGAGTTCATCTACCGAAGCACCGACGGCGGCAAGACATGGAAGCCGTTTTGGACGTTTGATGATGCCAAGGATCCGGTCCGGACCAATCAATATACGATCGATTATTCGCTGGCTCCCTGGCTGGATTGGGGAGAGAAAAAGAACCTGCCGGAGCAGAATCCGAAGCTGGGCTGGATGATCGGCGACCTCGAAATCGATCCGTTCGATCCGGACCGGATCATGTACGGCACGGGAGCGACGTTGTACGGCTCCAATAACGTGACGGCGCTGGACAAAGGGCAGAACGTCAACATTTCCGTTATGGCCGACGGCATTGAAGAAACGGCGGTATTGGGCCTGATCAGCCCGCCGTCGGGGGCGCATCTGCTGAGCGCCATGGGGGACATTGGCGGCTTCCGCCACGAGGATCTGACCCAGGCGCCGCCGATGATCACCAATCCGTATCTGGGAACCAGCACGGATATCGACTACGCCGAGCTGAACCCGAACATCGTCGTTCGCGTCGGCAACAGCGAAGGCTCGAATCCGAGAATGGGCGTCTCCATGGACAACGGCAAAACGTGGAGACCGGCTGCCAACGCCTGGGTTTCGCCGTCCAATGACGCGACGCAGGGCGGTTATGTTGCGGTCGGTGCCGACGGCTCATCCATGGTCTGGAGCCCGTCCAATGCGGCGGATCCCAAGCCGGTGAGCTACTCGAAAGACCTGGGCGCGACCTGGAAGGCTTCGTCCGGCATCCCAAGCGGTGCCAGAGTCTCCTCCGATCGGGTGAATCCGAAGAAATTTTACGGCATCGCGGACGGCGTATTCTACGTCAGCATCGACGGCGGGGCGACCTTTGCGAAGGCGGCTACCGGATTGCCGAAGTATTTGAACAGCAATTTCAAGGCGATGCCGGGAGTGGAAGGGGACATTTGGGTAGCCGCGGCAGAGGATAACACCCATCGGGACAGCCCGTATGGACTTTGGCATTCCACCGATTCCGGAAAGACGTTTAAGAAATTGGATCAGGTGCAGGCCGCCGCGGCCATCGGGTTCGGCAAAGCCGCGCCGGGCCAAAGTTACATGGCGCTGTACGCCCATGCCTCCATCGGCGGCCGGGACGGCATTTACCGCTCGGACGATGCGGGCAGAACATGGATACGCATCAATGACGACCGGCATCAATTCGGCGCGGCGAACACGGCGATCACCGGTGACCCGAGAGTGTACGGACGGGTGTATTTGGCCACGAACGGCCTGGGGATCGTGCTCGGCGAGATGGCCGGGACTCCGGGGACGGCAGCGCCCGTGATCACGGTAGACGGCACAAACAAAAAGCAAAACAACAGGAACTACGTGCTTTCCGGACATGTCAGCAAGCCGGTGGCCGATGCCCGGATCAGCGTCCGCTTGAATGGCGGAGAGCCGGTGTATCTCAAGGTAAACAACGGCAAATTCAACGGGAAGCTCACCTTGGCAAACGGCACGAACCGCATCGTGCTCGAAGCCGCCGATAGCGACGGGAACAAGGCAAGCGTTGAAATGACGGTAGAATATAACGCTAAAAAGTAGGAGCAAAACGCAAGGAATAGAACAAAAAGGGATGCCCCGGTCCACCGGCCGGAAAGCATCCCTTTACTTTTTGCAAGAATCAGGCGGGTTGCCGTCTGATTCGATCCTATTTGAAATAGCGGATACCCATAGCCTCGCGTACCTCGCCCATCGTCTGCCGGGCAGCGCTCCGAGCTTTGGCCGTGCCCGCCATCAGCACTTCGTCGATATATTGCGGACGATGTTTGTAGGTTTCGCGCCGTTCGCGGATCGGCTGCATGACCTTTTCGATCGCATCCGTTACCATGGCTTTGCAGGCGGCGCAACCTATGGCGCCTTTTTGGCAGTTTTCCCGGATGTCTTCGCTGCCATCAGGGCGGAAAATGCCGTGGTAGCCGAACATCGTGCATCGATCGGGATGGCCCGGATCGGTTTTATGAATGCGCGAGGGATCGGTTTTCGCCTTGCGGATTTGCATGCCCACCTCCTCGGGAGAAGCGTCCAGCGTGATGGCATTGCCGAGGCTTTTGCTCATTTTGCTGCCGCCGTCGAGTCCGTCCAGACGTTCGCCGACGAGAATATCCGGCTCCACCAGCACGGGGGCGTATAATTCGTTGAATCGGCGCACGATTTTGCGGGCCTGCTCGATATGTGGAATCTGATCTTCCCCGGCCGGGACAAGCGTCGCCTTGAAGGCGGTAATGTCGGCCGCCTGGCTGACCGGATACCCGAGAAAGCCGTAATAAAGATCTTCGTAGCCGCGTTCTTTGGCTTCATGTTTGACGGTGGGATTATGCCGCAGCGAGCTGACCGTGACGAACATCGAAAAGATGACGGTCAGCTCCGCGATTTCGGGGATCATCGACTGCACGAAGATGGTGGAGCGCTCCGGATCGATCCCGACGGACAAGTAGTCCAGCGCGACTTGGCGCACGCTTTTGGCAAGCAGTTCAGGCCTATGGAAATGGGTCGTCAGCGCCTGCACATCCGCGAGCATGATATAGGTCTCATATTGCCGCTGCAGCTGCAAGCGGTTTTTGAGGCTGCCGACGTAATGGCCAAGGTGCAGCTTTCCGGTCGTGCGGTCTCCGGTCAATACGATCTCCCGTTTGGTTTGCGTTGTCGTTTGGGTTGTCATTGGAATTCCTCCTAAGGGTTAAGTTGTTCTTTTTCGTTCCGACGTTGAGCCGCCACCAGCCGTCCTCCATGGCCATCACCTCCCATAAAAATCTATGAACCATAAGCCCGAATTCCAAAGGGCCAGCCGTAAAACCTGCATCGGCGAAAAATGGCCTGCGGCCTCGGCGGACTGCATTCCATGCCCTCCCCGATGTTCCCGAAATCAAAAAGGCCCCGTCCTGCGAAAAGCGGCATGCCGGGATTTCCGGTCATATCGCTTTCCAAGGACGAAGCCGTCAGCTTCGCGGTGCCACCTTGTTTGGCCGCTCTTTTCCATGGGAAAAGGCCGCCCTGCTCATCAGGTACGGAAGCGGCAGCCCTTTAAGCTCCTCTTCGATACCCTGCCCCGGCTAACGGTGGGGACACGCCGCCCGTCCTACTAATCGCCGCCGAAAATCGCGGTTTACGTTCAGACCGGTCGCTCCGAAGCCCACTTCCGCCAACGCAGCCACCGGCTTGCACCACCCGCCGGCTCTCTTGAGGCTCGCAGTCCGCGTACTCTTCTTCATCATCGCGAATATGGGGTTCATTGTACCGCATTTGCCGGCAAAAGGGAATAGGCGGGTTAATATTAGAGTTGACGCCTTTAGTGCAGAAAAGGCATTAATCACAGTAGAGTGGGTCCTCCAATGCAGATATAGTTGTCTCCAAAGCTAATATATATTCATGATTACTTGTATTTCCACGAACAAAGGATGTGTCTATACCAGATTTTCGAAGCTTTTCAATCCATAGAAGCGCAGCTTCTTTGCCAATACCTTTGTTGAGCATACCATAGTACAAGTATGCTAACTCATTGCTAACATTGGTATTAAAAACCATTGGATCGTCCGAGTTTACGTTAACAATGATGTTGGATAGCTCAATGTTGTCTGGAGACTGGACTTTAAAGAGCTGATTGCCGAATATGGAATCAATTTCTCCTATCGCTTCATTAGATGAAGGATTAACTTCAATAACAATACCAGCCTTTGAAATTTTGCTGATAAGATAGTTTTGCATATCTAATGACATACTTAGTTCAACATCCGTCGTATTTACATATATAGGTTCTGATATGTTTTTTAGATAATTTTTACAGTGATAAGCAATATAGAGGTTGTCTTTGTTCCAGATATACTCATGTTGGACGCTCTTGCATGGACAGTTGCAGTTTTTTTCATACTTCAGTTGATTGCTCTCATTTTGTATATCCCTGAATCTTCTTTTATAGACCTCAAATAATAATGGGATCGTCAATCCGGTCGAATTTTTAAAGATATCCTTGGCAATCTCGTAAATACGTTGTTCCAAATAGACATAGGTTCTGGAATTGAGATTTGTTGATTTGCTGTATACCCCCCAAATCCAGAGTAAATTATCCAGAAATTCACCACGAGGTAAAATAACGACAGGATTATTGCTCACCCAGTCTTCGATATTCACTCCAAGAGCTATACCATGACCGATTCGATCTCCAGCATGGAACTTACAGTAATCAATGACTTCATCGATCCGTCGAAGTCCGGAGTTAATATGCCTAAAATCCTCCCCAGCATGAAAGGTAAAGAAAAGGCTTTGGTTTTTAAGAATATTCCCATCACGGTCAATGATACGAATAGGATCATATTTACTGTCTCTTGCCTTCTCGAACACAGGTGCGAATACTTGGATCGGGGTGTTATTCTCTAAACTCGCTGCATCAAGACCCACAATAAAGTTAGATAAAAGCGGCACTCTTTTCCGCAAATTTTGCAGCATCTCGACTTGTTTTAAATACTTCTCCTGTATACTGCCAAAATGAAGATTTTTTATCGTATGTTCTTCGCCTCTCTCATACGAGTTCCAGCATTTCTCGATATCGTCTGTTTGCTTGATAAGATGGTATATGATTCCGATCCTAGGGAAATCCACTTTTAGATTTTTGCCTAGACCGTAATCCTCTTTAAGGATCTCATAGTATGATTTGAGGATGCGCAATATATTTATTCGGTTTTGTCCCTCTTTTTTTAATAACGATAATCGAAGCTCGACTTTTTTTAGATATGTGTTCTGAAATAAGGTTCGGAGTAGACTTTTATAATAGTTATTGTTTTTTGTGAACCCGTCCGTAGCCCGGTCAAAGTAACCTCTGAAAAAGTCAAGACCTCGAATGGATGTCGACTGAGTTACTTGCTGGTAGAATTCATTTTTTATGGCGACATATTTAAAGAATACTCTGAAGAATTGTTCGAAATGACTTATCTTCCCATGTGAATTGGAATGAGCCATCTTATACTTCATAACCATTTGAAGAAAAATATTCTCGCCGTAAGTTTTGATATGCTGATCACGACGGATAATGGAATAGATATAATCATAATCTCTATCCCCATCATCTAACCCGAAATGTTTTTTTACATTTTCTAGAACTTCCTTCAAGCAATAAATGTCCTTAAATTCGTTTTTATACCCTGCCAAAATAGATAGGACGTGCTCTAAAAGACAAGGTGAATGTTTAAGTTCTGTTTCTAGCCAATTGAATAATTGTAGATCGGTGTTTTGGTTTAAATAAAGCGTCATAATCATACGCAGAAGCTGAGCAGTCAGGATATATGAATGCACTTTGGTCGATGTAGCTAAGTGATTTGTTTCGAATTTGTGCAAGTAATCGGTTGCTTGTTTATCATTCATGACTGATTCCCAAAGAATGGAGAAATTGAAAGCAGCTGTTGCATGGATATGATTCTCTGCGACGCCCCGCTGCAATACATCATGCAAAGGAGCGTCGGCCAAATTGATATGCTGGTAGAAGCCGTCAAGGTGAATTGGTTCATGAATTCGATTGTTGGAATAATGTACGGCTACAAGAAGATCCATAGGAATAAAACGGCTTATTAAATGAAAAAAGTGTACTTTATCCTGCTCGTTGTATTCGTTAAGAAATTCAGTGAATTTGCTCTTTTTCTGATTGTACATTCCATTTTTCCAATACTTAAACACGATCTCTCCATCCCGATGAGAAATCAGGGACTCGGAGAATTCCCCTAAGATGGTGAAATAATATTGGTATAATGCATACTCCACATGCTTTGAAGTTATCGGAGTGTCGCAAAGCATAGGGTAAAATTTCTCCAATATTAAATTGACCTCATCCAGGCTGCTTGGAAAGCATTTTAATAAGACATTGTTGTATAGTTTACGAATAAGCTCTTTATGGTTGCTTTTCTTAGTTGCTTTTTTAATGTCGTTATGGATGTCTTGTACATCGGATGCTACCTGCAAAATCTCTTTTTGTCCATAAAACTCAAGATCCTTAAACGGAAAGGTAGCGATATGCATAAGTAAATTAATTTTCTTCAGCATCAGATTCATCATCTTCCAAGGTTAATTCGAAATTTTCAAGAGCTTTCGCTGTATTTGTCCGAACAATATCATAAGCAGATTCTAACATATCACGCATATCTTCTTTAGCTTCTTCAAACTCAAGATCCTCAGAAATAGCTGAATTACTACTTTCATATTTTACAAATTCTTGTAAGAGAGAGGATTCTATTCCTTCAAAGAATAACTCCGAGTTAAGACATGCTGTTCTTTTTATAGCTGACAGAAATCGTATAGCTTCAGAGCGCCCATACCAAATTTTATTATTTTGCGACAAACTTTCTATTTCTTTAAACATTTCTGTGAAAATATCAATATTTTTGAGCTGGCTTAAATCATTGTCTGTTAAATAAAATAATTTAGTTTGAACAATGTGATATTTTGTAGTAGAGGAACCATTTCTAGTTCCATTAACGAATTTCAAATATTCTTCTTTAAATTCTTTGTTAAGAACAATTTCTACCTTTTCAGGATGACTTTCAAATCGTTTATAGAGTACCTCTCCTAAGTTCTGTAAGGTAGTGTCTAGTGTTCTAATTAATGCAGCAGAATTACTTTTACGTTCGTTAATGTTTTCATTTATTTTTCTGAGTATTTTAAAAGTTTTCGACAGATTGTCTTTACCAGAGACAATAATACTACTAGTAAGATTATTACTATTATGTTTAGACGTACTATTTGTTTCTATACTATCAGACAAGTAAATTAGAGTATTTATAAACAGGAACCTTTTAATATAATCCTCTTTATTTTTTTGAGTATCCTTGTTTTTATTATAGAAATTGCTCAATAACTTTCCGAATATTCTTTCTGTGATGGAAAACTTAGAAGAAACGATGGAAATACCAGTAAGGAAGTTGATACAATCATTCACTTCTTCTACTTTCAAATTATGAGATATGTCAAACAAATTGATTAGAAAATTTTTATCTTCAAGACTTACTTTGTAAATGCTCATAAAAATAATACGATCTTTTTGATATCGATTTGATAAATAATAATTTTCATAATAGTATTTGTCATTATCCTGGGATAAATACTCTAATAACAGTAATGCATTTCGAGCCTTAGAATGAATAAGAATACTTCGAACAATATAATAAGGTGTATACCACCATTTGCTAGCGTTTTTCTTTATTTGATCTCCATCAAATGTCCCTCTGTCATTTTTCACAAGTGCATATTCACTGAAAAGTTCCTTTTTCAAAGCGAGGAAAGCATTTTCGTCATATCTGATGTTTGGTAGCAATGTTTTGATCATTTCTCCGACAATAAATAATTCGAGTCGTAATTTTGTTGTTTCATAGTCAATGAATGAACTTTCAGAATTGTTCCCCCAACGTATAAGTTTATCAAAAAAAGTTTTCTGATTATCAGCGAGCTCTGTAGATGATAGGATTATCGTATCAATAAGGCTTTTAACGTTAATATATTTTATTTTTTTCTGTTCCTCCATAGAATATTGCCGATATTCAGTGCTTGATAGTAATTGATTGACTTGATGTATGTGATAATAAACATTCACCAGACCGCGAGCCTTTTTGTCGAATATACTAAAGCTATTTTTAATAGGATGCATTTTATCTGAATTATGTTGGTTAAATATGAAGATTTGATTGTTTTCCATCAATGTCTTTAACTGAGAGGCCAGAGTAATATTGCCAAAAGAAAAATAAGGAATGGTCTCTAAGTTCCAATTAACTAGCTGATGCCTGCGCGCAGGAGGGATAATTTTCTTTAAATATTCATGTGCTAGCTGCCATTTTCGTTGGATAATCGTCATATGAATTCCTTTATTATCTTCTTCATCTTTTGTATAGAGACTAAGTTGAGGAGATAGCCCGCTTACAGCAAGATTTTCATCTTGAAGGAGAGCCATCGTAAGAGACTCTGTCAAGATTTCGTAATCTCCTGATAAAATGGTTACAACATTCGGATGATTTGCATACTGAAGGATAGAGTCCACCAGTTCACGGGTTTTTGTTGTCTTCAAATCGATATCATCGATGAAAATAAACAGCAATACTTCATTTTCATTATGGTGTAGTTGCTTCTTTGTTTGGATAATTTCATTAATCAAAGCAGTTAGCTTCTCTTTGAATTTAATATCTGGTATGAGCAATCTTGAAGACTTTTTAATATGAGAAGCAAGGTCATCGTAATTTTGACTGAGAAGTGTTCGATACTGGCTTTCCGTGTACAGATGGTATTCGATAAGTTCATTCGTTTTCTTAATCAGGTCATTGTTATCTTTGAGCACACAGTTGTTATATAAATGGCTAAGTCCTTCATTGTCGTTCCCGTTGTAGGTTTTAATCTCTTTTAAAAGCTCATAAACGGTTTTTTTCAACAATCCAACGATTGAACCCATAATTTTCGTATTCTCCCCGAAATTATCGGGCTCAATGATTGGGAGCAAAACGTTTTCGTTTTTTCTGTTTCCAGTTGTCAAATATTCTTGAATGGTATAAATTGCAGATGTTTTACCCGTTCCTCTCGAACCGAACACCCCGATAGTATTATTAGTTTCTTTTTTTACTACACTGGTACCCTTTTTGAAAGAGGATTGTTGAGCACTTGTTCTAATTTGTTCAATTTGTGTTATTAACAAGTCATAGGTTGGCATGATCATATAGATTTGGTCTTTAAGTGGTCTGGCTCCTATGTAAATTTCCTGTTGCATTGCATTATTTTGTTTCAATTCAGACATATGATAACCGCTCCTGTTCAATGATTATGAGATTTTACCGAATAGCTCTTGAAGAAATTTCTCTAATGCAATTGCGGGATTATCTTCACCGGAAGAAATCAAAGAGATCCCTGTGACTCTAATATTTTTTCTTTAATGGGAATGGGTTTTGGCAAGAGAATATAAGATTTGGGACGCCCCTTTGATTTAGAAAAGTTCTCCCATGTTTTATGAAGTTTTATAGAATAATTAATATCAGGCAAGACCCTTCAAAAATTGGGCAAGGCCTCCTTTGGAAATAATTGGGGGACTTTACAAATAATGCAATGTGTTCAACGGCTAAGGGTTTTCAATTTTTTCGAAATACTAGTTTGCAATTCCTCGATATTGGTCTTACAAGGTACGATTTTATTTCTGCTTCCTGCTAATAACAATTGTACTTCTCTAATTTTTTTATTATTTTGGATACAAACCTTACCTCCATTACCGATCACCTCAATCTATTTCGATGATTTAGACCTACGATAACAGAAAACTATATTATTAGTTCTGAAGTTATATATACAGTGTTTATATTTGATGCAAAGGAACTAATAAAATTAGAAACAAATCTCAGTATACGGTAATTGGTAAATTAGGTAAATAAATAATTTGCGAAGCTACTAGATTCGTGACTAGTTGCTTGCCTTTAATAGACAAAGAGGGATTAGAATTAAATTCGACTGTTTTATACTTTAGTTCGATTAGATTACTAAACGTATCAGACTACAATTTAAAAAAACATCGCATGTTGCGTTATGGCTTCAATACGGCCAAGTTTTCTCGAAGTACTTTTGTTCGATATTAAAAAATCTCCGTCCTACGAAAAGCTGTAACCAGGGTTAAAATTTCCTTTCCAAAAACGAAGCTGTTTGCCTAATTACGCCGCGTTTTTGCAGTTTTTGTATAACGCATCTTCTTTAAGTTTCTTTAGGTTTTTTTGAAAAATAGCAAAGACCTGCAGGGTATCCTTGAAATCAGGAACGGCGAAAATGCCTGAATCGAGACATGGCTTAGGATTAGGAAGCATGTTAAGGAGGACTATTTCCATGTATGACCAACAACTGCGACATGAACGATATCACCAGCAAAATAACAATGCCGGGGCCCGCCCAGCCGATTCGAATCCGGCCCATGCCGCGATCAAGCTGGGCGTGATCCTGCTGTTCGTCGTGTACCTGTACGCGCTCGTCAAAATCATCCTGTTCAAATTCGGCAGCATCAGCCCGGCGTATTACTTGCGGGAGCTGGTCGATCATATCCTGCATCCCGGGATGATCGCCGACCGGCTTCGGATGGCCAGCAATCTTATGCCGCTCCGGGAGATCGAGGGCTATCTCCGCGACCTGGGAGACGGGGTCAACTTCATGAACTTTTTCGGAAACATCGCCGCGTTTATGCCGCTCGGCTTTTTGCTGCCGATGGTGTGCGGCGTCCGCTCGATGACGCTTCCCAAAGTCCTATTGATATCCTTTGGCGTCAGCCTGGCGTTGGAATCGCTGCAGCTCGTCCTTTTTATCGGCACCTTTGACGTCGACGACATCATCATGAATACCGCCGGGGGGCTGCTGGGGTACGCGGCATACCTCGTGCTGTATTTTCTTTTGAAGCAAGGGGAGCAAGATAGGAACAGGAATCAACCGTTTTAAACGGCAAAAGCCGTCCCGGGTCCATCATTGGACCTTTCGGGACGGCTTTTTTTATAGCCAAGGCATCGCGAACTCGAATCGTGCGCTGCCTTTGGCGCTATAGCTTATTTTTTGCTCATTTCGCGGAAGGAGGCGTCGGCCGCTTCGAGCGTGTCGATGATATCCTGCTCGGTATGGGCCGTCGTCAGGAACCAGGCTTCATATTTGGATGGCGCCAGGTTGACGTTGCGGTTCAGCATGTTGCGGAAGAACGCGGCAAATGCTTCGCCGTCCGTATCCTGCGCCTCGTCGTAATTGGTGACCGGATGGTCGCAGAAATGCGTGGACAACGAACCCCGGATCCGGTTGATCGTCAGCGGCACGCCGTAACGGTCGGCCGATGCCTGCAGTCCGTCCGCAAGCTTGGCGGCCAGGCGGTCCATCTCTTCATAGACGCCTTCGCCCTGCAGCACTTCCAGGCAGGCGATGCCCGCAGCGATCGAAGCCGGGTTGCCGGCCATCGTTCCCGCTTGGTACGCCGGGCCGAGCGGCGCGACCTGCTCCATGACTTCCTTGCTGCCGCCGTAAGCGCCGATCGGCAGCCCGCCGCCGATGATTTTGCCGAGCGCGGTCAGGTCGGGCTTGATCGCTTCGTGGTTGGCCAGGCCCGCAAACGTTTGGGTCGATCCGTAGTGGAAGCGGAAAGCGGTGATGACTTCGTCGTAAATGACGAGTGAGCCGTTATCGCGGGCCATCCGGCAGAGCCCTTCAAGGAATCCGGGCTTCGGCATGACCATGCCGAAGTTGCCGACGATCGGCTCGACCATGACGGCGGCGACGTCTTTGCCCCAGGTATCCAGCGCTTGTGCGAGGCCGTCCAAATCGTTGAACGGAACGGTGATCACTTCCTGCGCGATGCTGGACGGCACGCCCGCGCTGTCCGGGGTCCCGAGCGTGGAAGGCCCGGATCCCGCCGCAACCAGCACGAGATCGGAGTGTCCGTGGTAACAGCCGGCAAATTTGATGATCTTGCTCCGGCCCGTATACGCGCGGGCGACGCGGATCGTCGTCATGACCGCTTCGGTGCCGGAGTTGACGAAACGGACCTTGTCCATGGAAGGGATGGCTTCTTTGAGCATCCGGGCCATGCGGATTTCAAGTTCGGTCGGCGTGCCGTACAGCGTGCCGTTTTCCGCGGCCTGCGTTATCGCCGCGGTGATGTGGGGATGGGCATGTCCGGTAATGATCGGGCCGTAGGCCGCCAAATAATCGATGTAGCGGTTGCCGTCTTCATCCCAGAAGTAAGCGCCTTTGGCTCTCTTCATAAAGACGGGCGCCCCGCCGCCTACCGCCTTAAACGAACGGGAAGGGCTGTTGACGCCGCCGACGATGTGCTGAAGTGCTTCCTGGTAAAGCTGTTCGGAACGAGAACGATTCATTGAATTTCAACTTCCTTTCGATGTATGTGAAAATCCTCCATTTAGAAAAACAGGCGGGCAGCCGTTAATCGCTGCTGCCCGTACTGCCGCTTTTGCCGGACGTGGCGTCCTGCGATTCGGTATGGGTTGTTCCGGACCCGGCGGTTCCGTCGCTCGAAACCGGTACCGTGGCCGGTTTGTTGAAAACGTCTTGAATATAATCCTTCAATTTCGATTCGCTCGATACGGTAAGCACCGCCGCTCCGCCGATGGTTCTTTCTTTCAGCAGCTTCATGGGCGGAATTTGCTCGCTGCCGGCCATCTGGCTTTTGTAGCCGACCGTCGCCAGCTTCCACATGTCGTTCACCGATAAATTCGTATCGATGTATGGACTGACCCCCTCCAAAATATCCGGAAGTTTCATGATGGAGGTGGTGGACTGCATTTTTGCGGCGACGGCTTTCAGGAAAGCGCGCTGGCGCTCGGTCCGGGAGAAGTCCGAAGTCGCGTCGTGGCGGAAACGGACATATTGCAGCGCCGTTTTTCCGTCGAGATGCTGCATGCCTTTTTTCAGGTCGATGTCGTATTCGTGTTTATCCGCGGCGCTGGGATAATACATGTCTTTTTCCACGTAAAAATCGACGCCGCCGACCGCATCCACCAGCTTAATAAAGCCTTGGAAGTCGGTGTAAACGTAATATTGGATCGGAATGCCGAGCAAATCGCCGACCGCTTTCATGGCCGTGTTCGGACCGTGGGTGATCGCGGTGTTGATTCGGTCCTTCCCGTGCTCGGGAATGTCCGTGTACGTATCTCGCAAGATGGAAAACAGATGAATCCGCTTTTTGACCGGGTCGAGGGAGGCGACCATCATGCTGTCCGACCTGGGAATCTCGCCTTCGGAGATGCCGCGGGCATCCACGCCCATGAGGAGAATGTTGACGGGTTCGGTGCCTTCCCATTTGGGAGGCTCGGGGACTTTGGCTTCGACGGGAGTCACGTTTTTAAAAGGGGAGGCTTCGCCGGTTTTTTGCAGGCCCTGCAAACCGTTGTATATCGAAGTAAAATAATATACCGCGTAGCCGATGACGGCTACCAAGATGATGGCTATAATCCATAATATCGTTTTTTTCCTTGAAGTCATTCCTTCTCTTCCTTTCAAGTTATGCTGATAAAGGAGGCTTTTGCTGTATCATTCGACAATTTGTAGGATAAGGATTCATTTATTATAATTTTTTTTGACAATACAATCAATTTTACCTTGGGATATTGCATTTGATGGCACCCGATGTTGGCATGGATTGCCTGCCGAAAGGAGCACGAAGAATATGACAGAACTGGCGATCGGACAAGAGGTTCCGGATTTCACCCTCCCGGCATCCAGCGGCGCGGACGTTACGCTGAGCAGTTTCCGCGGACGAAAGGTCGTTTTGTATTTTTATCCAAAAGACATGACGGAAGCCTGCACCAAGGAGGCTTGCAGCTTCCGGGACGCGCACCCTCAGCTGGAAGAGAAGGGGGCGGTGGTGCTTGGCATCAGTCCCGACCCGATCAAATCCCACGGCAAGTTTACGGAGAAATACGGCCTGCCGTTTCTGCTGTTATCGGACGAGGATCACCGGGTGAGCGAGATGTACGGCGTTTGGCAGCTGAAAAAGATGTACGGCCGCGAATACATGGGCATCGTCCGCTCGACTTTCCTCATCGATGAAGACGGCAAGCTGCTGAAGGAATGGCGCAAGGTGAAGGTCAAGGGCCATACCGAGGACGTCCTGTCCGCTTTATCGTAAACTGCAACCCAAAGATCCCGGCGCTGTGAAGCCTCATGGCGGACGCCGGGATTTTTGGCGTTTTGCTCAGCCTGCTCCGGCTGTTTCCGCAGTGAGTGCCTAAGAATATAAGTTAGAATATTCTAAGCAAACCATGGTGAAATTTCATTGAAAACAAATGTAAACACATCAATATCCATTTACAATTTAGAATATTCGAAGTATAATGGTGATTATCCGGTAAGGAAAGAGGAGAATTACATGGATAAGCAGCCTGAAATTACGGTAGATATGTTATTTGATGTATACAGCGAGCTGTCCCGAAAAATGACTGGCCAGCGCATTCGTGCCTTGATGGATCATCTGCGCAAGCACGAATTGTCCCTGAACCAGTTTTTTATATTGAATATTATCGAACGGGGCGGCGCATGCCTGTCGAGCCATCTGGCGAGCCATTTGAAGCTGAAGGCGGCGTCCATTACGTATTTGGTCGATTCGCTGGAGAAAAAGGGGCTTGTGGCCCGGACGGAAAATCCCAGCGACCTGCGAAGCCATTTCATCAGCTTGACGGACGAAGGGCATGAAATCTCCTCTTTCCCGTTCGAGCATTCTTTTGCCGCTGACTTTTTCAAAAAGCTCAGCCAGGATGACCTCGAGGTTCTGTACGTGATGATGCGGATCATGAACCGTAAATTGGACTCGGAATCAAGCGATATGCAAAAAATATGAATCATAACTTAAGGGAAGTGTTATTTTGAAAAGGTTACTGAAGGTTAAAATCGCCTGGTTCCCGGTGTGGTGCACGGCCTTTCTCATGCTTTGCATGCTTAGCATATATTTGCCCGTATTCGGCGGGCAGTCGCAAAGATTGACGGATTTTCCGCTGATCGTGGTGAATGAGGATCAAGGCGCCGCCTCGGTGAACATGGGCCAAAAGATCATGGACAATCTGATTCAAACGCAGGACGGACATTCCTTTAAATGGACGATCGAGTCCAGCAGGGAAAGAGCCGTCGAACAAATCAAAAACAACAAGGCATACGGGGCGCTCGTCATCCCGGCCGACTATTCCGCTTCGCTGTCCGGCGTGCAGAAATCGCTGATGACCGGACAAACCGGCGGCAAACCTGCACGGATGGAGATATTGGTTAACGAAGCGGGCGGACAGCTCGCCTCCTCCGTCGCTACCACCGCGATTCAAACGGTCGCCTCGACCGTGAACGCCGGCGTCAGCCAGCAAATCAAGGCGGGCATGACGAAGCTCGGCCTGGAGGTATCGCCGCAAGCGGCAACGCTGCTGGATAATCCGGTACAGGCGAAGACCACCAATGCCTTGGGCTTGACGGGGAACATCAACAAAGGGATGACGCCTTTCGTCGTCGTTATGATCTCGTCGATCAGCGGCCTGCTCGGGGTCAACATGATCCACGGATATGTGGAAAAAATCGCCGAAAACATGAGACGCAAAGGTCATCGCCTAAGCCATGCCAAACAACTGCTGACCGAAATATTGCTTGGAGTCATTACGTCGGTGCTCGTGACATCGGTGATCATGATCTTCGTGTTCGGCGTTTTCGATAGCGCGCATACGACGGCCGTTTGGCGCATTTATCTGTTCCTGCTGTTAAGTTCCCTCACGATGTTTTTCTTATTCAAAATGCTCAGCCTGTTCCTCGGCAAATGGGGGATGCTTGCGATGTTCCCGGTCAACATCATGGGGATCTTCGGGAGCGGCGGCGCTTTTCCAGTCACGACGCTGCCCGAGTTTCACCGCGCGCTCAGCTCGTTTTTGCCGACGCGGTACATGGTGGACGGGTTCCGCGCCTTGTTTTATTACGGCGGCCATATGGAAGCCGGGCTTGGCACGGCGCTGCAATACATCGTTACCTATTTGATCATGTTCCTGTTCCTTTGCGGAGCAAAGGTCATCATGGCGCATCATCAGGATAAAAAGGGCGCTGCCATCGAGGCGGTACAAGGAGCATCCGCATCCAAAGGAAACGAAATGGGCGCTTTGGCCGCGGAATAATGCAATTTTTCTTTATTTGTGATCCTTCAAAAGCCGGTTTCCGTACCCGCTGCTAAGCGGCGGCGGAGACCGGCTTTTTTGCTGTTCCGGGGATCTAGTTCGGGCTAAGGGGACATGTCTAATCCGAAATAGTTGTTTTCAGATAATTTATGAAATATTATTGTAAAAACATATGTAAATTTGTTCGTATATTTTTATTGACATGGAAACAGGCAGGCATTAAACTAATTCGTATGCGAAATATTAGGTTATGAAACAGGGGGGCAGGTTTTGGAATCCCGGGAACAGGAACAAATCATTGAAGTGCTGTATTCTTTTCGCCAAGTGCATTTAAGCTTCTACCAGCTGTTCTGGAAGAGAGCGGAATCGCTTGGGACCACCTGGATTCAATATCTAGTGCTGCGAACGCTCCGTGACCATCCGGACATCGGACTCACCGAGCTCGCGGATTTGATTCTTATAGGCAACAGTACGACCAGCGGCGTCGTGAACCGGCTCGTCAAGGCGGGGATGGTGGAACGCAAACGCTCCGAGACGGACCGGAGATCGATTACGCTGAGAAACACGAAGGAAGGAGATGAACTGCGGAAACGCACCGAGGCCATTTGCCAGGACTATCTTGAACCTCTTTTACATATCAAGGAAGAGGACCGGCGTCACATGTTAAGGACGCACAAGCAGATTATCGACATATTATCCGAAAAAGGGAGAGAGAGAAATCTATTATGAATAGCAGCGAAGCTCAGTCCATCGAGCATATAAAAAAAGGGCCGATTATCGCCGCCCTGCTCATCGGCGCTTTCGTGGCGTTTTTGAACCAGACGCTCATGAACGTGGCCCTGCCCAAAATCATGGCCGACCTCGGGATTACCCAAGCCGCGACGGGACAATGGCTGACCACCGGCTATATGCTTGTCAACGGCGTGTTGATCCCGGTCACCGCCTTTTTGATCGCCCGTTTTACGACACGCCAATTGTTCATTTCGGCGATGTCCCTGTTTTCGATCGGCACGCTCATATGCGCCTTGGCTCCGTCATTCGGCGTATTGATGGTCGGACGGTTGATCCAGGCCGGGGGAGCCGGCATTTTGATGCCGCTGATGACCGTCGTGTTCCTGAACATTTTCCCGATTGAAAAACGCGGCTCCGCGATGGGGATGATGGGGATCGCAATGATTCTCGCTCCGGCGATCGGACCGACGCTTTCCGGTTACCTTGTGGAGCATTACAGCTGGCGCGTCCTGTTCTACATCATTCTTCCGTTTGCCATTATCGCGACGTTGATCGGAATTTTCTTCTTGAAAAACGTCACGAAAGTCACCAAGCCGAAATTCGACGCCGTCTCGGTCATTTTGTCCACGATCGGCTTCGGCGGCCTGTTGTACGGCTTCAGCGACGCGGGTACGGACGGCTGGGGAAGCCGGGAGGTCGTATGGTCGCTGGCGGTCGGCACCGTGGCTTTGATCGCGTTCGTGTGGATGCAGCTTAAGTCCAAAAATCCGATGCTCGAATTCCGCATTTTTAAATACAACATGTTTACGCTGACGACGATCATCAACGTGATCGTCACGATGGCGATGTATGCCGGCATGATCCTGATGCCGTTGTTCCTGCAGAACATCCGCGGCTTTACGCCGTTGGAGTCCGGCCTCATGATGCTGCCGGGGGCGATCCTGATGGGGATCATGTCGCCGATTACGGGGGCGATCTTCGATAAAATCGGCGCAAGATGGCTTTCGGTCATCGGCCTGGCCATCACGACTTACATGACTTATGAGTTCAGCCGCTTGAGCGTTGAAACGACTTATGCGCATTTGATCACGATTTACACGATCCGCATGTTCGGCATGTCGCTGATGATGATGCCGATCCAGACGGCGGGCCTCAACCAACTGCCGCGCAGCTTGAACGCGCACGGTACGGCGATGTCCAATACGCTGCGGACGATTTCCGGTTCGATCGGTACGGCGATCCTGGTGACGGTCATGACTTCGCAAACGAAGCATTACGTGACCGAAGGGCTGAAAGCCGGCGCCGCCAAAGCGACCGACAAAGCGCAAATGGCGGCCCTGTCGGCCCAATCCATGGTGCACGGCATCAACGACGCGTTCGTGATCGCCACTTGGCTGAGCGCCGTTTCGCTGGTGTTGGCGTTCTTTATCAAAAAGACCAAACCGCAAGACGAAAACATGAAGTCGGAAAAGGCGGAGATGCCGAACGTCGGCAAAGCCGTGAACGCGAAAGGGTAATGAATCGCACGCAAAAAAAGGGTGTCCCGACAGGTTTGAACAACCTGGAGGGATACCCTTTTGTTTTATTTCGATGGACCTTGTACGTTTTTCAAACGTTGCCATCCGATTAACGCGTCTTTGATACGGTCTTTGCTTTATTTTTGCGGAAAAGCTTGTGCATCAGCGCCGAGAGAGGTTTCCGGTAACGAACGGCCAGCAGGACGATCGCGAGCAGCAGGATGGCGCCGACGATCCAAACGGAATATTTCTCTACCATATGAAAGGCCATGTTCCACTGAGGACCGAACACCTTGCCGATGCTGATGAAGAGCACCACCCAGAACAGCGCCCCGCTGTATGCATACAAAGCGAACTTCCGGAAGGGAACGGAGATGATTCCCGCAAAATATCCGGTAAAATGGCGCACGCCGGGGATGAAATACCCGATGAAAATGAGGCCTTGCCCGTACTTGTTGAACCATTTTTGCACGTGATCGATTTTGCTTTCGGAAAGCAGCACCCATTTGCCGTATCTGTGAATGAAGGGAAGGCCTGCCTTGAGGCCGATAAAATACGTGATGGTCATGCCGATGGTCGTCCCGAGGAAAGCAAGCACGATCAGCCAGCCGAAATTCAGATTCCCCGCGTAGGATAAATACCCCGCATAAGCCATGGTCGTCTCACCCGGAAAAGGGAGCGCAATAAACTCCAGAACCAGTCCCAAAAACAAAACGATATAACCGTAATCTCCAAACAATAGCTGTATCCACTTCAGCAGTTCCAACATTCTCACTCCAAACCAGATCCAAGATGTTCTTGCCAAAAGACTGATCCGTAAAGTCTATTTTCGAACCTCCCACCATATAATCTACCAGAAAGCAGAATTCATAGAAATAGTGGAGGTTTTCCCGATGGTAAAACGATTATTGATTGCTTTGCTGCTCCTCATGATCCTACCGTTCATCAGCAGACAGGAACTGGTTCGGCAGCCTCAAACCGCGGAAGCTTCGGTGCAGGAACAGGTTCTGCAGCAACTTCCGCCGATGTACGCAACCACATCCGCATCCCCGAAATCCAAACATCCAACTTCAGCCGGAAAAACAGTCTTCCTTACGTTTGACGACGGACCCAGCGCTTTAACCGGCAAAGTTCTCGATATTTTGAAAAAAAATAATATCCGCGCCACGTTTTTCGTTCTGGGCGAGCAGGTGAAACGGTATCCCGAGCTGCTGCGGCGCATCCACGAAGAAGGGCACGCGATAGGCAATCATTCCTATGATCATCATTATACCGAACTTTATAGCGGATTTCCCGCCTTCTGGAACCAGATCAAACGGACCGAAGAAGAAGTTTATGCCGTCACCGGGGTTCGGCCGCAATTGGTCAGGGCCCCGGGCGGTACGGCCGGCCATTTCGATGATACCTATTTTCGCCTGATGAAGCTGGGCGGATACGTCGTGACCGACTGGAACGTGGACAGCGGCGATTCGAAGCGGCGGGGAGTGCCCGCGGCTGAAATCGTGAAAGGGGCCAAGGCCCCGGCGAACTCGGACCGCGTCGTGCTCCTGCTGCATGACGGCAGCGGCCATGAGGAGAGCGTGAAGGCTTTGCCTGAAATCATTGCGCATTACAAAAAGCAAGGGTATCGTTTTGACGTCCTGTCGCCGGACGAAGAACCCGTGCAGTTCAAAGTGAACGAAAAGGCGAAAAAGCTGAAGCGCGCCGCGCCAAGCGAGTCGTGGGTGCAGTCGCATGTCGCCGGCAACGGCGCCTTGTTCGCGAGCGGCAAACCGCTGCGCCTCGAAGTCGGACCGATGGAAACGACGCTGAATCCCGGAGAATACCTCTATAAGGACGGGCATTATCTGGTTCCGGTCCGTGCCGTAGCCGAAAGGCTGGGCGGGAACGCCGTTTGGGATCCGAAAACGCAGACCGCCAAAGTGACCTTGTCGGCGGATTCGGATACCGTGCTGAACATCCAGGTCCGGACCGGACGGCTGACGGTGACCAAAGCCGGGAAAAACGTCTCTTCGGTCACGACGTCCGTCACCATGATCAACGATGCGGTTTGGATTCCGCTGCGGGACTTGTTCGCCAATGCCGGATATGCCGACGCGGCGGCTTCCGAAAACCGGGAGGAGCGGCGGGTCAAGGTGTCCTAACCGTTTCTATGGTAGGCTGCTCAAGAAAAACAACCCGGGCAATCATGTCTACTTCCTTTCATTTGTGGAAAAGCTATATTCATAGATTCCGTTTATAGACGGCCACTCCATAATGAATCGGAGGTTTTGACATTGTCCACTTCTTCCTTACCTCATCGGGATTTTGCTCCCGAGCTGCTTGAAAGGGTCATTCACCGCGTCGGCACGGTCATTGTCGGCAAAGAGGAACAAATCCGGCTGACGCTGATGTCGATGCTCTGCGGCGGGCATCTGCTGCTTGAGGACATTCCCGGCGTCGGCAAAACGATGCTGGTCCGCTCGCTGGCGGCCTGTCTCGGCGCGGGCTTCGGGCGAATCCAATTTACGTACGACCTCATGCCGGCGGACATCACGGGAACGTCGGTATTCCGCCAGCAAAGCGGCGAATTCGAATACCGTCCGGGTCCCCTCATGAACAATCTGGTGCTGGCCGACGAGTTGAACCGGGCTTCGCCCCGGACGCAATCGGCGCTGCTTGAAGCGATGGAGGAACGAAAAGTAACGGTGGACGGCCATACGCATCTCTTGCCTCGTCCGTTTTTGCTGCTCGCGACCCAAAATCCGCTGGAGTTCGAAGGAACCTACCGTCTTCCCGAAGCGCAGCTTGACCGTTTCCTTATGCGGATTCAGCTCGGATACCCGGATCCGGACCAGGAGATCGAGCTGCTGACGCGAATGGCCGGGAACGACCCGCTGGACCGGATCAAGCCGGTGATGCTGGCCGAAGAGATGGTCCACATGCAGCGGGAGGCCAAAAGCGTCTTCGTGGACGACGCGATCAAGCTGATGCTGGTCCAGACTGCGGACGCTTCGAGACGGCATGCGAAGCTTCAGCTCGGCATCAGCCCGCGCGGGACGCTTGCATGGATGCAGGCTTCGCAGGCTGCCGCCTACATGTCCGGCCGTTCCTACGTCATCCCCGACGACGTGAAGCATGTGGCGGTGCCGGTGCTTGCCCACAGGCTGGTGCTCAGCCATGAGGCCGTGCTCTCCGGGACGCAAAGCGAGGACGTCGTGAGGGAGCTGTTATCCGGCCTGACGATGCCGGTCGCCGCCCGCAAAGGAGCAAAGCCATGAAAAGGCGGATTGCAGAGTGGTCGGCCGGGGTTTGCGTGTTCGGCGCGTTATGCGCCTTGTATGTTTGGCATGGGGGAGCCTCCGCGCTGTATTTGATGCTGCTCGCGGGGTGGGTCGTGTCGTCCGGCATCCTGCTGCAATGGCTCGGGCCGAGGAACGTAACGGTCCAGCGCCGGATGTCCGCCCCCGTCGTGACGTCCGGAGAAACCGCTGTCATGGAGGTGGAGATCGGGTTCCGATCGTTTCTCCCCGTGCCTTGGCTTGCCGTCGAAGACTATTACACCGGCGGCAGCAGCCGGCAGATCCTGTTCCCGGGATTCCGGCGCCGCCTGGCATATCGCTGCGAGCTGCGCAGCCTGCCGCGCGGCGTATATTCCTTCGATGCCTGCCGGCTGGAATGGGGCGGGCTTTTCGGCTGGTTTAAAGGGGAGCGGGTGCTAAAATCGGAGGGAAACCTCCTGGTGCTGCCCAAGCCGCTGCCCGTCGCCGGCTTGTCGGAATCCCCGGCCGCCGAGGCTTATGGGGCGGCGCAGCCGGCCCAAACGATGGAACGGAGGCAGGGCGTCAAAGGCCCTGAGGTTAGGCCCTACTTGCCGACGGATCCCATGAACCGGATCCATTGGAAAAGTTATGCCAAACGCGGCAGCCTGGACACTTTTTTGCCGGAAGACGAACGCGATCCGCATTGTCTCGTTGTTCTGGACCGTTCCTACGCCGGATATGTTGCGTGGGAAGGAACGGACGAGGAGCGGGTGAAACGGGCAAAGCGGGATTTTGAGCAGGCGGTATCGGCTGCGGCCGGCATCGTCAGCGAGATGAGGCGTTCCGGAGCCAAAGGCAAGCTGGTCTGCGGCGCATCGGACCCGCTCGCGTCGTTTGCCGCCGCACCGGCGGAGGAACGGATTTCAGGCAGCGGCGGTTATTCGCGCATGCTTGCCGCCCTGTCTTCGGTTGAACTGGCCGAGGGCCCGGCCTTGGGCTCCTTGCTGGAAACGGAACTCAGGCATGCGGCCCCCGGGACGCGAGTCCTGCTCATCACCGGGACGCTCAGCGAGCCAACGTCCGAGGCGGCAGCCCGGCTGCTGGCAAGGGGCGTCCAGGTTCATTTGTATTGCACGGCCCTGAATGCCGGGATGGAGGAGGCTGACGGGAAACGCGAGAAGCGTGCAGGGAAATCTTCGGCTTTTGCGGCGGCCGTTCGCCTTTCCCGGTTGGGTGCCGGAATCTATGCCGTTCATTCCGAAGGCGTGACGAAGGTCGGCTTGACCGGTCCGTTTCGCGCCGGAGAGGGGGCGGTGTAAATGGAAACCGGCAAAGATCCTTTATGGTTCCGGCTCGCCATCTCCGCTCTCTTGATGGGGTTGTTCATGGAATGGATCGTTCCGCTGCAACCGCTGGATGTGCTGTCCGTCAGCCGGGAATGGTTCGGCGTCATGTACGGCTTTACGGCCATGCTTTTGCTGCTCGGGGCCTTTTGTCCACGGCTGCCCCTTTTGGCGCCTTTGTACGGACTTTGCACGCTTCTTTTTTGGGCGGATGTCATCGCAAAAAGCGGGGAGAAAGCTGGCCTGGCTTCCATGTTATCCGTGCTGCGCCAAGATGCCGAACAGCTTGCCGCTACCTTCAGATTTTCGGCATTAAGCCAAGATGCGCGCATGCTCGTGCTCATGGTCGGCTGGGCGCTGCTGGTCTATTCGGTCCAATCCTTGGCCTTGCTCCGAAGCAGCATCCTCCTGTTCGCGGGAGCCACGCTGCTGTATTTGTTCTGCCTTGAAACGCTGCTCGGCCTGTCCGTGTATGGAGACGTGGTCCGGACCAGCGCCTTGCTGCTTCTGCTGCAGGGCATGGTTCATTTCTCGCGTTTAAGGGAACGTTCGCTTCCTGGCAGCCGCCGCATGGCGAAACCGGAGTACGGTCGATGGGGGGCCTCCCTTGCCGCGGTCGTGCTGACGGTCGTTGCCGGCAGCTGGATGCTGGGGAGCCTGGCGGAGCCGAAGCCGGCTGCGGGTTTTTCGCTCCAGCAAGCCGCGAACCGTCTGGCGAATTGGGTTCAATCCGAATATGGGTATGGGGCCAAAGAAGCGGCGGCGGTGACGGGCTATAATTTATCCGGCGAAGAGGAGGACATGGGCCTTCCGCTTCAGCAAAGCAGCCGGATCTATTTCACGGCCCAAACCCCGGTTCCGACCTATTGGCGCGGCGAAACCTTCAGCGAATATAATGGAAGGAAATGGTCGGAGCCCGGCGCTGACGTCAAAACGGGGTATGCCCCCGGCGTGATCGCGGAGCAAGGGGGAGACGCTTCGGCAGGGCTGGCGACAATCACCCAGCATGTCTCGTTCGAGCAACCACTGCGGCAAAGCTTTCCGTTGTTTGGCGGGGGCAGGGTCGCCGAAATCGTGGACATGCGGCTGTCCCCGGGAGGTTCGGCGCTGCCTGCCGCCATCGAAAGAAACGTTGGCGCCGGCACGGTCAAAGTCGTGCTCGACGGAGGGCAGCCGCAAATTGAAGGGTATACCGTGAAAGTCGCCATACCGGACAAAAACCCCGAGCGGCTGAAACGGGAGTCGGGCCCGGATCCGCTCGCCGTACGCGAACGGTATTTGCAGCTTCCCGAGGAGCTGCCGCAGCGGGTGAAGGATCTGGCGAAGGAAATGACGGCTGGGGCCGGCAGCCGTTACGACCGGGTTCAAGCGGTCCTGAATTACTTGAAGGAGCACGAAAAGTATACGCTGGACACGAGGGTTCCCCCGGCCGGCACGGATTTCGTCGATGACTTCCTCTTCGAGACCCGTGCCGGATACTGCAATCATTTTTCGACCGCCATGGCCGTGCTTTTGCGTAGCGAGGGCATCCCGGCGCGGTACGTGAAGGGATTTGCGCCGGGAAAACAAGAAGTCGGCCAAGAGGGCACGTATCTGGTCAGCGAAGGCGATGCGCATTCCTGGGTGGAGGTTTATTTTCCGGAGTCCGGCTGGATTCCGTTCGATCCTACGCCAGGCTTTGCGTTGACCGGCGGCGCGTCGGAAACGGCAGCGGCGTTCCGTCCGGCCGCGGCAGACGGGCATGTTCTGAAAGCGTTGGCGGGCACGGCCGTTGACGGTTTGCGTTCGACGCTGGCTTTCATGCTCCGTCACGCGGCATGGTTCGCCGTCGGAGCCGCTTTGGCGGGAGCGCTTGCCCTGGCGGTAGTCTGGGCGCTGCCATGGCTGGGGCTTTTGCCTCTATGGCTTCGCCTTTACGCGACCCGACGGCGGTTTCCGGGAAGAAACGAGCTGATCCAAAGCGCGCGCCCTGTCTGGCGGGCCCTGGCGCGCCGCTTCGGCGCCGCCCCCGCAGGCTGCACGGTCCGGGAGTATATACGGTCCCTCCCTGTTGAACAAGACGAAATACGCAGGATGTTGTACGATTTTGCCGCCGATTGGGAAATGATAGCTTATGACGAAGGTCCGATGGAACGGGGCAGATGCATCGCCTATTTGCGCCGCTGCCTCCGGATCTCCAAAAAAGTGGCATAAGCTTGCCGCCCCGGTTTCCTTGACGGTATGAATTATCGTTGCGTATAATTAATTTCAACAATTGAGGGAGGCACGTTCATGAACAAACCAAATGAAATCATCGTCGTCTTGGACTTCGGTGGACAATACAATCAACTTATTGCACGACGCATTCGCGATTTGGGAGTATACAGCGAACTGCTGCCATACAATACGCCGATCGACAAAATCCGCGAGATCTCCCCGAAAGGGATCGTTTTTTCCGGCGGACCGATGAGCGTATATGCTGAAGACGCACCCCATGTGGATCCGGCGATTTATGACCTGGGCGTACCGATCTTCGGCATTTGCTACGGCATGCAGCTGATGGCCCATCAGCTGAACGGCAAAGTGGAGCGCGCGGCCAAACGCGAATACGGCAAAGCGGACCTGGAATTCAATCCGGGCACGACTTTGATCAAAGGTCTGGATGCCAAACAAACCGTATGGATGAGCCACGGGGACCATGTCGTCGAGCTGCCTGAAGGCTTCAAGCTCGATGCAGGCACGGAATCGGCGCCGATTGCGGCGATGAGCAACCTGGACAAGCAGCTGTACGCGGTTCAGTTCCATCCGGAGGTACGCCACTCCGTGAACGGCAACGAAATGATCCGCAACTTCCTGTACGAAGTGTGCCATTGCGAAGGCAACTGGAGCATGGAAACCTTCATTGAAGACGCGGTGCGCGACATCCGCGAACAGGTCGGAGACCGCAAAGTGCTTTGCGCGCTCAGCGGCGGGGTAGATTCTTCCGTCGTGGCCATGCTCGTCCACAAAGCGATCGGCGACCAGCTGACATGCATGTTCATCGATCACGGTTTGCTGCGTAAGGGCGAAGCCGAAAGCGTCATGGAAACCTTTGTCGGCAAATTCGACATGAAAGTCGTCAAAATCGACGCCCGCGACCGTTTCCTCGGCAAATTGGCCGGTGTGGAAGATCCGGAGAAAAAACGGAAAATCATCGGCAACGAATTCATTTACGTCTTTGACGAAGAATCCGCCAAGTTCGACGACTTCGATTTCCTTGCCCAAGGCACGCTGTATACGGATATCGTCGAAAGCGGCACGGCGACGGCGCAAACGATCAAATCGCACCACAACGTCGGCGGCTTGCCTGAAGACATGAAGTTCAAGCTGATCGAACCGCTGAAAACTCTGTTTAAAGACGAAGTGCGCAAGGTCGGTTTGGAATGCGGCCTGCCGGAAGCCATCGTATGGCGCCAGCCGTTCCCGGGTCCTGGACTTGCGATCCGCGTGCTCGGCGAAGTAACGGAAGAGAAGCTTACGATCGTGCGCGATTCCGACTACATTTTGCGCGAAGAAATCGCCAAAGCCGGTCTGGACCGCGAAATCTGGCAGTACTTCACGGCATTGCCTAACATGAAGAGCGTTGGGGTCATGGGCGATGCGCGTACGTACTCCTACACCGTCGGCATCCGCGCCGTAACGTCCATCGACGGCATGACCGCGGACTGGGCGCGCATTCCTTGGGACGTGCTCGAGAAAATCTCGGTGCGCATCGTGAACGAGGTGGAGAACGTCAACCGCGTCGTGTACGACATTACCTCCAAGCCGCCTGCAACGATCGAATGGGAGTAAGCCGGGTAAATGTCCGTCCATGCTTGTCCCCCCTTGGAAGTAAGAGGGGACGGCATGACGGTACAGCTGTTTTTTACCTGCGGGCGATCATCTGAAACAACAACTCTCTTTTATCTGCTTTTTTTGGCAAATAAAAGGGAGTTTTTTTATCGTTCAGGTTCATGCGTTTTTTTCCGCTTTGAAAGGGTTAAGATATATTTGACATTTTGAAAAAATACATAAAAATTGAGGTTTGATTTACATGCTTGCAGCCCTTGGACTGACTTCTCTTGCGTTGTTTATGGTGTTCCTGGCCTTTTATTTGACGGACCCGAGACGAATGTTAATTTTTGACCGCATATTTGCTGTATCAATTGAACAGACCTAAATATCATCAGGATTTTATTATCGTTCTTGGCAGTGGATTGATTAACGACAAGGTACCGCCGCTTTTGGCCAGCAGAATTCAAAAAGCCATTGATTTTTACCGGAAGCAAGCGGCGGCGGCTTTTCCGCCGACGATCATTTTTTCAGGCGGAAAAGGCTCGGACGAGAATATTTCAGAGGCGGAAGCGATGCAAAAATTTGCGCTCGAGCGCGGCATTCCTTTGGAGCACACGATAACGGAAACGGAATCGGTAAATACATACCAGAATATGCTTTTTTCGAAACGAATCATGGAGTCGATAAAGGGACGCGAATATAACAGCATTTTTACGACGAACAATTTCCACTTGTTCAGAGCCAGCTTGTACGCGAAAAAGGTAGGTTTGAAGAGCCAGGGAATCGGTTCGAAAACAGCGTTTTATTACTGGCCGAATGCCATGATCCGCGAATACATCGCCATCGTCGTCATGCAGCGGAAACGTCATACTCTTGTGGCGGGGAGCATTTTCGGGGTTTCGCTCCTCGTTACCCTTATTTATTTGTTCATTGGATAATCGGTTCGAAAAGTCATTCATCGTTTACGGCGAATGGCTTTTTCTTTTTGCTTTTTCTGCCGCGCGAGGCTTTACATGGCAAAGCTCCCTCAAAGCAGCTGGACTTATGCATGTCCTGTCTACCTTAAGGGAGCGTCACTTGGGCATGCCGCCGGTTATTCGCCGTTTTCGCGCTCGTTTTGTTCGTCCGTCATCAAATCTTCGGCCGGATAGTCCCGGCCCGAACCTTCATGGAGCTGCAGGTTTTCGTAACCGTACGGGCGCGGGCCGTTTTGGCCTTTTCCCCAAGGGGCGCTTTTGCCGATCGATTCGGCTTCCAGGCCCGAGCCGTAAGGGCCCTCCGGAAACTCCTCGGCCGTCAGGTCGTTGCGCTGGGACTCGACGTTGGAGAAGTCGCTGTATTCGGGTTCGGATTTCGATGTCGTCATGTTCTTTCGCACCTGCCTTTCGATGTATAAAAAGTAATGTCTCCGCCGCGCGGAGATTTCATCCCTTTTCTTCGGGGCATTCGGCGATTCCGCAACCGATTTCGTTGAATTTTATCATTTCCTTCCTTTCCTCCTATTGTTTATCCTATATAATGGGCTTATGTTAGGAATTGCAAATTACAGGCGTACGCGAGAGGGGAGAGGTTTAAGGCATGGTAACGAAAGAGCTGCTGGAGACGCCCTGCATCCTGATCGATGAACAGGTTATGCAGCGCAATATCGGCCGCATGGCCGACATCGCCGCGCGGAACGGGGTACAACTTCGCCCGCATATCAAAACCCACAAAGTTCCCGAGTTTGCGCTCAGACAGCTTGCTGCGGGGGCATCCGGCATCACGGCGGCCAAAGTGGGGGAAGCGGAGATGATGGCGGCACACGGCATTGACGATATTTTTATCGCCTACCCGATCGTATCCCCGTCCAAAATCAAGCGGATCCTTGCTTTGGCGGAAAAAATCCGCATGATCGTCGGCGTCGAAAGCATCGAAGGCGCACGGAATCTCTCCCAAGAGGCTGCGCAGGCGGGAATCACCTTGTCGGTCCGGCTTGAAATCGACACGGGGCTGGCGCGCACGGGGGTGCGTCCGGATGAGGCCGTAGAGCTGGCCAAACAGATTGCGGAGCTGCCGGGGCTCGATTTGAGCGGTATTTTTACGTTTAAAGGCGCGGTGTTCGAAGGGGCAGGGACGCTGGACCTCGAAGCGGCAGGAAAGGAAGAAGGACGCATCATGGTCGAAACGGCCGAAAGGCTGCGCGCCGCGGGCATCGCCATCCGGGACGTCAGCGTCGGCTCCACGCCAACCGCTCCTTATGCGGCAGCCGTGGAGGGCATCACGGAAGTGCGGCCCGGCACCTATATTTTTTATGACCGGATGCTCGCCGTGATGGGAGCCTGCTCGAAAGAAGATTGGGCGGCCAAAGTATTGGTTACGGTTGTAAGCGTTCCCGCGGAAGATCGGCTTGTCGTAGACGGCGGCAGCAAAACCTTTGCGACCGACGTGCAGCCCGGGCAACCGCCGCTGCATTTGAAAGGTTTTGGCGAAATCGTCGGCCATCCGGATGCCGTATTCGAAAAAATGAATGAAGAGCATGGCATGATCCGAACGCAAGGCCCGCACGGCCTGCATGTCGGCGACGTTCTCGAAATAGTCCCGAACCATATTTGTTCGACGGTTAATTTGCATAACGAAGTTTTTGCTTCGAAAGACGGCAGCATTCGGGCCATCCCGGTCTTGGCAAGAGGGAGACTGGCCTAGCGCAGCGGGAGGGAGAAGAAGATGCTTGATATCGTCATCGAAAACGGAAGGATTGTGGACGGCAGCGGAAATCCGTGGTATTTTGGACAGCTGGGCGTCAAGGATGGGATTATCACGCATGTCGGCAGAACCGACGCCGAAGCTTTGGAGCGGATCGACGCGCGCGGGCAGGTGGTAGCCCCCGGTTTTATCGACGGGCATTGCCATTCCGATTTGCTTGTTTTGGACCAGCCGGACAGCGAGTTCAAGATGCAGCAGGGCGTCACGACGGAAGTCGTCGGCAACTGCGGCCTGGCACCTGCCCCCTACGTGAAAAACCGGGCTGCCGAGCTGAAAAGCTATATCGAGCCCGTCATCGGACGCACGGATTGGCCCTGGCCTTGGGAAAGCATCGAGGAATACATGCAGCATTTGGCGAAGTCTCCCGCGTCCGAAAACGTCTCCACTTACGTGGCGCACGGCGCGCTTCGCATCTCCGTCATGGGGTTCGAAAACCGCCCGGCCACCAAGGACGAGCTCGACCGGATGAAACGGCTGCTGGAAAACGGCTTGAAGGCCGGTGCGATCGGCTTGTCCATCGGTCTGTTATACGCTCCGGGAAGTTATACGCCAAAAGAAGAGCTGGCTGAGCTGTGCAAGGTCGTTGCCGCGTACGGCGGCTTGTTCTCCACCCACATTCGCGGCGAAGGCAACAACCTGCTGGCATCCGTGCGCGAAGTGATCTGGATCGCGGAGCAAAGCGGCGTTTCGCTCCATGTCAGCCATTTGAAGGCAGCGGGCAGGATCAATTGGGGCCAAACCGGGGCCGCGATGGAGCTGATCGACGAAGCCAGAAGCCGCGGGATGGACGTCACTTGCGACGTGTACCCGTATTCCGCGGGCTCGACGACGCTGACGACGGTGCTCCCCCCATGGGTCCTCGAAGGCGGAATCGAAGCAACGCTGGAGCGGATCGCCGATCCGGCCATCCGGGCCCGAATCAAGCAGGAGCTCCGGGAAGAACAGACGACTTGGGACAACCTCGTGTGCTCGACCGGCTGGCAGAGCGTTTTCGTATCCTCCGTGCCGTCGGCGGCGGGCAAGCTGCTCGAAGGGAAGCATATGATGGAGATCGCCGAGCTGTGGGGCATGGATCCGGAGGATGCCGCGCTGGAGCTTTTGCTCAGGGAAAACGGACAGGTATCCATTGTTTATTTCCATATGTCCGAGGATGATGTGCGGGAGGTCATTCGCTACGACTATTCGCTGGTGGCGTCGGACAGCCTGGGCTGCGTCACCGGCAAACCGCATCCCCGTTCCTACGGCACATTTCCGAGGCTGTTCGCGGAGTATGTCCGAAAGAACAAAATACTTACGCTTGAGCAGGCGGTACGCAAAGTAACATCGTTCCCGGCCCAGCGGTTCAAGCTTGGCAAACGCGGGCTCCTCGTTCCGGGGTATGCCGCGGACATCGTCATTTTTGACCCGAACCGCATTTCCGACACGGCGACTTACCAGGACCCCATCCGGCATCCCGAGGGGATTTCCGCGGTGCTCGTCAACGGCCGCAAAACGATGGAGCATCGGCATCATACGCATGAACGGCCGGGCGTGTTTATCCCCGTGCAGCATTGCTGCCGGCATGAATTGGAACGGTAAATGCAAAACAGGTTCGTATCGAAGCACAAGCTAAATTTAAAAGGGAGATGACTATCATGGCAAAAATCGAAAAAATTCTCGAAGAAAAAGGGATCGTCTTAGAAAAGGTTCCGACTCCGGTAGCGGAATACGTTCCGGCCAAAACCGTAGGCAACCTCGTGTATACCTCCGGCAACGACTGCCGCGTCAACGGCAAGCTGAAATATACGGGGAAAGTGGGCAGCGACCTGACGGTGGAGCAGGGGTATGATGCGGCGCGCCAGGTGATGATCAACCTGATTTCCGTGTTGAAAGAGCATTTGGGCGATTTGGACCGGATCAA
The DNA here is from genome assembly GCF_057546105.1 of Paenibacillus sp. YAE3. Classification (NCBI taxonomy): domain Bacteria; kingdom Bacillati; phylum Bacillota; class Bacilli; order Caryophanales; family Paenibacillaceae; genus Paenibacillus; species Paenibacillus sp. YAE3. The sequence continues at coordinate 3,189 of NZ_BAAIYF010000001.1, read as the reverse complement.
ACAGGTGGTAAAAATGCTGGCCTTCGTCAATTCCGCGGACGGATTCGTCGAACAGCCGTACGTCATTAACGGGGCTTCCGAGCTTCTGGTCGAAATTTTCGGGGAAAAGGGCAAACACGCGCGTTCCGCGATTTCCGCGAATGAGCTGCCTTTTAATACGCCGGTAGAGATCGAATTGATCGTCGAAATCGAATAAAATTTAGATAAAAAATGTTAATTCCGAACAATGGACATTATTTGGCGATTTAATATTCGTTTTTTATATTGACAATTTTCGCGCGTCTCCCTAGAATAAATGATGTAAGAAACGACAATACATCATCATTTTTTTCGTATAATCCCGGGAATCGGCCCGGGAGTCTCTACGAGATCACCGTAATGATCTGGCTACGAAAAAGAAGGGATGCGGATAACCTGCATGCGCTTGGCACACCTTATGCGTAAGGCTGTTTGTCAGGACGTGCACGGGTAGCGATCTCTTCCTTTTGCATAATGCCTGCGGATCTGTAACGGTCTGCGGGCCTTTTTTTTGTCGTCCTGACACATTTTCTAAGGGGGATTCTGTAAAAATGGAGCGTTTCTTTAAGTTAAAGGAACACGGAACCAATGTAAGGACAGAAATCATTGCCGGTCTGACGACCTTTATGGCCATGGCGTACATCCTGTTCGTCAACGGGCTGTTTTTGGGCGAAGGCGGAGCCGGCATCCCGAATGAGGGAGTATTTTTTGCGACGGCTGTGGGAGCGGGCTTGGTAACGATCCTGATGGGATTATTCGTCAACATTCCGATCGCTTTGGCGCCGGGCATGGGGCTTAACGCTTATTTTATGACGGTGGTGCTCAGCTCGAACGGAGCGATCACTTGGCAGGCGGCGCTGGGCGCCGTATTTATCTCGGGTATCGTATTTCTCATTTTGACCGTGACGAAGGTTCGGCAGATGCTGATGACGGCCGTTCCGCAAAACCTGAAAAACGCGATTACGGTCGGCATCGGTTTGTTTATCGCGATCGTTGGCTTTAAGCTGAGCAACCTGATTTCCATTTCGGTCAACGCGGGCACGGATGCCAGCAAGCCGGTCGGCGGCGCGAACTTCAACTTGATGCTTAGCGACTTCTTTACGCATAAAGACGCTCTTCTTGCTTTGATCGGTCTGTTGTTTATCGCCGTCCTGATGGTGCTGCGAGTAAAAGGCGCCTTGCTCATCGGGATTGTCGTAACGACGTTGATCGGCATTCCGATGGGCGTGACGGACCTGAGCGGCCTGGCGCATGCCAATTGGATTCCTTCCTTTACGAATCTGGCCGTCGGCCAATTGGATCTTAAGGGCGCTCTTCACATCGGTTTGTTTGATATCGTATTTATTTTCACGTTTGTCGAATTGTTCGATACGTTCGGAACATTGGTCGGTACGGCGACTCGCGCTGGCCTGATGAAAAACAAGGAAAAAGGCGAAAAAACGATCGGGAAAGCCATGCTGGTCGATGCCGTTGGCGTCAGCGCAGGCGCGGTTTTGGGTACGAGCACGGTGACGGCTTTCGTCGAAAGCACCGCGGGCGTCGAAGCAGGCGGACGGACAGGTCTGACGGCGGTCACGACGGGCGTGCTGTTCATTTTGTCCCTGTTTATTGCTCCGCTTGCCCTGGTGGTTCCTTCGGCGGCAACGGCACCGGCGCTGATCGTGGTAGGCGTGCTTATGATGAGCCAAGTCCGGAACATCGAGTGGGATGATTTCTTTGAAGCTTTCCCTGCGTTTTTGACGATCATTTTGATGCCGTTCACCGGCGGGATTGCGAACGGTATTTCGGCCGGGATTTTGTCCTACGTCATTTTGGCGATCTTCGCGAACATCGGGATGAAGCGCAAAGTGAAAATCCATTGGCTGATGTGGGTGCTTGCGGTTATCGTTATTTTCCGTTTCGTGTTCCTGGGAACAGAATAAATATTATATAGTAGAAAAAGGGTTGCTTTCCTTCGAATGGAGAGCGGCCCTTTTGTTTGTTGTGCTGATCTTGCCGTTATCGAATGTCCTTTGGGTTTCTTTTCGATTGGCAGCAGCTTAAAAGGTTTACCTGGCTCATTGCCTCTGGCTTTGGACGTAACTAGGTGATGTCGGTTACCGCACGGTTTTGGAGAATGAAAAGTAAAACGAATCATTTATTTTTTAAAAAAAAGGTTGCATTATGTTTCTGTACATGGTATATTCTAATTCCGGCCAAGAAAACATGATGTTGCGAACCACGAAATGGGATGAACAACATTCATGAATTCGAAGCAAGCAGTGCTTCAAAAAAGATTTTAAAAAGAGCTTGCATAAAACAGTCGGACATGTTATAATATAAAAGTTGTCGCCGATAAGAACTTCGACGATGGCGAGTGAAGTTTGATCTTTGAAAACTGAACAACGAGTGAGATACAGGCTTTGCTTGCAAAGCCGATCGCGAAGCAAATCGGTCCAAGCCCTATGGCCGGATGATTTGTGGAGCACAAATGAGAATTAATATAATGAAATTTCCGATTAGGCTTTGCTCGATCGAAAAATTCATTATTTCTCGTCAGATTCAAAATGAGTCACAAACTTTCTTGGAGAGTTTGATCCTGGCTCAGGACGAACGCTGGCGGCGTGCCTAATACATGCAAGTCGAGCGGAGTTGATGGAGAGCTTGCTCTCCTGAGACTTAGCGGCGGACGGGTGAGTAACACGTAGGCAACCTGCCCGTAAGACCGGGATAACTACCGGAAACGGTAGCTAATACCGGATAATTTATCGCTTCGCATGGAGCGGTAATGAAAGACGGAGCAATCTGTCACTTACGGATGGGCCTGCGGCGCATTAGCTAGTTGGTGAGGTAACGGCTCACCAAGGCGACGATGCGTAGCCGACCTGAGAGGGTGAACGGCCACACTGGGACTGAGACACGGCCCAGACTCCTACGGGAGGCAGCAGTAGGGAATCTTCCGCAATGGGCGAAAGCCTGACGGAGCAACGCCGCGTGAGTGATGAAGGTTTTCGGATCGTAAAGCTCTGTTGCCAGGGAAGAACGTCGGGTAGAGTAACTGCTACCCGAGTGACGGTACCTGAGAAGAAAGCCCCGGCTAACTACGTGCCAGCAGCCGCGGTAATACGTAGGGGGCAAGCGTTGTCCGGAATTATTGGGCGTAAAGCGCGCGCAGGCGGTCACTTAAGTCTG